>NZ_CP134499.1:2562101-3202627 GCF_031764535.1 Pseudomonas sp. SG20056
ATGGGTGCGAGCTTCCGCAACATTGGCCAGATCGAACAACTGGCTGGCTGTGATCGCCTGACCATCAGCCCGGAACTACTGCAACAATTGGCTGATGATCAGCAGCCATTGGCGCGCCTGCTCAGCCCAGGCAAAGCTGCCGAAGCCAAGCAGAGCCTCGGCGAAAGCCAGTTCCGCTGGGCCATGAATGAAGACGCCATGGCCACGGAAAAACTTGCCGAAGGCATTCGCCTGTTTGCCCGCGATCAGGAAAAGCTGGAAAAACTGCTGACCGCTCAAGCCTGAATGGCTTGAGTGACCTAAATGGCTTAAATGACCTAAATGCAAACGGGGCGCTCAATGAGCGCCCCGTTTGTTTAGCCAGACCCATCAATGATGCTCGAGGGCATTGACCAGATCGTGGAAGGCTTCGCGATTGGAGTCGTTCAACCCCATCAGGATGCGATGCGCTTCCAGCACCTTGGCGCGTACCAGCTCTTCCGATTGATCCTGCGACGGCAGATCATCCAGGCAATCCGGGCACGGCACCGGTGTATCGACGATATTGAATACCTGATCAAAACCCATCGACTGCAGCAGCCGAGTGATATCGGCGTGAGTCGTCACCACCGTCGGCAACAGACCAACCTTCTGCCGCGACAGAATCGACAGCTTGGCCAGCAGCCCGAGAGTCGTGCTATCGATACTGCGGGTCTCGGTCAGATCAATCACGATGGCTGAGAAATTCAGCGCGGTGAAGATTTTCTCGATGGTCGAATCTAGGGCCGAACACAGCGTCAGACGCACTTCACCGACAAACTTCAAAATGAAGGTGCCGTCTTGTTCAGCAAACTGGATTCTACCGGGGCTTATCCCAGGGTTCATGCAAGGTTCCTGCTTAACACCAGCAAGGCAATATCATCCGGCATATCCCCCAGATTGGCCAGCCCAAAAGCCTTACGCAGGCCATCAAGGGTGCCACCCGCAGAGCTGATCAGCTGCGGCAACAGGGTTTCCTTGTCTTTCAAGGTATCGCCCGGCAACAGATCGAGAATGCCATCAGAAAGTAGCGTGAGACTGAAGGCCTCTGGCAGCTCCAGCTCCAGGTCGTTGTACTCGGCCTCGACAAACAGCCCAACCGGCAAACCACGACCTTCCAGGTAACGTGCCTGGCCTTCGCTGTAAAGCACCGGCAGCGGTAGATGACCGCCAATGCTGTAGGTCAGACGGTTGTTGGCCTGGTCGATCACACCGCCGAGCATGGTCACGTGCTTGCCCAGCTTGCAGTTGATCAGGCCACGGTTGATATGGCCGAGCACTTCAGAGGGTTTGAAATCTGGCAGGTTGCCACCGCGCCGCGACTCGTACAGCAGGCGTGTGGTCATAAATTTCAGCAGCACGGTGATAAATGCCGAAGAAGCGCCATGCCCGGAAACATCAGCCAGATAAAACGCGATACGACTGTCATCGACACGGAAATAATCGACAAAATCGCCCGATAGATACAGTGAAGGAATGATCTGGTGGGCGAAGTTCAGGCCATCAGCCTGCCACGGCGTTACCGGCAGCATGTTCATCTGCACTTGGCGGCCGGCGTTCTGATCTTCCTGCAGCAGGTGCAGGCTGGCTTGCAGCTCGCGGTTGGCGGTTTCCAGCTCGTCGCGATAGCGCTGGTTTTCCAGGCGCAAATTGGCACGATCCAACGCACGACGCACTGAATGCTCAAGCACGGCGAGATCGGCCAGAGGTTTGATCAGGTAATCGGCTGCGCCCAGACGCAAGGCTTCGACAGCATCGCTCATCACACCAGCACCAGACACCACGATTACCGGGGTTTCCACTTGCAGGGCGTTGATGCGGCGGATCAGCTCGAGACCATCGACTTGCGGCATGCGCAGATCACAGATCACCAGATCCGGCGACTCAGCATGAAAGACTTCCAGCCCCTGCAAGCCATTGGCGGCCTGCAGCACATGAAAACAACTGTCTTCCAGGTAGGCTGCGAGACTCGCGCGCACTACGTCGTCGTCATCGATTATCAGCAGCGTGGCACTGGTTTTGTGCATGAGGTATCCAGGCAAACTGCGCCGGGTATGGGTTGGCTTATGCGTCAGGACAAGCGCCTGGACGCGCGAACTCGGCTTGCTTCAAGGCGCAGACGGTACTCCCATCCGTAACGTGATTCAAGCGCATGCCGGTCGTCGCCGTACGACTTTACACCTCAAATCAGCCAAGGTTATAAGAGCTGCAGGACAGCCCCCATAACAAGAGGAAAAAGCCCATGAGCCAAAATGATCGTGCCTACAGTGAGAAACGCGATTACATCCGCATGCGGCTAGAGGCCCCCGTTACCCTGCACCATGACGGCAAGGAAATTCCTGCACTGTGTCTCGACCTGTCCAGCACAGGCATGCAGCTGGAAGCCGAAAGCGCAGTAAAGATGGGCGACAAGGTACGCGTGCACATCGCGTCTGATCACAACGAATTACGCGGCCTGGATGCCCAAGCCGAAGTGATGCGCGTCAGCACACTGGAAGACGGCCGCCAGGCACTAGGTTTAGCAATTATTTCCATGAGCTGAAATGCTCGGACAACAAAAAAGGCGGCCCGCACGGCCGCCTTTTTGTTTACCCAACAAATTCAGAAATCGTCTTCAACCTCACCGTCACGCACTTTGAATTCGCGATTCTGCAAGTAGGCGTTACGGATAAAGATGTATTTGTCACCGCTGACCATGCGCTCGGCCTTGAGCAAACTGGCCCGCAGGTCAACCGCCTGAACGCCGCGCACCACATTGCGCGTCGGCACATGATCGATAAACGCAGGTGCGGTCAGCATGCTGTCAGGCACCTTGCCGAAGGCATCACGTACGGTGCTTGGCCCCAACAATGGCAGCACAACATAAGGCCCGCTGTTGAGCCCCCAGACGCCCATGGTCTGACCGAAATCTTCATCGCTGCGCTGCAGGCCCATAGCACTGCCAACATCGAAGAAGCCCAGCAGGCCGAAGGTGGTATTGAAGATCAAGCGACCGCCATCAACTCCAGCGTCATGCAACTTGCCTTGTAGCAGGTTGTTGGCCAGGTTGCCGACATCGCCAATGTTGCGAAAGACATTGTGCACGCCATCTTCAAGAAACTGTGGCGTCACCGCCTGATAACCCTTGGCCAACGGCTTGAGGGTATAGGTATCAACGTTATCGTTGACCCGAAACATAAAGCGGTTGTAACCCTGCCAAGGGTCTTCTTCGTTGGCTTGCGCCAGCGCAGGCAGCAACAGCGCGCCGGTACAGGCAATCAACAGGCTCAATCGTTCAATCCAGCTCGCACCGGTCACACGCATCATAGTCGCTCCTTGAAAATACTCAGGCTGCCATAGGCGGCCAAATCAGGCCGCGCAGTATAAGACGGCAGCCCTATAAATAGGCAGCATAGCGGACGAACAAATAGCTGAAAAAATCTTACCGCCTGTTGCCGTACAGCCCAGTGATTGCCGGAGGTGCAGACGGAAATAAAGCCTTCATCTGCCTGTAACCTGAATGCACTAGCCTGGACTAGATCATTTTCAAGGACGGCCCATGCAAACGCCCGCCACCTCGCCCGCCTTCACCGCCATCCTGTTTAGTCTTTCCGGCTGCCTGGTTGATTTCGGTGCACGCACCATCCCGCTGACCCTGCAACGCCTCTACCCAAAGGCAGCCAATCACCAAAGCCTGCAGCAGGCCCTCGGCCGTGAACCCTTAACTGAAGAGTGGCAGGCTTACCAGCAGACCCTCTGCGAAACCGCATGCGAACATGCCGAGGCCACCCATGCCGCCCTGCCCTTGCTTGAACAGCTGCACCAACAGAGCGTGCCCTGCGCCTGGCTGGATGAACTGCCACGCGACGCCAGCATCAGCATGGCCAGCGCACTCCCGGACTGGTTGCCAGGCATATCCAGCCACAGCACGCGCCCATGGCCGGCACCTGACGCCATCTGGCGGAGCCTGATAGAGCTACAGGTTGATCAGCTCGAAGGCTGCGTCCTGGTCAGTGGCGAACCACGCCTGTTGCAGGCGGCGTTAAATGCCGGCATCTGGACCATCGGCCTGGCCATCAGCGGTCCGCTTTGCGGCCTGGCGCCGGCTGACTGGCAAAGTCTGCCGATGAGCGAGCGTGATCGACTGCGTAGCCAGGCCACCCTCAGCCTGTACCGCCTTGGCGTGCATTCGGTGATTGACCAGCTCAGCGACCTGCCCACCTGCCTGGCGGATCTCAGCCTACGTCGGCACAAGGGTGAAAAGCCCTGAGCAAGCGCCAGAATGCCGGCTGAATCCATGCCTCACGCTTGATCCAAAGCAAGCAAAGCCTGCTGGCTTGGATTAATCTGAAGGCATGCAGAACCTTTCGCCCCTGCGTAAGGTCAGTCAATCTGTCGACTACCAAAGGGAGAACTCCATGCCTGCAAGCCGCCTGCAGCAACAACTGCAAGATCTGCGCAACCAACTGGCTGAACAGCCACCGTTGACTGAAGAGGAACGCGCCGAGCTGTTTGTACTGACCCAGGAAATTGAACTACAGCTGGCCCGCCAGGCAGCAGCTGCACCTGACGCAACGCTGATCGACGGGGTTAACCTCGCGGTGGAGCGCTTCGAAGCCAGCCACCCAACCCTCGCCGGCACCCTGCGCAATATCGTGCAGAGCCTGGCCAATATGGGTATTTAAACGCACACAGCACTAACGAAAACCCCAGCACTTAGCTGGGGTTTTGCATTACTGGCGCACCAAACGCTGATTATCTGGGCTGATGGGCCCGCTGCTGCGATAGGGATTGATATCCAACCCACCACGGCGCACATAACGCGCATACACCGTCAGGTGCTCAGGCTTGAGCAGGCGCTGCAGGTCGAGAAAGATCCGCTCCACGCACTGCTCATGAAAATCCGCATGCTGACGAAAGCTCACCAGATAGGCCAACAGACTGGCGTGATCCAGCGCCAGGCCACGGTACTGCACCACCAGCGTGCCCCAATCCGGCTGGCCGGTGACCGGGCAATTAGATTTGAGCAGATGACTGTGCAGGCTTTCCTCGACCACTCGCGCGGCATCACAGCGCAGCAGCTCAGGCTGCGGCTGCTCATAGTTGCTGATGGCTACATCCAGCTCGTCGATACAGACGCCTGGTGCGGCCTGCACACCTTCAGCCGTTACCTCAGCCAGGCTGCGCACGCGCACGCCAACCGGCTTGCCGGCGGCTGCCGAGAGGTCCTGCACCAGTACCGCCACCAGCTCGTCAGCACTGTTGAACACCGACTGATTCAGCGAATTGAGGTACAGCTTGAAGGATTTCGACTCGATGATATTTGGCGAGTCGGCCGGAATGGCGAACTCGCCCATGGCCACCACCGGCTTGCCGGATGGCAACAACCAGGACAGCTCAAAACAGTTCCAGAAATCCACACCCTGATACGGCAGCGTTTCGGCACTCAGGCCCAGCTCGGCCCATTTCGCGGCACGCGGAATGGGGAATAACAAAGACGGGGTGTAGGTCGCGATGTACTCACTGGACTTGCCCAGTGGCGAATCTTCGGCGGCGGGATGCATGGAGAAAACCTGGCTAGTCGAAATACAGCGATTGTATACAGCTCTTCAGACAAATTCAGGCGGCAAGCGCAAAGCCGAGCTTGCCGCGTAGCATCAGGTCAGCTCCGCCACTACAGCAGCCAACGCCTGGCCAGGATCAGCAGCCTGGCTGATCGGTCGACCAATAACCAGATAATCGGAACCGACATCCAACGCCTGACGTGGCGTCAGAATGCGGCGCTGGTCATCCTGAGCGCTGCCGGCCGGACGAATGCCGGGCGTCACCAGTTGCAGCGCCGGGTACGCGGCCTTCAGCGCCTGCGCTTCCTGGGCCGAACACACCAGGCCATCCAGACCGGCCTGTGCGGCCAGCCCGGCCAGACGCAGCACCTGCGCCTGCGGCTCTAGATCCAGACCAACGCCCGCCAGATCTTCGCGCTCCATACTGGTCAGCACGGTTACGCCGATTAGCAGTGGTTTGGTCCCCTCCAGCTTGTCCAGGGTTTCGCGGCAGGCTGCCATCATGCGCAGGCCGCCCGAGCAGTGCACATTGACCATCCACACGCCCATCTCCGCCGCAGCCTTGACGGCCATGGCCGTGGTATTGGGGATGTCGTGGAATTTCAGATCGAGAAACACCTCGAAGCCCCTGCCGGCCAGCACATTGACGATCTCCGGCCCGCAACGGGTGAACAGCTCCTTGCCTACCTTGACCCGGCACAGCCTGGGATCTAGCTGATCAGCCAATGCCAACGCGGCATCACGGGTCGGGAAATCCAGGGCAACGATGATCGGGGTCTGGCAGGCGGACATGGGCGGGCTCTCGGGCAAGACAAATTCGGCGCGCATTGTAGCGGATGCGCCACAGGCTTGCCGCTCCGGTGATCCGCCCGTATCGTTCAGGGTTCAAGCCAAGCCGCAACAACTAAGGCTTACCGCTATTCGTCGGACTCAGACACAAGCGCATGCGGCGCCGCAAACGCCTGGCGATAACAGAACGCCAGACGCCCGACGATCGTCTGCATCAAAGGCCAATGCCCCGTAACCTCCTATGTCGCTCATTGCCCCTGCTTAACCACTCCTGACCACGCTTAAGCATTTCGGCATCAGTGGACTGCTAAATACACCTGACCGGGCATGCAGCTCCGTCGTACATAGTCCGCCAATCAGCGCGCCAACGGGTCATCCCAGAATGAACGTTCGCTTTCTTGGATAACATCCGCACGGCTTAAACCCAGATCCTTCAACGCCGCATCATCAAGCATGGCCAGGCGCCGCCGTTGCTCGGCCAACTGCCACCAGCGGGCAAACTGGCGACCAAGCGCACGCAGTATTTCAGTCGGCCGACGGCTCTTTAAGCGCCCAGCACTGGCTATTGCATAACCTTTTTGACCTTTCATCTCGTCGCCCTCCTTGTGGGGTTGGCGACAGTCTCGCGCTCGACTTATGATCAATCCAACGAATGTTACTTATGCAATGCATCTCGGAGATTGATGTATGGCCAGTTACCCGAGCATCGACAGCGAACTGCTGCGCACCTTTGTCGCGATTGCAGATCACGGGGGTTTTACACGCGCAGCGGAAATGGTCAACCGCACCCAATCAGCGGTCAGCATGCAGATGAAGCGCCTGGAAGAAGACGTGGTGCAGCGTCCACTGTTCATTCGCGACGGCCGCCAGTTCAGTCTTACGGCCGAAGGTCAGTTATTGCTCGG
The DNA here is from genome assembly GCF_031764535.1 of Pseudomonas sp. SG20056. NCBI lineage: Bacteria > Pseudomonadati > Pseudomonadota > Gammaproteobacteria > Pseudomonadales > Pseudomonadaceae > Pseudomonas > Pseudomonas sp. SG20056. Next base: position 2,569,357 of record NZ_CP134499.1, read on the forward strand.
TTATGCCCGTCGCATTCTCAAATTGCACAGTGAGGTGATGAGCAGCATGCGTGCCCCGCATATGGTTGGCACCGTGCGCATTGGCACGCCGGACGATTATGTGATGCGCTTTATGCCAGGCATCCTGTCGCGCTTCGCTCAGGCCTATCCACTGGTGCAGGTCGAGTTGCACTGCGAACCGTCGTTCCAGCTGTTGCAGCGCCAGGACCTTGACCTGACCATCGTCACCCGCGAGCCCGGCACCGAAATTGGCCAACTGCTGCGCCAAGAACGCATTGTCTGGGCCGAAGCCCATGGCTTCAGCCCGCATGAGCAGGAGCCTTTACCACTGGCGATGTTCAATGCCCAGTGCTTCTGCCGCTCCTGGGCCTGCAACGCGCTGGACGCCATGGAGCGCGAATACCGTATCGCCTACACCAGCCCAAGCCTGTCGGCGATCATGGCGGTAGTCAGCGCAGGCCTGGCGGTTACCGCTCAACTGCAAAGCCTGATTACCCCAGATATGCGCATCATCGGCACGGCCGAGGGCCTGCCGGTGATGCCCTCCGCCAGTATCGTACTACTGCGTAACAGCCAAACTCAGTCGCAAGTCACCGAGACCCTGGCCGAACAGATCGTCGAAGGCTTCAGACTTTAAACCCCAGCAGTACTGCGCAGAGCAGCAGAAAGCCGGCAAACAACCCGCGCAACACCCGCTCAGGCAACGCATGGGCGAACTTCACTCCCCAACTGATACTCAGCAAACCGCCTAACGCCAGGGGCGCGCCCAGCAACCAGTCGACGTGATCATGTGTAGCGTAAGTTGCCAGGGTAACAGCCGTGCTTGGGGCCGCCAGCGCCAGAGAGAGCCCCTGCGCAACTACCTGACTGGTGCCAAATACCGTGGTCAACACTGGCGTCGCCAACACTGCGCCGCCCACACCGAACAATCCACCGAGCAAACCGGCGCCACTGCCTAGCAGCGTCAGCCAGGGCCAGGGATAGCGCAGGCCAACCGAGAGCATGGCCGGTTGGCTGTACAACCGAGAGAGGTTGTAGGCCGCCAGCAACACCAGAAAAACCACAAATCCCAGGCGCATGTGCTCGGCATCTACAGTGACTGCCCAGCCCGCGCCCAGCACAGCAAATATCAGGCTAGGCACCGCCAAGGCCAACGCATGGCGCCAGTCGATACGGTTGCGCTGGTGATAACGCCACAGCGCCAACAGCACATTGGGCACCACCATCACCAGCGCCGTACCCTGAGCTAACTGTTGATCCAGGCCAAACAACACGCCAAGCGCAGGAATGGCGATCAGCCCACCGCCAATCCCAAACAGACCGCCCAGAGTGCCGAGGGCCAGTCCGAGCAGAAGGTTCAGGGCAAAATCGAGCAAGGTCATCAGCGGGCTCCGAAGTGATGCCGCACAGCCTAGACATTCGTCACTAGCCGCGAAACGCACAGCAACGCAAAATGGCTATGCATAAACCGCACAGCAGGGCCTGACCATGAACCCCGATAGCCTGACTGACCAACTCAGTTTATTTCTAGACGTACTGGAGACCGGCAGCTTTTCTGCCGCTGCCCGCCGCCACCCACTGACGCCCTCGGCAGTGGCCCGGCGCATTGATGCTCTGGAACGCTCGCTCGGCAGCAGCCTGTTCAGCCGCAGCACCCATGCAGTGCGCGCCACCTCCGCAGGCCTGGCATTTGCCGAACGCGCGCGGCGCATCCTCGCCGAGCTGCACCTGGCTCGCGCCGAAGCCGTATCACTGAGCAGCGCGCCGGAAGGGCTAATCCGCATCGACGCGCCGGCACCCTTCGGTCGGCGGCATCTGGCTCCGGCGATTGCCGAGTTTCTGGCCGCCTATCCCGGGCTGGATGTGCAGTTGCGCCTGATCGACAGCTTCGTCGATCTACATGGCACCCACCTGGGTGAAGTCGACCTAGTGCTGCGCATCGGCCCTCTGGCTGACACCCGTCTGGTCGCCACCGCGCTATCGCCGATGGTTCGGGTCGTCTGCGCCAGCCCCGAATACTTGGCGCGGCGCGGCGTACCGCGCAGCCCTGATGAACTGCTGGAGCATGATGGTCTCGATTGGGACAGCTTGGCCCCGCCCTATGCCTGGCGGTTCGAGCAAGACGGCAAACTGCAACTGTGTCGCCCCAAACGCCTGCGCATGACCGCCAACAACGCCGAAGCACTGCTGTTCAGCGCCCTCGCCGGCTTGGGTATTGCCCATTTGCCAACCTGGCTGATCAGCGACTACCTGCTACGCGGCGAACTGCTGCCGCTGTTCTGCGAAAACGGCCTTCCCGCCCCCGAGCCCAGCGGCATCTACGCCCTGCGCCTGGAACGTGAAACCGACTCGCGCAGCCGCTTGTTGCTGGAGTTCCTCAAGGCCCGTTTCGGCCCGGTAGCACCCTGGGACCTGGCGCTGCAAAGTGGCCTGCAACGTAGCTAGAGGCTGAAACAGCAGGCATAAAGAATAATCGCGCATCATTTTTAGCGTCGCGAGCGACGGCCCTAAGGTAGGCCGCCATGAATGGCGGCCCACAAAAAAGCCCGACTCAAGGTCGGGCTTTTCTTCTCGCCGTTAAAGCCGGTCTTAGACCGGAGCTTTAGCGCGGGATTTGTACTCACCGGTACGAGTGTCGATTTCGATCCAGTCGTCGATGTTGCAGAAATCAGCGACTTTGATCTCAGTACCGTTGCTCAGCTTGGCTGGCTTCATCACTTTGCCGGAAGTGTCGCCACGGGCGGAACCTTCGGTGTAAGTGATCTGGCGAACGATGGTGGTCGGCAGGTCAACCGAAACCACTTTGCCTTCGAAGAATACGGCTTCGCAGACGTCGGTCATGCCATCGACGATGTACGGCATTACGCTTTCCAGATCGTCTTTGTTCAGTTCGTACTGGTTGAATTCAGCGTCCATGAACACGTAGTTCGGCTCGCTGTAGTACGAGTAGGTCACGTCAACGCGGTCCAGAATAACTGGCTCCATTTTGTCGTCGGCCTTGTATACGGTTTCAGTCGAGGAACCGCTCAGCAGGTTCTTCAGCTTCATTTTAACGATGGCGCTGTTACGACCGGACTTGGTGAATTCGGCCTTCTGGATCAGCCAAGGTTGGCCATCAATCAGGGCCACACTGTTGGGCTTCATTTCTTGTGCGGTTTTCATACGAATATCCGGGTTTGGATGGAATTACAAAATTCTTGGCCGCGTATCATAGCCAATTTAGGTAAAACTTCACCAGCGCCTCGGCAAGATCAGCCTGAGAAGCCCGCTGTAGACACCACTTCTCAGCATGTAGCCGCTGTTCTGGCCAGTGATTTAGCAGCTGAATCCAACTTTCTTTGACCGACTGACCGGTATTCCAGGCATGCCATAACTCGACCAAGGCACGCTGCCCATCCACTGATAAGCCTTCCTTATAGAGAGCCAGAAAAGCGTCGAGCTTTTCCAGATGAGCGTTGTCCGCCTGCTCATAGATATGCCAGAGCAATGGCCGCCCGGCCCATTGCGCACGGACGAAGGAATCCTCCCCACGCACCGCATTGAAGTCGCAACTCCATAGCAATCGGTCGTACTGGTCCTGCTGAATAAACGGCAGAACCTGAACATGCAGTTGGCCACGCTGCTGCACATCCCCAGCGCGCATAGCTGTGCAACCCAGCCAAGCCTGCAGATCCGCCAGAATGCGCCCTTCTGGCACCAGTAACTGGCTGGCTTGCGCGTCGACAGCCAGCACATCCAGCCAGCTGGCCAGCGCAGCGTTCTCATAGGCAAACAGGGAGATCAGTCGCGCACCCGGCACCGACGTTACGCCGATGCTGCTCAGAAATTCATCGCGGGCGCCGCTATCCGCCTGAAACGCCCGGCGCTGTTGCAGCAGCTCGCGCTCACGCAATAAGCCGCCGCTGCCTGCAGTAAAGCCGGGAAAGAAGAAGAACTTCGACAAGCCATTGGACTGCAGCGAAGGCAAACCATGGCAGCCCTCAACCCACTCCTCGGCGCTGAGGTACTCCAGATTGAGCCAGAGCACTTTCTGCTTACGCGCCGCCATTGCCGCGATATAAGCGGCCGGCAACTCACAGGCAAACGCCTCGATCACCACATCCGCAGGCTCGATAGCCTGCCACTCGGCCCGCCATAAACAGACCTCAACGCCCTGCTGGATTTGCCGCAGCGCCAGTGCATCTGCCTGCGGACACAGGCGCACAAACGCCCCCAGATCATCGACCCACAGCCGCACCGCCAAACCATGCTCGGCCACCAACTGCCGCGCCAGGCGCCAGGTCACCCCGATATCGCCGTAGTTATCAACAACGCTGCAGAAAATGTCCCAGGTTGCGCGCATGCGCTGCTCCATCAAATCCTAAACACACCATAAAGGCCGCCGAGCCAACCGCAAACGGCAGAAACGAAAAAGCCCGACACTGGGTCGGGCTTTCTCGTGAATCTATCTGGCGGTGAAGGTGGGATTCGAACCCACGAGTCTACATTCGCCGGGACTTCCCCGCTGAAACCCTTATAAATCAAGGGGTTCAAGTCTCCAATGAATTGCAGTCTGTACCAGTGTTCTGTACCAGTCAAGAGCAAGGAGGATCAATCCTACACCCAGCCACAACACACCCAATTACGATGCTGGCTGTGAATAAAGGCTTCATTATGGCAAGCCACAATAAAATGAAGCTGGTGGTGGACCACTGTCATTCAATCGGGCTCTGGGTCTTTTGAAAGACTACGAGGAGACACTACAACGTGCACTCAGCTATCTACGGGACAATGCCAGCTACCCAAGCCAGGTCGTTTGATGGACGTACTGGAGTCGAACCGCCGATACACCAGTCAAACCCTACACTCCAGCTTTCCTGGGCTATAGCTGCCAATAAGCACGCGCAATCTACGACCTTCTTGTGCGACTCATAAGACTTGGATTATCGGGCAATCTTCACCCACTCGTATTGAAGGGAGAGGTTGTCTGCTTTGTGGACTTTGAAGATGTTGCCCTTGATACCGACAACGGTGGGGCTTCCATCGAAGTCGAAGGTGAATTCACGGGAGTCGCTCATGCCAGGAGAGACCTCCTGCCAAGTGAAGTGCAGTTGGCCGCTAAAGTAGCCATCAAAGGCGATGCGCTTCAGATTCTTCACACTGAAAGGTGTCTTGGACTTCACAGGGTAAATGGCTGAGGACTGTTCGCTTGATAGTGATTTAGTCCAGATGGTGCTCATCCCGTTGTGGTTTGAGTTGTCTACGACCCACTCCTTCTTGGAGGAGTTGGTGGTGGACACTCGAACGCCTACGCAGTCACCGTCGGCAATCACGCTCCCTAGACCAGGAAACGATGCTGAAACGCTCTCGGGTTCCCCGCAGAAGTACTTCCAGTCTGGTGTGATGTGAGTCAGTGACAGCTCTCCGGCACCGATATGGGCAGGGAAAGGAATCATCATAGACCCCGGAATCATGAGGTCGGTGTCTTGCTCAATGGCAATCTTCTCGCCCTGTATAAATGCTCCTTCAACGAAGAGGTCTTCTCCGGTCCCAGTGCTTAGGGGTTTGCCTATCGGGGCTGTAAAACTTTGAAAGCTGACCGGGGCCTGCTTCGGGTGCGTTGCCGCGCAGCCTGTGAGGGTGAGAGCAATCCACAGGGTAGCTATGGGGCGAGTCATGAATCATCCTTGTGCTTGGGTATCTATATAATTTTCAACTAGATGTCAGAGATATTGCCATTCGCTGTGGACTGAATAACTTCCAGTTTAGTAGACACTTAGAGCGTTCACTTATGGACGGGAGCTTTCTCTGACCAAGGGCTGCAACTAGCCAAAAACAGAAATAAAAGCAGGGAGAACAGATCTTCCCTCTTTACTCTTGGCTTGAAAAAATCAGCATTTTAGCCCAGCTCATATTCGTGAACAGTCCTGTTAACTATATACATCTTCGGCTTCGCAGGAACTAAAGTATCGCCATCAAAGAACACGAAGTTTTTCCCATTCCCGAATGAGCTGTTGAAAACAAGGCCATCGAATTTTGCTTCACTCTTGATGAACTCACAAAGAAATTGAGTAGGAATATAATCCAAGCTCCCATTTTCCGGCCTGATAGGTTTGGATAGTTCTTCGGAGAACAGCTCAAGAAGCTCAAGGAATCCTAACGCAGCGGATAATTGTTCCTCTTCGAAAGCAGAAGCGGAACACAGTTTACGGGGAGAGGTTAAGTCTAGAACAGAGAGCTCCCGGATTGGTGTAATCTCAGACACATATACACAACTTGAGTTGCTAGGTCTTACTTCGCTAATACAGGTTTGTAACGTGTCGGCAACATAGAGGTAAGGAATCCCAAGTGGATTCGCCCTTCCACCTGTAACCCGCTCGCGTGGTGGACAGCCCATTTGGCTGGCATCCAAAGGAGCTTCAGATATTCTGGCCCTGAAGAAACTTTCTTTCTCATTAACAGGAATTTTTAACTGTTCCAGAAGTTGAAACAGGACCGCTTCTGTGCCGTCGGTAGTTGACCGGCTGAACAGAGATGAGTGAATGGTGGCCTTTGGGAAGAAACGATTTTTATGCTTAAGTTCAAGCTTGAATTCTTCCCACTGATCTGTATATGTTGCAACATTAAAGTCAAGCTGAAATCGCTGGCAAGCCGCTCCATCTCCAAATATATCATTGATTAATGAAATCGGCTGGCGGACTTGTTCGCTAAATAGCCCATAAAACTCAAGAATCTGAGAAAATGGACGTCCATTTTCATCTTCAGATAATCCATAAGTAAACAGTTCTAGCTTATCGGTCAGGATCGCCGGATCTATGCAGGATACTTGGTTTTCACCACAGTAACTGCACCGACTGATCGCTCCTTCGGAAATTATCTTAGCCACAATTACTGAATCTTGAAAGCATCTAGCGCAGCATCTAGGCATCATTCACCCCGAACGAATTCGCAGGTGGTCTCAATGTGGTGTTTCATTGAGTACTTCTTCACTTGCCCTAATCCAGGGAATGGGTTTCCACGAAGATTCAATAACTCGTTAAGCCCTCGGGTCTCAACAAAAACCCCTGGATTTTCAATTATATAGTCGGAAACCTTGTCAAGCGCAGACTTGAATTTACCGCCCGGGTTTGCAGGCGAATCATCATTAAAAGACGAGAAGTGTCGAACATACATCGCATCAAATTCATCATCATCAACATAACTAAGATGAATGGTTACCACATACGCGGGACCGCCAGCCTCACTATATTCCTCACTAAGAATCGTATAGTCGCCAAACCCTATTGCATTCTTATAAGTCCTCCACTCAGTGTGAAGGGAAGAATAAAATGACTTTTCCTTATAGTCAGCATTTCGGACCTTTTTTTCAAAAAAGTCGCCATAAAGCACAACATTATTTAAGCGAGATATTGCACCTGAGTGGGCTTTGTCTTTGTTTACAAGAACGCAGCTCGCTTCTTTTAATTGGCCTAGCAATTCTTTATCAATTCCGCCCTCAATAAAGATCGCACTATCAGACAGAGAAAGCCCAAGCTTGGCCAACAAAGATAAATCTTCAGCGCTTCTTACTTTTATGCAGGGAGTGAAATTCTCTGTGGTTTTAAAAAGCTCAAGCAACCCATCAGAGCCCTTGGCAAAATCACCTATGGTTGGATTAATTATCACCAATGGGACTATCCCCGATTCGGATAGTACTTCGACTGTCTTGATGAGGGGGGCTAGATTACCTCTCACGGGCTCAATCACAGGACGAATAACGTCAGGTTGAATATGTCCCGCCAGTTCCCTTAGAGCTATTAGCTCAAATTGTTTGCCTCGTAGAATCGGGTAGTACATATAGCATCCTTACTAAAGATTTTGTTTAAATTCTCTACAAGCCCACGCCTCTGATCGGTTCGCAGTTTGAACCCTATCCCTGCCATTAATAATGAACGAGGAAGTGAAAGCACATAGTTTTTCTCGACTTTCCTGCTCTGTTTCAACGTGGAGCAAAATGCTTCTCGAACATCTTCTGACCGCGAGCTTTTAAGTATCTTCTCACAGACGGAAAAGATTTCCGTATTGGGGTAATCAATGCTCGCACTAGAGACTTTTGACGCAATCTCCTTGTACTCGTTTACTCGCAAAGAGCGCATTAATACCGGAATATCGACCGGATCTTTAGACGTTTCTGCCTCTCGAATTACGCGAAGGCTTTTTTTAGGTGTTAGCTCGATAATTCCAATATCATCCCGGCAAAGACTTTGTACTTTATCTATGTGGACTTTACCTACAACGACATAAGTTTTATCAAAAATCTTCCGATAAAAGGATAATTGTTCTGGCAGCCTGTCTAAATTATCAAAATCTGACTTTATTTCGTAGCAGGAAGAGCTGCCATTTAGTATCACACAGTCAGCCTTGCTCCGCCCAACCCTGAACTCTGGTAAAACTGTTGCAGTGTTAACTGAGTGCCGCCCAAGCAACAGTCTTTCAGCGACAGTATTCTTATAAAAATACTCGCTTCTGTAATTTTTTGAAATTTCGGCATATGCATTATCAATAACTTCAGCCACCGTGAAACTGTCTTTAAGAGAGTCTCGGTAGAGTGCTGCAATTTCCAATAGATAGGAAAAGTCTCCAGATGCAATCTCAGCAATACGCTTGCTTGAGAAAAGCCTTGCTGCATCCCTTGTGGTTAACAATCTATTAGCCTCATACACTGTTATTGCTGCAGTCTACAACCATGTTCATCATCTCCAAGTACGCCCCGTTGTGTGTCTGTTCAAGTGGGCGAGTAGGCAAAGCTGACGAGAAAGCTAAATGCAAAGCGTGCTGCTTTTCTGATGCAGGCAGCTTTCCCAAAATTGGAATATACCAGCCGAGGCATCACGATGGGCAGGAGCGAGGCCTCTGCCAATTGCAAATTATGTTGAGGCTAGCTTGCTGAAGTGACGCCTAGCAAGGAGTACCAAGCTCCTGCTAAAGGGCACGAATTATTTTCCCTACTCTAAAACGCCCGCTCCTGGCCGATAGCCGTCACACCTGCAAGGCAGCTTCCGGCCAGCAGCAGGCAACGACACGCACCAAGGCAGCGGCCATTAGTTACTAGCGGGAAGTTAGTATCTGGCCTCCAAAGCGATGCGAATCCACCTACGGGCCTGCTGACCTAGCCAAAGCCACTGCTAGAGATGACGCTGGGCTGTTTCCTAGCAAAAAATCTGCATGACCTTTGTATATAGGGACGTCGAGCACCTTCCCCCCTTCCCCCCCCTCAGGCTCATCAGACGGCTGGCATAGACATGACACAGCTACGGCGCACCCCGCCCCGAGATTCACACACTTAGTAGAAACCACGCTCGCGTAGCGATTTGGGTATACCTCAGCGACAACGACAACAGCCGCTTGGCTTGTTTCCGTTTGCAAGGGTGCTGACCATTTTTACGACAACACGCACAGTGACAGGACCTTCACGACAACAGGGAGCTGTCACACATGTTTGTCCGCGCATGCCTAAGGGAGTGTTCGGTCAAGGCTTAAAAATGCGAAAAATCTGAGCGCCACTTAGTAAGTAACGCAGCAGCAATAATCCCCCCCGCCCCCTGGCAGTCCATCCACTAGAACCAACTTGACCGCTACCGCTTGAGGCAGACGAGCAAGGTGCTACACCTGGCTCCTGTTTCGATTGTGGTAAAGCACTCCCGGCCTGGCTCATTAAGTACACCCTGTGAGCCAGGCTGGATGGCTAGCAGCACCCACGGAAGAATGCGGCCCGCAGCATGGCTCACAACTGTTGACAACAATTGAGCCATGCAGCAGCATTGTGACCCAACACAATGAGCCACCCTGGAGCCGTCCTATGCACGCCACCCTTGCCTATACCCGCGTCAGCACCGACGGCCAGACCATCGAGGCACAGCGCCACGCCATCGCCCAGCGCTACAACATCAGCGAGGACGGCTGGTTCACCGACGAAGCCACCAGCGGCACCACCAAGGCACGGGAGCGCAAGGGCTTCGCTGCATTGTTCAGCTTCGCGAGGAAGGGAGACACCGTCATCGTCGCAGCCATCGACCGCTTGGGTCGTAACACCATCGACGTACTGGAAACAGTCGAGGCGCTGAAGGCGAAGGGCGTCACTGTCATATCCATGCGTGAGGGCTTCGACCTTTCTAACCCAACCGGCAAACTGATGCTGACCCTGCTGGCCGGCGTGGCCGAGCTGGAACGGGAGAACATCAAGGCACGGCAGATGGCAGGCATCGAGAAGGCCAAGGCGGACGGTCGCAAGCTAGGTGCACCAAAGCAGCATGACGACGCAGCCATCGCCGCCTGGAGGAAGGAAACCGGCTCCAGCATCGCCACCACTGCCGACCACTGGGGCGTCTCACTGGCCACCGTCAAACGGGCTTGCAAGGCCATGCAGGACAACGCCTAACCGCCACGGCGCGCCTATACGGCCATACCTAGTATGGCTGAGGGCGAACCAACTCAGCGATTTGCCCACAGTCTTCAGACAAACCACACCCTCAACGAAACGACCACAACACCCTGCCCGGAAACCTCCAGGCGGGGCGCTGGCGTTCACCTATCAAAACAAAGGACTTCGATCCAATGAACCACACCCACAAACTGGTGCGCCTCAACCTGCACCTACGGCCCGAACATCTTGACCGACTGACCACACTTGCTATCGCTCTAGGCAAGCGGAAGTGCCGCGACACACGCCTTGCTGAAGCCCTGGAGCTTGCCCTTATTGCGGGGCTGTCTTGGCTTGACCGCGACCTGTTAGACCTTGCAAAGCCTGACAAGGAGGAGCCCCACTGGCTCGTCCTCGGCCCAATCATACGGACGAGGTGAAGCAGGCCATGTTCTATCGCCCCAAGGAAATTGCTTCCCCTGACCAGATGCTATCCGCAGCCCAAATTGCAGCTCTATCAGCAAGGGTCGGCTCGAATGCTGACCGGGCAATCCAAACGTTACTGGCAAAGTCAGGGCAACCTGCGCCCAGAGTGAAGAAGCAGCCCGCCAAGCCTCCTAAGACTACGCGAAGAGGACGGCCAGCTAAGAGGATACTCAACCCGTTCTGCGAACTTCTTGGCCCAACCACCGCCTACGGCCGCTATCCATTCTTCACTCAGGAGATTATCGAGGGTATTGCCCGTCTCGATTGGCACGACCGGCCAATTGGCATGGGAGGCTCATCCAAACCACTATCAGTGCGCTCCCTCATGGTCATCCTAGAGACAGCTGAGGAAGTTACTGCGGATAACGTTGCCGCAATCATCGGGACTCAGACTCGGCAGGCACAGCGCTACGTCAAAGCCATCGAGCTGGCTATGCCCTTCTTGATGAAGTCTCGACCAAAGAGGTTGGTCTTCGAAATGGATCTACCAGAGGACGAATTTGTTAACGCAATCTACCGACAGAAGCTCCGCGAAACTTGTTCGGAGTTGCTGGATGACCTGCCCCCGCCATCACTGGAAGACCTCGCCAAGCTACGCCAAGACCTGGGCGAAGATGCCTTCTATCCAGACCGGGGAATTAACGCCGCATACTATAAAGAAGATGCACCTACTGGTGACCACAGAAGCCGATTGAAGCAACAACTAAGACCACCAAGGGAGGGCGTGGTTCTGGCTGTCGCGTAGCGGCAGTCTGAAGCCGTAGAGCCTGACCAAATCAAAGATATTGAGATGGAATGAATATTTAGGAGTTAGGAGCTGGAGCTCCTACTTCCACGACCACCCTCAGCAATCCTCATTAACCGTTACTGGGCTTGGTCTCTGCGGAAAGCCGACAGCCGCTGCGCGACTGCACGCCTTCCACGACCGCCCTGACCTATATCCCCATGAGATGAGTTGGTCAGTCGCCATAGCGAACCACCTATATCTATGCCGAGAATTGGTCCGCCCTAGCCCAGCGCCCATCGCTTAACCAACCCACTACCTATCACGCGCCCTCGAACCCGAGGCTGCGGGACACCCCACACCCAAAAATCACCTTTAAGGAAAACAACATGACCACGAATACCTATATCGCCTACGTCGACGGTGCTTGCATCAACAACGGCAAGATCAATGCACGAGGGGGCTGGGGAGCGTTAATCCTCAACCCCCAAGAAGCCATCTTAGAAATTGCTGGTCCATTGGAAGGCGAACGCCAGACCAACCAGCGGGCCGAGCTGACAGCCGCCATCATGGCTTTGAAGGCCACCCCTCAACCTGCTCAGTTCGACCTCTACTCCGACAGCCAGTACGTCGTGAAAGGCATCAATGAATGGATGAAGGACTGGAAGGCCCGTGGCTGGAAAACGTCGTCTAAGAAGGCCGTGGAGAACCTGGACCTATGGCTGGAGGTCGAAGCATTGCTGGCCTTCATAAAATCACCGTCACATGGGTGAAAGGCCACAGTGGTCACCCCGGAAACGACAAAGCTGATGCACTGGCGGAGAACGCCGCGATGTTCCAGAAACCCCATCGTTTGTTGACCAGCGCATCGCCGGCCGTGACCGCGTAGTTTAGTTTCCCTGGGGCCCCTGAAGGGGCTCCTTATCCCTGCACCCCTGGTTTTTTCATGCCAGGGTCACGTAGACAGCTAAGTACTTAACGCATCCGCTTTGTAGAGTGGCCATCGTAAATCTTTCCTAAGGCAGATTCCCTTTGGGATTCAAAGTGCCGAAGTTCCGTTTCAAATGCAGAAAGCTGGGCCTGAAACTCTAACGTCTTTTCGCTGAAGTCGGTCGCGACAAATCTACCTGCAATAGCCTTTAGGCTTTGGGCTGTAGCGTAGAGACGGTGCAGTCTCTCACGGACCCTGAGCGCAGCCGTTACTGACCTGTAGTTGAGCAGCGAATGGACCGGAAAATCATCCAGGGTTCTCAGGTTGCGCTCGATGCTCTCCGTCGGAAAGTTGTTTAGGAGAAACCCTATTGAATTCTCGCCTTTGAGCTCCTGCTCGATTTTCCCGAAGGGAGTCAAAGCACCCATTGCGTAGGCGCTGAACGCCCCATAAAACTTCGCAACGTCTTCTTCCTTTTGTCTCGACACCTGAGTAAGCAAATGCCGGTTCTGCCGGCTAGCAATCGCGATAGCCGCAAGAATCGCGACAACGGAGCCAACAGCCTGCGCCCAGCTAGCTATTCCGGAATGGCTATCCATCCAACTCAGAATTGGCGCAATAGCGCTGGAAATGCTGCTGTAAAACTCCGTCATGACACTCACTTGCAAACCTTACTTAATGTGGAGGAAAGCATTTTGCCACGCGTGTTCCGCAATAACGATGCTGTTGAGTTGAGCGTACCCCCTCGCACCACTGGCTGACCAAGCGTGGCCATGTGGGCACTAATTAACGGCACGCCTTCAGGTCAACAGGCCCGACATAACGGTTCCCCTGCCCCGTCACACAGGCAATCTTTTGATTCCTGGCCAACTCCCACTGCTGCACAGGGTAGGTCTTGTTCCATGCGGTATAGAGCTGCTGGTCCTGCTTGGACAGCCTAAGGGCGTACCGTTCGGCCATGTAGAAGTAGGTCCTTGCGACCATCCCACGCACAGCCTTTCGGGGCATCGCCTTACGCGCCTTGAAGTCGACCACCATAGGGCATGCGCCGTACTGGCTAGGCTGTTGCGGAAGCCAACCAAAGCCAAAGTTGCTCCTGTCTCCATTCAACTCCCCGATGCTCGGGATGAGGTTATGCAGGTCAGCTTCAGCACGACGAAACGTGAGGTCAGTCTTGGCACAGTGAGAGCGCCCGCCTTTCCGCCAGCACTGGCGCTGATGCCCGATGGTCCAGGCCGGGACAATGTGCTCCCACTCAATACGAGCGGCACGCTCCGGGTTCTTCCTAGGCACGTACCCGCAGCTATTGAGGTCAACCTTGTTGCCGCTGAATCGGCAGCCGCAGTAGAACTCAACGGGGTTCTTCGCATACAGCTTCCAGGCCACCTTCTTGGCTTCATTGAAGGTCCTGGGGGCGCTTGCATGGGCAAGACTAGTGGTCAGAAGGCATAGCAAAAGCAGGTAGCGGAGCATCAACACATCCCTGTCACGGTTGCAGATTATCGGTTGGGAGTTGCCAGCGAGAACGGCAGGCATATACTGTACATAAATACAGTACAGAGCAACCTGAACCATGTCACTAACCCTCCTTGGCCGCTTAGACCAGCTTCACAAACTTAGCCGCGAGTGCAAGGAACTGCGCATCACAGGCTTCCAAAGCCCCGCCGAAGACGAGAAGGAAAAGACCTTGTCCTTTGACCTAATCGTGGGCCTGGGAAAGCCCCAGGTGTGGGTGTTCAAAGTCGACGACGACAGCCTCCTTCGTTTTGGCCTGTTCCCCGGAGACCGCATTGCTGTCGACAGGTCGATTGACTGCAAGCCCGATTGCCTTGCCGTCGTGCACATGGACGGCGATAGCCAATACCGCCTCCGCCTCCTGACCAAGGATGACAACGGCGAGCGCTTACTGAAAGCACCTGACAAAGAGGTTGCCCCCGTGAATATGCACTCAGGCACGCAGGTAGAAGTATGGGGACAAGCAAAGTGGGTACTCAGCCAGCTTGGATGGTGAAGCGGGTTATTGCGCTAGTCGACTGCAACGCCTTCTATTGCTCCTGCGAACGTGCCACACAGCCGGCTTTGAAGTCGAAGCCAGTTGTCGTCCTGTCGAACAACGATGGCTGCATCATCGCGAGGTCAGCAGAGGCAAAGGCATTGGGTATTCCAATGGGAGCCCCCTACTTCAAGATCAAGGATGAGCTTCGCAAGCTAGGGGTCGTAGTCCGTTCGAGCAACTACCCGTTATACGCCGACCTATCAAACCGGGTAATGGAAGTCCTGGCGGATATGGTCCCGGCGATTGAGGCCTACTCCATCGATGAAGCCTGGGCTGACTTCAGCGGTCTGCAAGGGGACCCTGCCGTACTTGGTCGTCAAATCCGACAGCGCCTACTGCAATGGGTCGGCATGCCCGTCGGCGTTGGAATCAGCACAACCAAGACATTGGCAAAGCTGGCCAACTGGGCGGCTAAGAAGTGGCCCGCTACAGGCGGCGTGGTCGACCTCACATCCCCTGAACGCCAGGAAAAGCTCCTACGCATAGCCCCCGTCGAAGAAGTCTGGGGCATTGGCGGACGCCTAGCCGTGAAGCTAAGTACCATGAACATCACCACCGCATGGGAGCTGGCCCACTTCGACGCAGCTACCCTACGGAAGACATTCGGGGTCACGGTCGAGCGGACAGCACGCGAGTTACGCGGTGTGAGTTGCCTTGGATTCAGTGACGGCCCACCACCAAAGCAGGCTATCTGCAGCAGTAAGATGTTCGGCGACAAGTTGAAAGACCTGGCCCCTATACGTGAAGCGATGGCGTCCTACGTCACTAGGGCAGCAGAAAAACTCCGGTCGCAGCAGTCCCTTTGCGGGGCACTGCAGGTCAGCCTTCAGACCCAGCTCCACAGCCCCCATTTGCCGCGCTACGCCAACGCAATGACCGTGGCGCTGCCCTTCCCTACCGACGACACAAGAGACCTTCTAAGCCCAGCACTGAAGGCCCTGGAGCGCATCTACAGGCCAGGGTATGCGTACTCGAAGTGCGCAATCTTGCTGATGGACCTGAGCCAAAGGGGCGAAGTAACTCCCGACCTATTTGCACCACCGCCACGCCCTGGCAGCGACCGGCTGATGAAGGTCATCGACACAATCAACCAGCGCGAAGGTCGAGGCACAGTGCGCCTGGGGTTGATACCTGCCGCGCCCGACTGGGCCATGCGCCGGGACATGAAAAGCCAGTGCTTCACGACACGCTGGGATGAGCTGCTGACCATCAGAGGCTGAGGGCCGCTTCAACCGCCGGTAACTCGGATGCCAGGAGATGCAAGTTGCAGGTATCCTGACTGAATGCTCTAAGTTCAACTTAGTCCAACTATGGCTGGCCTCAGTCGGAGCAATCTAAGTAGGTATCTTCAGGGGGGGGCTGATACTTACTTCGCTATATGAGCGGCCTCGCCTCGCTAGCCTCCAGAAGCCCAGCCATACGGGCAATACTCGGAAACTTCTTCAGCTCCAAAGCCATTCGTCCTAAGGGGTTACGCCCATATGTGTCCCCGACGTTGCCGGAAGAGTGCCCTGTAAGCCAATCGTGGACCTCACCTGGTATCTCCGATTCACGACACAGCGTCTTAAAGGCATGGCGGAAGCCGTGCGCTGGGGATGCCCCCGAACGTAGCCCGACTACCTTGTCGAGGTACTTCGACCACATGCGCCCAAAACTGTGCCCGTACCCATTGGCTTTGTGCATAGGTAGCTTGGGGAAAGCCCGACCACCAGTCGGAACCGTCTGAAGATACTCAATAAAGCCCAGTTCTAGGAGGTCACTATGAAGCGGGACCTGACGTCGACTGCTCAGGGTCTTCAGGGACTGCCCCTCACCTTCCTGCAAGTCAAGAAACCAAACCTCACCCTCTTGCTTCACGTCAGACACTAGCAACTGCGCCAACTCCTCACGGCGGGCACCGGAGTAAGCCATGAGTAACGGTATCCAGTAGAGCGCCTGGCCAAAGTCGGCTTGTGCTGGTTTCCACTCACCACGGAACAATGGACTGGAGAAAATCTGGCGTAGTTCTTGGAGGGTGTAGCCCTTGTCTTCGCTAGCTCCCTGCTTCCGCTCCGCTTTCTTGGAGCGCTGGATAAGGCCCGACGCAACAATCGGGTTTTCGTGGATGACACCCAACACCTGATGGGCAAAGCCCAGCACAGCTGACAAGGCCCTCAGTTGCTTGTTCACGGTCGCTAACTCGGCAGTAGGCAGACCTTCGGCAGCCGCTTTTTCAATAAGTGCTGGGGCCGTCATACCACGTATTCCCTGGCCCCTCGTGGGGATCTTGAACAGGTTGGCGCGGAAGTCCCGGCAGACGATACGGTTGACTTGATCCACGGGTAGGTCGCGGTGGAGTTCGATAAAGCGAGTGACCGCCGAACCAAACTCACTAATTGTTTTCCTGGCGCTGCGAGTGTCGCCGTCGTTCAGTAGCTTGTCCTCAGACCAGTTGCTGAACACCTGCGAAAGCCGGGGAACGTCCGACGCTAGCGATGCGGCCTTATTTTCATGGGCTAGTAGCTGTGACGCCGCTTCACGTAAGGGCATATCCCGCCAATTCCCCTTATGACGGGATAGTGCTACACGGCAAAGGTCGCGCCAAGCACGGTAGAACTCTTGGGTAAGACGCTCCCAAACGGGATCTGCGCGATCCGGGAGCGGTAGCATGGCCTTAGCCAGCGCAGAGCGGATGTAGACCTCAACCGCTTTGAAGCAACTATCAGAGTCTTCAACATCCACCATGTCCGTGGCTGTTGACACCTCATCCCCCTGAAAGACCAGGAAATCTTTCGGGGCTTCTGCGTCCAACTCCCACTCAGCGATGACCTCCGCAGACCAACGGTCCGCTAGTTTGTGGACGTCAGAGTGCAGCAACACCAAACGCCCAGCCTTTTGTTCGCGTGCATTGAGGAAGGCTTGTTCACACTTAGCCGATTCATGGGCGAAGCGCGGGCGGGCCTGGACAAGCTCCTTGGTTTTCAGCGACAGCTTCCACTCCCGCTTACCGATGACACTACGAATGTCTTCGGGGACCTCACGGCGGAAGTAATAAACGCCACTGACGGGATGCTTCCAAGGTTGGGCCATGACTGTCATCTGTACCACTCCGCTGTACCAATTTGGCGGAGACTTGCAGGGCCTAAAACGAAAAAACCCCCAGAAAGGCTGCTCTCTGGGGGTTTTCTATGTCTGGCGGTGAAGGTGGGATTCGAACCCACGATACGATTTCTCGTATACACACTTTCCAGGCGTGCTCCTTCAACCGCTCGGACACTTCACCGGGTCTCAACAATCATTGCTGTCTGTCGAGGCGCGCTAATCTAGCCGAACAGTCCCGCAAAGGCAAAAGCTTTTTTCAAAAGATTCATGCGCTTATGCCAAATGCAGGGATCAATCGCGATGTTTGCCGGTCTTGCTCGAATCGCCGCAAGCTAAGTAGAAGGGCGCGCGGTAAACAAACAGGCTAACGGCAGCAAGCTGCAACGCGCACTGACCAGCCAGTCAGCCATCGTGCTTTACCTGACCGGTGCGGATGAGTAACGTCTGCTGCACTTCAGCACAAGGAACCCGACCATGAGCGATCTGATCAGCTACCAACTCGACGATGGCATTGCCACCCTGACCCTGTGTAATGGCAAGGTGAATGCCATCTCCCCGGATGTGATCACTGCTTTCAACGCCGCTCTGGATCGCGCCGTGCAGGACAAGGCCATCGTGATTATCACCGGCCAGCCGGGCATTCTTTCGGGCGGCTACGACCTCAAGGTGATGACTTCCGGCCCGCAGAACGCCATCAACCTGGTGGCGTCCGGTTCGACCCTGGCGCGCCGAATGCTCGCCCACCCCTTCCCGATCATCGTCGCCTGCCCAGGCCATGCGGTAGCCAAGGGTGCCTTTATCCTGCTCTCGTCCGACTACCGCATCGGCGTCGAAGGCCCGTTCAGTATCGGCCTCAACGAAGTACAGATCGGCATGACCATGCACCACGCTGGCATCGAACTGGCCCGTGACCGCCTGCGCAAATCGGCCTTCCACCGCTCCGTGATCAACGGTGAGATGTTCGACCCACAAGGCGCGGTGGATGCCGGTTTCCTCGACAAGGTGGTGCCGGCCGAACAACTGCACGCCACTGCCCTGGCGGTTGCCCAGCAGATGAAGAAGATCAACATGACTGCGCACAAGAACACCAAGCTGAAAGTGCGCAAGGCGCTGCTCGAGGCCCTCGACCAGGCGGTAGAGCTGGACAAGCAGCACATGGTGTAAATCCCCACAGCAACACCGCAAAGCCCGGCCCATGTGCCGGGCTTTTGCATTTAATGGCAAAACAGTGGCGAATCGGCAAGCAATCTGCCCAGGCTGTATTACTTTTAACAGGTAAGGCCAGGGAGCAGAGGCACTCACCGATCTATTCGAAATTGCCGTCGGGAGCGTGTTATGAAGATTGCCCATAAGGTTGGTCTGGCCGCGGCCATCGTTCTGTTCCTCACCACCAGCCTGCTGTCACTGGCACAAGTCAGCCAGGTTCGTGAAACCCTGCATAATCAGGTTGCAGCGAGCATCGCAGAGTCGAGTAACGCATTGGCCCGACAGATCGAGAACTGGCTCAACGCCAAGCTCAAGCTGATGGATCTGATGGCACAAAGCATCGACAGCAATTACAGCCCCGAAGAAACCCAGCGCATCGTTAACACGCCCATGCTGAAGAACGAGTTCATCCTGGTATTCGGCGCGTTGCAAAGTGATGGCAAACCGATCAAGAACACTGACGAATGGCAACCCGCGCCTGAATGGGATGGTCGCCAGCGCCCTTGGTATGACACTGGCAAAGCCGGCAGCCAGGCCGTGCTCACCGAGCCCTATGTGGACTCCACCACCGGTGAAATACTGATCTCCGCCGTGACCCGCATTACCAATGCGGGCGAATTTCTCGGTGTACTCGGCGGCGACATTCGCCTGAAAACCGTCGCCGATGCGGTCAACACCCTGGATTTCAATGGTGCCGGCTACGCCTTTCTGCTCACGCGCAACGGCAATATCATCTCCCACCCCAACACCGAGCTGAACGGCAAAAGCTACAGCGAACTGTTCGGCGGCCAGAGCCCGGCGCTGGATAAGGAGCTGCAGGAAACCAGTGGCGGTGACAAGGACCTACTGGTGTCCTTTACCCCACTGCCGAATCTCAAAGGTATGGACTGGTATATCGGCGTGGTGCTGGACAAGGGCGTCGTCATGGCCGAAGCCAATGCCTTGAGCTGGCGCGCAGTGATCGGCACCGTACTTGGGGTGATCATCAGCCTGATCGTGCTGGGCGTGCTGATGAACAGCTTGCTCAAGCCCCTCGATCACCTGCACAACTCGTTGCATGAAGTGAACAGCGGCGAAGGCGACCTGACCCGCCGCCTGCCCGCCACTGGCAACGATGAAATTGCTCTGGTCTCCAAGGAGTTCAACAGCTTCCTGCAAAGTTTGCAGAGCCTGATCAGCGAGGTGATGGGCAGCTCCAGGCAGGTGCGTGAAAGCACCACGCTGACCTCCAGCGAAGCCAACCAGGCGGCCAATCGCTTGCAGCAACAGCTGCAGGAGCTGGATCAGCTGGCCACCGCCATGCAGGAAATGGCCTCCACCGCCGAGGAAGTCGCACGCAACGCACAGGCGGCGGCGCAGGCTGCACTGGCAGCTAATCAGGAGACTGAAAATGGCGTGCGCGTGGTTTCGCGCTCCACAGAGGCGATCAAGCACCTGGCCGAGGAAATGGACGAAACCAGCCATGCGATCAACGAACTGGCCAAACTCAGCCACAACATCGAGTCGATCCTCTCGGTGATCACCAGCATTGCCGACCAGACCAACCTGCTCGCTCTCAATGCCGCCATCGAAGCCGCGCGCGCGGGTGAGTCCGGCCGAGGTTTTGCCGTGGTTGCCGATGAAGTACGCTCACTGGCTTCGCGTACCCAGCAGTCGACCCAGGAAATCCGCCAGATGATCGATCAGCTGCAATCCGGGGTGAAGCAGGCCGAATCACGCATGCAGCAAAGCCGCGATACTGCCAGCAAAACCGCAGAAGAAGCCGGTGCGGCAAACGACATGCTCGGACGCATCAGTGATGCGATCACCCGGATTAACGACATGAACCTGCAAATTGCTACCGCCGCCGAGCAGCAGAGCGCCACCACAGAGGAGATCAACCGCAACACCACCAATATCCGCGACATCAGCCATGAGGTAGCCGCCGGCGCCGAAGAACAGGTGCGCCAGTGCGCCGTAATGGTCGAACAGGTCGGCCAGCAGGACCATCTGCTCGGACGCTTCAAAGTCTGAGTTCCCATACATAGGGCTGCACCTGCGCGTGCAGCCAGCGCCAACCGATAAGGAGATTGGGCATGCGCATACTCGTAACGTGGTTACTGTGCCTGGCCATTCACAACATCGCCCAGGCGCAAACGCCCGTCAGTGTTACGGTGTTGTGTGACGCCAGTTATCCGCCCTACAGCTACGCCGAAAACGGCGAAGCCAAAGGTCTGTACAGCGACATTCTGCGTGCGGCCTTCGCGCGCATGCCGGGTTATCGCGTAAGTATCCGCCCGGTGCCCTGGCCACGCGGGCTGGCAGCGCTGGAAAAGGGTACAGCCTTTGCCCTGTTCCCGCCTTACCACCGCCCTGTGGAACGACCGTGGATGGATTATTCGCGGCCGATTCTGGAAGAAAGCGTGGTGGCCTTCGTGCGTGCCGAGTTGGCTCAACAACGTGCCATCGAAGATTTCCCAGCGGCTTATACAGGGCTACGCATTGGCCTCAACCGCGGTTTCAATATCATCGCCGCGCCGGGCTACAAAACCATGCTCGCGGCCGGTGAGGTCAAACAGAGCTACGCCACAGACAACCGCACCAATCTGCTGCAACTCAGGCGCAAGCGCATCGATGTGTATGTCAATGATCGCCTGTCGATCCTCTGGGAGCTGCAGCAGATGCGCAGCGAAGGCCTGTTTGCCAGCAGTGGCCTGGACTGGCTGGTTGAAGGGCCGACGCTGTCCAGCGAGCACGGTCATCTGGGCTATACCCGCATCAATGAACAGGCCTACCCCTACAAGCAGGACTTCAAGCAGCAACTGGATCAAGCTCTGCTAACCCTTGAGCAGGATGGCAGCATCACCCGCCTGGCCCAGCGCTACAGCTCGATTGATCTGCTACCCGCTACTGGCAAAGGCTCTAGCGAGGACGCAACAAGCGCTAACGACCTCTGATCAGCATCAATTGCCGAAAGCAGTGCACGCCCGTACACTGCGCGCCTTTTTCCTATGACGGGCGTACCAAATGCTTTTTCTTCTGCGCATGCTGGCGATGGGCGTGCATTTTATCCTCGCCGGCATTCTGGGCCTGTTGCTTGGCCTCTGCCGCCCGTTCAACCCGGATAACAGCCGCTTGTGCGCACGCCTCTACAGCGTCCCGGCGCAATGGCTGTTGCGCTGGAAGCTGAAGACCGACGTGCACACTCTGGAACACCAGCACTCCTGCGTGATCATCGCCAACCACCAATCAAACTATGATCTCTACGTGCTTGGCCGCGTGGTGCCCAAGCGCACCGTGAGCATCGGCAAGAAGAGCCTGAAGTGGGTGCCGTTCTTCGGTCAGCTGTACTGGCTGGCCGGCAACGTGCTGCTCGACCGTGGCAATGCGATTCGCGCCAAGCAGGCCATGCTCACCACCACCGACACCCTAAAACACAAGGACACCTCGATCTGGGTGTTCCCGGAAGGCACGCGCAACCTCGGCAAGGGCCTGCTGCCGTTCAAGAAAGGCGCATTTCAGATGGCAATTGCCGCTGGTGTACCGATTATCCCAGTGTGCGTCAGCACCTACGTCAACCATATCCAGCTCAACCGCTGGCATAGCGGCGAAATAATGATCCGCTCGCTGCCGGCCATCCCCACTGCGGGTCTGAGTCAGGATGATCTGCCGCAGCTGGTCGAAACCTGCCGCACGCAGATGCAGCACTGTATCGAGGCCATGGATCAGCAGCTTAGCCAAAGCGCCTGAGTCAACCCGTCCGCCAATAAAAAGCCCAGCCACGCGCTGGGCTTTTTATTGGCGGATGCAGCCCGCATAACAACCGTTTCAGTCACACCGGCAGCGAGCAAGCCGCTAAGCTGCGTGCTGAGGTCACCGATAATAAGGAAACACCATGGGTCGCGTTGTTGCTGCCGCCGTCTACAGCAAGGGCAAGAAAGTCACCAATATCAACCTCGACGAAGGCAAGCCATGGTCAAAGAAACCGGGGCATTTCGTCTGGATCGGCCTGCATGACCCCTGCTCCGAAGAGCTGACCAGCCTGCAGCAGCAATTCGACCTGCATGAACTGGCACTGGAAGACGCCCTGCAGCGGCACACCCGGCCCAAGTTGGAAACCTTCGGCGACGCGCTGTTTCTGGTGCTCTACTCACCCATTCTGGTTAATGACGAGCTGACCTTTGTCGAAACCCAGCTGTTCGCCGGCAGCGGTTACATCATCAGCGCACGCTATGGCGAATCCGCGCCCTATTCCCAGGTCCGCCAACGCTGCGAGGCGCGTCCGTTGCTGCTTGAGCACGGCGAAGATTTCGTGCTCTATGCCCTGCTCAGCTTCGTGATCGAGAACTACCGCCCGCTGATGGACAACTACCACGTCGAGCTTGAGGAAGTGGAACAGCACGTGCTGAAAAACCCACTGAGCCAGGCCGATGTCGAGCGCATCCAGGGCCTGCGTCGCGATCTGCTGCGGTTGCGTCGTTATATCGGGCCGCTGGCAGAAATCTGCAAAGAGCTGCAGCGCCTCGACTTCCCGTTTATCGACAAGAACATGCGCCCCTACTTCCGCGACGTGGCGATTCACGTCAACCGTTTGCTGGAAGACCTCACCGGCCTACGCGAGATGGCCGACCACGCCATCGAAATCGGCCTGCTGCTGGAATCCTCACGACAAAGCGTCACCCAGCGCAAGTTTGCCGCCTGGGCGGCGATTCTGGCCTTTCCCACGGCAGTGGCGGGAATATACGGGATGAACTTTCAGAACATGCCAGAGCTCGCCTGGCAGTACGGCTACTTTGGCGTACTCGGTCTGATCACCACAGGCTGCATCGGACTCTACGCGAGCTTCAAGCATTACGGCTGGCTATAGAGCGATGTTTAACGTCGCGTAACGGCAGCCTGCAGAATGGCGGCCACGGATGGCACGCCATAAAAAAGCCCGGTCACTGACCGGGCTTTTTCGTGCAACTGCAAGTTATTCAGCCAGGCCGGCACGACCCTGGGCGACAAAGCGCATCATCCACTCGGCCACGGTGTGGCCCTGGTGGTCATGCTGCAGGCTGTCGACGCCCTTGGAGTAGGCCGGCTCACCAATATGCTTTTGGCGCAGATCAAGCAGCGCGCGCGAGTAGTCATGCACAAACTCGGGGTGGCCCTGGAAGCACAGCACCTGATCACCGATGCAGTAGGAGGCGATTGGGCAGAACTCGCTGCTGGCCAGCAACGTGGCGTTTTCCGGCAGTTGGGTCACCTGATCCTGGTGGCTGATCAGCAGGGTCAGGTCCTCCAGGTCAGGACTCATCCAGGTCGGCTTGCTCGCCATGCGGTACTGATGGATACCCACCCCCCAGCCCTGCACCGCGCGCTCAGCCTTGCCGCCCAGCAACAGCGCCAGCAGCTGATGACCGAAGCACACACCGAGCAGCTTGTCGCCCCGGTTGTAGCGCTCCAGCAGGTAGGTTTTCAGCGTCTGGATCCAGGCATCGCTACCGAAGGAATCTGCCTTGCTGCCCGTCACCAGATAAGCATCGTAGCGCTCGCTGTCCGGCGGGTAATGCCCCTCCATCACGTTGTACACCTTGAACTCGGCAGCAATTGGCTGACGGGCGAACAACTGCTCGAACATACGGCCATAACTGTCGTATTGGTCGACCAATTCAGGGCGAAGAACATCGGTTTCCAGGATGCAGATCTGCAGCGGCATATGGGCGGTTACCTAGGGCGCAGGAGGGTTGTTTTTCCAGCGCGCAAGCGTGCCTGCTGACAGGCTGCAAGGCAATAGCTACGGGCTAAACCCGACCAATTACCCGGGGCCCATCAGCGCCCTCGATAGTCACCATAAGCACCATTCACTTCTGTCGATAGCGGCACGCGCAGATGATCTGGCCATCGGGCACTGCGCCCCACTTACCAGAGGACATGACCATGACCAGTTTTTCCGCCATCGCCAGCCTGCTTGCCGCATCGGCCTTTACCAGCAACCACAGCGCGAGCAGCCAACGCCAAGCCGAGAAAGTGCAAGCCGCACAACTCAAGGCCGACCAGAACGCCGGTAAATAACTGCACCCCGCAATCAGGAGAACGCCATGAGCATCGCCCAATCACTGAGCAACCAGAACGTCTATGGCGTGACCTATGCCACTGTCGACAGTAGCGGCATCCACTTTGAGTCAGAACTGGCCATCCAGCTTAGCGATGGCACCCTGACCACCTTGCATATGCCCACTCACCTGAGCGAGCGCCAGGCCATTCAACAGTTGCTCTGCGGTCGCCCGGCCTGCTGAACGCTACTGCGCTGGCATTGGGCAGCTCAGGTCGCCTTCTTCACAGACGGCCAGCTGCTCCAGCTCCTTGACCCGTGCGGCGGTCTTTTGCGTCAGGCAGCCGTTTAGCACCATCGGATAGGCCGAACCACCCTCCACCGACGCTGACTCGAACGCGCAAGCCAGATCACGGAACTTGATCCAGGCCAGCTGCACGTCCTTGAGTTGCTGTTTCTGCCCATCATCCAGACGCTTGCGGTAATCGCCGTAGAGCTGATTCAGACGTTTATCCTGAGCGGCATACTCTGCCGCCGCGCATTGATTGAGGGTGAGTTGATCCATGGCATTGGCGCAATCATCCGCCCACACCGGAGTGGCCAGTAACCCCAAGTTTATTGCCAGCACACTGCGTATCCCGATTGTCATAACACCTCCCTTGCGCCACACCGTCGTGGTCATTGCAGCAGTCTAGTGCTGTAGCCATAAATAGGCTGGTCTTCCACACACTACAGGCGATAAAAAACCGGCTCACAGGGAGCCGGTTTTCAGTATCTCTGCCTTAACGCGACGGCGTTAGAAACTTTCGTTCTTCGCCGCCTTCTCCAGCAACAACGCCGGCGGCAGGAAGCGCTCGCCGTACTGCTCAGCCAGGTACTGGGCGCGGGCGACAAAGTCCTTCACTCCGTACTGGTTGATAAATTGCAGCGCACCGCCGGTCCAGGCTGCAAAGCCGATGCCCATGATCGAGCCGATGTTGGCATCGGCTACCGACTTGAGCACGCCCTCTTCTACGCAGCGCACGGTTTCGATGGCCTGGATAAACAGGATGCGATCACGCACGTCAATCTGCGAAATCTGCGCATCGCTCTTCTCGAAACGCGCCTTGAGTTCCGGCCACAGGTGCTTCTTGCCACCCGCCGGGTAATCGTAGAAGCCCGCACCCGCTGCCTTGCCCGGCCGCTTGTACTCGTTGAGCATCATGTCGATCACGGCAAATGCCGGGTGCTCGGGGATCTGCTTGCCTTCGGCCGCGAGGTCCTTGATGGTCTGCTGACGGATATGGTTCATCAGGCTCATCGACACTTCATCGCTGATCGCCAGCGGGCCAACCGGCATGCCGGCCTTGCGCGCTTCGTTCTCGATCATCGCCGCGCTCACGCCCTCACCCAACATGGCCAGACCTTCATTGGTGAAAGTGCCGAACACCCGCGAGGTGAAGAAGCCGCGGCTGTCGTTGACCACGATCGGGGTCTTCTTGATCTGCATGACGTAGTCAAAACCACGCGCCAGGGTCTCGTCGCTGGTCTGCTCGCCCTTGATGATTTCCACCAACGGCATCTTGTCCACCGGGCTGAAGAAATGCAGACCGATAAACTTGTCCTGCTTCTGCACCGCCGTAGCCAGGCCGGTGATCGGCAGGGTCGAGGTGTTGGAAGCGATCACCGCATCCGCCAGCGCTGCACGTTCGGCTGCCGCGGTGACATTGGCCTTGAGGTCACGATCCTCAAATACCGCTTCGATGATCAGGTCGCAGCCCTCGAAATCAGCGTCACTGACCGTGGGTTTGATCCGCGCCAGGATGCCATCGCGCTTCTCGGCGCTCATCTGGCCACGGCCGACCTTTTTCTCCAGCAGCTTGACCGAGTAGCTCTTGCCCTTCTCAGCGGCTTCGATGGAGATGTCCTTGAGCACTACGTCGATACCGGCCACAGCCGACACATAGGCAATACCGGCGCCCATCATGCCGGCACCAAGCACACCAACTTTCTTGGTCACGTAAGGCTCGAAGCCCTGTGGACGCGAGCCGCCGGCGTTGATTTCATTGAGCTGGAACCAGAAGGTGCCAATCATGTTCTTCGCCACCTGGCCGGTGGTCAGCTCGGTGAAGTAGCGCGCTTCGATGATCTGCGCGGTGTCGAAGTCGACCTGCGCCCCCTCAACGGCGGCGCACATGATCTTCTCCGGCGCCGGGAAGCAGCCCTTGGTCTTGTCACGCAGCACGCTCGGGGCGATGGCCAGCATCTGCGCCACATTCGGGCTGGACGGCGTGCCGCCGGGAATTTTGTAGCCTTTCACGTCCCACGGCTGCACGGCGCTCGGGTTGGCGGCGATAAAGGCGCGCGCCTTGGCCAGCAGGTCATCACTGTCGCTGGCCAGTTCATGGATCAGACCAGCCTTGAGCGCCGCATCAGGGCGCACCTTCTTGCCTTCAGCCAGATACGGCAGGGCTTTTTCCAGGCCGAGGATGCGCACCATACGCACTACACCACCGCCGCCCGGCAGCAGGCCGAGGGTCACTTCCGGCAGGCCGAGCTGAATGCTGGAATTGTTCAGGGCGATACGGTGATGGCAGGCCAGAGCAATTTCCCAGCCGCCGCCCAGGGCTGCACCGTTGATCGCCGCCACCACCGGCTTACCCAGAGTTTCCAAGCGACGCAGTTGGCCCTTGATGTTGAGGATCATCTGGTAGAAGGCCGGCGCGTCGGCCTTGGTGACCTTGATCAGCTCATTGAGGTCGCCGCCGGCGAAGAAGGTCTTCTTCGCGGAGGTGAGGATGACCCCGGCAATGGAATCCTTCTCGGCTTCCAGTCGGTCGACGATCTTGCCCATGGCTTCGCGGTACACCGCGTTCATGGTGTTAGCGCTCTGGCCAGGCATGTCCATGGTCAGAACGACGATATTGTCCTGGCCTTTTTCGTAACGGATGGCGTCAGTCATTTTTCTTATCTCCGCCTCAAACTCGTTCAATGATGGTGGCGATGCCCATGCCACCACCTACGCACAGGGTGGCCAGGCCGTAGCGCAGCTGGCGCTTCTCCAGCTCGTCGAGCAGGGTGCCGAGGATGGCGCAACCGGTTGCACCCAGCGGGTGGCCCATGGCGATGGAGCCGCCGTTGACGTTGACCTTGTCCTCGCTGACGCCCATGTCCTTCATAAACTTCATCACCACCGAAGCAAACGCCTCGTTGACCTCGAACAGGTCGATGTCATTGACGTTCAGCCCCGCCTTGGCCAGCGCCTTGCGCGTGGCCGGTGCCGGGCCGGTGAGCATGATGGTCGGGTCGGTGCTGGTCACGGCAGTGGCGACGATGCGTGCACGCGGCTTCAGACCCAGCTCGCGGCCTTTGGCCTCGGAGCCGATCAGCATTAGGGCCGAGCCATCGACGATGCCCGAGCTGTTGCCTGGGGTGTGTACGTGGTTGATCTGCTCGACATGGCTGTAGACGCGCAGCGCGGTGCTGTCGAAGCCCATCTGGCCCATCATCTCGAAGCTCGGCTTGAGCTTGCCCAGGCCTTCGAGGGTGGATTCGCCACGGATAAACTCATCGTGATCGAGCAGGACGATGCCGTTCTGGTCCGCTACCGGAATCAGCGACTTGCTGAACGAGCCGTCCTTGCTGGCACGGGCGGCCTTCTGCTGCGAGCGCAGAGCGAAGCTGTCGACGTCCGTGCGGCTGAAACCTTCCAGGGTGGCGATCAGATCGGCGCCGATACCCTGCGGAGTGAAATGGGTGTGCATATTGGTCGCCGGGTCCATCACCCAGGCGCCGCCATCGGAGCCCATGGGAATGCGCGACATCGACTCGACACCGCCAACTACCACCAGGTCCTCGAAACCGGAACGTACCTTCATCGCGCCGAGGTTCACCGCTTCCAGGCCCGAGGCGCAGAAACGGTTGAGTTGCACGCCCGACACGCTGACATCCCAATCGGCAACCATGGCGGCCGTTTTGGCAATGTCCGCGCCCTGATCACCCACCGGCGTTACACAGCCGAGCACGATGTCATCGACCTGGCTGGTGTCCAGGTTATTGCGCGCTTGCAGCGCCTTGAGCAGGCCGGCGATCAGGTCGACAGGCTTGACGCTGTACAGCGCCCCGTCCTTCTTGCCCTTGCCGCGTGGCGTGCGCACGGCATCGAAAATATATGCTTCGGTCATGGCGTCCTCAGACCTCCAATGGAGGGTGGCTGATGGCGCAGGTGGGGCCCACGCCTGTTTTTGTTGAGTGGTAGGCCGTTGAAAAACGTCGGCGAGGCAGGAAAGACAAGGCAAAAACAGGCGAGGAAGCGGAGCTTACGAGCTGTAAATGAGCATTCCGAGCCTGTTTTTAACGCCGTATTGCCAACGTAGGTAGTTTTTCAACGGCCTGCGGGGCCTACCATACGCCGGGCGGGGGCAGTCTCAATGACCGAAGTGCTCAGGCCTATTGACCGCTCAGCTCAGACAAACGGTCAATCACTGGGCAAAAGGCAACAAGCGCGTCTAGCTCAAGGCCCGCTTGCCTGATGCGGGCCAGGCGTCATAACCGCTGGCAACTAGCCTGCGCACCTTAGTAATCAAGGCATCTATAGCCAGGCGCTGCGCGCCCCTACAGTTGAATCAAGCCACCGGCAAATAGAGCGCAGGTCGGCTGTTGTAGGCGTCGTCGCCGGGTTTTGCCGGGACGGCTTGAATGATCAACACGAGGCGTGGCGTCGCATCCGCGTATTAAGCAGGACAGCGACGACCACCCGCAAAAAACAACAAGGCCAACCGCCATGTTCAATCCAGTGAAAATGCGTCAGGCAGGCATGATCGTGTTTGCCACCACCGTCATTCTGATTCTTCCCAACCTGACCCGCTTGGTCAGCTAAACCCCTGATTTCCTGCCCTGCCTGCCACCGTGGAGTGAGCCGGCAGCGGCAGCGCTAACTCAACAAACACGTGCAAAGCAGCGCCTGTGCTAGGGTGATTTCAATCAACCCAAGGAGCACACCATGCGCACCCTATTTGCCACCCTCAGCCTGCTGGTCAGCCTGCCTCTGCTGGCCGGCGAAGCCGAACTCAGCGCCGCCGTTGTCGCCCTGCAATCACCGGAAAGCGTGCTGATCGATGTGCGTACCGCCGATGAATTCGCCGCCGGCGCACTGCCAGGTGCAGAGCAGATCGAGCATGAACAGATCGCCAGCCGCATCAGCGCTATTGCCCCGGACAAGGACACCCCCATCGTGCTGTATTGCCGCAGCGGCCGCCGCTCCAGCATCGCCGAAGAAAGCCTGCGCGCCATGGGCTACAGCAACCTGATCAACGCGGGCGGCTATGACGAACTGAAACTCGCCCTGGAGTCGCAGGATTGAATAAGCGCACCCTCTGCATCGCCCTGCTCGCCCTCCTACCCTTCAGCCACCTGCACGCCGCCGAATTGACCCTGGAACTGGGCAACGGCAGCCAGCGCCTGAGCAGCGCGCAACTTCTCGCCCACCCGCAAGCGCAAAACGTCGCGATCAGTGACGACGTCAGCTACAAACGCAGCATGCGCTACCGCGCCGTACCGTTGGCCGCGCTGCTGGAAGGAGTACAACCGGGTGATCACCTGCAACTGGTGGCCAGCGACGGCTTTGCCGCCGAACTCTCCGCCGCCCCCGCGCTCAGCCAAACTGGCAGCAAAGCCTGGCTGGCCATCGAAGACCCAGCGCAACCCTGGCCCGACCTAGGCAACGGCAAACCCAGCGCCGGGCCGTTCTACCTGGTCTGGCAAAACCCGGCCGCCAGCCAGATCGGCCCGGAGCAATGGCCCTTCCAACTGGCCACCATCCGCAAACTGGCTCCGGTAGCGCAGCGCTTCCCGCAGCTACTGCCCGCCGCCGAAGCCAGCCCGGCGGTGCAGGCCGGTTTTGCCCAATACCAGAAGAACTGCATGGCCTGTCATCGGTTGAATGGCGCCGGAGACTCACAGTTCGGCCCGGACCTGAATATTCCGCATAACCCGACGGAGTATTTCAGCGGCGACTTTCTAACCCGCTATATCCGAGACCCACAAAGTTTGCGGCGCTGGCCGCAGGGGAAGATGCCGGGGTTTGCGGTTGAGGTATTGAGTGACAAGGAATTGGGGGAGTTGGTTGAGTATTTACGGCACATGGCGGGGCGCAAAGTGCAGCCTTTGTAGGAGCGGGCTTGCCCGCGAATCGAGGTGAATACAAAAACATCGCGGCCAATAACTAGGCGTTCCCGCCGCTCCTACAGGTTTCGCAGAGCCCGCCAGTTCGTAGGATGGGTCGGGCCACGCAGGTTGAGCAACGTGATGCTCATCAAATCGTCTTGGTGGCAGGCATCTGCTTTGGCTTTTAGTCAATCCACACAAAACGTGCAGACGACGCCAAACGCCCCTTCAGGAGGGTGAACAGAATCGTTGTGTAGAGGGGTGAGCCGCATGGATGCGGCGAAAGGCGTAAAGGGCCAGGGACGGCCCTTGTACGCCGACCCTCGGAGCAATGATGGCGTGAACGAACCCTGCCGCAGGCAGGGCCGGATGTCGGGGCTAGACCTTTTGGTTCCTTTTGGGGCAATTGCCAAAAGGGACTCGCCCGTAAGGGGCGAAACCAAAATCAAAACTCACCACGCTAATGAACTTGTCGCAGAACCTGGACATAAAGCATCAAAAGCACGCGGCTAAAGCCCCTCCTACAAAACTGGCGCTATGTATCAAAACGTGAATGAACCGAATCGCGATGCGATGGCATCCATCACATCGGCAGCATGGGTATCGCTGTACTCAATCTGCGCGGCCCGCCCCATCCTACGGACTAGCACACCCCACGAAGCCAGCGCAGCGCCTTTACTGCTGTTGCACCCGCACCAGCGGTGCAACCTCCACCTGCGCATGCATCTGCTCGATGCCACCGCCCCGGCGCATGCCACGCACCGGGCAGGCATCCAGGTAGTCCAGGCCCACGGCCAACTTCAAATGCCGCTCCGGCTTGGCCAGACAGTTAGTCACATCAAAGCTGTACCAGGCGTCGTCCAGCCAGGCTTCGGCCCAGGCGTGGCTGGCCAGGTGGTCTTCGCTGTCGGTAAACAGATAACCCGACACATAACGCGCCGGCACACCCAGGCTGCGTGCGCAGGCCAGGAAGGCATGAGCGTGATCTTGGCAAACGCCCTTGCCGCCGGCGAAGGCTTCACTGGCGCTGGTTTCCACGGCGGTGCTGCCCGGCTGGTAACGGATATGCGCATTCAACGCATGCATCAGGTCGATCAGGCCGCTGCGGTCCGTGCGGCTGCGGCTCTGCAGCTTAGCGAACTCGCGCAGAGCTTCGTCGGCGTCGGTCAGGCGGGTAAAGCGCAGAAACGGCAGCGCCGACTGGCTTTCGTGCTCGGCCTCGCGCGCCTCGTCGATTTCCACCTGGCCACGAGCACCGATAACGATGGATTCGTGCGGCTCGTCCATCGTCAGCACATGCAGAATATTGCCGTAAGGGTCGAGTTGCGCACGCACCGGGCGCGGCAGAGTCAGCTGCCAGCTGAGCACCTGCTGGCGTTCGCTGTCGTGCGGCGTCATACGCAGATACTGGATGCTGGTGCGCACCTGGTCTTCATAGTGATAGGTAGTGTCGTGGCTGATTGACAGTCTCATGCGACCTCCAGGTAGGAACTTTGGATGGCTTGGCCCAGCTGGCGAACCAGCAGGATGAAATCGGTGAGCCAGGCGTGCAGGCCCTCGTCGAGTACTTCTTCGATGCTGGTATAGCGCAGCCGCGCTTCCAGTTCGGCGGCCAGGCGCTGGGCCGGGCGGCCGTTGTCGCCAGGCAGGCTGGCGAGCATCAGGCTCAATTCGTCCATGCAGGCGCGCAGCGAGCGCGGTACATCGGCACGTAGCAGCAGCAGTTCGGAGACTTTGCGCGTACCCGGTGAGCCGCGGTAGATCTCGGCGAATGCCTCGAACGAGGACAGTGCGCGCAGCAGCGCGGTCCACTGGTAATAACTGCGTGCCGGTCGGCCGTCGATTTCGTCGATGTCTTCGCCAAGCATTTCGTAGCGCGCATCGAGCAGGCGCAGGGTGTTGTCGGCGCGCTCGATAAAGGTGCCCAGACGGATAAAGCGATACGGGTCGCCGCGCATGATGGTGCCGAAGGTGGCGCCACGGAACAGATGCGAGCGCTCCTTGACCCATTCGCAGAAACGGCTGATGCCGTAGCGACTCAGGCCTTGCTGCGCGATGCCATGGATTTCCAGCCAGGTGGCGTTGATGTTTTCCCACATGTCGGCGGTGATCCGCCCGCGCACGGCGTGGGCGTTGCTGCGCGCGGCCTGCAGGCAGCAGTAGATGCTCGCCGGGTTGGTCGCATCGAGGGCGAAGAAGTGCAGCATGCGCTCGGCGTGCAGCGGGCCGTGGCGCTCCAGGTAATCGTCGAGGGTGCCGGTAATCAGCAGCGGCAGAGCCAGCTCTTCCAGGCCATCGCCGCGGCCGTCCTGTGGCATCAGCGACAGCGAGTAGCTGACTTCAAGCATGCGCGCGAGGTTTTCCGCGCGCTCCAGGTAGCGTGACATCCAGTACAGATCAGAGGCAGTTCTTGAAAGCATGGTTAGTCCTCCACCACCCAGGTGTCTTTAGTGCCGCCACCCTGGGACGAGTTGACCACCAGCGAGCCTTCGCGCAGCGCGACGCGGGTCAGGCCGCCGGGGACGATGCGGGTTTCCTTGCCGGACAGAACGAACGGCCGCAGATCGATATGGCGAGGCGCGATGCCGCGCTCAACAAAGGTCGGGCAGGTCGACAGGCACAGGGTCGGTTGGGCGATATAGGCCTCGGGGCGGGCAATCAGGCGGGCGCGGAAGTCTTCGATTTCGGCCTTGGTGGCTGCCGGGCCAACCAGCATGCCGTAGCCCCCGGAACCTTGGGTTTCCTTGACCACCAGATGCTCCAGGTTGGCCAGCACATGGGACAGCTCGGCCGGTTTGCGGCACTGGAAGGTCGGCACGTTTTTCAGGATCGGCTCTTCGCTGAGGTAGAAGCGGATCATGTCGTCGACATAGGGATAGATCGATTTATCGTCCGCCACCCCGGTGCCGATGGCATTGGCCAGCACCACGTTACCGCTGCGGTAACAGGCCAGCAGGCCAGGCACGCCGAGCATGGAATCGGGGTTGAACGCCAATGGATCAAGGAAGGCGTCGTCAAGGCGACGGTAGACCACGTCCACCTGCTTGGCCCCGGCGGTGGTGCGCATAAACAGCTTGTCGTCACGCACAAACAGGTCCGCACCTTCAACCAGCTCCACGCCCATTTCGCGGGAAAGAAAGGCGTGTTCGAAATAGGCGCTGTTGAAACGCCCCGGCGTCAGCACCACGACGTTGGGGTTATCCAATGGGCTGGAAGATTTGAGCGTGTCGAGCAGCAGGTTCGGGTAGTGATCGATCGGCGCCACGCGCTGGGCAGCAAACAGCTCGGGGAACAGGCGCATCATCATCTTGCGGTCTTCGAGCATGTAGCTGACGCCGCTGGGCGTGCGCAGGTTGTCTTCCAGTACGTAGTAGCTGCCGTCACCGTCGCGCACCAGGTCTACGCCTGCAATGTGGGCGTAAAGGTCGCGGTGCAGGTTGAGACCCTGCATGGCGATCTGATAGCCCTCGTTGGCCAGCACCTGCTCGGCGGGCACGATGCCGGCCTTGATGATGCGCTGGTCGTGGTAGAGGTCGGCGAGGAACATGTTCAGCGCCTGCACGCGCTGGATGCAGCCGCGCTCGACGATGCGCCATTCACTGGCGGGGATGCTGCGCGGGATGATGTCGAACGGAATCAGCCGCTCGGTGCCCTGATCGTCGCCATACAGGGTGAAGGTGATACCCGCGCGGTGGAACAGCAGGTCGGCTTCCCGGCGGCGCTGGGCCAGCAGTTCATCCGGTGTATCTGCCAACCAGCGGGCAAAGGCTTGATAGTGCGGGCGGACAGCACCGCTCGCGTCGTACATCTCGTCATAAAAGGTGCGGGCCATGCCGTACTCCTTGTCACCCGGACATGGAGACAGCTTTGCAAGGCCCGCGCCATACAACAAAAATGTTTTAAATCAGTTACTTGAGCATTGGCGATACGAGCAACGCACCAAGCCGGGGCGCAATGGTGACCGCCAGGTCGCAAGGCGCGCCATTTTAAGGCGGCCAGTCCGTAGGGTGGATAACGCTCTTTTTATCCACCGCACGGCAACCACTGGTGGATGGGAAAGCGTCATCCACCCTAGCCGAGCATCAGAACCCGGCCAGTTGCAGCCAATGGCGATAGAAGCCTTCGGCTACGCGGTTCAGTTCGGCAACTTTGTCGGGTAGTTGGTCGAGCATCTGCGCCCTGCTCTGCTGGCTCGGTTGGCTTTCATCCAGCAGGTGGTGCCAGTCGCCGAGCCACTGGCGCACCAGGGCTTCGTCCATTTCCGGGTGGCCTTGCAGGGCCAAGACTTTATCGCCCCAGGCAAACGCCTGGTTACTGCACCAGGGGCTGCGGAGCAAAGGCTGTGCGCCCTCGGGAATAGCAAAGCTGTCGCCATGCCACTGGAAGATCGGGAACTGCTCAGGCACATGCTGTAACCAGGGGCTGGGCGCCGCCTGGTCAAGACGGGTCAGCGGCTGCCAGCCACTTTCGGTGTAAGGCATGCGGCTGATATCCGCGCCTAGCGCCTTGGCCAACAGCTGGCCGCCCAGACAGTGGCCGATCAACGGAATATCGCGGCGGATAAAGTGCTGCAGCGCGGCGACTTCGGTGGCCAGCCAGGGCAGCTGATCATTGACGCTCATTGGTCCGCCCATGATGGCCACGGCCTTGGGTCGGTCCAGATCAATGCCGTCCAGCTCACCGAGGTCAGCGCGTAACACGGTATAGGGGTGGCCAGCCTGCTCAAGCACCTTGCCCAGGTGGGCCGGCGGGCAGTAATCAATGTGGGTGAAAATCAGAATGTCGGTCATGCGCCAAGTCTGAAGCAAAGCACGGGCTGGGGTCGAGGGGCGATTGGCTGGGCGCGCGCAGGCGAGGTAGAAATGACACGGGCCAGCTTATGGCCGGCCCGTGTTTGGATTGCAGAACCTGTTTACGATCTCGCGAGCTAGAGCCATGCAAGGCAAAAACAGGCGAGGAAGCGGAGTTTACGGGCTGTAAATGAGCATTCCGAGCCTGTTTTTAACGCAGCAGGGCCGACGCGCAGCAGACCGTAGACAGGTTCTCAGGGCTGCCTTACCTCCTGGGTAACACCCCACCCATCCAGTTTGCCGCCAAGCGGCGCCACGACTGACTCCAGGTCATGCTCGAAGTCGTCGATGCCGTGGTATGTCGCGAACATTACTTTACTGACTTGCAGGTGCCAGACACCGTCATCACGCTCGGTCACCAGGGCGTGTAAAGACTCACCTCGAAATTTGCGGGTGGCCATGCGGGCCCGCTCTTCATCAGGGAAAAGGGCGTAGAACTCGATGGGATGGAAGCTGGCAAAGTCGAAGCCACCCTCCTTCATCCGCCGTAAAACCCCGTTACTGACATCATCGTGCAAGGCTGTGCTCATGAAGTGACCTCCTCAGGCGATGGACAAATTTACAGGACGCTAAAGAACCAACTAGGTGTCGATACTGCAGTGCTACGACCTGGTAAACGCTTTCCCATTGCTACCGCCAGAGCCTCAGCGGTGTTGCGGCACCGATTGCAGTGCCGCCCGAGAATCAAGCGATGTGCTGCTTGATATGTCATAAGCCAGACCTGAAACCAGGGCTGGTCAACGCAG
Source organism: Pseudomonas sp. SG20056 (assembly GCF_031764535.1). Classification (NCBI taxonomy): domain Bacteria; kingdom Pseudomonadati; phylum Pseudomonadota; class Gammaproteobacteria; order Pseudomonadales; family Pseudomonadaceae; genus Pseudomonas; species Pseudomonas sp. SG20056. The sequence goes on from NZ_CP134499.1 coordinate 2,605,975, forward strand.
GCTTGTTCAGAGCGAACAAGTCAGAAGCGTCAGTTGCAGACTAGTCCCATCAACGCGCATTTGCCCAGCGAAAGTTGTTTCAGCCACACATCTAGCCCATCAGTCGCGACTAAGCCAGGCCATGATGCGCCGGCTCAGCCAGGCGGGCGTCAGCTGGCCGGACCAGTACAGCAGCTTGAATTGTCGGCTGATCGGCCGGTGTACCGCACGGCTGCGGGTTTGCGCCAAAGCGGCCTGAGCCACGGCTTCAGCCTCAAGATTGACGCCCAGACGGCGCAATACCGGGGCCTGGAAGCGTTGGTTGTTAAGCATCGGCGTGCTGACAAACGGCGGCATCAGGTCGCCGACGCGGATGCCGTGCTTGGCCCACTCGAGGTCCAGCGCCTCGGTCAGACCGCGCACGGCGAACTTGGAGGCCGAATAGCTGGCCAGATGCGGCACGCCATAGAGCCCGGAGGCCGAGCCCATATTGATCACCTGGGCGTCGGGCGTGGCTTTCAAATAGGGAAAGGCCGCGTGGGTCATATTTAGCAGCCCCTGCACGTTGATCTGCAGAATGCGCGCATGCTCGCTGAGCTCGATGTCCTCGAAGTGCCCGCATTGCAGAATCCCGGCACTGTTGAACAGCAGGCGCAACTGACCGCCATGCAGGGCGCAGAAGTCGGCCAGGGCGACCTTGACTGCCGCCGGGTCGGCCACATCCAGCTCGGCATGCCAGACGTTACCCAACTCACCGGCCAACTGAGTCAGCGCCTGGTGGTTGATATCCAGCAACCCAACCTGCCAGCCGTGTTGATGAAACAACCTCGCGGTGGCGGCGCCGATCCCTGACGCGGCGCCGGTAATCAGAATATTGTTCACTCAGCAGCCCCGCTCACGCAGAAAACTCACCACTTCAGCCAAGGCAAAATCGGCGGCTTTGAGCATGCCCGCGTGGGCCTGAAACACATGCCACAGGTCCGGATAACGCTGCAGGCGCACATCCACACCCGCCGCCTGGGCCTTGTCGGCAAAGCGCAGGCTGTCGTTACGCAAAATCTCGTCTTCACCGACCTGAATCAGTACAGGGGCCAGGCCATGCAGATCGGCAAACTGCGGCGATAAACCGGGATCGTCATGGGCTAGTCCGGTCGGGCAATACAGCGCCAGCGCCTGCTCAACCCATTTGCGGTGGATCAGCGGGTCACCGGCGGGCGGTTCGTGTAGCTGGGTGCCGGTAAAGTCGGTGACTGGGGAGAAACACACCAGCGCCGCTGGTTGCGGCAGCCCTTGGTCACGCAGGCGCAGGCTGGTGATCAGGCTCAGGTTGCCACCGGCCGAATCGCCGCCAATCACGATCTGCTCAGGCTTGTAGCCTATCTTTATCAATTCCTGAAACGCAGCCAGGGCATCCTCGCGGGCCGCCGGGTATTGATGCTCGGGTGCCAGCCGGTAATCCAGCGCGCACACATCCATCTGTCCGCGTTTGGCCAGGGTCGAGCAGATCGTGCGGTGGGTGTTCGGCCCACCAATCAGATAAGCCCCGCCATGCAGGTACAGCAGCACAGTGCCGCGACCACTCTGTGGTTTGTGCCACTCACAGAATCGCCCGCCCAAGGTACCGGCGCTACGGGTAACGCCACTCGGCGCCGGGCTGGCGGCTGTTAGCAGGCGCAGCACCGCACGCTGGCCGGCAATCGGCATCGGCGGGCGCACCAGACCACGGAACAGTAGGCGCAGGCTGGTACGCAAAACGCTGCGCAGCAGCGCCTGATCGGCCGCCGGTGCGGCGAATTCAACGGGTGCATTCATAGTCATCAAGCTCCGGTGCGCGGGTCTGCTGGCGGTAAGTGAAGGTATAGCCCGGCCAGTTATTGGTGCTTTTGCCGGAGGCGGTTTTGTACCAGCTTGAGCAGCCCTGCTCCCATATCGTTCGATGTGAGCTGGCCTGAATTTGCTGGTTGTAGCGCTGCTGTACTGCAGCTTTTACGTCGACATAACGGGCGCCTTGCTGACGCAGCAAATCGATGCAGCCGAGCACATAGCGGAACTGGCTTTCCAGCATATAGATGATCGAGTTATGCCCCAGGTTGGTATTGGGCCCGTAAAGGATAAACAGGTTGGGGAAACCGCTGACGCTGACGCCCTTGTACGCCTCGGCCCCGTCTCGCCAGGCCTGGTTCAGCTCCTGTCCACCGAGCCCACGAATCTGCATCGGCGCAAGAAAATCCGTGGCAGCAAAGCCGGTGCCGTAAATCAGTACATCGCACGGATGCTCGCGGCCATCGGCGGTGATGATTGCCGTCTCGCTGACGCGGCTGATCGCCTCGCTGATCACCGTCACGTTGGGCTGCGCCAGTGCTGGCAGGTAGTCATTGCTGATCAGGATGCGTTTGCAGCCCATGGGGTAGTTCGGCTGCAGCTGGCTGCGCAGTTGCGGATCACTGATGTGCTGTTTGAGGTGGCGCTCGAAGCTGAAGCGAAACAGCTTCATCAGCCACGGCATGCTGATAAACGCCAGGCCGCGCACCTCGTGCTGCACATACTTGAAGCCACGGTCGAGGCGCTGCAACCACGGTAGTCGGCGCATCAACGCCAGCTCCCAGGGCCGATAGGCACGATCCGGCTTGGGCAACACATAGGCCGCCGAGCGTTGAAACAACTTGAGTTCGCCCACCTGCGGCTGAATCTGCGGAACAAACTGGATCGCCGAAGCGCCGGTGCCGATCACCGCCACACGCTTACCGTTCAGGTTCAGGTCATGCCGCCAGCGCGCCGAGTGAAAGGCCTCCCCGGCGAACTGCTCGATCCCTGGTAACGCCGGATAAGCCGGCTGATTGAGCTGGCCGCAGGCGCTGATCAGCACCTCGGCGCTGAGTTCCTCACCCGTGCTCAGGGTCACCCGCCACAACGCTGCCGCCGCATCGAAAGCCGCCGAGGCCACTTCGGCATTGCAGCGAATACGCGAGCGCAGCTGGTACTTGGCCACGCAATGCAGCATATAGCCGTGGATTTCCGCCTGGGGCGCGAACTTGCGGCTCCAGTCGGTTTTCGGCTCAAAAGAAAACGAATACAGGTGCGACGGCACATCGCAGGCCGCCCCCGGGTAGCTGTTATCGCGCCAGGTGCCACCGACTTCTGCGGCCTTCTCAAGGATCAGAAAGTCCTCGACTCCAACCTTCTGTAACTGAATGGCCATGCCCAAGCCGCCAAAGCCGCTGCCGATAATCAGCACGCGTAAGGGAGCCAGATGCAGGGAGTTGTTATTCATTGTTCGATCCCCAACCGCAAACAGTGCGGATGCCAGGATGCTACTGGCCCGGCGCGTGAGAGGTTATGGCATAGTCGGCCAATCGGTTGTGACTTTCGGACAAATCAGCGGATAACTGCATGTCGACCATTCCCTACAGCCTGCCACGACGCAGTATCACCAGTGCGCAACTGCTGACCCAGTTAGGCCTCGATCACGGTTTGAGTGTCGAGCAGTGCCTGCGCGACACCGGCCTCAGCCCCCTGCAACTGGCCGAGTTGCACAGTGAAATCGAAGGCGCGCAGGAACTGCAGCTGATCCGCAACCTGATCGAAGCCCTGCCCACACAGGACGACCTCGGCCTGCAAGCCGGTCTGCGTTATCAACTGACCACCTATGGCATCTGGGGTTACGCCCTGCTCAGCAGTCAGAGCTTCCGCCAGGCTGCCGACCTGGGCCTGCGCTACCTGGACCTGACCTTTGCCTTTAATCGCATCAGCTTGCGTGAAGACGCCGACCAGGCGCATCTGCAGTTGGACGGCAGCCATTTGCCGGATCAGGTGCGCGACTTTCTCCTGCTGCGCGACACCGTGGCAGTGATGGTGATTCAGCGCGAACTGACCGGCAACCGCATGCCCCTGGATCGCGTACAACTGAGCATGCCGGCGCCGGCTGACACTGCACGCTTTGTCGAGCAATTCGGCCTGCTGCCGGAGTTTGCCTGCGCAGAGAACCGCATCAGCTTTTCCCGTCACCTGCTTGATCTGCCACTGCCCCGCGCCAATCCGCACAGCGCTCAGCTCTGCGAGCAGCAATGCCAGGCTCTGCTGGCCAAACGTCAGGTGCGCAGCGGCCTGGCCGGGCAGATTCGTGATCGCCTGTTGAGTACACCGGGTCGGCTGGCAGATATGGAAGTCATCGCCAGCGAGCTGAACATCAGCAGCCGTACCCTGCGCCGTCGTCTGGAAGAACAAGGCAGCAGCTTTCGCCAGTTACAGGAAGAAGTGCGCCAGGCCCTGGCCGAAGAACTGCTGGCCATCGCCAGCCTGAGCCAGGAGGAGATTGCCGAGCGCCTGGGTTATAGCGAGGTGTCGAATTTCCTGCATGCCTTCAAGCGCTGGAAAGGCCTCACGCCTGGGCAGTATCGTCAAACTCTGGCCTGAAAATACGACTGACAAGTCGTCGGTGCATATGGCACTTTGCCATTTCATCCGCCAAATTGGCACTTTCCACCCTCAAGCCAGCGGCCATTTGCGCCGATACTGCTGTACAACCAACTGACTGGAGTTTTCATGCGACAGGGTTTCCTTGGGCAGTTCCTGCCACATGATTTGACCGACCAGGCTAGCGTTCTGTTGGCTCGTACTCTCGCCTTCAGTGCCCTGTGCAGCGTGGTCATTGGCCTGTACAGCTGTATCAAATGGGGCCGCCTGGGTAACGACGCGCTGATGTATGGCTCGTTGCTGCTGGTACTCGGTATGCCGCTGATGCTGCTGGTACTGCGCAGCGCCGTGCTGCCGCTGGCGGTCGCCGCGAACATGGCCCTGGCCTGCATGGCCAGCTACTCGATGCTGCTGATCTACCAATTGGGCGGCCTGCATTCGGCGCATATCTACTGGCCGGCGGTAATCATCGTCTTCGCCTACCTGCTGGCCGGTGCGCGCAGCGCCATGGTCTGGAGCCTGGTGCAGGTGCTGTTCGTGTTCTGGCTGATCCGCCTGGAACGCAGCGGTGCCAGCCTGCCGGTATTCGAACTGAGCCCGCGCGATGCGGCGGTGAACACCTACTCCGGGTTTATCCTGCCGGTGCTGACCGTCTGGTTGGCGCAGTGGTACAGCGCGCAACTGCGTAACCAGGCGCTGTCCGATGCCGAACAGGCGCTCAATGAATCTCGCGAGTTCGGTCAGCGCGCCGCGCGCAATCAGGATCAACTCGGCGGCATTGTCGATGACGTGCGCAGCACCGCCAGCGACCTGCTGCAAATGGCCGGCCAGTTGCAACAGACCCTCGGCGGTATCCGCCAGCGCTGCCAGAGCATCGACACCGATGTGCAACAGCAGGCCGATGCCATGCACCAACTGGATCTGGCGCTGCATGAAGTGCTCGACAGCCTCGCCGCCAGCACCGGCCATATGCAGCAGCTCAGCCAGGACACCCAGCACAGCAGCAGCCAGGTGAATACCTGCGCACAGCGCATGGAAGATGCCCAAGCCAGCATGCAGGCCATTCAGCAGAGCAACCAGCGCATTGCCGAATCCATGCAGATGATCAGCGCTATCGCTCAGCAAACCAATCTACTGGCACTTAACGCCGCCATCGAAGCGGCGCGGGCTGGCGAGCATGGCCGCGGCTTTGCGGTGGTGGCCGATGAAGTACGCAACCTCTCACAACGCAGCAATGAAACCGCCGACACCGTACAGAACGTACTGGGCCAGTCGCAGCAGATCATCGATACCGGGGCGATGCAGGTCAGTGAAGTAGGCAGCGCGCTGAGCAGCAACGCCGGGCTGACTGACAACCTCTCCAGCTCGATTCTGCAACACAGCCAGGCGCTTACCCAGGCGCACCAGCAACTGTTGCATGTGCGCGACAACAGCGCCGCGCAACGCGATGCCAGCCAGCGCCAGCGTGCCGCCAGTGCCGAACTGCTGGATGCTCAGGAGTCGCTGGTGCACCTGGGCCAACAGCTGGAGCAGCTGTCGCATCAGTTGCATCAGCGCGTGGCCAGCGCTTAGCGAGCACGCCCCCTCTCCCAAGCCTGGGAGAGGGTAAACGTCAGTTTGAAAGTCAGTTCTGCGCTGACAGCCAACCGAACGGCGGTTATTGTTCGGCCATGAACCCATCACCCCACACCCTGTTACTGAGCTACCAGCCGCCCTGGCAGTGGCAACAATTCCACGCGCACTTTGCTCTGCGTGCCCTTGCAGGAGTGGAAAACCTGCAACCGCAAAGTTATGCACGCAGCGTGCTACTGGGTGGCCAACGTGGCTGGTTTCGCGTGCAAGCGCTGGCGGATCAACACGCCCTGCAACTGCAGTACAGCGAATCGCTGCAGCCCTGCCTGGCAACACTTACCGCGCGGGTGCGCAAGATGTTTGATCTGGACTGCCAGCCGCAGCAGATCAGCGCACACTTTGCCAACGATACGCAGCTCGGCCCGCTGGTGGCGCGTAATCCCGGTTTGCGTTTGCCGACTGCTTTCGAGCCCTTCGAGCAGGCCGTGCGCGCCATTGTCGGCCAGCAGGTCACGGTCAAGGCGGCAGTAACCATCACCGGCCGCCTGGTTACCCGTCTGGGCGAGGAGCTGCAGTGTGCCGATGCGCCCGCTATTCAACGGCTGTTCCCTAGTCCTAGCGCCATCGCCGACGCCAATCTGGATGGCATCGGCATGCCCGGCAAACGCGTGCAGACCTTGCAGCACTTCGCTGCGCAGGTAGCCAGCGGGGCTCTGCGTCTGGATTTGCAAGACGGTTACACGGCCTTTGTCGAGCAGCTGTGCGCCCTGCCCGGCATTGGCCCGTGGACGGCGGAATATATTGCCCTGCGCGCCTTCGGCGAGGTTGATGCCTTTCCTGTCAGTGACTTGGGCCTGCTCAAAGCGCCGGTGTGGGGCGCGAATGGCATCGACGCCAAACAGCTCAAGGCCCGCGCCGAAGCATGGCGACCCTGGCGCGCCTATGCCGCCGCGCACCTGTGGCACAACTACTCGGAGGGTTGAAGCGATGTTCTACCGCTACCACGACAGTCCAATCGGTCGCCTGCTGTTGGTCGCTGACGAAACCGGCTTGCAGCAATTGCTGATGGATATCGACGGCAAGCCCTGGCATATCGGCGAACACTGGCGCAGCGCCGCCGATGAACTGGATGAGGTGTGCAGGCAACTGGATGAGTATTTTGCTGGGCGTCGACAGCGCTTCGAAGTGCGCTTGGCGCCGCAAGGCACGGCGTTTCAACAGGCCGTATGGCAGGCGCTGCAGGCCATCCCGTTTGGCAGCACCAGCTGCTACAGCGCCCTCGCCGCCGAAATCGCACGGCCCAAGGCAGTGCGCGCCGTCGGTGCAGCCAATGGCGCCAACCCGATTGCCATCATCATTCCCTGCCATCGGGTGATCGGCCGTGACGGCAGCCTCACCGGTTATGCCGGCGGCCTGCCGCGCAAGGCGCTTTTGCTTAAGCTCGAAGGGGCGCAGCTACCGGAACAGCGCTTGCTGAGCATTTAGCCTAGGGTTGAACCCGCGCCAACACGCGCGCCGGAGCCTCAAGCGGCAATGCCAGAATCAGACCCTCGCCAGATGCTGGGTAGATGCCGGTCAGCGCGGTGATATTGACCTGATGGGAGACCAGCACCAACGACGCACCACGCGGTTGTGCATTGATCTGCTCGATCAGCGCGGCGGTTTGCTCACGGGCGGTGTTGGGTGTTTGAAAGAATGAATCCAAAGCAGGCAGCGCTTCGACTGCGCCCAAGCCCATTTCGCGGGCCGTATCCTGAGCGCGGCACCAGCGGCTGCTGAGCAGACGCGGCTCGATCCACTGGCTACGCAACAACTGTCCCCAGCGCTGCGCCTGCTCACGGCCAACTTGATTGAGGTTGCGCTGGGTGCGGCAATCATTCAGCTGGAAATTCGCCGGATCACCCGTACCGGGCGCTGTGGCATGGCGCAACAGCAGCACGGCGCGGCCTTCACGCAGCGCAGCCCAGGCGTGCTTATCGCTGGCCTGAACCGCGCCACTCAGCAGACAAAGCGCCATTAACCATGCGCCTGCCCGCAGCATGGCTAGAACTTGACCGTGCCACGCGGCCCCATCAACGCCCAGATGATCAGACCGATCACTGGCAGCAAGACGATCAGCAATATCCACAACACCTTGATGCCCGTCTCGGCGTTGCTTTTGATCACGCTGAGAATCGCCCAGATATCCAGCGCCAGAATGACCAGACCCAGTAAACCGTTGAACATTGAACCCATATGGTGTCGCTCCTATGCGAAGGAATCGCCTAGCTAGGATAGCCGCTCGCCGCAAGAGTTCAGCAGATTGATTACTCAGCAATCATCCAAGCCAGCAAACGCGGCGGCAAAATCACCGGCTAGCGGGGTAAAAACCGGCACGTGTGGGCTGGCAAACAGGCGCAACACGGCAAAGCGCGGATGCTCGCCGCCGTCGAACCAATGCGCAGTACCAGCGGGGATCAGAACCAGATCGCCCCTCTCGCACAACAGGCTGTAGACGTACTCGCCGATATGCAGCGCCAGCAGGCCACGCCCGGCCAGGTAGTAATGCAGATGAGCCGCCTGACAAGATTGCTCTGCGCGCAGGCTTCGGACCAGCTCACTGCCCTCACCGCGCTCATCACACAGACTCAGCACCTCGGCGCAGGCATAACCATGCTGGCTCAGCAACTGGTCGACCTGCACTCGGCTGACCGCCAGCAGCTCGTCACTGGCTATACCGGCCGTAACCGGCTGCTGAACCGGCACCTGACTGAATTGCACGCCAACAGCAGCCAGGGTACTGGCGATGTCTTCGACGTGGGTCAGCAGCTTGTTCGGGTACTCGGGCGAAGACTGGTGGTAGACGGTCAGGCTGCTCATGGTCAGGGCTCTCGTACGGTTTCAATTCAGATAATCAAGTCTAGGGTCGCTCATCGCGCATATAGCGCGCGGTAATCACCGCAGCCGCCAGGGCAATCAGGCTGGCGATGGCAAAGGTCCAGGCCGCACCGAGGCTGTGCCAGCTATAGCCCGAATACAACGCGCCCAATGCACCGCCCACGCCCGCCAGCGCGGCATACAGGGCTTGGCCTTGCCCCTGCTGGCGATCGGCAAAGCTACGCTGAACAAAATGCATGGCCGCCGCATGGAAGCTGCCAAAAGTCGCCGCATGCATCAGCTGAGCGAACAGCAGTACCGGCAAGTGCCCAGCCAGATTACCCAGCAACAGCCAGCGCACGGCAGTAATCAGAAAGCTCGCCAGCAGCACGGTACGCAGGGAATAGCGCGCCAGCAACCGGGCCATAAACATAAACAGCACAATTTCGGCCAATACGCCCAGCGCCCACAGCTGGCCGATCACCCCGCGCGAATAGCCGAGCGCTTCCAGGTGCAAACTGAGAAAGGTGTAGTACGGGCCATTGCTCAACTGCATCAGCCCGGCGCTGAGGTAGAAGGCGAGAATCCCCGGCCGCCGTAGTTGCTGGAGAAAGCCGCCCTGCTCCAGGGTGTTGGGACGCAACTGCGGCTGTGCATTAGGCACCCACCAACTGCTCAAGACGATACCGCTCATGATCAGAATCAGCGCCCAGGGATAGGCATCCAGGCTGAGCAACTCGAACAGCTTGCCGAGGCCCACCACGGCGACGATAAAGCCGATGCTGCCCCACAAGCGAATCTGGCTGTAGCGCGCCGCCTGCTCTTTGAGATGGGCAAAGGTGATGACTTCAAACTGCGGCAGCACCGCGTGCCAGAAGAACGCATGCAGCGCCATGATCAGCGCCAGCCAGGCGTAGCTCTGGCTGATAAAGATGCCGGCAAAGCACAGCAGCGTGCAGAGCGCGCCAAAACGCACAATGGCCAAGCGCCGGCCCGTGTGATCGCCCAGCCAACCCCAGATATTCGGCGCAATGCAGCGCATCAGCATGGGAATGGCGATCAACTCACCGATCCGCGCGGCGGAAAACCCCAGGTGATCGAAATACAGCGCGAGAAAGGGCGCGGTGGCGCCGAGCAGCGAGAAATAGAAGAAGTAGAAACCGGACAGACGCCAGTACGGCAAAACCGGGCTCATGCTGAGCACAAACCCGGCAGCGTGCTGCGGAGCGCACGTGGCCGCGCAGCAGCGCTGATCACAGCTGTGGCAGCACCGGCGTGCTGACCCGCACATCGGCATTCTGCGCGCGGTGGCGCAGCAGGTGGTCCATCAGCACGATGGCCATCATCGCCTCAGCGATTGGTGTAGCGCGGATGCCCACGCACGGGTCGTGACGGCCCTTGGTGATGATATCCACCGGGTTGCCGTGAACATCGATCGAGCGCCCCGGCGTGGTGATGCTTGAGGTCGGCTTGAGCGCCAGATGGGCCACAATCGGCTGACCGCTGGAAAGCCCGCCGAGAATGCCACCGGCATTGTTCGAGAGGAAACCTTCAGGGGTCATCTCGTCACGGTGCTCGGTGCCGCGCTGCGCCACGCTGGCGAAACCCGCACCGATTTCCACGCCCTTGACAGCGTTGATGCTCATCAGCGCATGGGCCAGTTCGGCGTCCAGGCGGTCGAAAATCGGCTCACCCAGGCCTGGCATCACGCCTTCGGCGACCACGGTGATTTTCGCGCCGACCGAATCCTGATCACGGCGCAGCTGGTCCATATAAGCTTCCAGCTCCGGCACCTTGTCCGGATCGGGGCTGAAGAAGGCGTTCTGTTCGACGCTGTCCCAGGTCTTGAACGGAATTTCAATCGGGCCGAGCTGGCTCATGTAGCCGCGAATCACGATGCCCTGGGTCGCCAGGTATTTCTTGGCGATGGCACCGGCGGCCACACGCATGGCGGTCTCGCGCGCCGAACTGCGGCCACCACCGCGGTAGTCGCGGATGCCGTATTTGTGGTGATAGGTGTAATCGGCGTGAGCCGGACGGAAAGAATCCTTGATCGCCGAGTAGTCCTTGGACTTCTGGTCGGTATTGCGGATCAGCAGGCCAATCGAGCAACCGGTGGTCTTGCCCTCGAACACCCCGGCAAGAATTTCCACCTCATCGGCTTCCTGGCGCTGGGTGGTATGGCGGCTGGTGCCCGGTTTGCGACGATCAAGATCGCGCTGCAGGTCTTCCAGGCTAATCTCCAGCCCCGGCGGACAGCCATCGACAATGGCGACCAACGCCGGGCCATGGCTTTCGCCGGCGGTGGTGACAGTGAACAGCTTGCCGTAGGTATTGCCGGACATGTGCAAAACGCTCCGCGAAAATCAGCTCCGAGGCTACGCCAGCCGGCGCAAAGCCTCATTTGGATAAAGGCGGCGAGTATACCCGTGGCGTCCGCACAGATCATCCTCGAACCTTCAGGGCAGATAAACGTCAAAGAAGCTCACCCCCGGCAGTTCCTTTCCATGACCCGAGCTCTTCTGTTGCCCCTTCTTCTCTGCAGCGCCCTGCTAAATGCCGCGCCCAACGCCGCCCACAACACCACCGCACACAGCAGCGTGCAGCAACCCATGCGCCTACAGACCGGCGAGGGCACGCTGCATGGCACGCTGCTCAAGCCCAGCAGCACCAAGCCGGTGGCCGTGGCGTTGCTGATTGCCGGCTCAGGCCCCACCGACCGTGACGGCAACAACCCCGAAGGCGGCCAGAGCGACAGCCTCAAGCGCCTGGCGCAAAGTCTGGCCAAACAGGGCATCGCCAGCCTGCGCTATGACAAACGCGGTGTAGCCGGCAGCCGCGCCGCCACCCCGGATGAACGCGACCTCAGTGTTGAGGGGTATGTCAGCGATGCCGTGGGCTGGGCACAGCTGCTCAGGGCTGATCCGGCGTTTGACCGACTGATTCTGATCGGCCACAGCGAAGGTGCGCTGATTGCCAGCTTGGCGGCCGAACAGGCCCAGGCCGATGCCCTGGTGGCGATTGCCGGCAGCTCGCGGCCGATTGATCAGTTATTGCGTGAGCAACTCGCCGCTCGCTTGCCCCCGCACCTCATGGCGCAGAGCAATCACCTGCTTGACCGCCTATTGGCCGGGCAACTCACCCCGCAAGTACCCAAAGACCTGCAGGTGCTGTTTCGCCCCAGTGTGCAGCCCTATTTAATTTCGCTGCTGCGGCAGAACCCCGGTCAGGCCTTTGCTCGCCTGCAGATTCCGGCGCTGATCGTACAAGGCAGCCACGACGTTCAGGTCAGTGTTGCCGATGCCCATGCCTTGCAGGCGGCCAAGCCGGATGCCGAGTTGCTGATCATCCCCGGGATGAACCATCTGCTGCGCATCAGCGCGCTGGATTTACCGGCGCAACTGGCCAGCTACGACAATCCTCGGCTACCGTTGGCACAGGGGTTGGGCGAGCAGATCGCCCAGTTCATCCAGCGCAGCGGCAAAAAGCCAGCCTCCAGTTAGCCGAGCGGCGGCCGATAAGCGCATCAGACGACACCTGAAGATGTCGCGCACAGGATCGCCGTGTATGACTGACAACCCAGAACCACAGAACGATACCGACGCTGCTTCGCAGGAGGTCGTCGAGCAAGCCCACCCGTGGGCCGATCTTGCGCCCGAGCACTTTCGCCTCTTGCGCCTGACCGCCTTACCCACCGACCGCCACACTGGCGCACGCCCCTTGCGCTTTATCCAGTTCGGCCGCGTCGAGCGGCTGGGCAAGCAACAGAGTTTGCTGCGTTTAACTTTGCAGCTCCCCGGTCAGCGGGTGCGCAAGGAGCAAAATATTCTCGAAGTCTGGGCCGATCACGAACAACGCCTGCTCAGTTTCGGCCCCGACAGCGCACTGCAGGTGCAGCCGGAAAACCGAGGTTTAGGGCGCTTTATGCTGGCCCAGGGGATTAGCTGGGCACGCCAGCACTTCGCCCACTATCAAGTGGCCAACACCACGCTGCCCAGCAAGGACGCCTTCAGTGAAGAAGCCCGTGCGCGGCGCGACCACTGTCTGCAGGCCCAGGGCTTTGTCGTCGAGTACCTCGATCCACTGAAGATCAAGGCACATTGCGTCGCACCACGGGTCAGCTCACTGCATGGCAACTGGCATACGGAAAAAGTGCAGATCGTCGAACTGCTGGACGCTGCCAGCATGCTGCAGCAGGCTGACCAGAGCCTGCGCGAGCAAGAAGTGAAAGTACGCAAACTGGAAGAGCGCATTGAGGTGTTCAAACGCGAAGACAACGGTCTGCGCTTCACCATTACCTGCCTGGTGGCCTTCTGCGTGTTTCAGGCGGGGTTGCTGATATGGATTGCCACGCGCTAGAGGGTGGCGCGGGCCTGGCGATACTGCCCTGGCGCCACGCCATAGGCCTGTTTGAACTGCCGGCTCAGATGACTCTGGTCGGCAAACCCCAGCTGCATCGCCACACTCAGCGGCGCACAGCCATTCCTTAATAACGCCCGAGCCTGTTCCAGGCGGCGCTGCATTAGCCAGCTATGCGGCGGCAGGCCGGTAGCGCGGCGGAATACGCGCGCGAAATGAAATGGTGACAAGCCCACCGCCTGCGCCAGTTCCTCCAATGACGGGGGCGACGCCAGCTGGCTGCTGAGTAATTCCTTGGCGCGGCTGACCGCATGCGGCTCATGGCCCGGTGCCAGGACCTCAGGCAGATGCGCATGGCGCTGAAACAGCAGCAGAATCGCCTCACGCCAGGCAGTTTGCAGCTGCAGCGCCGACGCCTGGCTGTCCAGTAATTGATGCAAGGTGACGAACTGGTGATGCAGCTGTGGATCATGCAGCACGCTGAGCGCGAATGACGGCATGTCCTGCTGACCCCACTCCAGCTCTGCGAGCACGCCGCATACCTGCGCATTGTCCGGGTAAAAACCGCGGTAATGCCAACCCAGATCATGGGCTTTGGAGCCGGTATGCAGCTCGTCCGGATTGATCAGCACCATGCTGCCGGCCGGCGCCAGATGATCGCTGCCGCGATGACGAAAGCGCTGCGCACCATGTTCAATCACGGTAAAGACAAACCCTTCATGCACATGCGGGGAAAAGCGCTGCTCAACATAATGCGCCTGCAACAGCTCTACCCCGCCCAACTCGCGTGATTGCCAGAACCGTGTCTGCTCGCTCTGTGCCTGCCCCATGCCTCAACCGCTGAAACGCGCCTCCAGCTGCTGCTTGATCGCCGGCCAGTCGTGATCCGTGATGCTGTACAACACGCTGTCGTCCAGACGCCCGTCCGCCAGGCGGCGATGGTTACGCAGCAGACCTTCGCGCTGTGCGCCGAGCTTTTCGATGGCACGTTGCGAACGTAGGTTGCTCGCAGCGGTTTTAAGCTGAACGCGTACCAGCCCCCAGTGCTCAAAAGCGTGCTTGAGCATCAGGTACTTGATAGTGGTATTAAGGCCCGTGCCATGCTGGCTGCGATCCAGCCAGGTCCAACCAATTTCCGCAGCCGGCAAGGTGTTCATAAAGTCGCCGAAACGGGTGGTGCCTACCAGCTGGTCGCCCAGGCGAATCACAAAGGGCAAGGCCCGCCCTTCACGCTGTTCGAGCAGGCCCTGGCGATACCAGTCGAGGCGCTGGCTGCCACTCATATAGATCAGCTCCTGGCGATTGGCTTCAGCCAGACTGATCAGGGCGGGAATATCGGCATCGACCATGGGCTCGATGCGTAATCCACCACGTTGCAGGGTTATCAGTTGCGGCTTGAACATAGGGTCCCTCCTCGGACAGAGTCGCAGGCGCGACACGCTAACAGGGCCAACACGTGTGCACAATCCACAACAGCAACAGGTTCTACGTCAGTGCGACCTTGGTCGTGCCTGACGCATCGCGACTTTGCTGCGAGACTGACACCCATCATCTGCCGTCGACGCTGATGCGGTAGGCTCTGGGCAGCCGCTGCGCTGCCAGATAAGACCCCGGCAGCCCCCTATAGTTTGTTTTCGGAGTTTGCATGACCCTGTCTAGCGGGCTGATCGCCGCGGTTGCGCTGATTTACATGGCCATTCTGTTCGCCATCGCTTTCTACGGCGACCGCCGCGCCACGCCTATGCCGCCCAAGATTCGCGCCTGGGTCTACAGCCTGTCACTGGCGGTGTACTGCACCAGTTGGACTTTTTTCGGCGCAGTGGGCCAGGCCGCCGAGCAACTCTGGTCGTTCCTGCCAATCTACCTGGGGCCAATCATCATTCTGGTCTTCGCGCCCTGGGTGCTGCAGAAAATGGTGATGATCAGCAAACAGGAAAACATCACCTCGATTGCCGACTTTATCGCCGCGCGCTACGGCAAATCCCAGGCGCTGGCGGTGGTGGTAGCACTGGTCTGCCTGGTTGGCGTATTGCCCTATATCGCCCTGCAGCTCAAAGGCATCGTGCTCGGGGTCAACCTGCTCAGCGGCGCTGGCGCCGGCGCCAATGGCACCGGCGCTCAGGACACCGCGTTGATCGTCTCACTGGTGCTAGCACTGTTCACAATATTGTTCGGTACGCGCAACCTGGATGTCACCGAACACCACCGCGGCATGGTCCTGGCAATTGCCTTCGAATCGCTGGTCAAACTGCTGGCCTTCCTCGCCGTTGGCACATTTGTGACTTATGGCCTGTACAACGGTTTTGGCGACCTGTTCGACCAGGCCAAGGCCAACGCCGAACTGGAGAGTTTCTGGGCAGAAACGGTGAACTGGCCGGCGATGATGACCCAGACGGGGCTGGCGATGATCGCCATCATCGCCTTGCCTCGGCAGTTTCATGTGGCCGTGGTGGAAAACATTGAGCCCAAGGATCTGCGCCTGGCGCGCTGGGTGTTCCCCGCCTACCTGATACTCGCCGCGTTGTTTGTGGTGCCTATTGCCTTGGCCGGGCAGATGCTGCTGCCGGCCGGCGTTACCCCCGACTCCTTCGTAATCAGCCTGCCGCTGGCCGAAGCCCATCCGGCGCTGGCCATGTTGGCCTTTATCGGCGGCGCATCGGCGGCTACCGGCATGGTGATTGTCGCCTCCGTGGCGCTCTCCACCATGATTTCCAACGACATGCTGCTGCCCTGGCTGCTGCGCCGGCAGAACACCGAGCGGCCCTTCGAGGCCTTCCGTCACTGGATGCTTACCGCGCGCCGCGTGAGCATCGTAGTGATCCTACTGCTGGCCTATGTGTGCTACCGCCTGCTCGGTTCCAACGCCAGCCTGGCAACCATCGGCCAGGTCTCCTTCGCCGCCATCGGCCAGCTGGCACCGGCGATGTTCGGCGCGCTGGTGTGGAAACAGGCCAACCGCCAGGGCGTGTTTGCCGGGCTGTTCTTCGGTGCGCTGATCTGGTTCTACACCCTGGTCATGCCGCTGGTAGCACGCGGCCTGGGCTGGCCAGCGGATGCCTTGCCGGGTGTACAAACCCTGCTCTACGGTCCGATTGGTTTCCAGGTCGATCCGCTGACCCGTGGAGTGGTGCTGTCGCTGGCTGGCAACTTCCTGCTGTTTGCCTGGGTCTCCTACTTCTCGCGCACCCGGGTGGCCGAGCATTGGCAGGCCGGGCGCTTTATCGGCCATGACCTGGGCAACAAACCGAGTAACCGCAGCATGCTCGCGGTGCAGGTCGGCGACCTGTTGCTACTGGCCAACCGCTTTGTCGGTGAAGACCGCGCGCGGCAAAGCTTTATGCGCTTTGCCTACCGCCAGGGCAAAGGCTTCGACCCCAACCAGACAGCCAACAGCGAATGGATCGCCCACACCGAACGCCTGCTGGCTGGTGTGCTCGGTGCCTCATCGACCCGCGCGGTGGTCAAGGCGGCCATTGAAGGCCGCGAGATGCAGGTCGAGGACGTGGTGCGCATCGTCGACGAAGCCTCGGAAGTGCTGCAGTTCAACCGCGCGTTGCTGCAAGGCGCCATCGAGAACATCACCCAAGGCATTAGCGTGGTCGACCAGTCGTTGCGCCTGGTGGCCTGGAACCACCGTTATATCGAGCTGTTCAACTACCCCGACGGCCAGGTGTATGTCGGCCGGCCAGTGGCGGAGCTGATCCGCTTCAATGCCGAACGCGGCCTGCTCGGCGGCGGCGATATCGAGGAACACGTCAGCAAGCGCCTGTACTGGATGCGCCAGGGCACTGCGCACACCTCCGAGCGGTTGTTCCCTAACGGCCGGGTGATCGAGCTGATCGGCAACCCGATGCCCGGTGGCGGTTTCGTTATGAGCTTTACCGACATCACCGAATTCCGCGAAGCCGAGCGCGCGCTCAAGGACGCCAATGAAGGCCTGGAACAACGGGTCAGCGAGCGTACCCAGGAGCTGTCGCAGCTGAACCAGGCTCTGACCGAAGCCAAGGGCGTGGCGGAAGCCGCCAACCAATCAAAAACCCGCTTCCTCACCGCCGTCAGCCATGACCTGATGCAGCCGTTAAATGCCGCGCGGCTGTTCTCCGCCGCGCTGTCCCACCAGGACGATGCCCTGCCCGCCGACGCCCGCGAACTGGTGCGCCACCTCGACAGCTCGTTGCGCTCGGCTGAAGACCTGATCAGCGACCTGCTGGATATCTCGCGCCTGGAAAACGGCCGCATCACCCCGGACCGCCACGCCTTTGTACTGAACAACCTGTTCGATACCCTCGGCGCGGAATTCAAGGTGCTGGCCGCCGAACACGGCGTGGACTTCCGCCTGCGCGGCAGCCGCCTACGGGTCGACAGCGACATCAAACTGCTGCGACGCATCCTGCAGAATTTCCTGACCAACGCCTTCCGCTACGCCAAGGGCCGTGTGCTGCTCGGCGTGCGCCGCAAGGGCCAGCAGCTGCGCCTGGAAGTCTGGGATCGCGGCCCGGGTATTCCCGACGATAAACGCAAGGTGATTTTCGAAGAGTTCAAACGCCTGGACAGTCATCAGACCCGCGCAGAAAAAGGCCTGGGCCTGGGCCTGGCGATTGCTGATGGTTTGTGCCGAGTGCTCGGCCATCAGCTGGAAGTACGCTCCTGGCCGGGCAAGGGCAGCGTATTCAGTGTCACCATTCCCCTGGCCCTGAATGCCGAGCCGCCCGTACTGGTCAGCCAGCCCGAGCACAATGGCGAGGCGCTGGCCGGCATCCAGGTGCTATGCATCGACAACGAAGACAGCATCCTCGCCGGTATGCACAGCCTGCTGTCACGTTGGGGTTGTCAGGTGAGGACGGCGCGCAATCGCCTGGAGTGCGAACATCTGCTGAGTGAAAACGTGCGGCCGCAACTGGCACTGGTGGACTATCACCTGGATGACGGCGAAACCGGCACCGAGCTGATGGCCTGGCTGCGCACCCGTTTGGGCGAGCCGCTACCGGGCGTGGTGATCAGTGCCGACGGCCGCCCCGAGCTGATCGCTCAGGTGCATGCCGCCGGCCTCGACTTCCTGCCCAAGCCGGTCAAACCGGCGGCCTTGCGTGCGCTGCTCAGCCGCCATCTGACGCTACGCTGATCAGCCATTCAGGCGTTGCTGGAACAACTCCTGATGCTCGCGGCACTGCGCAGCCGCGAGCAGGAATACACCGTGACCGCCACGCTCGAATTCCAGCCAGGTGAAATCGACTTCCGGGTACAGCGCCTCGACATGCACCTGGCTATTACCGACTTCGATAATCAGCAAGCCCTTTTCGGTCAGATGATCCGCCGCCTCAGCGAGCATGCGCCGCACCAGGTCTAGGCCATCGTCGCCGCAGGCCAAGCCCAGCTCAGGCTCGTGCTGGTATTCGGCCGGCATATCGGCGAAATCCTCAGCATCCACATAAGGCGGGTTGGAGACGATCAAGTCAAAACGCTGCCCCGGCAGCCCGGCAAAACCATCGCCCTGCACGGTGTACACGCGCTCATCCAGGCCGTGACGCTCGATGTTCTGATTGGCCACTTCCAGCGCCTCAAACGACAGATCACCCAGCACCACTTCGGCCTCGGGAAACTCGTAGGCACAGGCAATGCCGATGCAGCCCGAGCCGGTGCACAAATCGAGAATCCGCGCCGGCTCCATCGCCAGCCAGGGCTCGAAGTGCTGCTCGATCAGCTCGCCAATCGGTGAACGTGGAATCAGCACGCGCTCATCGACAATAAACGGCATGCCGCAGAACCAGGCCTCGCCCAACAGATAGGCGGTCGGTACGCGCTCGTCGATACGCCGTGCGAGTAAGGCATGCAGATGCGCATGCTCGTCGTCTTCCAGGCGGCAATCGAGGTAGCTGTCGGCGATTTCGTAAGGCAGGTGCAGGGCACCAAGCACCAGCTGGCGGGCCTCATCCCAGGCATTGTCGGTGCCGTGGCCGAAGAACAGTTCCTCGCCATGAAACCGACTGACCGCCCAGCGAATGTAATCGCGCACGCTGCGCAGGCGGGTTGGGTAGGTATGTGTGGCGTCAGTCACGGCAGCTCTCCGCAGAAAAAGTGCGCCATTCTAGCAGCCTGCCGTACCTGCCCGCGCCGGGCGCAGTGCTGATCTAGCGGCGCGACGCATTGCTGACCATAAAGGCCGCCACAGTCACAATGTAGGCCTGCCCAAGCCTTATGCGCATCAGTATAATTTTGTTACCAATTTCTAACCCTTCCCCTCCCTTCTCAAGACATTCCTAAAAATGGTCATAGATCCCTTCTCGATCACGGGCTTGCTCGTGCTGGCGATATTCCTGATTGGCATGACGCTGATCGTTTTTGAAGCACAACTGGAGATGGATAAGTTCAAGCCGGCGATGTTCATGATGTCCGGTCTGATCGTTATCGGTGCCCACTACGCGTTTTACGACCCCAATGGCTTTCAGTTCTTCCTGCATGCGCAGAGCGAGATCAAGGAAGAGCTGTTCGGCCTGATCGCCTTTATGGCGTTTATGTGGATGGTGGTCGAGCTGCTCAACGAGCGGAACGTCTTCACCGCACTCAATGGCTACCTGATGCGCAAGGGCCTTGGCGCACGCGGTATGTTCTGGGCCACTGGCGCGCTGTCGGCGCTGCTCTCGCCGTTTCTCAACAACATCACCACGGCGATGATCTTCGGCAAGACGGTGAAGAACATCTCGACCAATCAGCGCTACACCCATATCTCGCTGTGCAACATCGTGGTCGCCTCCAACTCCGGGGTGTGGTTTCTCGGCACCTCGACCAGCCTGATGGTGGTGCTGGCCGGCAAGATCAGCATCGCCGGCCTGCTGTTGCTGATCCCCTCGGCGTTGATCGGCTGGCTGTTGTTCGCCGCCACGCTGCACTTCTTCTATCTGCGCAAACTCGATGGCCAGAGCCTGATCCAGGTGGCTGACCAGGCCGAGTCTGCGCTTAAACCCGGCGGCGCGGGCCTGGCAGTAGTCGGTTTCTTCGCGGTGTTTGGCGCGGTGCTGTGCAATATCCTGCTGAAAGTCAGCATCGAGTTCGCCATCGGCATCGGCCTGGGCATCGTCGCCCTGTATGCCTGGCTGCTAATGCGCCGCGGTATCGAGCTGCCCTGGCAGGATCAACTGCAAAAGGTCGAGTGGAACGCCCTGCTGTTCTTTATCGGCATCATCACTTCGGTGGCCTGCCTTAACCACGTCGGCTGGCTGTCGTATATCTCGCGGCTGTTCGAAGTGCTGCACCCCACCGCAGTCAACGTGGTGCTTGGGGTGGCGTCTGGGGTGATGGATAACGTGCCCGTGGAAGCGGCTGCGCTGATGTCCAACCCACAGCTGGGGCTCAATCAGTGGGCGCTGAATGCGCTGATGGTGGGGATTGGCGGCTCGCTGACGGTGGTCGGTTCCGCTGCGGGAGTCATGGCGATGTCACTGGACAAGACTTACAGCTTTGCTGTGCACCTGAAGTTTCTGCCGGCCATTCTGGTCAATTTCTTCGGCTCACTGGGTATCTGGTACCTGCAGTTCGAACTGTTTGGCCTGTACTAAAAACGAAAGCGCCAGAGCATGCTCTGGCGCTTGTCGATGCGCTGCGGCATTTACACGCGCCGCCGCTAGTCTCGTTTAAGGTGTAGTTCGCGCAGCACAGCGATGGAAATCGCCACGGCGAACAACAGCCAGAAATGCTCGGAAAACAGTGCAATCAGGTTCATATTGCAGCTCCTTTGCTTGAAATCGCCGTTCCTCGGCAGCCCCCCGATTCTGCTCGCCACATAGGCGACACGCAAGATCATCGACCACAAAGGTTCACAGCAGCGCAGCACAGGCGGACAATGGGTGGACTGTCCATGCCAGCCTGGAGTTCCTGCCATGTCCACCCCTAAAACGATGTTCGCCCTCACTGGCCGCAGCCATGCGCCCGCCAGCCTGAGCAATGCGACCTTGCTGATCATTGATGCGCAAGAGGAATACCGCAGCGGCGTATTGCAATTACCGGGGCTGGATGCCGCACTGGAAGAAATCGCCAAACTGCTGGCCGCCGCCCGTCACCTGGGCAGCGCCATCGTTCACGTCAAGCATTTGGGCATCCCCGATGGCCTGCTCGACCCACGCGGCCCACGCGGTCTGCATCTGCCGGAAGCCGCGCCGCTACCGGGCGAAATCATCGTCGAGAAGCGCATGCCCAATGCCTTCAACGGCACCGAACTGCATGATCGTTTGCAGGCCCTGGGCCACCTGGACTTGATCGTCTGTGGCTTTATGACCCATTCGAGCATCAGCACCACAGTGCGCGCCACCAAGGACTATGGTTATCGCTGCACCGTGGTAGATGCCGCTTGCGCCACCCGCGACCTGCCAACGCTCGACGGTCAGGTGATCAGCGCCGCCGACATGCACCGTGCCGAGATGATCGCCCTGGCCGACAATTTTGCCGCCGTGGTGCCCTGCGCCAGCGCCTTAATCTGAATAACCGACAGCGCGTAACAGTTCGCAACTTGCACAGAGGCTGAGCGGCGTAGTTGAACCCCTCCAGCCTAGCCCGGTCATACCGCCGATAACCACCGAGGAAATTGGCATGAGGAAATCGGAATGAAACACTCCGATGGTTTCGATGCACGCCGCCTGCGCCCACGCAATGCCAGCAACTGGCGCCTGCGCCTGGGCGCTGGCTTGGCCGCGTTGTTTGCCACATTCGGCGTACTGCTGAGCATGGCCGGCATCGCCACCCTGCTCGGCCAACCTGCCGCACTCGGCCCGCTGAACGAATCGCCAGCCGCCGCCAGCGTATTTGTCGTGATCGGGCTGCTGTTGCTGACCTTCGGCGTGCTGCTGTGGCGCCGCTGCCGACGCCGCCTGCGCCGTCCCAGCGACCTGAGCATGGCCCCACATCTGATGAAAAAGCGCGACTGAGTGCCGGGCAGCTTGGTTACACTAACGGCCTTCGCGGAGATCTAAATGCAAGACGACGATTTTTCCCTATTCAAAGCCGAGTTGCGCGGCGTCAAACCGATCAAGCATGACCGCGCCGACACCGGCAAACCGAAACCCAACCGTGCCCAACTGGCCACCCTGCGCCAGGCCGCCACGGCGCGCGTGGATTCGGTCAAGGTCGACGGCCTGTCCGACCAGTTCGTGATCGATGTCGGTGCCGAAGACCCGCTGTACTGGGCCGGCAACGGCGTGCAGGACGGCCAGATGCGCAAACTCAAGCTGGGCCAGATCAGCTTCGAGGGCAGCCTTGACCTGCACGGCATGAGCGTGGAAAAAGCCCGCGACACCCTCTGGGAATTTATCGCCGAGGCCAACAAGCTGGAGGTGCGCTGCGTGCGCGTCACCCATGGCAAGGCTGTGCGCATGGATGGCCGCAAACCAATGATCAAAAGTCACGTCAACACCTGGCTGCGCCAGCATCCGCAAGTGCTCGGCTTTACCTCCTGCCTGGCCAAGCACGGCGGCACTGGCGCGGTGTATGTGATGCTCAAGCGCACCATGATGGATGGCCGCGACGAATAAGCCCCTGCGGCTGGCGGCTTGCGCACTTGCCAGCCCGACCCTCGCGGCCTAACCTGCGCCCTTCAGAAAGACCTACGAGATTGTCCATGTCCCTGGAACAGCAATACACCGAGATCCTTGGCCAACTTGGCGAAGACGTATCCCGCGAAGGCCTGCTCGACACGCCCAAGCGCGCCGCCAAAGCCATGCAGTACCTGTGCAAGGGCTATCAGCAGACCCTCGAGGAAGTCACCAACGGCGCGCTGTTCAGCTCCGATAACAGCGAAATGGTGCTGGTGAAGAACATCGAGCTGTACTCGCTGTGTGAACACCACCTGCTGCCTTTTATCGGCAAGGCACATGTCGCCTATATCCCCAATGGCAAGGTGCTCGGCCTGTCGAAGGTTGCACGCATCGTCGATATGTATGCACGCCGCCTACAGATTCAGGAAAACCTCAGCCGGCAGATCGCCGAAGCCATCCAGCAAGTCACCGGCGCCCTCGGCGTGGCGGTGGTAATCGAAGCGCAGCACATGTGCATGATGATGCGCGGCGTGGAAAAGCAGAATTCCTCCATGGTCACCTCGGTGATGCTCGGTGAGTTCCGTGAAAACGCCGCCACCCGCAGTGAATTCCTCAGCCTGATCAATAACTGATCAAGCCCTGCTGCAGAAGAAACCGGCCCCGCGCCGGTTTTTTTCTGCCTGCATGTTCTCAAGGTGCGCGGCGATATTCCGCCAAAAGCCGCAATAAATCCGCCTGGGCATGGCGAGATCACGCCACCTAGAACCACTGAGTGACCCACTGCAACTGCGGCAGCGCGCCGCAGTCCAGCGCTTTGCAGCGGCGGGCATGCTTCTTGCGATTCTTTCGATTAGCACCAGGCAACGCCAGTCGCCGCGCCTTGGGCTGCTGCTGTTATGCATACGACGCCCTGCACACCCTGCCCCGCGCCTGTCGCCTGCCGACGGGCCAGCACGCTATTGCCACACGCCTGACCCCGTGTCGGCGCAGGCCGTCACTTTGACTTCACCGATAAGATGGTTGGTTTAATGAAAAAGCTCCTGTTGACCCTGCTGTGCCTGAGCGTGATTGGCTGCGCCAAGCACCCTGAGCCGGAAAAATCCGTGGATGTTCTGCTGATTGGCGGCGGCATCATGAGTGCCAGCCTGGGCACCTACCTCAATGAACTGGAGCCGGGCTGGAGCATCGACATCTACGAGCGCCTCGACCGCGTCGCCGATGAAAGCTCCAACGCCTGGAACAACGCCGGCACCGGCCACTCGGCCTTCTGCGAGCTGAACTACACCCCGCAACTGGCCGATGGCAGCATCGACATCAGCAAGGCCGTGGCGATCAACGAGTCGTTCGAGATTTCCAAGCAGTTCTGGGCCTATCAGGTTGAACGCAAGGTGCTCAACAATCCGCCTTCGTTTATCAACAACGTGCCGCACATGAGCTTTGTCTGGGGTGATGACAACGTCGAGTTCCTCAAGAAGCGCCATGCCGCTCTGCAAGCCAGTTCGCTGTTCCGTGGCATGGAATATTCCGAAGACCCGCAGCAGATCAAGCAGTGGGTACCGCTAGTGATGCAAGGCCGCGAGCCTGGGCAGAAGCTCGCCGCGACCCGCGTATCGATCGGCACCGACGTCAACTTTGGTGAAATCACCCGCCAGCTGTTCGGCTCGCTAAGCCAGCAGGACAACGTCAGCCTCAACCTGCAGCATGAAGTGCGCGGTATCGAGCGCAATGCCGACAACACCTGGAACGTGCAGGTGGCCGACCTGGCCAACGGCGGCGCAGAGAAAACCATCAACGCCAAGTTCGTGTTTATCGGCGCTGGCGGCGCGGCTCTGAAACTGCTGCAGATGTCCGGTATTAGTGAAGGCGAAGGCTATGCTGGCTTCCCGGTGGGCGGCTCGTTCCTCGCCACCAGCAACCCGGAAATCGTCGCTCAGCATCAGGCCAAGGTTTACGGCAAAGCTTCGGTCGGTTCGCCGCCGATGTCCGTACCGCACCTCGACACCCGTGTAATCGAGGGCCAGAAGGTGTTGCTGTTCGGACCGTTCGCCACCTTCTCCACCAAGTTTCTGAAAAACGGCTCGCTGCTCGATACCTTCAGCGCCCTGACCACCGACAACATCCTGCCGATGACCCACGCCGGCATCGATAATTTCTCGCTCAGCACCTACCTGATGGGCCAGCTGATGCTCAGCCAGGAAGACCGCATGGATTCGCTACGCGAGTACTTCCCCAATGCCAAATCGGAGGATTGGGAGCTGATCCAGGCTGGCCAGCGCGTGCAGATCATCAAGAAAGACGCTGAACACGGCGGCATCCTGCAATTCGGCACCGAAGTGGTCAGCGCCGCCGATGGCAGCCTCGCCGCCCTGCTCGGCGCCTCGCCGGGTGCTTCGACAGCCGCACCGATCATGCTCTCGGTGCTGGAGAAGACCTTTAAGGACAAGCTGCAGAGCCCCGAATGGCAAACCAAGCTGAAAGAAATCATCCCGTCCTACGGCCAAAAGCTGAACGACGACCTGGCGCTGACCAACCAGATCCGCGCCTGGAGTAGCGAACGCCTGCAACTGGAGTTCGTTGAAGTGCCACCGCTGGCCCTCACCCCAGAGGTCAGCCAGGCGCAGTAAGCGCCTGCCGGCAATGCAAATTGCCAGAAGCACCTTCTACCGTCGTCTCGCGCGACACAAGCTGCGGCCATGGATGGCACGCAATAAAAAACCGGCCACAAGCCGGCCAATGCACTCCCACACACCCTGCCAAAGCTAGCCTTTCGCAGGGTGTTTTTATTCAGGGCCGTAACCATGCAACCAGCAACAGCATTCGATATCGGTCAGCGCAGACGCAGCGCTCATCTGCACGCCGCATCTTTGATACAAATCACGGGTTCATAAACCCAGCAAAACCACTATCAACTGGCACTGCTGGCCAGCAGGCAATTGCAGCTGAGGCATGTAGAGACATGGGGCATCTCCATGCGGAGCAATTTACCCCCCAACGTTCTAGTCACTCGAAGCAGCTACCCAATAGCTAGATTAAGCTGGGAGGTATTGGCGGAAAATTATCCACATAAAGCCAGTCTCTCTGGATGCAACTCATGGCCTGTCATTTATCTGCGCAACGCGACAGGCATGGTTTGCATCCTGTAACAGGCCACAACCAGCCGGAGGCAATCAGTGGCAAATGCCATTTCATCTGTCTACCTAGCACTATGCGACGCCATAGGGTGGGCGATCTGCTCCAGCGCACAGCCACTGCCCAGGCATTCACGGCTCATCGCCAATCGCAATCCGCTGGCAACCGCCACAGTGCTAGAGCGCTGCCAATGCGCGACTAGCAACCTGCGCCGGGTCAGTAGCTTGGTAGGTCTAAACCTTGCGCTGATGCATGGCATGGCGTCAGCACAGACAATTGAATTGTCGGCTGCCGACTTCTTGGCACCGCAAGTACCCGCAGTGGAGGCCTTGTTGCGCACGGCCGGCTTTGAGCCGGCAATAACGCTCGTACCAGCTGCGCGCTCGCTGCTTATGTTGCAGCGCGGTGAAGTTGATGCCGAGTTCTTTCGTCAGCCTGGCGCAGTAGCGTCCTTTCGTGAGCAGGTACATCTGGTCGGACCGCTCAGTTGCTCAACAAATTACGCCTTCGTGCACAGGGACAGCAGCTGGGTAATTAACGCTGCAGAGGACTTGCGTGATTTACGTGTCGGCATACTGAATGGCAACAAGCTGGCCACAGACCTGTTGGATAAGCAGGGCATCCAACACGACAAGCTCATCAGTCGCGAAAATATGTTCCTGATGCTGGAGCGTGGTCGCCTGGACATCGTCATAGAGCCCGAACGCAGCGGATTGACCTCACTGCAGCAGACAGGGCTGAGTAAGACCCTAGAGCGTCGTGGACCTGCGCTTACCAACCTGCCGAACTATCTGGTTCTGCGCAAACACGTGGAACAATGGGGGCCGCGCCTGGACCGCGCAGCAGCTCAGGTATTACGCAGCGGGCAATGGCATCAATGGATCGAAGTGATAAATGAAGGATTGGGCATTCCCAAACATGTCGGCCTGGGCTGCCTACCAAAGCCCGATGCAGAACTGCCCGACAAACGACCTACTGCCCCTTGAACGGCACCCGCGGTTTGCTGCGTAACGGGTCGAGCAGGCCCGACAGACCGTTGTGATCAATCTCCTGCATCAGCGCCAGCAGCCGGCCGATTTCTCCCTGGGGAAAACCTTCGCGGGCAAACCAGTTGAGGTAATTACCCGGCAGATCGGCGAGCAAACGGCCTTTGTATTTGCCGAAGGGCATTTCGCGGGTTACCAGCAACAGCAGGTCTTCGGGTTTCATCGCAGGCTCGGCAGGGTCAGGCATCGAGCGCGGATTATGCCGTTCGACCGGGACCACGGCCAGCGTCGGGCCAATCGCAGCAAACTCGGGTAAGCTGCGCGCCCGTATTTAGCTACCCAAGGTTTGCCCCCGCATGATTATCAAGGCACTGCGCATTGGCCTCGGCCAGTTGATCATCTTCCTCGACTGGATCAGCCGTCCGGCCAAGCTTAAACGCACCCCAGAAGCTCAGGCTGCGGTCGAGCAAAGCGCCCGCAACCTGGCGCTGTACCAATTCCACGCCTGCCCGTTCTGCGTCAAAACCCGCCGCACCCTGCACAAGCTCAATGTTCCAGTGGCCCTGCGCGACGCGAAGAACGACGCCCAGGCGCGCAGTGAACTGGAGCAGCAAGGCGGCAAGATCAAGGTGCCGTGCCTGCGCATCGAAGAAAACGGCCAGAGCACCTGGCTGTACGAGTCCAAGGCGATCATCGCTTATCTCGACGAGCGCTTCGCTACTGCCTGATCAGGCAATCGGGGCCGCCTAGCGGCCCCAACAGCTCAAGGCTGCACAGCCTGCAACTCGCTCGCGAAAAACTGACTGCCCTGTTGCTGCGCAACAAAACTCACTTTGTCGCCCACCTTAAGCCCCTCCAGCTGGGCGGCGTCCTGCACCTGAAACACCATGGTCATCGGCGGCATGCCGATATTGGCCAACGGCCCGTGGCGCAGGGTGATTTTCTGGTTGGCTGCATCAATCTTGCGTATCTCGCCCTGGCTTGCCGCCGCAGCGCTGTTGGTGACCGGAGCGGCGCTGTGCTGGCTGGCAAATACGGGGCTGGCCAGCGCGCAGGCCAAGGCGATAACACTCAGTAAATTTTTCATGGTCGATCCTCTGCTTGGGTAAGGGGTTAGTTGGTCAGCACACGAATGCGGCCAACCATGCCTGCCTGATAGTGGCCGGCGATCAGGCAGGCGAAGTCGAATTCGCCAGCACGGTTGAAGGTCCAGATGATCTCGCCACTCTGCCCCGGAGCGACGTGGGCCATATACGGCTCGTCGTGCTGCATGCCGGGGAACTTGGCCATCAGCGCCGCGTGCGCATCCAGATCCGCCTGGGTGCCCAGCACGAACTCATGCAGCAACTTGCCCTGGTTACGGTGCACAAAGCGGATGGTCTCGCCCTGCATGACCTCAAGTTGGTCGGGGCTAAAGCGCATCTGGTCGCTCATGCCTATTTCGATGGTACGGCTGACCTGCCCAGGCTCACCGGCAATACCCCAGGGTTTCTGCTCTTTGACTATGGCAGCGCTGTGCTGCGCAGCGTGTTGTTCGCTATGGGCCAGCACGGGGCCGCTAAGCAGCATGCCCGCCAGGGCGAGTGCCAACGGCAAATAAGCTGTCTGTTGCATGGACTGCCTCCTCAATGGCCTGCATGGCTGCTAGGTTTACGCACTTGCACCTCGACCGGCTCGCCAGGCGGCTGTTTGAGCGGCATCGACTGCCCGCCGGCCTCGCTTGAACGCGCCGGTTGGACCAGCTCCCCTTTCCATTCATAGGCCACTGTGCCGGCCGGGTGTTTGAACCAGCCCGGGTCGCGGTAATCGCCAGGCGCTTGATCCTTACGCACCTTGAGCACGGTAAACATGCCGCCCATTTCCACCGAGCCGAAGGGGCCGTCGCCGGTCATCATCGGTGCGGTGTTGTCCGGCAACGGCATCTGCATTTCCGCCATATCAGCCATGCCACGCTCGCCCATCACCATGTAATCGGGAATCAACTTGGCGACCTTGCGCGTCATCTCGCGATGATCGACACCAATCAGCGTCGGCACGTCATGGCCCATGGCGTTCATGGTGTGGTGGCTCTTGTGGCAATGCAGGGCCCAGTCGCCCTCCTCATCGGCGAGAAACTCCAACTGACGCATCTGCCCCACCGCCACATCGCTGGTCACCTCCGGCCAGCGCGCCGCCAAGGGCCGTGGACCGCCATCGCTGCCGGTCACTTCGAACTCATGGCCATGCAGATGGATCGGGTGATTGGTCATGGTCAGGTTGCCGACGCGGATGCGCACCTTGTCGTTGTGCCGCACCACCAGCGGGTCGATACCGGGGAAGATGCGACTGTTGAAGGTCCACAGGTTGAAGTCGAGCATGGTCATGATCTTCGGCGTGGCCGCCCCAGGCTCGATGTCATAAGCGTTAAGCAGAAAGCAGAAGTCGCGGTCTACTTCGCTGATCAGCGGGTGGTGTTCCTTGGGATGAGTGACCCAGAAGCCCATCATGCCCATGGCCATCTGGGTCATTTCATCGGCATGGGGGTGATACATAAAGGTGCCGGGGCGGCGCGCGACAAACTCGTAGACGAAGGTCTTGCCCACCGGAATCGCCGGTTGGGTCAGCCCGGAGACGCCATCCATGCCATTGGGCAGACGCTGACCGTGCCAGTGGATGCTGGTGTGTTCGGGCAGCTTGTTGGTAACGAAGATGCGCACCCGGTCGCCCTCCACCACCTCGATGGTCGGCCCCGGCGACTGGCCGTTATAGCCCCACAAATGGGCCTTGTAGCCTGGCGCCAGTTCGCGCACCACCGGCTCTGCGACCAGATGGAACTCCTTGACGCCGTTGTTCATCCGCCACGGCAGGGTCCAGCCGTTGTGGTTATAGGGCCGACCGCTCTGCGGTTGCAGCGGCGGCTGGGTGTCGGCGCTACCCTGGGACACCGCCTCCGGTATGCCAGCCAGGGATACCCGGCTGACCGCCGAGGTGGCGACAGCTGCAGTAATCGCGCTGGCACCGAGAAAGAAATCACGTCGTGAAACCATGGGAAATAGTCCTTGATCAGTGCCCGGCGGGCTCGTCGGTGGCGGCCATAGCCGGAGTGCTTGCTGACAGACTGGGCGCGCCCAACAGGGCCATATCCAGATCGGCCTTGGCGATCCAGAAATCGCGCTGCGCCTGCAGATAGCCGTCGACCGCGAGGATTTGTTTGCGCGCATCGGCCAGCAGCTCGAAGGTGCTGATAAACATGCCGTTGTACTGCTGGACATTTTCCTCGGCGATGCGTGCGCGCAGCGGCAACACCTCGTCGCGGTAATGCCGGGCAAGGTCATGGCTGGCCTGGTAACCGAGGTAGGCCTCGCGCACTTGCGAGCGCGCATTGACCGCCGTGGCAGCGGCGCGATTAAGCATCTGCCGGTACTGCGCCTCGGCCTTGGCCACCTTGGCGCCACTCCAGTCGAACAGCGGCAACTCGACGCTGATCTCGTAGCCACGCTGGGTCGGTTCCTCATTGGAGCGGTTATTCACCACGCCCAGCTCCAGCACGTTGATAAAACGCGTGGTCTTGCTCAGCCCCAGGTTGCTGGTCAGGCGCTCGGCGTCAAGGCGCACAGCCTGGATATCCAGACGTTGAGCCATGGCTAGGCGCTCGACATCCGGCAACTGCTCAGGCTTAGCCGGCAACTCGGGCAAGCGCTCGGGCAAGTGGAAATCGATCTGCTCGCCCCACAAGCCAAGCAGGCGGGTCAGCTGCTCGCGGCTCTGCACTCGGGCCTGTTCGGCGCGGATCAGATTGAGCCCCGCATCGGCATAGAAGCTCTGCTCCTGGGCCCGTTGCAGCGTGCTGTAGTTGCCCACTGCGGCCAGCCGTCTGGCCAGCTCAGCCGATACCTCAGCCGCCTGCATCACCTGGCCCATAAAGCCGAGACTTTCCTGCGCTGCCACAGCGCGGTACCAGGCCTTGCGCGTCTGGCTGGCCAGTTCGAACAGCGCCAGGCTGGTTTGCCGCTGCACCTGCTCGAAGCGCTTGGCCTCCATGTCGGAGGTCAGCGGCATGGCGATCAGCCGCGCCAGATTTATATGCAAGCCGCGCTCGTACTCCACCTCGCTGCCTTTCTCCAAACGCCCGAAGGAAAAGCCCGGATTGGGGATACGCCCGGCCTGCACCCGCTCGGCTTCGCTGATGCCCAGCGCATCGAAGCTTGCCTGCAAGTCGCGGTTATTCAGCAAGGCAACCTGCACGGCGGCATCCACCGTCAGCGGTTCGGCCAGCAACTCGGCGACCCGCTCAGCCACCTGGCTGCGCTGCTCCGGGGTTTTCACCCAGGTCACCTGTTTGTCCAACTGCGCCTGGCTGGCCTGCTCGACCTGAGTAAAACCACCATCTTGGCTAAAGCTGGCGCAGCCGCTCAGTAGAACAAGCACCGCGCAAAGCCCGATGCGGCTCGTCATACCACTCAATTCAGTGATGGCCATGGTGCGCCTCCATTGACTTGATCGGCGGCTCGGTAGGCTGCTGCACCGGGATTTCCTGGGTATCAGACCCCTGGGCGTAAGGCTCTTGAGCATAAGTGCGCCAACCACCGATCCGGCCGACCAAATCGTTGGCCTCTCGCCAATCGTGCGGCGGCTGCTCAGCAAAACTCTGATAGGTCTTAAGTGGCGATTGATAGTGCAGAGCCGGCGTGGCGGCCTGGGCGTCCAGCGGGTCGGGCGACTCGGCCCAGCTGCCCGCAGGCAGCAGCCATGCCAGGCAGATAAACGCCTGCAGGCAGTTCAAGGGAAAACGCATCATCGAATAGTCTCGCGTGCAGCGGCGCGCCTGCGCTAAGCAGGCAAACACCGACGAATAGCTAAATACGCGTTACGCGGGCCTGGGCAGCAACTGCGTCAGGTGCGTCAACGCACGGTTTGGCTTAGGCGAGAAACAGGCGGGGCGGTCTTTCGGGGGTTTCGGCGATAAAGCCGACAAATTGATCCAGTCGCGCCAGGGATGGCTCGACCGCTTGCAGTGGGGAATGGCTGGCAACCACCGTGCTCAGGGCCACCGCACCGACACAAAAAGCGCAGAGGCTGCACAGGCTGTTATCGGCGGTAGACACAGACTTGCTGGAAGTGTCGCTGGCGTGATGCTCACCATGGGCCGAGTCTGTTGCGGACTCAGGCATGACCATCGCGCCGGGATGATGCGCCGCCATTTGCGGATCAACCTGGGCCATCGCCCCGCTCTGCTGGGTTACCGCGCATAACTGCATGCTGATGGCGGCCATACTCTGCGCCGGGAGGGCGAGCATGAGCATCCAGATCAGAGCGGTACGCAGGGTTTTACGCATGGTACGAGTGTGTCTTCAGCACGGTTGATGGGTCGGATTATCCACCCAATAAGCCATTTGTCCATGCCCAGGCATGGGCAAAACCGCTCGCAGCTGGCTATGATCGGAACCCATGACCAGCACACCACCCTTGCGCCAACCCTGCCCACCCGGTGCCTGCGACTGCGGGCGTGAGCAGCTGCTGGAGAATGCCAGCAGCGATATGCGCATCCTGCTGCTCACCCGCGCCGAGGAAAAGCGCCTGCTGGAGCGCCTGGAAAACCTCGAGAGCCTGGCCGATCTGGAAAAGCTGCAGCGGCGCATCTACGAACAACTTGGCGTACGCGTTGCCGTTGCGCCTGGTTTTAACGAAGTGCGCAGCATGCGCGGTATCCAGATCGAGATCGATGAACTCCCCGGCCTTTGTCGCAAAACCCGCCAGGCCATTCCCACCGCCATCCGCCGCGGCTTGGAAAAACGCCCGCAGATCGCCTACGACCTGCTGAACGCCCATGACCTGTTTCGCTATATTTAAGGGGCTGGCTAAGAGGGTCGTAAGCCGACCAAAGGGCCAGACGCCGGTCGACAGCATGAGCCGAAAACCGCGCGGTTGACAGGCCAGTAAAAATCAGCAGAATCGCCGCCCCTTTTCCACGGATGGAAGTCCCTCGTGCAACGGATTGTGATTTTGGGCAATGCCGGCAGCGGCAAGTCCACTCTGGCGCGGGCCTTGGGCAAGCGCCTCGGCGTACCCGTCGTGCATCTCGATACCCTGTTCTGGGAGCCCGGCTGGGTCGAGCCCGACGCTACGCAGTTCCGTGAAAGAGTCCGCGATGCGCTCACCACGGATGCCTGGGTCTGTGAAGGCAATTACTCCCGCCGCACCTTCGACCTACGCCTGCCCAGCGCCGACCTGATCATCTGGCTGGATACACCGCGGCTGACCTGCCTGAGGCGCGTCATCGTGCGTAGCGTCTTGAACCGACCGCGCCCCGACCTTCCTGCAGGCTGTAGAGAAAAACTCGACCAGGCATTTCTGGAATTTCTTAAGTTCGTCTGGCAGTTCGACCATGGCTACCGTCAAGGTATCGAGGCAGTGCTCGTGGCCATAGGCCCGACGGTGCCAACAGTGCATCTACGAGACCGTCGAGAAATTGCCGCCTTCCTTGCTCAGTTGCCCGCAACACCTGCAACCCGGCCCAGTTCGATTAACTGACGACCCGAATAAAGGAATTATTACTCGTGGCAGAACACTTCATTCGCCCGCTCGCGCTATGCATTTTTCATCATCAGAGGAAAATACTGGTCAACCAATTCCACGATGCCGACGAGAACCGGATGCTCTTTCGCCCCATTGGCGGCGGCATTGAATTCGGCGAAAGGAGCCACGAGGCTATCGTTCGCGAAGTGCAGGAAGAACTGGGCCACTCGATCAGCGACATTCGCCTGATTGGCACGCTGGAAAGCATCTTCACCTACGCAGGCAAGCCAGGGCACGAGATTGTCCAGGTCTACGATGCCAGGTTTGACGACGCAGAGGTCTATGAACAACCCTGGTTAGACGGCCACGAAAGCGATGGCGCGCCGTTCAGGGCAGCCTGGCACTCCAGCTCCAGCTTCACCCAGGCATCGCCGTTGGTGCCGGAAGGACTCTATGACCTGCTCAAGCAAGCATCGCTGTTGTGACGGCCCGAAGGTAGTCCGGGGCTGGCCATATGGCAATTCATGCGATGTTGGCATAGCGAAATTTTTCGTAGCACTCTGAAAATCCTGGTACAGAAAGCGCCCATTACTGAGGCCCCTACGGAGACTGACTTGAAGGATGCCCCTGCGCCCGACCTGCTTGCGACAAAAGCATGCCCTGTGGTTATGCGGATGATTGACGGCATGGCGCACCTGCTGGTGTTCAAACATCCGCTATCGGGTTACCAACTGGTGAAGGGCACCATTGAAGTCGGTGAGCGGCCTTCCCATGCAGCCGTGCGCGAGCTTGCTGAAGAGTCGGGCATTCGGCATGCACGGCCAGTAAAGGATCTAGGCAGTTGGAATGCCGGGTACGAGCAACAGATCTGGTCGTTTCAGCTTTGCGAGGTCGCAGAGTCGCTACCCCATCAGTGGCGCTTCGACACACATGATGATGGCGGACATGTCTTTGAGTTCTTCTGGCATCCGTTGAATGCTGATTTTCCCGCGCCTTGTCACACGCTATTTCAGGCAGCCTGGGCACAGATCAGAAATCGGCTTTATGCCACGGACGCGGACACACATAAGCCCTTATAGCGGCTCTCACCGCAGCTCATCGCCACTCCCAAAAACTGACTTGATTCAAACCGAATATGTCCATGCCTGCTGCACGATGCATGGCACGAGCTACTGAGGCTGTTTGAGTCTTGGGCAGTTGGGGCAAAGCTTCACACCCGGCAGCACGTAGCGGATGCAGCACAACCGGCGCTGTCGCCACGGCCGTACCTGACCGTCGGCGTGCTCGATATCGACATAGCGGATTGGCGCATACAGCGGGTTGCGCGAACCATCCGGGCGTTGCGCGGTGCTTAGCAGGCGCTGGCCATCGAGCAATAACTCTGCTTGCTCGCTGCGTTTTTGCAGTTGCCCGAGCCAGGCTTCGAAGTAGTTGCCGGCATTGCTCCAGAGCACTTTCGCCGATACTCCGGTATGGGCGCAGAGTGCCTGGATAAAGGGCTGCAGATTGTCATCGAGCAGATGGGCAAAACGCTCGAAGGGATTGTGCGGCGGCGGCAGCGGCTCGCACGGCCCAGGCAGCTTGAACACCAGCGGCAAGCCTTCGCCATCGACGATGATCGACAACTGCCCGATCTGCAGCGGCATGCGCTGGTTCAGCAGCAGCGCCGCACTGATCACCGGCGGAAACAGGCGCATAAAGTACTGATTGGCCCAGATCGACGCCAAACCGCGCTGGTCAGCCGTCGCGAACTGCGGGCGGAAGCGCGCCATCAAGGTACTCAGCGTCTGCGGCTGAAGGAATTCCTCGCCAGAGATGGCCTCGCGCGGATCATCTGCCCCCACAAAAACATTACGGTAACGCGCCAGATCGCCACTGAACAGCGTGGTCAGCTCGGACAACATTTCTCCCTCCACAGAGGTATCCGTTGAGGTCGCAAGAGCTGCGGTTACAGGCAAATTCGGCGCCTCAACAGCAACGTTGTTCTTGGAATAATCCTTGGCGTGCAATGCCTTTACTCGTCACAAAAGCCAATATTAACGCTAACGATTAGCATTTGCGCAATGCTGATTCATTACTTAAGATGCAGCCCGCGCCCAATCTAGAGCGGTTATGCACATGGATGATGTAGGACACTCGAAAGCAGCCGTGCATCTGGCGATGCTGATCAACCTGCTTTCCATCGGCAGCCTGATGATGGTGATGCCCCTGGGTCCGGACCTTGTACGCGACCTCGGCATGCAGGCCAGCCATGTCGGCTATATCAGTGGCGGCGCCACGCTCGCCTCGGCCCTGAGCATGGCTCTGGCAGCGCCCTGGCTGGATCGCCTGCAACGCAAACAGGCGCTGGTGATCCTTCTAACCCTGCGTTTCGCCCTGCTGATGGCCTGCGCCCTGACCAGCAGCGCCGAGCAGCTGATTCTGTTGTTTGTGCTCTCCGGCCTGGTTGCCGGGCCCATGGGCGCGCTGCTGATGGCAAGCATGCTCGACATCATCCCGCCGGCCGAGCGCGGGCGAAAACTCGCCTATATCGGCATGGGCTTTTCTCTGGCGGCGATTGTGGTGGTGCCCCTGGCTCTGGAGCTGGCGCTGCGCTGGAGTTGGCAGGCGCCCTTTATCGTCTTCGGCGGCCTGGGCCTGGCGCTGGCCTTGCTGTGTCACCTGCTGTTGCACATCCAGGTCAGCGCTTCGCGGCCCAGCGGCTCGGTGTTGCCGCTGCTGAAATCACCGCTGTGCCTGGGCGCACTGGCGATCACCGCGCTGCAGATATTCGGCCACTTTCTGCTGGTGCCGCATTTCTCCAACTACTTCCAGTTCAACCTGAATTTTCCCCGCGAGCAGATCGGCCTGCTGTTTCTCTGCGGCGGTCTGGCCAGCTTGGCAGCCATGCGCCTGGGCGGTATCTGGATCGACCGTGGCCAGGCGCTGACGGTGATTCTGCTCAGCAGCTTCGGTCTGGCACTGACCACGCTACTGGGTTTCGCCACTCCGATTGGCCTGTCGATCTACCTGGTCTTCGTGCTGTTTATGGCCGCCAGCGCGGTCCGCACCAACAGCAGCATGACCATTGCCGCAGCGATCCCGCCACCGCACCAGCGCGCCGCCTTTATGGCGTTTCAGGGCACCGTCAGCAACGTCGCTGCCGGGCTCGGCAGCCTGTTTTCGGCGCTCTACCTGAGCACCGGCGCAGACAACCAGCTTCAAGGCTTCAACCAGTTAAGCGGCTTTTATGTGGTCGTCGGAATACTCACGGGGGTGGGTATGTGGTTGCTCCAACGCGGTATCCGGCGACGCGACGCCGCCAGCCACACCGCAGGCATAACAACACAGGCGGGCTGAAACCGCCGATCACCAGTGATCAGCTGTAAACGCGTCAACACCTACTCAAATGGAACCTGTCATGTCTTTTGTCAGAAACATCAATCGCCGTCGCGCCATCTCGCTGGGCGTACTGGGCGGTCTGCTGCCTTTCGCGGCGCTGGCCGACAACAGCGTCACCCTGGAAGACAGCATCGTCACCGCCTCGCAAACGGCCCACAGCCAGTTGAGCGTGCCCGCCAGCGCCTCGGTTATCACCCGCGCTGAGCTGGAGAAGATGCCGGTCTATGACCTCGCCGATGCGGTAAAGCGCCTGCCAGGCGTACACATCAATACCTCCTCGGCCTATGGTCGCAAGGAGATCAAGATTCGCGGCATGGATTCGGACTACACCCTGCTGCTGGTCAACGGCCGCCGCATCAACTCGCGTGACGCCCTGACTTCCAACTATGCCAACGACTTCGACCTGTCCTCGATCCCCATGGCAGCGGTTGAGCGTATCGAAGTGATCCGTGGCCCGATGTCTTCGCTCTACGGCGCCGATGCCCTGGGCGGCGTGGTCAACGTGATCCTGCGTCAGCCCACCAACAGCACCGAAGCCGGCGTGGCCTACAGCTACGAGCACCCGACCAAGGGTGATAACGGTGACCGTCACATCAGCAGCGGCTACCTCAGTGGCGCGCTGATTGAGAACAAGCTGCTGGGCAATCTGATTGTCGAATCCACCGACCAGGCCGCCTGGCAAACCGACAAGCTCAGCCTCAAGGGCACCGACGCCACAGAAAAGCGTCAGGGCGCCAACGTGCTTGGCTCACTGAGCTGGTTGCTCGACGAGCAGCAGAGCATCGACCTGGACTTCAGCCACCGCAAGGATGAGCGCAAGGCACGCTGGAACAATGCCGGCGCCCCTGCCCCGCTGGTCACTAACGAGCAGGAAATGGATCGCACCACTTTCGGCCTATCGCATAACGGCAACTGGGACAGCTTCAACTCCCGCGTGCGCTACTACTACGAAAAGGTCGACCTGACCGACGACTCGCAGATCATGACCACACTGCGCGGCCGTGTAGGTGAAGTGGAGCAGAATAACCACACCGTAGACGGCCAGATTTCGACCACCTTGGGCAGCCATCTGCTGACCGCCGGTAGCGAGCTGCGTCGTACCACCCTGGAGCACAACCAAAACCTCGGCAAGGAAACCGAAGTCGACCAGAAAGCCGTCTACCTGCAGGACGAGTTTTCCCTGGGTGACCTCGATATCACCCTCGCAGGACGCTGGGATGACCATGAAGTATTCGGAGGCGCATTCAGCCCGCGCCTCTACGGCATCTACAACCTGACCGACAACTGGGTGCTCAAAGGTGGCGCCGGCAAGGCCTTCAAGGCACCGGACATTACCCAGTCCGACGAAAACTACAGCGTGCTGGCTTGCCGTGGTATGTGCCAGATCGTCGGCAACCCGGATCTGAAACCGGAAACCTCGGTCAGCTATGAGCTGGGCACCCTGTATCAGGACGAGCGCCTGCAAGCCGGCATTATGTTCTTCAACAACGAGATTGAAGACATGATCGTCAGCGACAGCTGGCGGCCGCCGCTCTACCGGCCACGTGTCATGACTTACACCAACGTCAGCAAAGCGCGTATTCAGGGTTATGAGTTGCAGGGCAGCTACGCCTTTACCGATGCAGTGACCGCACGCGCCAATTACACCTACTCAGACGCCGAAAACCGTGACACGGGCAACGAGCTGAACTACAGCCCGAAGCACGTAGGCAACATCGGCCTCGAATGGCAGGCACTGCCGAAACTGGGTCTGAACCTGGACTACCAGTACACCGGCAGCCAGATGCTGGTCATCCCCAACAAGGCCTCCAGTGTTGAATCGGATGCCTACCACACCGTCAGTCTGGGCACCAAGTTCCAGGCCACCAAGGAGCTCGCGCTCAAGGCCGGGGTAAACAACCTGACCGATAGCAAACGTGATGATGTGGCGCAGTCCATCGACCATCTCCTGATGGGCCGCACTGTGTTCGTCGGCTTCAGCTACGACCTGTAGCACCCTTACCCCGGCGGCACCTGTCGCCGGGGTTACCCGAATTCTGTCCAGTAGAACCATGAGCCAGCTAACCCGCACCTTCCCTATCCAGCAACGCCACGTCCTGCTCGCCGGTAGCCTCTTGCTGCTCAGCCTGCTGGCGCTGTCCCTGGCCACCGGTGCCGGGCAATACGGCGCGGCGGATGTGGTCGGTTTTCTACTGGGCAACCCCAACAGCCTGGCCGATGACAAACTGGCCATGGTGGTAAACAGCCTGCGCCTGCCGCGCACCCTCGCCGCGCTGCTGGTCGGCGCCAGCCTGGCGCTAGCTGCCACCCTGCTGCAGAGCGCAACGCGCAACCCACTGGCCGAACCCGGGCTGCTCGGGGTGAATGCCGGCGCGGTGCTCGGCCTGGTGGTCGGGCTGATCTACTTTGGCGTCGAATCGACCCAGGGCTACCTGCTCTGGGCCGGTGCCGGCGCACTGCTGGGCAACCTGCTGGTGCTCGGCATCGGCGTCATGCTCGGTCAGGCCAGCCCGCTCAAGCTGATCCTCGCCGGCATGGCCCTGGCTGCGGTGTTTGGCGGTATCGCCAACTTTCTGTTGCTCTCCACCCGAGTGGCGCTGGAGCAGTTTCGCTACTGGAACCTCGGTTCACTGTCGGCCTCCGAGCTGTCGGCCGTGACCACGGTCAGCCCATTGGCATTGCTCGGTCTGGTGCTTGCCGCCCTGCTCTGTCGGCAACTGACGTTGATGCAGATGGGCGACAGCCAGGCCCGCGCCCTGGGTATCTCGACCACCTGGGTGCGCGTTGGCGTGCTGCTCGCCGCCACTCTGCTGACCGCCTGCGCCATCGCCCTGGCCGGCCCAATCGGCTTTGTCGGCTTTCTGGCTGCCTACTGCGCCCGCCTGCTGGAACCGGTAGCGCTGCTGCGCCAACTGCTGTTTTCCAGCCTGTTTGGCATGCTGTTTCTGCTCGCCGCCGACATCCTCGCGCGCTGGCTGGTACAACCCTATGAACTGCCGGTCGGCACTTTGCTGGCTGCGCTCGGTGCGCCGGCTTTGATCGCCATCGTTCTGCGCGGCGGCTTCCGTTCTCTATTGGCGGTGAAATAAACATGCCCAGCCATCAACCCTCCGGGCTCTGGCATCTGCGTTTGGGCCCACTCAATCTGCTGCTGCATCGGCGCACCTGGCTGCTCAGCCTGCTGGTGCTGGCGGTGCTACTGACGCTATTGATCGTGGCCATCAGCCTAGGTTCCGGGCGCATGGGCGTGCTCGATGTACTGGCCACACTGAGCGGCCAGGGCAGCAAGCTCAATGACATCATGGTGTTCAAGATCCGCATGCCACGGGTCGCCGCTGTGGTGGTCGCAGGGCTGGCCATGGGCATGGCCGGCTGCCTGATCCAGACCCTGGTACGCAACCGTCTGGCCACCCCGGATATGGTCGGGGTCAACGAGGGCGCATCGCTGGCGGTGATCGGTTTTGCGCTTTATCTGACTGTTGGCAGTTGGCCCTGGTGGGCCTCGCCACTGGGTGCGGCGCTGGCTGCGGTGGCGCTGTTCGTGCTGTGCCGCCGACCGGGCGAACAGGGTTATCTGTTTATCGTGATTGGCATCGCCTTGTCGGAGCTGCTCGGCGCCATCGGCGATTTTTTTATGGCCACCCGCCCACTGGTGCATCTGGGCAGCATCTACCTGTGGACCATGGGCCACTTCGCCGGAGCCAGCTACCAAACGGTCGCCCCCATCAGCCTGATCCTGTTGGCACTGATCCCGCTGCTGGCCTGGCTTAACCGCCCACTGGCACTGCTGCGCTTCGGTGAGGCGACCGCACAGAACCTCGGCATCAAGGTCGCGGCGCTGCAACTGACGGTACTTGGCGTGGCGATTCTGGTGGCGGCGCTGGGCACCGCCATCGGCGGCCCGGTGATCTTTATCGCCATGGCCGCGCCGATCATCGCCTCCTGGCTGGCCCGCGACCACCTCGCGCCGATCTGGCTGGCAGCGTTATGTGGCGCAGTGCTGCTGGTGGGTAGCGACACCTTGGTACGCCTGCTGGCACAGCCCGAAGAAATTCCCACCGGGATCATGACCCGCCTGCTCGGCGGCGTTCTATTGCTGATCCTGTTGCTCAAAGACCGCAAAGGCTCCGATTGATGACGCTGTTGTCCACGCCAATTCCCCCGCCCCGACCTGCGCAGTTGCGTGCGCACAACCTGAGCTTTGCCTACCAGGCCAAGCGCGTGTTGCAGGACATCTCGTTCGAGCTGCCCAAAGGCAAGCTGATCGGCATTGTCGGACCCAACGGCAGCGGCAAATCCACCCTGCTCAAGCTGCTGGCGCGGCAACTGCCATTGCAGGACGGCCAGGTCGAACTCAATGGCACGCCGCTGCAGCGCTACGGGATGAAGGCCCTGGCCCGCGAGCTGGCCTTTCTCCCGCAGCGCCCGGTGATGGCCGAAGGCATTCGCGTCGAGCAGCTGGTGCAATACGGCCGCCATCCGCATCAGGGCTGGTTCAACCAGTGGAGCGCGGAAGACGCCCTTCAGGTCGCCCGCGCCCGCGATGCCATGCAGCTGCAGGACATCTGGCAGCAAGTCGCCTCCTCGCTGTCCGGCGGCCAGGCTCAGCGCGCCTGGCTGGGCATGATCCTGGCGCAGAACACCGACCTAGTGCTGCTCGACGAGCCCACCAGCGCCCTGGATATCGGCCACCAGGCCGAGGTGATGGAAGCGGTAGTGAATATCGTCGACGAGGGCCGCACCGTGCTGATCGTGATTCACGACCTGGGTGTGGCCGCGCGCTACTGCGATGAAATCATCGCCCTCGACAACGGCCATATCGCCGCCATGGGCCCGGCCCGTGAGGTGATCAACAAGGCCCTGATCGACCAACTCTATGACACCGACGTGGACATCCTCGCGGCGCCCGATGACGGCGCCCCGGTGGTGGTGCCGCGTCGGCGCAAACCCATCCACTCTGCACAGGACTAATCCGATGACTACTCTATTGCGCTGGAGCCTGCCCCTTTTGCTTGCCACCCAGCTGTTAAGCGCGGCCGCCGTGGCCGACACTCGCCAGGTCGAAGACGCCTTCGGCAACCCGGTTACTGTGCCCAGCTCGCCACAACGGGTAATTACCTTGAGCGAATTGGATCTGGATGCGGCGCTGGCCCTGGGCATCACTCCGGTCGGCACGATTAACGGCCGTGGCCAGGCAGCGCCGCCGCGCTACCTCGACAGTAAAGCCCTGGCCGGGATCAAGGTGGTAGGCGATATCGACAACCCGAACCTGGAAACCCTGCTGGAACTCGAGCCCGACCTGATCCTTACCGGCCCGGTAAAACCCGAGCAACTGGCGATCCTCAATGAAATCGCCCCCACGGTGATCACCTTCGCCTGGGCCAAGCCCTGGCAGGAAAGCCTGCAACGCACCGCCAATGCACTCAACCAGAGCGCTGCTGCTGATGTGCTGCTGGCACGCTACAACGCCCGCGCCGCTGAAGCCCGCGAACGCTTGAAGGCTCATCAAGGCGAGACCTTCAGCATTGTGCGCTGGAACCCCAAAGGCCCGTCCTACATGTTCAAGGATGCTTTCGCCAGCAGCGTGATCAGCGACGTAGGCCTGATTCGCCCGAGCTATCAGCAGGACCCCGGCCACACCCACTCCATGGCCCTGAGCCTGGAATCGCTGCAACTGCTGGATGCCGACTGGCTGGTGATCGGCACTCTGAGCACCAGCGGCGAAGCGGTGGAAGCCCTTCAACAGGCCGAACAGACTCCAGCGTTCAAGCAACTGTCGGCAATCCAGGGCAAACGCTTTGGCGCAGTCGATGGTTCGCTATGGACTTCGCTCGGCGGCCCACAGGCCGCCTTGCAGGTGATTGCGGATATCGAACAGCTGCTCGGCAAGGCCGACGCGCAGCCGTTCAAGAACTGAGCGATTAACCGCTGTAGCACTTGAGGGATGGGCATTAGCCTCGAATGCTGTTCTGCTATCAAGAACGCTCTCAGCTGAAGCCCCTCCTACACACACCTCACTCAGCCACTACGACTGCTGTAAGCCATCGGGGGCTGGCAAGCGCTTACGGTCCAGCTTGCCACTGGCGGTTTTCGGCAGATTTTCGAGCAGCAGAATGCGCGCCGGAATCATGTAGTGCGGCAGCCGTTGCTGTAGCCCTCGGCGAATGGTCATACGACCCAAACCAGCGCCCTCGCGCAGTTCCACGTACGCCACCAGACAGGCGTCATCGCCGCTGCCATGCAACCGCACCGCCGCGTCCTGCACGCCGTCGATACGCCGCAGACAGACTTCGATCTCGCCCAGTTCGATGCGAAAGCCGCGCAGTTTGATCTGCTCGTCGCGCCGCCCCAGATAGCGGTATGCGTCTTCGCCGACCCGCTGCACACGGTCACCGGTGCGATACAGCTGGCGGCCTTGCCAGGTAATAAAACTCTGTGCACTCAGGTCATCACGCGCCCAGTAGCCGCTGGCCAACGACGGCCCGTCGATGCACAGCTCGCCCTCGCCGCCGATAGGCAACGCCTCGCCTACCTCATCCAGCACCCAGTGGCGGTAGCCATCGAGGGACTGGCGCAGCAATACGCCCTGCTCGCCGAGCGGCAATTGCACCTGCGCCATCAGCGACCAGACCGTAGCCTCGGTAGGGCCATAGCAATTCCACAGTTGGCCAACCAATGGCGCCAGGCGTTCGGCCAAGGGCGCATCCAGTGCCTCACCGCCACATAGCGCAGTCAGCCCAGCGCGGCCTGGCCAGCCGGCCTTGAGCAGCATGCGCCAGAACGCGGGAGTGGCTTGCAAGGTGTTGATTTCGGGATGATCGGTCAAGAGCCTGAGCAGCGCGTCCGGGTCCTTGTGCGCCGGGTTGCCGACCACTTCCAGCGCACCACCGGCCCACAGCGGGCCGAGCATTTCCAGCAGGGAAATATCGAAGGCAGGAGTGGTGATAAATAGCCAGCGGGTGGCGCTACTCAGCTGCAGCCGGCGGCTAGCGGCGCTGAGGAAATTGGCCAGGGCGCGGCGGCTGATCACCACACCTTTGGG
The DNA here is from genome assembly GCF_031764535.1 of Pseudomonas sp. SG20056. NCBI lineage: Bacteria > Pseudomonadati > Pseudomonadota > Gammaproteobacteria > Pseudomonadales > Pseudomonadaceae > Pseudomonas > Pseudomonas sp. SG20056. The sequence goes on from NZ_CP134499.1 coordinate 2,649,708, forward strand.
CCGCCCGGTAGAACCCGAGGTAAACATCATATAAGCCGGCTGTTGCTCATCCAGCGTCGGCCAGCTCAGCTCGCCGCCCTCACCGTCTCGCAGGTGCAGACTCGGCATAGCGAAGCTGCCCTGCCCATGAGCATCCTGCAGCACCAGCGCCAGATCGGCGTCCTCGGCAATACCCTGCAAACGCTCGAGGGGAAATTCCGGGTCCAGCGGCACAAAGCACAGGCCGTTATGCAAACAGGCCAGGGTCGCTGCCAACAGGTCGGTCGAGCGCTGCAGGTACAGGCCGACCCGTGCGCCAGGCGGCACGCCCCGCGCCGTCAGTTGCATGGCAATCGCCGCAGTGCGCGCGGCCAGGCGTGCATAGCTGTAACGCTGGCCTGCCCAGCCCAGCGCCATAGCATCCGCATGCTCGGCGAACACCTGCGCCAGGTGGGTACCCAGCAGCGGCACACCGAGGTTCTGCTGCATCGCCGTCATGCCGGCACCTCCACAGCCAGCTCGGCCAGTTCACTCAGTTGCTGACGCAGACGCTGCAGCAGTTGCTCGCTGAGATCGCCGCGCAGGCAGCCGATCTGCCGCAGGGTCAGGCGACCATCGAAAATCCCGCCGTGCAGGCTGACCAGCTCCGCCGAACGATTGTCCGCCGCACTTGGCCGGCCCGGTGCGATGGGCAACGGCTGCCAGTCGCCCTGGCCACTGCGCGCACTGCCCAGGTAATTCAACGCCACGGGCGGCAGCGGTAAGGGGTTGGGTTCCGCCAGGCTGGCGCGCAATGGCATATAGCCGACGCCGTTATCCGGCACCTGGCGCAGCTGTTCGGCGCACTGCGCAATCAGCTGCCCCCAGTCCGCCTGATCATCCAGTTGTAGCGGGTACATGCTGGTAAACCAGCCCAGGGTGCGGCTGACATCCAGGCTCGGGTCAATCGCCTCGCGGCCATGGCCTTCCAGCAGAATCCACTGACGCTGGCCGAGGCCCATCTCGCTCAACGTGCGGGTCAAGGCGGCCAGCAACAGACTGCGCACCTCACAGGCAAATACCTGAGTAGCGTGCTGGCTAAGCTGCTGAGTCAGCGCTGATTCCAACTCGAGCAGGTGCACCTGGGTCGGCTCGACGCTGACCCAGTCGTCCGCGATGCGGTAATCCATAGCCGCCATGCGCTCGCGCCAGAAGCGCAGCTGCGCGCCGGCTTGCAGCACATAGGCGAGCAAGCCCTGGCCCCACTGGCGATAGCTGCTGGTCTTGGCCGGCAGCGCTTCGCCACGGTGCAGGCGCGCCAAATCGTCGGCAAGAATGCGCCAGGACACCGCATCGACCACCAGGTGGTGACAGGCGATAAACAGCCCGCGCCCCTGCGGCAGGTTCTCCACCAGCCCCCAGCAGAGCGTACGCCCCAACATCGGCTCGAAGTGGCTTTGCAACTTGGTTAAGGCTAATTGCAAACCCGTTTCGCCCAGCTCGCGGTAGTCCAGCAATGCGGGTGAGCCCAACGGCAGGTTCTCTAGATAACGCTGGCCACTTTCCGTTACCGCCAGGCGCAAGGCATCGTGATGCTGCAGCAGCTGTTGTAGATAGCTGCGCAACTGCGATACGCCAACGTTCTCGGGCAAGCGCAGCAGCACGCCCTGGTTCCAGTGCTGCGGGGTGGCCAGGGGCTGCTCGAAGAACCAGCGTTGAATCGGCTGCAGTGGGAACTCACCGGTAAGCACGCCCTGCTCGGCCTGCACCGCGATATCTTCGCGCTTGCTGCCCAGCACCCGGCACAGGCGGCGCACGGTCTTAGCCTCGAACACTTCCTTGACCGAGCAGGGATAGCCGGCATCGCGCAGGCGCGTGGTCAGCTGGATACTCAGAATCGAATCGCCGCCCAACTGGAAGAAGTCGCTCTGCACACCGAGCGGCTGATTCAGCACGGCCTGCCATATGGCGAGTATCTCGGCCTCAAGCGGGTTGGCCGGCGGCGTATGCTCGCCGCCGGCCGCCAGGTCGATCTTCGGCAGTTGGCGCAGGTCGAGCTTGCCATTGGGCGTCAGCGGCATCTGTTCGAGCAGCACCAGGCTACTCGGCACCATATATTCCGGCAGACGCTGCGCCACATCATGCAGGATCGCCTCGACCGCAGGCCGAGCTGCACCGGGCTTGAGCGCCGCGTAGCCGACCAAGGCCTGGCGCTGGCCATCGCGTAGCACCAGTACCTTGACCTGTTGCAACGCCGGGCAGCTGAGGCTCAACTGGGTTTCGATCTCCCCCGGTTCAATGCGGTAGCCGCGCAGTTTGATCTGTTCATCCAGCCGCCCTAGGTATTCATAGTCACCATTACCTAACAACCGCGCACGGTCGCCACTGTGGTACAGACGCAGCGTCACACCAGCCACACAGTGCTCGCGGAACACCGCCGCCGTGCGCTCCGGCTGATTTAGATAGCCGCGCGCCAGGCCGAGGCCGGCCAGGCACAGTTCACCCGGCACGCCGACCGGGCAGAGGTTGCCCAGCTCATCAAGAATCAGCGCCTGCATACCGTCGATGGGCGTACCGATGGTCAGACTGCTGCCTGGCAGCAAATGCTTGCACAGCGCAGTTACCGTAGCCTCGGTCGGCCCGTACATATTGATCAGACGCACGCGCCCGGCCCAGCGTTCGATCAGCCCGCTCGGGCAGGCCTCACCGCCGAAGCCTATCGCCTGCAAGGCCGGCAACGCGCGCTCGGGCAGGGTCGCGAGCAAGGCCGTGGGGCAGATCATATGGCTGCTGGCACTGCGTTCGAGCTGCTCCAGCAGGCCTTCGTCGGGGTCGCCCCAGACCAGGCTCGCACCCTGGGTCAGCGGCAGCAGCGCACACATATTGCCGGCATCAAAGGACAGCGACATGCAGTTGAACATACGTGCCTCGCAGCCCAGCTGCAGCCTCTTGGCATGATCCTGCAGCAGGTTGACCAGGCCACCCTGCTCGACCATCACACCCTTGGGCAAACCGCTGGAGCCGGAGGTGTAAATCACCTGGGCGAGTTGCTGCGGATCGTGGCCGAGCGCCGGGGTGGTCAGTGACATGCCGTCCAGCTGCGCCTGCAGGCTGGCATCCTGCAGATCGACCCAGCGCACGCCAGCCTCCAATGCGAATGGCGGTTGGCCCTGGCCGACGATCAGCTCAATGCCGGCATCGCCCAAGATGTGCTGCAAGCGTTCGCGCGGGTAGGCCGGATCCAGCGGCACGTAAGCGGCGTTGATTTTCCAGATGGCCATGACCGCCACGGCGAAGGCATTCTCACGGCGCGCCAGTACGCCCAGCAACGCACCCGGGCCGCAGCCCTCGCTAAGCAACCAATGCGCCAGGCGGTTGGCTCGCGCATCCAGCTCGGCATAGCTTATCGCCTGCTCGTCAAAACCCAGGGCTGGGCGCTGCGGATAAAGCCGCGCCATGTCCTCGAACAAGCCCAGTGCCGTGCGCCGATTAGGATATTCGCGAGGCAACGCGGCCAGACGCGCGGCGGTTTGCTGCACCAGTGGCTGATCGAGCAGCGGCAGCGCCCAGATATCCATCTCGGGTTGTTCAACCACTGCCTCTAGTAGCAGTAACAGGCGTTCGGCATAACGTTCGACCGTGGCGTGCTCGAACAGCGCCGTGGCGTATAGCCAGTCAACCCGCACCGAGTCCATCAATTCGGTGACCTTGACCGAGATATCGGTCTTGGCCGGCAGCACCGGCGAGGTTTCCTCGACCGCCTGGCAACCGGGAATCAGGTCGTTGAAATCGACGCGTGCCTGGTACACCAGCATGATCTGGAAGATCGGGTTGATCGCCGTGTGGCGATCCATGCCCAACGCCTCGCTAAGCGCCTCGAAACGGTACAACTGGTGGTCGAAGGCCTCCAGATCATCCTTGCGGCAAGCTTGCAGGTAATCGCTAAAACTCTGCCGCTCGGGCAGCTGGGTGCGCAGCACTAGGGTGTTGACGAAAAAGCCCACCAGCCCTTCGATATCCGGGCGTTCACGGTAGGCCAGCGGCGTGCCGATAACAATGTCGCGCTCACCACTGTGGCGCGCCAGCAGCAGCGCGAACAGAGCATGCAGGCCAATAAAGGGCGAAGTGTTGTGGCGCTGACAGAGCTGTTTGAAACGCGCCCACAGCGCGTTGTCGATGGTCGAAAAGACCAGCTCGCCACCACTGGCCTGATGCGCCGGACGCGGTTTGTCCAGCGGTAGGCTGTGCACATCGGCAATACCGCGCAGGCGCTCGACCCAGAACGGCTTGAACTGCTCGTGGTAGTCGCGGAACAGCGGCGAATTGAACCAGTTGGCGTAGTCGATATAGTTCAGCGCCGGCGCTTTCCAGTTCAATGGCTGGCGATTCTGGAAGGCCAGAAACGCAGTCTTCAGATCGGCAAACATATTCTTCACCGACCAGCCGTCGGAGATGATGTGGTGCTGGGTAATCAGCAACACGTGCTCACGCGCGCCAAGGCGCAGCAGGTGCACGCGGGTCAGCTCGCCAGTGGTGAGGTCGAAGGGCCGGTTGATCTCCTCGCGCACCCGTTGCGCCACTTGGGCTTCACGGGCTGGTAACTCGAGCGCGGACAAATCCTCAACGTCCAGTTGCAGCGGCCGATGCGGCAAAATCTGTTGTTCGCCACGGCCCTGGGCATTACGCACAAAGCGCGTGCGCAGGCTGGCATGGCGCTGCGCCAGCGCATCGAAAGCAAACGCCAGCGCCGGCACATCTAGCTCGCCGGTAAGGCGGAAATAGACAGGCATGTTGTACAGGTGCGAGCTTTCCTCGTACTGCTCGATAAACCACAAACCGCTCTGCGATGACGACAGCGGGCCGCTCTCGGCGTGCTGCGCCTGGATCGGCGCGGCAAAGGCGTTAGCGGCGGCCAAACAGCTGACGATGGCATCGCGGTTAGCGCGTATTTGTTGGCCCAGCTCTGGGGTGATGGCGTCCTTGTTCGACTGGGAAACCAGCTGGCACTGGGCATTCAGACTCAGTTGCACGCCCCGGCGGGCCAGCTGGTTCAGCAGGCCGATAATATTAGTGCTCATGTGCGTCCTCTCAGTCGGTCAGGCTTGCGCCGCCGTCGACCACTATGTCTTGCAGAGTGATGTGGCTGGCCAGGTTCGATGCTAGGAACAGCACGACGCTGGCGATCTCTTCCGGGGTGGCGATCTTCTGCAGCGGGATGCCCAGCTTGAACTGCTCGGGAAAGCCGGCGATGGTGCGCGCCGCTGCATCGGGGCTGTGCCACATGCCGCGCTGCATCGGTGTGTCAGTAGAACCCGGTGACACCAGGTTGCAGCGCACGCCATGGGCCGCCAACTCGAGGCCGGCGGTGCGGATCAGGCTGCTAAGCGCCGCCTTGGACGCGCTGTAGGCAGCCATCTGCATGCGTGGCACATGCGCCGCGTTACTGCTCACAGCCACAACTGCGCCACGCCGCCAGGCCTTGAAGCGTGGCATCAGCTGACGCAGCAGGTAGAACGGCCCGGAGACATTTACCCGTAAGCAGGCATCCCAGTCCTCCAGTGCCAGCGCCTCGATCGGCGCCAGACGCAGCACGCCGGCGACACTGGCCAGCACATCGATCACCCCGTGGGCACCCAGCAACTCGTGGCAGGCCTGCTGCACTGCCTGAGCATCGCCAATATCCAGCACATAGCGGGTAAAGCCGTAATTTTGCTCGGGGAAGCTCAAATCGAAGCCGATCACCTGCCCACCCAACTGGGCAAACCCCTCCGCCACGCTGCGGCCAATGCCCTGGCCGGCACCGGTGACCCAGATGGTCTGACCGCTGAAGTCCATTTGTCTGTTCATCTACATGCTCCTTAGAGCCTGTTCACGATCTCGCGAGCTAGAGCGATACAAGGCGCTACGTAGTAACCGCCTCCGGCTGGTCAAAACGGCAAGGAAGTAGAATTTACGAGCGGTAAATAAGCATTCCGAGCTTGTTTTTAACGCAGTAGCGCCGACGCGCAGCAGATCGTGAATAGGTTCTTACCAAACCTGTTCCACCTGCGCTTCACCCTGCAGCACGCGGCTGTCGAGAAAGTGGCAGAAGTCCGCCAGACGCGGGTGATCGAAAACATCGGAGACCTTCACCGCCGTACCGAACTCACTGGCCAGGCGATTGACGATCTGGATGGTCTGCAGCGACTGCCCGCCCAGCTCGAAAAAGTTGTCAGCGGCCTGAATCGCGCTGACGCCGAGAATCTGCTGCCAGATGCTGCGCACCCGTTGCTGGGTCTCATCGTCCAGCGCCTGCTCGCGCGAGCCTTGCAGGTACTCCGTTTGCAGGCGTTTGCGGTCGAGCTTGTTAGTGGCGGTGCGCGGCAACACCGGGTAGTGCCGGTAATCGGTCGGCACCATGGCCGCCGGCAGCAGCTTGGCGAGCTCCTGGCGGATACCACGTACGTCATCGCGCGGACCACTGATAAAGGCCACCAACCGGCGCAACCCGCCGCCTAGTTCCAGACCCTGCACGCAGGCCTCATCGACCCCGCTCAAAGCCAGCAGACGCGACTCGACTTCGCCGGGCTGGATGCGATAGCCGCTGATCTTGAATTCATTGTCCAGGCGGCCGAGGTAAACCAGGCGGCCTTCCTCTATCCGCACCCGATCACCAGTGCGGTAGACCGGCGTCTGCTGCGCGCCGATCAGCAAGCTGGCAAAGGCCTGCGAATCGCTGCCCAGGTAGCCGTTGGCTAACTGCGCACCGCACAGCACGAGCTCGCCCTCCTCGGCCGGACGTTCGCCACGGCCGAGCACCAGCGCCGTGACGCCAGCCAGCGGCTGACCAATCGGCAAGCTGTCGCCATCCGCTGTCAGCTGCTGCAGATCGCAAGTAGTCGCTACCACCGTAGTTTCGGTCGGGCCATAGGTGTTGATCAGGCGAATCGCTGGCGGGGCCATACGCTGCCAGGCCGTCAGTTGTTCGCGGTACACCGCCTCGCCGCCGATGATCACACTCTTCAACCCACCCGGCACCTGCACCAGGCCGGCGCGCAGGGCCACCACCCACTCGTTCCAGAAGGCGGTCGGCAGGTCTAGCACGCTGATTGCCAGTTGCTCGAGACCCTCGACAAAGGCGCTGATCGACTCCAGCAGCGCATCGGTGCGCAGCACCAGCGTCGCGCCGGCGCTGAGACTGACAAATACCTCCTCGATGCTGGCGTCGAAGTTGAACGGGGCGAACTGCAGCATGCGATCGGTGGCATCCACGCCATAACGCAGACGCGCCGCCTGGATAAAGTGGTCCAGCGCGCGGTGGCTGATCTCCACACCCTTGGGCGTACCGGTAGAGCCGGAGGTGAACATCAGGTAGGCCGCCGCCTCGCCCTGACGTGGCGCGCAGAGGCGCTTGGTGCTGTGCAGCACGCCAGCCAGTTCGATCGGACCACTGTAGCTATCGGCCAGGCGATGGCGGAACGCCGCCTCGGTGACCACCAGGGCCAGCTGCGCGGTGGTGCAGATCAGGCGCTGACGTTCAGCGGGCTGCTCCGGGTCGAGCGGCACATACACCGCCCCCGCCAGCAACACGCCGAGTTGCACGACAATCGCCTCGGGGCTGCGGCTGAGCATCACCCCGACCCGCTCACCCGGCTGTACGCCACGCTCGCTCAAGGCGGCGGCGATGGTTTCGGCCTGCGCCTGCAATTCGCCGTAGGTAAGCCTGCGCTCGCCCTGGCACAGCGCCAGGTGCTGCGGCTGCCGTTCGGCCTGGGCGCGAATGGCCAGCAGCACGCAGCCGACCTCGGCCATGGCGGTCTGCTCGGCGGCCGGTGCGCTAAGCAGATGCTGCGCGCGGTACTGCGCGCTCCAGGCGCTCAGCAACTGATCACGCGGCTGTTGCGGGGCCTGCAACCAGGCGGCCAGCAGACTGAACAACTCCTCCTGCAGCGCGCGCACCTGCGCCTGGCTGTAGCACGCCGGGTTGGCGTCGTAATCCAGCAGCGGCACACCGTTAGCACCCAGATGCACTTCCAGGGTCAGGTCTTCCACCGGGCCGGCACTCAGGCTCAAGGTGCGCGCCGGACAGTCACCGAAGGTCTGCGGCCGGTCGAACGGCATGATATTGATCAGCGGGCCGAACAGGCGTTGCTCGCCACCGACCCGAGCGAGGTCGCGGCGCAGTGACTCGTAACGGTAATGCTGATGCTTGCGACTGCTGCGGCGCAGCTTGCCGATGCTCTGTGCGGCTTCGAGCAGATTGGCCTGATCGCTCAGGTTGAGACACAGCGGGGCGATGTTCATCTGCATGCAGGGCACATTGAAGGAGGCCGAACCCATACGGTTCATCACCATCAGACCGAGCACCTGGGCGGCGCTGCCGCTGACCTGGCGCAACTGCGCCGACAGTGCGGCCAAAAGCAGGTCTGGCCAGCCAATTTTATTGGCCTCGGCCAGTTGATTCAGCGCCTGCCACAGCGACGGCGGAAACGCTGCCGAATGACGGAGGAAGGTCGCCGAAATCGGCGCAACGCGCTCACTAAAGCTGACGGCCTCAGGCAGCGCACCCAGCTGTTCACACCAGTAGTCGCGGGCTGCGGCCGTACGGCCCTGGCTTTCGCGCTCGGCATCCTCACTCAGTACTGCGGCGTAGTCACCAAACTCGCAAGGTGCGGCCGGTTCACCGCGCGTTGCCGCGCCATACAGCTCGGCAACGCGCTGATAGAGCAGGTTGCTGCCATAACCATCGAGGGCTATGTGGTGAATGCAGCCGTAGAGGAAATCCACCTCTGTGCCATGCAGCAGAGTGAAGCGGCATGGCAGCTCGCGTTCCAGATCGAACGGCTGGCGAATCTCGGCCATGCCCCACTGCTGCACCCAGGCCTGGGCATCGATCCCGGCCGGTATTTGCACCTGCGCCACGCTGAGCGGCAGTTCGGCAGGGTTGAACCACACCTGCTCGCCCTCGACCACAAAATGCCCGCAGAGCGCTTCGCATTCGCTGACCGCCTGGCGCAGCGCGGCCATCAGCTGCGCGGCTTGGATCTTGCCGGCGAAGACGATGCATTCGGCAGTGTTGAACATCGCGCGATCTTCATTCAGCACATAGCCGTGCCACAGGCCCTGCTGGGCGACTCCCAAGCGCCTCATGCGGCACCGCCATGCTGTTCGATCAGGCTCCACCAGCCGTTCAGCGTCGGCGTCTTGGCCAGATCGGTGAAACTCAGTTCCAGCCCCTGCGCACGCCACTCACTGAGCAGCGCCATCACCTGAATCGAGTCGAGGCCGTAGTCGAGCAGGTTCTCGTCGGGGTCGAAGGGTTCGTCCAGTTCATCCAACAGGCTCAGCAGGCGTGCCTGCAAGGCGGCGCGGGTCAATGCCGGTGCGGCGGTGCGGCCCAGGCTCAGCACATCGGCGCAACGAATCACCTGGCCGCAGCGGGTCGCCACATAATTCAACGCCATCTGGTGGTCGGCCTGGTTAAAGTCGGCCACGCCATCGGCCAGCAGGAACGGCTGGATGTCGCGCATAAAGGCGTCGCAGGCGGTCATCAGACAGCCGATATGGGCGTAGATGCCGCCGATGATCAGCTGGTCGCGCCCCAGTTCCTTGAGCATGTGCTCCAGCGGCGAACGCTGAAAGGCGCTGTAGCGCCACTTCACCAGTACCGTGTCGTCAGGCTCCGGGGCCAGCCCGGCGATGATCGCCTGACGCTCGGGGTGCTGGGTAATGCCCGGCCCCCACATATCGTTGAGCAGGGCCCGTTCGGCGTCGCTTTGCGCGCCGGGCTGGGCGGTGTAAACCACCGGAATACCCAGCAGCTTGCATTGCGCACGCACCGCTGCCAGCCGCTCGACCAAGGCCTGAACGAAGGTGCTGTCGGCCTCCCAGAAGTCGGCGAAATACGCCTGCATATCGTGAATCAACAATACCGCGCGGGCCGGATCAAGCGTCCACTTGACCTTGTTAGGCGTCCATTCGCTGGGGATGCTGTAGGGCTGCAGAGCCGGGATAGCCATGAGAGGATTTCCTTATTCAGTAGGAGCTAATTCAGTGGGAGCAAGATGCGCCGCAATACGCTGACGCAGACGGGTCTTGTCGACCTTGCCGACGGCGGTCATGGGCAGCCTGTCGAGGTGTTCGAAACGGTCGGGCAACTTGTAGTCGGCCAAGCCCAGGCCACGCAGAAACTTGCGCAAGGCGATGCTCTTGAGCGCCGGGTCACGGCTGACCACGAAGGCGCAGCTTTTCTCGCCCAGCGCCGTGTCGGGCATCGCCACCAGCGCCGCATGGGTGATTGCCGGGTGCGCCATCAGCAGGTTTTCCACTTCCTCGGCGGCGATCTTCTCGCCACCGCGATTGATCTGGTCCTTGATCCGCCCGACCACCTCCAGGTAGCCATCGGCGCGCAGCCGCACTAGATCGCCGGAGCGGTAGAAACCCTCGGCATCGAAGGCCTGGGCGTTGTGTTCGGGGCTCTGAAAATAACCGCGAATGGTGTACGGTCCACGGGTCAGCAGCGCACCGATCTCACCGACCGCCACCGGGTTGCCGGCGCGGTCGAGCACGCGCACTTCATCGGCAGGGCTCATCGGACAACCCTGAGTGCCATAGACGTGCGCCTCGTCATCATCGAGACGGGTGTAATTGACCAGGCCCTCGGCCATGCCGAACACCTGCTGCAGGCGACAACCCAGTTCGCTGCCGATTCGCTGTGCCTGCGCCTCAGGCAAGCGCGCGCCGCCGACCTGCAACAGTTGCAGGCTGGCCAATTCGGCCCGTTGCTCGGCGGCAGCCTGTAGCCACAGCGACAGTGCCGGCGGCACCAGGGCGCTGACATTTACCTGATGACGAGCGATCAGCGGGAAGCAGGTCGCCGGCCCCGGATCGACCGCCAGCACCACGCAGCCGCCGGCATGCAATACCCCCAGCGCGCCAGGCGAACTCAAGGCAAAGTTGTGCGCCGCTGGTAGCGCGCAGAGATAGCGGGTGTGGCGGTCGAACGCGCAGATTTCCACGCTGCGGCGCACGCTGTAGGCGTAGTCGTCATGGGTACGCGGAATCAGCTTCGGCGTGCCGGTGCTGCCACCAGAAAGCTGGAAGAACGCCACCTGATCGGCTGGCGTCGGCGCATAGGCGCGCAGCACTGCAGCCGGCTGCAACCAGGCGCTCAGCGACCGCACAGGGTCGGCATCGCCATCGAGCAGCAGGGTATCGAGTTCAGGAATTGCGGCCTGTAATTCATCGAAAAAACGGTCATCGGCAAACAGCGGATGCTGGCGACTGCCGATAAACAGCCGCGGGCGCACCTGTCCGGCGTAGGCCAGTAGTTCCAGGCGGCTATGGCTGAACAGCGCGTTGACCGGCGCAACACCCACCTTGAGCAGGGCGAAGAAGACGATATAGAACTCAGCCTGATTACCCAGCTGGACCAACGCCCGATCACCCGGAGCAAAGCCCTGATTGGCCAGGCGCTGAGCCAGATGAGCGGCCTGCGCATCCACGTCGGCATAGCTCAGCTGGCGTTCGCCACAGATCAGTGCAATCGCCTCGGGTTGCGCCTGCACCTGGGCCTCGAGCAGTTGCGTCAGCGGCTCACCGCGCCAGTAACCGGCCTGGCGATAGCGCGCGGCAAATTCCGCCGGCCAGGGCGTGAACGGCACCAAACTCATAGCGCCTCCCGTTCCAGACCGAAGGCCGAGAGCATGGTGCCGAGCTTGTTGCCGGTCTCCAGCCACTCCGACTCCGGACAGGACGCGGTAACCAAACCCGCGCCGGCAAACAGGCTGACCCGCGTGTGTTCAACGATGCCGCAGCGGATCACCACCGCCCATTCGCCGTTGCCATCGGCATCACTCCAGCCGACGATGCCGCCAAATACACCGCGGTCGAACGGCTCCAGTTCGGCGATCAGACGTTTGGCCGCCGCAGTCGGAAAGCCGCACAGCGCTGGTGTTGGATGCAGGCGGCAGGCCAGGCTCAGCGCCGATGCAGGCGTATCCAGCTCGCCAGCGATTTGCGTCGACAGGTGCCAGAGCCGCGCGGTTTTCAACAAAGAAGGCGCATCGGCCACGTTCAGGCTGCGGCACAGCGGGCGCAGCTGGCGATCCAGCTCCTGGATCACCAGGCGATGCTCATGCAGGTCCTTGGTCGATTGCAGCAGCGCCTGCGCCACCAACGCATCAGCAGCAGGGTCAGCCAGACGCTTGGCCGAGCCGGCCAGTGGATTGGAGGTGAAGTGTCGACCGTGTTGACGCAACAACAGCTCGGGGCTCGCGCCGATCAGCACACCGCCATCCGGCAAATCCATGGAAAAGTGATAGGCCTCGGGGTTCTGCTGGCGCAGCCCCTGGAACACCGTAGCGGCGCACGGCGCATTGTCGAACTCCAGCTGCAACAGCCGCGACAGCACCACCTTGCTCACCTGGCCGCCACGCAACACTTCGACGGCACGACCGACGGCTTGTTTGAAACCAGCCTGATCCGGCTGCTCGGTGCATTGGCGTGCCTTGCCGCAGGGTAAACCGCAAACCCTGGTTGGCGGTGCGACTGGCAACAGGCGCGAAACATGGCGTGGGACAAACAGACTGGACGGCTGCTGCTTGTCGAAGGGAATCACCCCAACCACCATTGGCTGGCTCAAGCCAGCCGCCTTGGCCTCGGCAAAGGCCGCCTCTACCGCCCGTTCAACGCCGTGACCATCCTCACCTGCCGGTGTCTCGATGGCCTGAAAACAGCCGCTGGCCTCAACCCCGCCTTCAGGGGAATAGAACCTATAAGTGGGTGCATAGATATCGCTCCAAGGGGAGCCCCCACGAGCGACACGCGTCAATGCATTCACTCCAACCTCCATATTTAACGCTAATACGAACAATTAGCATTTACATAAAGATGGCAAAACTAACCACTCGCAGAAGTTGCGTCAATTTATTTCTAAGGCTCTAGCCCGTGGGTTACTGAGACGAAGTGGTGGGATTTGCAGCCATCCGCCGCGAACCTGCAGCCCGCTTGCAGCTTTGGCCGACAAGTGCAGCGATCCCGTCTGGGTGAATGACAAAAGTGATTTAGCCAAACTGCCAACGACATCGCAGCGCTGACAACGGGCGGGAACTCCTACTTGCCCCGCCCCGCCAGGATGCGCGTTGCGCCCTGGGTTTTCTGGCAGTACCAGAACACCCGGCTGACGCCACGGGTGATCGCCACGTAGGCCAGGCGCAGGCTTTCATCCTGCATGGCTTGGTCGTAGCTGTTGCTGAAAAATCCCGAGTAGGCATACAGCGCATTGCGCAGCGGGTGCGGCTCAGGCGGCATGCAGTCATCGAGGATGATTGCCACTTCGGCTTGCAAGCCCTTGGCGCGGTGGATGGTGTAGGCCTTGACCGGCAGTTTCTTGTCCAGCTGCGCGGTAATGGCCTGCAGCGGTTCGTTGCGCCGGCTGAGCAGCAGCACGGCATTACGTTCGCGGCTGTTGCGCGCGGCGGCGTAAGCGCACTGCGCGTTGATCTGTTTGAGCAGCTCCGGCAGGCGTGCCTTGCTATCGAAGCGCTGGATCAGGCGCACACCATGATCACCTGGCTGGGTAGCTTTGATCGCCTGACTGGCCTTCTCCTGTTTGTGCTGCACGTCGCCGAGCAGCGCTTCAGCGTCACGGATAATCGGCTCAATCGAACGGTAGTTGTTGGCCAGGGTCAGCACGGCGCTGCGTTTGGCTTTGCCTTTACCGGGAAAGTGCCGGTCGAAGTCGATAAACAGCTCCGGCGAGCTGCCGCGCCAACCGTAGATCGACTGCCAGTCATCGCCAATGGCCATCAGGCTGACGGCTATGCCCGACCCGGCCAGGGAACGCTGCACGGCTTGCAGCCATTGGACTATTTGCGGCGAGATGTCCTGAAATTCGTCGATCAGCAGATGGCTGAACGGTGTCAGCAGTGACGCTGCCACGCTCTGCCCGTCTGCATTCAGCCTTGCCGTCAGCTGGGCGAAGGCGGCGTTAAAGGTCAACAGCCCCTGCTCCTGCAAAGCGCGCTGGAAATAGGGCCAGAACAGCAGCAATGCCTCAAGAAACTCACGCACTGGTATTACAGTGTCGAGGCGTTGCGGCTGCATCGTCGACAACTCAACGCCGATGCTTTCGGCAAACCCGGCCTGGGCGTAGAACACTTCATAGAGCGGCGCAGCACTGAGCTCGCCCGACAGCTTGTAGGCATCCAACGGCGCCTTCGGCAGACGCTTACTCTCAGCCGGCGGTAAGGGTAATTGCAGCAGGCTATGCACCCGCTGACGAAACACCAGCTGCTCGGCATAGCACTGCTGATAGGCCTGCTTGAGCAGGCGCTGCTGCGCCGGTCGCATGCGGCCGGCGCTTAGCGGGTTATCCAGTTCACGACTCGCCGCCTGCGGGTCATCCAGCTGCTCGAACCAGCGCGGGCTATCCAGCACGCTCTTGGCCACACTGCCCATGGCCGAATGAAAGGTGCGCACGCACTGGCGCGCCTGCACGGCATCGAAGGGATAGTTGAAGAAGCCCAACACCTTGAGTAGCTGTTCGCGCAGCTCGGCGCAGGACGCATTGGTAAAGGAAATCACCGTCAGCTGCTCGGGCTTGATGCCCAGGTGGCAGAACATAAACACCACCCGCAGCACCAGCGTGGTGGACTTGCCCGAGCCGGCACCGGCGAAGATGCGCGTCAGCGGATGATGACTGAGGATCATCGCCCACTGCTCATCCGATGGCGCACTGAGCAGCCCGGCCGTCACCGCCCGCGCCACCTGCTCGCGCATAGACTGGGCTTGCGCGGCTTCGACCGTCAGCATGGCAGGGCCGTAAATGCCTTGAGTGCTTGGTTTACTGGCAGTGCGGCGCGGTTTAGCCGGCGGTTTCGTGCTAGCCGATTGGCCCTTGGCAGGCGCTTTTTTGGCCCGTTGTGCAGGCTTTTTTGACTGCACCGCCGCTTCACGCTCGGCACGCAGATAAGCTGTGGTATGGGGAAAGTAGCGCGCCAGTGCAGCGGACAACAGCCGCTTATAGCGCTGAACAGCAGATGGCATTCGCGACCCAGCCAGAAGATAGATCGTTGAATGATAAGTGCTTTTTACGTCGAGCTGGCGACTGAGCGGTGAGAAAGCGCAGCGCCTCTCACCGCTCAGTTCAACCGGCGGCTATCAACCGAGCATGCCGATATAGCGCGGGTGGCTGGCAACCCGCGCCAGCCAGGTGCGGATGGCCGGATACGGCGTCAAGTCGAAGCCGCCCTCATCTGCCACATGGGTGTAGGCATACAGCGCGATATCGGCAATCGAGAAATTCTCGCCAACCAGATACGGCGTGCGCTGCAGCTGCTTTTCCATCACCTTGAGTGCCTTGTGACCGCGCACATGGCACTCCTCGTACTCGCTACGGCGCGCTTCAGGCAGGCCCTGATAGAGCTGAATAAAGCGCGCCACCGCGACATAAGGCTCGTGGCTGTATTGCTCGAAGAACTGCCATTGCAGCACCTGGGTGCGCAGGCGCGGTTCGCTGGGCAGAAACGCGCTGCCGTCGGCGAGGAAGTTGAGGATGGCATTGGATTCCCACAGGCAGGTGCCGTCTTCCAGCTCCAGCACCGGGATCTTGCCGTTGGGATTCTTGGCCAGAAAGGCATCGCTCTGGGTCTCGCCCTTGAGGATATCGATCGGGATCCACTCATAGGGCTGATCCAGCAAGTGCAGCATCAGCTTGACCTTGTAGCAGTTGCCCGAGCGGTAATCGCCATAAACCTTGTACATATCGCCCTCCTCCAACCTGCTTGACCGCGTGGATTAGCTTGCTTGCGCCTGACGAATCACCTCGGCCAGACGCTTGAGGCCTTCGCTCAGGCGCTCCGGCGCGACGTGGCTGAAGTTAAGCCGTAAATGGCCGGGATTGGCGTCCGGGTCGATAAAGAACGGTTCGCCCGGCATAAACGCCACGTTCTGCGCCAGCGCCGGCGCCAGCAGCGTGCGAGTGTCCAGCGGCTGCTTGAGGGTCAGCCAGAAGAACAGCCCGCCCTGAGGCACCTGCCAGTCGGCCAGGTCGCTGAAGTGTTCTTCCAGCACCGCTTGCATGGCATCGCGGCGGATGCGGTAGAAGTCGCGCAGCTCGGCCAGGTGGCCACGGTATTTCTCGCTGCCCAGCCACTGCAGCGCCTGCCACTGACCGATGCGGTTGGTGTGCAGGTCCGCCGACTGCTTGAGGCGCAACAGATAGGGGAACAGATCCGGGGTCGCGATCAGGTAGCCGACGCGCAGGCCCGGCAGCAGGGTTTTCGATACCGTGCCGGTGTAAATCCAGCTGGCCTTTTGCAGACGGCTAACAATCGGCGTGGCGCTGCCATCATCGAATACCAGCTCGCGGTAAGGCTCATCTTCGATCAGGGTCACGCCGAACTCATCCAGCAGCGCCGCCACCGCGTCACGCTTGGCTTCGCTGTAACGCACCGCCGAAGGGTTCTGGAAGGTCGGGATCAGATAGGCAAAGGCCGGTTTGTGGTTCTGCAGACGCTGACGCAGGGCGTCGATCTGCGGCCCGTCGGCTTCCTGCGGCACGGCGATGCAATCAGCGCCGAACAGCTGGAAGGCCTGTAGCGCGGCCAGGTAGGTCGGCGCTTCGAGCAGCACTTCGGTACCCGGATCGATAAACAGTTTGCTGGCCAGGTCCAACGTCTGCTGCGAACCGCTGACGATCAGCACCTGGCTGGCGTCGCAGGGTACACCCAGAGCGCGAGCCTCGGCGGCAATCGCCTCACGCAGCGCCGGCTCGCCTTCGCTCATGCCGTACTGACCCATGCTCGCCGGCATATCGGCCCATTCGACCTTCGGCAACATCGGTTCGGCCGGCAACCCGCCAGCAAAGGACATGACTTCCGGACGCTGCGCCGCGGCAAGAATTTCACGGATCAGGGAGCTTTTTAGGCGGGCAACACGTTCGGAGAAGGCCATGGATACACCGGTAGCGAAGGCAAATAAAAATAGGTCAAACTGTTTGACCGAAATTCTGTTTGCCTGAAACTACGACGATCAACCCGAATACGTCAATAGGCTTGACCTTAATGCTTGACCTCAAGAACACAACCACTCAGCAGACGGCCATGGAAGCTTTCTTCTTCGGCTACCAGGCGTTTACCGCAAAGGCCGATGAAATGTTGGCTCGCCGTGGTCTGTCGCGGGTGCATCACCGCATTCTGTTCTTTATCGCCAAGTACCCGGGGCTGAGCATGAAAGAGCTGCTCGGCTACCTGGGCGTCAGCAAGCAAGCGCTGAATACCCCGCTGCGTCAGCTGCTGGAAATGAACCTGGTGCAGAGCCTTGCCGCTGAAGACGACAAGCGTAAACGCCTACTCGGCTTTACGGCCGAAGGCGCCAAACTGGAACAGGCCCTGCGCCGCGAACAAGCCAAACTGCTGCAACGGGCGTTCAGTGAAGCCGGGGAAACCGCCGTCAGCGGTTGGTTGCAGGTCAACCAGACCCTGCATAACAGCGCCAGTGAAATCTGAGAGAACACTCCCGGTATAAAACTGTACTGACGCCTCAAGCGAGCCGCCTGAAACTGTACCGCCCATTGCCTGCTTCGCTGTACCGCGACGCTCTGGGCATCTGCCCCTAGGCTGATCAGCACTGCCCACCCAATAAGTGCTATGAGCCTGCGCCATGACCACCGAACTGCTGCTCGCCTTTATCGCCTTCGCCTTTGTCACCTCGGTAACGCCGGGGCCGAACAATATGATGCTGCTGGCCAGCGGGGTGAATTTCGGCCTGCGCCGCAGCCTGCCGCACATGTTCGGCATCAGCCTGGGGTTTATGCTGCTGGTGGCCTCGGTCGGTCTCGGCTTGGGCCAGCTGTTCGAACAAGTGCCACTGCTGTATGACGTATTGCGCTATTTGGGCGCCGCCTACTTGCTGTACCTGGCCTGGAAGATTGCCGGCTCTGGTGCGCCGCAGGATGGCGGAAAGCCGGTGGGCAAGCCGTTTACCTTTCTGCAGGCAGCGGCCTTTCAGTGGGTCAACCCGAAAGCTTGGATCATGGCCATCGGCGCTATCACCACCTACACCCCGCAGGAAAATTTCGTAGTCAATGTGCTGCTGATCGCGGCGCTGTTCGCCCTGGTCAACTGCCCTAGCGTCGGCCTGTGGACGGTGGCCGGTAGCCTGCTGCGCAACTGGCTGAGCAACGCCCGAGCGCTGCGCGTGTTCAATATCGGCATGGCTCTGCTGCTGGTAGCCTCGCTGTACCCCATCTTCGCCGACACCGGACTGCTCTGATGCACGACCTGCCGCAAACTCGCCTACGGCCGCTGGCCGACACCTCGACCTCGGCGGTAGTCGCCGGGTTTATCGCCATGCTCACCGGCTACACCAGCTCGCTGGTTCTGATGTTTCAGGCTGGCCAGGCCGCAGGGCTGACTAACGGGCAGATTTCTTCGTGGATCTGGGCGCTGTCGATTGGCATGGCGATTTGCTGCATCGGCCTGTCGCTGCGTTATCGCGCGCCGATCATGATCGCCTGGTCCACTCCTGGCGCGGCCCTGCTGATCACCAGTTTGCCCGGCGTGCCCTATAGCGAGGCAATTGGTGCCTACATCTTCGCTTCAGGGCTGATTGTGCTGATCGGTTTGACCGGCACCTTCGACCGCCTAATGCGGCGCATTCCCGGTTCAATTGCGGCGGCGCTGCTGGCCGGCGTGCTGTTCAAGATCGGTCTGGAAATCTGCGTAGCCGCCGAGCAGCAGCCGCTGCTGGTGGTGGCCATGTTGGTCGCTTACCTGCTGGGTAAACGCCTGCTGCCACGGTATGCCGTGCTAGCGGCACTGATCGTCGGCAGCGTGCTGGCTGCGGTCTTCGGCCTGCTCAATTTCGAGCACTTCGAGCTGCAACTGGCGGTACCAGAATGGACCACGCCAAGCTTCTCCCTGGCGGCAGTCATCAGTATCGGCATCCCACTGTTTATCGTTGCCATGGCCTCGCAGAACCTGCCGGGCATGGCCGTGCTGCGCGCCAACGGTTATGACGTACCGGCCAGCCCACTGCTAAGCACCACCGGCCTGACGTCGATACTGCTGGCGCCGTTCGGCAGCCATGGCATTCATATGGCCGCCATCAGCGCAGCGATCTGCGCCGGCCCGGAAGCCCACGAAGACCCGAAAAAGCGCTACACCGCCGCCATCTGGTGCGGGGTCTTCTACGGCATTGCCGGAGTGTTCGGCGCCACCCTGGCCGCGCTTTTTGCCGCGCTACCGAAAGCCCTGATCCTTTCCATCGCGGCACTGGCGCTGTTCGCTTCGATCATCGGCGGCCTGACCCAGGCCATGAGCGAACCGAAAGAGCGTGAAGCGGCGCTGATCACCTTTCTGGTAACCGCCTCGGGCATGACCCTGTTCTCGGTCGGTTCGGCGTTTTGGGGGATTGTTGCCGGCTTGCTGACCCTGGCGATTCTTAACTGGGGCAAGCGGGACGTTTGAGTGTCACGTGGGAGGGGCTTTAGCCGCGACACCTGCGATAAAGCTCGCCGCTAAAGCGCCTCCTACAGGCCCGCAGGTCACCCACAATAAAAAACGGGCTTATGCACAACGCATAAGCCCGTTTTATTGCAGCCGTTGTAATCAGCCGCGCTGACGCTTCGGCAGCACATCCTTGAGCTTGGCGTGCATGCCGCGCAGGGTTTTCTCGGTGCTTTCCCAATCGATGCAGGCATCGGTGATGGACACGCCGTACTTGAGCTGGCTGAGGTCCTTGGGAATCGACTGGTTGCCCCAGCCCAGGTGACTTTCCACCATCAGACCGACGATCGACTGGTTGCCTTCGAGAATCTGGTTGGCCACATTGTCCATCACCAACGGTTGCAGGGCCGGGTCCTTGTTCGAGTTGGCGTGGCTGCAATCGACCATGATGTTCGGGCGTATGCCGGCTTTGGTCAGTTCCTGCTCACAAACGGCAACACTCACCGAGTCATAGTTCGGCTTGCCGTTGCCACCGCGCAGCACCACGTGACCGTAGGCATTGCCTTTGGTGGTGACGATGGACACGCCACCTTCCTGGTTGATGCCGAGGAAACGGTGCGGGCTGGAAACCGACTGTAGGGCGTTGATCGCCACAGTCAGGCCGCCATCGGTGCCGTTCTTGAAGCCCACGGACGAAGACAAACCGGAGGCCATCTCGCGGTGGGTTTGCGATTCGGTGGTACGTGCGCCGATGGCCGACCAGCTGATCAGGTCCTGCAGGTACTGTGGGGAGATCGGGTCGAGGGCTTCGGTAGCGGTCGGCAGGCCCATTTCAGCCAGGTCACGCAACAACTGGCGACCGATATGCAGGCCATCCTGAATCTTGAACGAGTCATCCATAAACGGATCGTTGATCAGGCCTTTCCAGCCGACAGTGGTACGCGGCTTCTCGAAATACACCCGCATAACCAGATACAGACTGTCCGAAACCTCGGCAGCCAGCGCCTTGAGGCGCTCGGCATACTCGTGGGCGGCCTTGATATCGTGGATCGAGCACGGCCCAACCACCACGAACAGGCGATGATCCTTGCCATCGAGAATATTGCGGATCACCTCACGACCACTGGCAACCGTGCGCAGGGCAGCTTCGGTCAGCGGAATTTCACGCTTGAGCTGTGCGGGGGTGATCAGGGTTTCGTTGGAGGCAACGTTCAGGTCATCAATCGGTAAATCAGCCATCGTGCTATTCATCAGTCAGAGTCATCAGGTCACGGGTGCCGGCCGCCAGCGAGCCCCGTGTGGCGGAGCACAGCAATATGAGCACAGCGGGGAAGCCGAACCTTAGCGCGTAAAGGCCCGGCTCGACAATGGGCTTGGCAGGTCGCCAAGAACGACTTGCGTTGGCAATAGCGCGTTAAAAACCGCCTTGCCTAGGTTTTTCAGCGGCCTACAGCCGGGCAATGACTAATTCAGACTGGCGCGGGAAAATTCGGCGGCATGCTGGCTGATCCACTCCTGCGCCACCACCTCGACCGGCAGGCTGCAGCCCAGTTCCTGCTCGCGTTGATGGCGATAATGCTCAATCTGGCAGACCTGTTCGACCATACGCGCGCGAAACAGCGTGTCCTCATCGACAAAGGCAATACCCACAAGGTACTTGTCTTCCTGCTTGCGGCACCAGGCCACCAGGCCTGGGTAACGCGCATGCTCGCCGAACAACGGAATACGCAACTCGATGGCCGTGCCACGGCGAAAAGCGCGGTTGGAGTTGCAAGCCACACCGCCGAGGCTGATATTGTTGAGCCGCTGCTTGGGCACGAACGCCTGTTTGCGCAGCACTAATTCAACCGGCATATCACTGGGATGACGCAGAAAGTGACGCATCTATGACTACCTCGGATGCCATCAATTTGATACCGCATTGGCCAGTATAGTGACTGAGCTGGAATTGACCGATTTAGATGCAGACCGCCATCTGCTCGACTTGCCCGGCACTTCACTGCTGATATTTACCAGCATAGGTTGTGCCAGTTGCCGTTGGGCGCGGCGTGAGCTGCCTAATTTGCCGCTGCCGATACAACGCCTGGCCTGGGTCGACGCTGCCAATAGTGGCGGTTTAGTGACGCGTTATGAGGTATTTCATCTACCCGCGTTATTCGTGGTTCAGGATGGCCAATTTTATGGCGCATTGCAGAGCAGCCTGCAGCCCGCCGCACTTATTCAGGCGCTGGAGACTGCCCTGTCGCGCCCCGCAGAGGAATTACCCTGATGAATGCAGCACCCCGTATCGGCATTATCGGCTCCGGCGCGATTGGCGGTTTTTATGGCCTGATGCTGGCCCGCGCTGGCTTTGATGTGCACTTTCTGCTGCGCAGCGAGTTCGCCGCAGTCGCCAGCCAGGGCTTGCAGGTCAACAGCGCCGTACACGGCAACCTGTACCTGAATAACGTGCAGGCTTATCAATCAGCAGCCGATATGCCGCCATGCGATTGGTTACTGATCGGCGCCAAGACCACCAGCAACGCCGAGCTAGCCCCGCTGATCAGCCAGGCCGCCGCGCCCGGCGCCAAGGTGGTGCTGATGCAGAACGGCCTGGCCGTAGAGGATGAGCTGCGCCCGCTGCTGCCGGACTCACTGCACCTACTGGGCGGCCTCTGTTATATCTGCGCCCATCGCAGCGCGCCGGGAGTGGTCGAGCACCAGGCCCTGGGCAACGTCAACCTGGGCTATCACTCAGGACCGGCTAGTGATGCCGAGAGCCGTCAGCAAATCCTCGAACAAGGCTGTGCGCTGTTCCAGGCTGCGGGGCTGGACTCCACCGCCATGGCTGAGCTGAACCAGGCACGCTGGCAGAAGCTGGTGTGGAACGTGCCCTACAACGGCCTGGCCGTGCTGCTGAACAGCGCCACCACGGCGCTGATGGGCAACACTGACAGCCGTGCGCTGATTGAGGCAATCATGCAGGAAGTAGTGGATGCCGCCGGCGCCTGCGGCTATCAGTTGCCTACGGGCTTTGCCGGCAAGCTGCTCGCCGCTACTGACCGCATGCCGGACTACCTGCCGAGCATGTACCACGACTTCGCCCTGCAGCGCCCGCTGGAGCTGCACGCCATCTATGCCGCGCCGCTGGCCGCTGCAGCCAAAACCGGTTGCGCCATGCCGCGCACCGAGATGCTGTATCAGACCCTGTGCTTTCTCGAACAACGCGCGCAATAGGACACAGCCATGAGCAAGGGATTAGGCGACAAACTGGTGCTGGCGATCTCCTCGCGGGCGTTGTTCGACCTGCGCGACAGCCATCAGATTTATGAAAGCCAGGGCGTCGAAGCCTATCGTCAGTACCAGATTGAACATGAGGACGAGATACTCCCGCCAGGCGATGCCTTTCCCCTGGTCGAGAAACTGCTGGCGCTGAACGCCGCCCTCAAGCAGCAACGCGTCGAAGTCATTCTGGTTTCGCGCAACAGCGCCGACACCGGCTTGCGCGCGTTCAACTCGATCCAGCACTACGGCCTGGGTATCTCGCGTGCGGCCTTTGTCGGCGGGCGCAGCCCCGACCCTTATCTGGCCGCATTTGGCTGCCACCTGTTTCTCTCCACTCACGCCGAAGATGTGCGCAGCGCGCTGCGGGCCGGTTTCGGTGCGGCGACCATCCTCTCCGGCGGCGCAAGGCGAGCGGCAAGTAACGAGCTGCGTATTGCTTTCGACGGTGACGCCGTGCTGTTTTCCGATGAGTCCGAGCGGGTCTATCAGCAGGCCGGCCTGGAAGCCTTTCAGAGCCATGAGCGGCAGTCGGCCCGCGAGCTGCTCGGCGGCGGTCCATTCAAACCCTTCCTCGCCGCCCTGCACCGCCTGCAACAGGAGTTTCCCGAAGAGCAATGCCCGATTCGCACAGCGCTGGTAACCGCACGCTCGGCGCCGGCCCATGAGCGGGTGATTCGCACCCTACGCGAGTGGAATATCCGCCTGGATGAGTCGTTCTTCCTCGGTGGCCTGGAAAAAGCCGCAATTCTGGAAACCTTCGGCGCCGACGTATTTTTCGACGACCAAACCGGCCACTGCGAAAAAGCTAACAAGGTCGTACCCACCGGCCATGTGCCACACGGCATCAGCAACGAACCGCAGCTCTAATCACCGCGCGAGGGCGCTCAACCGCCCTCGCCGCTCAACCCTTTCCCTCGTATATAACCATTCGTCCTCAAAACCCCGGCTTTCTTTGACTTGTCGATGGCGCTGCTAAGCTCAGATCAGGCCCGCCAGTCAGGCAGTCAAGGAGGCCGCATGATTCGCTCGATTCTCTATGCCACTGATCTAGGCCTATACGCCCCCTACATCCTGCAACACGCCCTGGCGCTCACCCGTTCCTTCAATGCCAGCCTGTATGTGGTGCACGCGGTGGAGCCCATGGGCCTGTTTGCCGAGTCGGTGCTGCAAACCTATTTAGATGAAGAACGCCTCAAGGACCTGCGCACCAACGGCCTGAGCACGGTGATGGCGAGCATCGAACAGCGGGTGCTGGAGGGTTTCCGCGATGAGATCGGCGAAGCCCTGCATGATCTCGACCTGATCAAGGCGGTGCGCGTGGTACAGGGCGATCCACCGCTGGTGATACTCGATGAAGCGCAGCAACTCGGCGTGGATTTACTGGTCCTAGGTAGCCACAGCCACGGCACCGATATGGACATTCCGCTTGGGCGTACCGCATCGCGCCTGGTGCAGTTGTCCGAAGTACCGGTGTACCTAGTGCCGATGCTGCAGCATCGCAGCCGCGGTGATCTTTAAATGAAGCGCAGCACTTTCTAATTTTTGGTCTAGATTTAATGCTTCAATCATCATTATGGTTATATAAAACGCCGGTAACCTGAACGGCTGTCTTTTTGCTTTGAGGGATTTTTATGAAGCTTCAGCAACTGCGCTACATCTGGGAAGTCGCGCATCACGACCTCAACGTTTCTGCCACGGCACAAAGTCTCTACACCTCGCAGCCCGGCATCAGCAAACAGATCCGCCTACTCGAAGACGAACTGGGGGTTGAAGTATTCGCCCGCAGCGGCAAGCACCTGACCCGCATCACCCCGGCCGGCGAACGCATTATCAATACCGCCGGGGAAATCCTGCGTAAGGTCGAAAGCATCAAGCAGATCGCCCAGGAGTTCTCCAACGAGAAGAAAGGCACCCTGTCCATCGCCACCACCCACACCCAGGCGCGCTATGCCCTGCCGCCGGTGATCAGTGCCTTTATCAAGCAATACCCGGACGTAGCCCTGCACATGCACCAGGGCACACCGATGCAGATCGCCGAAATGGCTGCCGACGGCACCGTTGATTTCGCCATTGCCACCGAAGGTCTGGAACTGTTCAACGACCTGATCATGATGCCCTGCTACCGCTGGAACCGCTGCGTAGTGGTGCCCCAGGGCCACCCGCTGACCAAGCTGCCGAAGCTGACCCTTGAAGCCCTGGCCGAATACTCCATCGTCACCTACGTGTTCGGTTTTACCGGCCGTTCCAAGCTCGACGAAGCCTTCAGCCATCGCGGCCTGACGCCGAAAGTGGTGTTTACCGCCGCCGACGCTGACGTGATCAAAACTTACGTACGCCTGGGTCTGGGCGTAGGCATCGTGGCCAAGATGGCCGTCGACCCCAAACTCGACCCGGACCTGGTGGTGCTGGATGCCGGTGAGCTGTTCGAAGCCAGCGTGACCAAGATCGGCTTCCGTCGCGGCACCTTCCTGCGCGGTTTCATGTGCGACTTTATCGAGAAGTTTGCCCCGCACCTGACCCGCGACATGATGGCCAAAGCCGTGCAATGCCACAGCAAGGTCGAGCTGGAAGAGCTGTTCGAAGGCGTTGAACTGCCGCTGCACTGAGCCAACCTGCTGGTATGAAAAAGCCCGTCCAAGTGGCGGGCTTTTTCATACTCGGCCATAGCTATTCAGTGGCTTTCAATTCTTTGCCATGGGCGAAGTTCACCCACCAGCCAAAAGCCGCAGCGGTAAAGAACATGATGATGCTGTAGATCGCCGCCGGGATCGACATGGTGGCGTTATTCAGCAGCATCGGGCTCAGTGCCAGGGCAATTGCCAGGGTGCCATTGTGAATGCCGATCTCCATGCCGATGGCAATCGACTGGCGCAGGCTCAGTTTGCACAAACGCGGCACCCAGTAACCCACCGCCAGGCTGATCAGGTTGAAGGCCAGCGCCGCGCCGCCCACCAGCGGTGCGTAATCGACAAAGGTCTGCCAATCCTTGACCACCGCCAGGATGATGATGATCAGCAGAAACAGCGCGGAGATGATCTTCACCGGCTTTTCCATACGCGCGGCAAAGCCAGGGAAGCGGCTGCGTATCCAGATGCCGATGGCCACGGGCCCCAGCACAATGACAAACACCTGCACCACCTTGGTGAACTGCAACGGCAGGGCCTGATCGCCCTCCATAAAGTAAGCCAGCGACAGGTTGACGATCAGCGGCATGGTCAGCACCGCAATCACCGAATTCACCGCTGTCAGTGTGATATTCAGTGCCACATCGCCGTGAGCCAGATGGCTGTAGAGATTGGCCGTGGTACCTCCCGGCGAAGCCGCCAACAGCATCAAGCCCACCGCAAGTGCCGGGGCCAGACCAAAGGCCTTGGCCAGAAAGAAACACACCAGCGGCAGCAGCAACAACTGGCACGCCAGGCCAATCAGCACTGGTTTGGGGAATTTCACCACCCGGGCAAAATCCGCCAGGGTCAGCGATAAACCCAGGCCAAGCATGATGATGCCCAAGGCGATAGGCAGGAACAGGGTCAATAACGGGTCAGCAGTCACGGCTTTCTTACTCCTTGATCAAAGCGCTGGGCGATCTTGAACAGCGACGTAGAACACTGCAGTGACTTTAGTGGCCAATCGTGTGAAAGAAATGGCGAGGTATAAAAAAAGCGCCCAGATGGGCGCCTTTTTTATTGCTGAATGAAATCAGATCGCCGTGGCACCGCCATCCACCGCCAGCGCCTGGCCAGTGGTAAATGCCGCGTTATCGCAGCACAGGTACAGCACTGCGGTGGCGATTTCCTCGACCTTGCCGATGCGCCCGACCGGATGCATAGCGGCGGCGAACTCGCCCTTCTTCGGGTCGGCTTCATAGGCGCGGCGGAACATATCGGTGTCGATCACCGCCGGGCATACCGCGTTGACCCGCACTTTCTTCTTCGCGTACTCGACCGCTGCGGATTTGGTCAGGCCGATCACCGCGTGCTTGGACGCGGCATAGATGCTCATCTTCGGCGCGGCGCCCAGGCCGGCGACCGACGCGGTGTTGACAATGGCGCCGCCACCCTGGGCCAGCAGCAGCGGGATCTGGTGCTTCATGCACAGCCACACGCCTTTGACGTTGACGCCCATGATGGCGTCGTACTCGGCCTCAGTGCCCTCGGCCAGCTTACCCTTCTCGATCTCGATACCGGCGTTGTTGAAGGCATAATCCAGGCGGCCGTAAGCGCCCAGTGTGCGCTCCATCAGCACCTTGACCTCGGCATCGCGGGTCACGTTACAACGCACGAACTGCGCATCGCCGCCCGCTTCACGGATCAGCGCGACAGTCGCTTCGCCACCCTCGACATCAACGTCGGACACCACCACCTGCAAGCCTTCGTTAGCGAACGCCAGTGCCGTGGCACGACCAATACCCGCTGCACCACCGGTGACCAGGGCAACCCGGCCGGAAAAGCTAAAGCTCATCTGCGTGTCCTCGCAAGGATTAGAAACTGCATTGAGTCTAATCAGCTCGGTGATTCCAAGGCAGCACTATCAAACTGCTGGTGATGACCTCATTGAAATGAGTGATTAACACCCCAGCACGGCTATCACTCGAATGGATTTACAAGCATTCGGCCCACGGGCAAGCCTTGCCCCACTGGCCAGCACGGGCTATCAACAGGCTTTCCGTTCAGTGAGTACCTGCCATGACTGCCCCACTCAACCGCCAGTTCCTGCTTGCCCAACGCCCGGTCGGCCTGCCCAGCCGCGAGACCTTCAGCTATGTGGAAACCAGCGTCGGTGAACCCGGCCCCGGCCAGATTCTGGTGAAGAACGCCTACCTGTCGCTGGACCCGGCCATGCGCGGCTGGATGAATGACGCCAAGTCCTACATCCCGCCGGTCGGCATTGGCGAAGTGATGCGCGCCCTCGGCGTGGGTGAAGTGGTGGCCTCGCAGCACCCGGACTTTGCCGTGGGCGACCATGTAAACGGCGCTCTTGGTGTGCAGGATTATTTCCTCGGCGAGCCCAAGGGCTTCTACAAGGTCGACCCCAAGCGCGCGCCGCTGCCACTTTACCTGTCGGCACTGGGCATGACCGGGATGACCGCCTACTTCGCCCTGCTCGATGTCGGCGCGCCGCAAGCCGGTGAAACCGTGGTGATTTCCGGCGCAGCCGGCGCGGTCGGCAGCGTCGCCGGGCAGATCGCCAAGCTCAAGGGTTGCCGTGTGGTCGGCATCGCCGGCGGTGCGGACAAGTGCAAGTTTCTGATTGATGAGCTGGGTTTCGATGGCGCCATCGACTACAAGAGCGAGGACGTGATCGCCGGCCTCAAGCGCGAGTGCCCGAAAGGTGTGGATGTCTACTTCGATAACGTCGGCGGCGACATTCTCGATGCGGTGCTCACCCGTCTGGCCTTCAAGGCGCGGGTGATCATCTGCGGTGCGATCAGCCAGTACAACAACAAGCAGGCGGTCAAAGGCCCGGCCAACTACCTCAATCTGCTGGTCAACAGCGCACGCATGGAAGGCATGGTGGTGATGACCTACGCCCCGCGCTTTGCCGAAGCGGCTGCTGAGATGGGCGGCTGGCTGGCCAGTGGCAAGCTGAAATCCAAGGAGGATATTGTCAGCGATCTGACTACCTTCCCGGAAACCTTGCTCAAGCTATTCAGCGGCGAAAACTTCGGCAAGCTGGTGCTGAAAGTCGACTGAGGCAATTTCGTAGGAGCGGCTAAGCGCCGCTCCTACGAAAACCAGGCATCAGGCGACTGCCATTGCCTCACTGTCCTGCTTTATCGGCCGCCAGCGGCGCAGCAGCATATACAGGGTCGGAATTACAAACAGGGTGAAGAAGGTGCCGACCAACAGGCCGCCGACAATCACCATACCGATCTGCTGACGGCTTTCCGCCCCTGCCCCCGTGGCAATCGCCAATGGCAGCGAACCCAACACCATCGCCCCGGTGGTCATCAGAATCGGTCGCAGGCGCTGTACCGACGCCTCGATTACCGCATCACGCAGCGCATGGCCTTGACGCAACAACACGTTGGCGAACTCGACGATCAGGATGCCGTGCTTGGTAATCAGGCCGATCAGCGTCACCAGGCCGATCTGCGAGTAGATGTTCAAGGTGCCACCGAACAAGGTCAGCGCCAACAAAGCCCCGGCCATCGACAGCGGCACGCTGAACAGAATAATCAACGGGTCAGTAAAGCTTTCAAACTGCGCCGCCAACACCAGGAAGATAAACGCCAGGGCCAGGGCGAAGATCAGCGCAATGCCGGCGCTGGACTCCTTGAAGTCTCGCGACGTGCCGGTGTAGTCGTATTGGGTCTCCGCCGGGAAAACCGTGCGCGCTGTGCTTTCCAAATGTGCCAAGGCTTCACCCAGGGTGTAACCGGAGCCCACGTTGGCACTTACCGTTACCGCACGCAGCTGGTTGAAGTGGTTGAGCTCGCGCGGCGCCACGGTCTCGCGCACCTCGATCAGATTGGACAGCTGCACCATGCTGTCATCGCGGCCACGCACATAGACACGGTCGAGATCCTGCGGGTTGCTGCGGTCCACGCCCTGCAACTGCACCAGCACATCGTACTGCTCACCGTTCTGCTTGAAACGCGTCACCTGACGGCTGCCGAACAGGCTTTCCAGGCTGCGGCCGATGGTCGCCACATCGGTGCCCACGGCTACGGCCTGCTCACGATTGACCGCGACCTTGAGCTGCGGCGCATTGAGTTTGAGGTCGCTGTCCAGGCTTTCCAACCCGGGATAATCGCGCAATTGGTTGAGCAATTGATCGACATAGCCCTGGAGCTCGCTGTATTCCATGGAGGAGCGAATCACGAAGTTCACCGGCTGGTTACGCGCGCTCTGCCCGAGCGGTGGACGGTTGACCGGGAAGGCGCGCACCCCGGCGATATCCTGCAGCTTGGGCAGCAATTCATTGCGAATCTCGAACTGGCTGCGCGAGCGGTCCGCCCAGTCTTCCAGCTTCATAAAGGAAATGCCCTGGGCTACCGTGGGGAAGCCGGCGATGACCATGTAGCGATTGGTTTCCGGGATGCTGTCGTAAGCCGCTTCAATCTCACGGGCATAACGCCCGGTGTAATTGATGGTGGCGCCATCCGGGCCATTGAACACGCCGATAATGGTGCCGGTGTCTTCGGTCGGCGCCAGCTCGGATTTAAGCCCCGAGAACAGCAGCACGCAGGCCGCCACGGTGAGCAACAGCACGCCCACCACCAGCACCCAGGCGCTGAGAGCCTTGGCCAGCAAGTGCTTGTAGCTGTAGGTCAGACCGTTGAGGAAGTTCTCGATCAGGTTGTATACCCGGTTGTGCCGCTCACCGGCCTGATGCGGTTTGAGCAGCAGCGCGCACATCATCGGCGTCAAGGTCAGGGCGACAAAACCCGACACCAGCACCGCGCCGGCCAGGGTCCAGGCAAACTCGGTAAACAGCTTGCCGGTGGTGCCTTGCATAAAGCCGATGGGGGCAAACACGGCGGCCAGGGTCAGGGTCATGGCAATCACCGCAAAGGCAATCTCACGACTGCCCTTGAGCGCCGCCTGCAGCGGCTGCATGCCCTCCTCGATATGCCGGTGGATGTTCTCCAGCATGACGATGGCATCGTCCACCACCAGGCCGATGGCCAGCACCATAGCCAGTAGAGTCAGGGTATTGATGGTGAAGCCCATCAGGCTCATCAGGGCGAAGGCGCCGATCAGCGACACCGGAATGGTCACCAGCGGAATGATGGTGGCGCGCAGCGAACGCAGGAAGATAAAGATGATCAGGATGACCAGCCCCACCGCTTCCCAGATGGTGATAAACACGTTGTCGATCGACTCGCGGATAAACAGCGAGTTGTCGTTGGCCACCGCCATTTCCATGCCTTCAGGCAGCAATTCGCGCACATCTGGCAAAGCCGCCGCCAAGCCATCGGAAATATCCAGCGGGTTGGCGGTGGCCTGTTTGATCATGCCCATCGATACGGCCGGCTGGCCCTTGTAGCGGACGATGCTGCGCTCATCCTGGGCGCCGATTTCGGCGTAACCGACATCCGCCAGGCGCAGCAGGTAACCGCGCGAATCATCAAGGATCAGCTGGTTGAACTGCTCCGGGGTGTTCATGTCGGTTTCCGAGAGCACGGTGAATTCGCGCTGCTGCGATTCGATGCGCCCGGCGGGAATCTCGACGTTCTGCCGACGCAGGGCATCTTCCACGTCCTGCACGGTGAGGTTGTGCGCGGCAAGCTTTTCCGGGTCCAGCCAGATGCGCATGGCGAAGGTGCGCGCGCCGCGAATCTGCACTTCGGAAACACCGGGGATGGTCTGCAGGCGATCCTTGATCACCCGTTCCAGCACATCGGTGATTTCCATGGCGCTGTAGCGTTCGCTATAGAAGGCCAACCAGATCACCGGCTGGGCATCGGCCTCGACCTTCTGCACGATGGGCTCGGCAATTTCATCCGGCAGCAGGCCGCGCACCCGGCCCAGGCGGTCGCGTACATCGTTGGCGGCTTCATCGGAGTTGCTGCCCAGGCGGAACTGCGCAGTGATCTGGGTGTTTTCCGAGCGGCTGATGGAGCTGACAAAATCCAGCCCGTCGATGCCCGACAACACGTCCTCAATCGGCTGAGCGACCTGGGACTCCATGATCTCCGGGCTGGCTCCCGGATAGGTGACGTTGACCGTGACAATCGGCACGTCGATATTCGGGTACTCGCGTACGGCAAGTCGGTCATAGGCCATCAAGCCAAGCAGCACCACAATCAGCGACAGTACGGTGGCAAATACCGGCCGGCGGATGCAGATATCCGACAGGGTCATGACGCTTGCTCCACCACCTTGGTACGCACCGGCGCGCCGGGACGAACCTTTTGCCAGCCGGCGCTGATCAGCGTTTCATCACCCTGCAGGCCCTCCAGTACCTCGACCTTGCCAGCCAGGCGCTTGCCTAGCTTGACTTCGCGCACCTCGACTTTGCCCTCCACCACCAGGTTGACCAGCAGCTTGTCGCCCACCGGCATGATGGCTTCTTCTGGAATCACCAGGGCATTCGGCCGCTCGGCGAGGATCACCGAGACCCGCACGAACTGCCCGGGGCTCAGGCGGCCGTCACTGTTGCTGATATGCGCGCGAATCGCCTGGCTGCGTCCGGCTTCGTCCAGACGTGGGTTGATGGCGAAAATCTCACCGTTGAAGCGCTCACCCGGGTAAGCATCCAGACTGACTTCAATGAGCTGTTTGAGGCGGATTTGGCTGACGGCTTTTTGCGGAATGCGGAAATCCACCTTGAGCGGATCGAGCACTTCCAGGTTGACGATGTCCTGGCCCTCGCTGAGGTAATCACCGGGGCTGACGGCGCGCAAACCCAGCACGCCATCATAGGGCGCAAGGATGCGCGTCTTGTCCTGACGCGCCTGAGACAGCGCCAGGTTGGCGCGTGAAGCCTGTTGCTGGGCGCTGGCTTCATCCAGCGCCTGTGCGTTACTGGCACCGCGCTTGAACAGCATCTGCGCGCGCTGAAAGTTCTTTTCCGCGAGGTTCAGGTTGGCCTGCGCCTGCGCCAGTTCGGCGCGGGTAATCGAATCATCCAGGCTGACCAGCAATGCACCGGCTGCGACACGCTGGCCTTCGCGAAAATGCAGCTGCGCCACGCGCCCGGCAATTTCCGGACGGATCATCACCGACTCGTCGGGGCTCAGTGAACCGAAGGTCACCAGCTCATCGCGCACCAGACTGCGCTCGGCCTTGACCACCTCGACCAGCGGCCCTCCATTGGCCAGCGCGTGCACACTGGCAAGCGAACACAGCAAAAAGACCGTAGCGAACAGAGCATGCGCGCGGGCAAACATATACAACCCCTAATTCTTTGTAGAGGCTGAGTCTAACGGCCGAGCCGCGCAGATCAGCCGTTAAAAATGTTTCCCGATGTTGGCTGTCAGTTACTGGCGCATACCACGGCCACTGACCAGCAAGCGGATGCACACGCCATACAGCACTGCAGTGGCGACCAGCATAAAGGCGATGGCCACACCAATGCGGATATCGGATACCCCGAGAATGCCATAGCGGAAGGCGTTGACCATGTGCAGCACCGGATTGGCCAGCGATACCATCTGCCAGAACTGAGGCAACAGGCTGATCGAATAGAACACCCCACCCAGGTAGGTCAGGGGCGTCAGCACAAAGGTCGGGATGATCGAAATATCATCGAAGTTGCGCGCATACACGGCGTTGATAAAGCCGCCGAGGGAGAAGATGGTCGCGGTGAGCAGCACCACCAGCACCGTCACCCCGAGGTGATGCACCTGCAGATGAGTGAAGAACAGCGACAGCAAGGTGACGATAAAACCCACCGCCAGGCCGCGCAGCACACCACCGATCACATAACCGGTGAGGATGATATGCGGCGACACCGGCGAAACCATCAACTCTTCAATGGAGCGCTGGAACTTGCTGCCGAAGAAGCTCGATACCACGTTGCCGTAGGAGTTGGTAATCACCGACATCATGATCAGCCCCGGCACGATGTACTCCATATAGGTGAAGCCACCCATGTCGCCGATCTGGCTGCCGATCAGGTTGCCGAAGATCACGAAGTACAGAACCATGGTGATCGCTGGCGGCAGCAGGGTCTGCGGCCAGATGCGGGTAAAGCGGCGGATCTCGCGGTAGACGATGGTGC
Source organism: Pseudomonas sp. SG20056 (assembly GCF_031764535.1). Classification (NCBI taxonomy): domain Bacteria; kingdom Pseudomonadati; phylum Pseudomonadota; class Gammaproteobacteria; order Pseudomonadales; family Pseudomonadaceae; genus Pseudomonas; species Pseudomonas sp. SG20056. The sequence goes on from NZ_CP134499.1 coordinate 2,683,031, forward strand.
GCAGCGCCACCATGTTGGCGGTGAATTCGGAGTTCAGATAAGCCGTGCTCATACCGCCACCTTCGCCAGATTCTTCTCGACCAGGGAAACAAACAGCTCCTCCAGCCGATTGGTTTTATTGCGCAAGCTGAGCACCTCGATGTTCTGCAAGGCCAACTGGCGGAACAGCTCGGTAATGCCCTGAGCCTTGTCCACCTGCACTTCCAGGGTATGCCCGTCGAGCAACTGCGCCGGGTAGCCGATCAGTTGCGGGGCGACCAGCAGCGCCTCTTTGAGGTCGAGCAGGAAGGTTTCCACATGCAGCTTTTTCAGCAGGTCCTTCATGCTGGTGTTCTCAACAATCCGCCCGTGGTCGATGATGCCGATGTTGCGGCACAGCTGCTCGGCCTCTTCCAGGTAATGGGTGGTGAGAATGATGGTGATGCCTTGCTCGTTCAGCTCGGTGAGAAAGCTCCACATCGAACGGCGCAGTTCGATATCCACCCCGGCCGTTGGCTCATCGAGAATCAACAAACGCGGCTGATGCACCAGGGCGCGAGCGATCATCAGGCGGCGCTTCATCCCGCCGGAAAGTTCGCGCGACGGCACATTATGCTTGCCCCACAGGCCGAGCTGGTTGAGGTATTGCTCGGCACGCTCCTTGGCGATTTTTGCCGGGATACCGTAATAACCGGCCTGGGTGACGACGATGTCGAAGGCCTTTTCGAACTGGTTGAAATTGAACTCCTGCGGCACCACACCCAGGCAGCGCTTGAGCGCCGAAGGTTGTTTGTCCAGATCGTGACCGAAGACGTTCACCGTGCCGCTGCTCTTGGTCACCAGGGTGGAAAGAATGCCGATGGTGGTGGATTTGCCGGCACCGTTGGGGCCGAGCAAGGCGAAGAAATCGCCTTCAGCCACATCCAGGTCAATGCCGTGCAGCGCCTGGAAGCCGTTGCCATAGGTCTTGGTCAACTGGCGAATGGACAGAGCGGTACTCATAAAAATGCGCACACCTGATCAGATAAAAGAAATTCGAGAGGGCTGCGCCTACGCGCGAAGTGGTCCAAGTCTAGCGCCTGGAGCCTCTCCACCACAGCATCTTTGCGCAAAACTGCCGCCCCCACGGCTGGGCAGCAGCCTACCAGCGCCAGGTGCAGATTAAACCCGGCAGTTGCCGATGGTGCTTATCAGCCCTGTCGATAGATCAGCCGGGCAAAGCCTCAGCGGCGAAGTCGCCACTGATCGACAGCGCGTCATCGGCAAACAGATGTGGGTAGCAAGCGGCCAGATGACCGAAGAACAGCGGCTCCGGCACATCGGCAAACTGGCCGTGATCACACAGGTATTCCATGTAACGTTCGCCTTGCTGGTTGAGCGGGTGAAATACGCTGTCACTCAGACCATCGAACTCCAGCGGCGCCACCTTGAATACCCGGCACAGCGCCAGGTTGAACGCCGGCGTAGCCTTGACCCAGCGGCCCTCAAGGTACAACTCGGTGTAGCCATGCATGGCGAACACTTCACTGCGCAGCATCTCCAACAGGCGTGGAGTGGCCAGGTGGTTGCGCACATCGGCCAGGCCGATGCGTGCCGGAATGCCACAATGGCGAGCGCAGGCGGCGAGCAAATTGGCTTTGGGCACGCAGTAACTTTCTCCCGCCTGCAATGCGTGGCTGGCTTTCAAGGTGTCGGCGTCGCGGCTGAATACATAGGGGTTGTAGCGAATTTCATCGCGCACCGCGTAGTAGAGATTGATCGCCTGTTGACGCGGGTCACGACTGGCCCCGCGAAATTTTTCTGCGAACTCCACCAGCGCTGGGTGGTCACTATCGGTGAAGCGGCCGGGCTTGAGGTATTCACGCATCAAGGTTTCTCCATGGCTGAGAAACCAGTCTAACGACGCGAGTCCGGCCAATGTCACGACGATTCGGCCAAGCTCACCGCTCTTGTCGCCATCAATGACGACTACGCTCGTGATGGTGCGTAAATAACGCATTGTCATCATGGAGGACTCTGCATGCTCGCTCTCTGGTTACTCGCCCTGCTGCTTGGCACGGCCTTTCTCGCTCACCGCCGCACCGCCCCCCTGCTCGCAATGGGTATCGTGGCCAGTTTTCTGATCCTGATGGGCGTGTTCAGCCATGCCCCTTCCTGGCTGATGGGGCTGTTCTGGTTGCTCCTGCTGGCCGTGGCCTTGCCGCTGCTGTTGCCGCAACAACGCCGTAGCCTGTTCACTGCACCGTTGTTTGCCTGGTTCAAGCGCGTGCTGCCGCCGATGTCGGCCACCGAACGCGACGCCATCGAAGCCGGCACGGTGTGGTGGGATGGCGAGCTGTTCAGCGGCCGCCCGGATTGGGACACCCTGCTCGCCTACCCCAAGGCGCAACTCACCGAGGAAGAGCAAGCGTTTATCGATGGCCCGACCGAAGCGCTGTGCGCCATGGTCAGTGACTGGCAGATCGGTCAACAGATGGACCTGCCCGCCGAAGCCTGGGCACATATCAAGCAACATGGCTTCTTCGCCCTGATCATCCCCAAGCAATACGGCGGTAAGGGCTTTTCCGCCTACGCCCACTCCCAGGTGGCCATGAAGCTGGCCACCCGCTCCGGCGACCTGGCCTCCACCGTGATGGTGCCCAACTCCCTTGGCCCGGCCGAACTGCTGCTGCACTACGGCACCGAGGCGCAGCGTGACCATTACCTGCCGCGCCTTGCACGCGGTGAAGACATCCCCTGCTTCGCCCTCACCGGCCCCCTGGCGGGCTCCGACGCTGGCGCCATGCCGGACACCGGGATCATCTGCAAAGGCCAGTGGCAAGGTGAGGAAGTGATCGGCCTGCGCCTGAACTGGGAAAAGCGCTATATCACCCTCGGCCCCGTCGCCACCCTGCTTGGCCTGGCCTTCAAGGCTTACGATCCCGAGCACCTGCTGGGCGAAGAGGAAGACCTCGGCATCAGCCTGGCCCTGGTACCCACCGAAACGCCCGGCGTAGAAATCGGCCGCCGCCATCTGCCGCTCGGCGCGGCCTTTATGAACGGCCCGAACTCCGGCAAGGATGTATTTATCCCGCTGGACTACCTGATCGGCGGTGAAGAAATGCTCGGCAAAGGCTGGATGATGCTGATGAATTGCCTGTCCGTGGGCCGCTCCATCTCCCTGCCGGCAGTCGGTACCGGCGCAGCCAAGTTCACCAGCCTGACCACCGGCCAGTACAGCCAGGTTCGCGAGCAGTTCAACGTACCGCTTTCAGCCTTCGAAGGCATTCAGGAAGCCCTGGCGCGTATTGGTGGCAACGCCTGGCTGATGGACAGCGCACGCATCCTCACCGCCAATGCGGTGGATCTCGGCGAAAAACCCTCAGTGCTCTCGGCCATCCTCAAATACCACCTGACCGAACGCGGCCGCGAATGCATCAGCCACGCCATGGACGTGCACGGCGGCAAGGGCATCGTTATGGGCCCGAACAACTACCTGGCGCGCTCATGGCAAGGTGCGCCAATCTTTATCACCGTGGAGGGGGCCAATATCCTCTCGCGCAACCTGATGATCTTTGGCCAGGGCGCGATTCGCTGCCATCCCTACGTACTCAAGGAAATGGCCCTGGCCAGCCACGAAGACCAGGATCAGGCGCTGCAGCAATTCGATGAACTGCTACTGCAACATATCGGTTTTGCCGTGAGCAACGCCGCCAGCAGCCTGCTGCTCAGCCTCGGCTTTGGCGTCTTCAGCCAGGTGCCGGGCGACCGTATCAGCCGTCCTTATTTCCGCGCCCTCAACCGCCTGGCGGCGTCCTTCGCCCTGCTCGCAGACACCAGCATGATGTTGCTCGGCGGCGAACTGAAACGCCGCGAACGCCTGTCGGCGCGCCTCGGTGATGTACTCAGCCACCTTTACCTGGCCTCTGCCGCGCTCAAGCGCTACCACGACCTCGGTTATCCCGAGCATTCACAACCCATGCTGCGCTGGGCCGTGGAAGAAAGCCTGAGCAAGGCCGAACAGGCGCTGGAAGAGCTGCTCAGCAACTTCCCCAGCAAACTGCTCGGCTGCGCTCTGCGCGTACTGGTATTGCCGCTGGGCCGCCGTCACAAAGGCCCGAGCGATGAACTGGACGCCGAAGTGGCGGGCATCATCGGCCGTAACAGCGGCGATCCGGCGCTGGAGGAACTGCTCGAAGGCTGTTATCGCCCACAAGCCGAACAGGACCCAGTGGGGGCTTTGCAATATGCGATGAACCTGCTGCAAGACGCACAGGGCCTGCAGAAGAAACTGCACAAGGCCGTCAAAGCCGGCCAGATTCAGGAACTGCCAGGGCAAAGCCTGATCGATACCGCGCTGGCTGCTGGGGTTCTCAGCGCCGATGAAGCGCACAGCCTGCAACAAGCCGAAGCCGCGCGCCGGATGGTGATCGATGTCGATGACTTCGCCAAGGAAGAACTGACTCTAGGCTCCGGCAAGGTGCGCTAACGAGGACAGCGGGCGACGTGAGCCTTATACTTGCGCGCCCGCTTTACCCCTACAGGATTACCCCATGGCCAATACCCACATCGACCATCACCTCGCCCTGCTGCAGCACCTGCGCACCATTCTGGTCGCCCTGGGCGAAGCCGAGCAGATTCTCGATGACAGCCACGCCATGTACCTAGAGCGCTATGACGAGCTGCTCAGCGACCTGCCGAGCGATCCGGAAGCCAGCCTCTACCTGGGCCAGGACCTGATCAGCCAGATCTTCCAGCGCTACCCGCAAATCGCCCACCTGGTGCCGCGCGACCTGCTCTGGTTCTTCGGCGGCGACTGCCTGCATTTCATGCCCGACGAAGAAATCGAAATGTACCAGACCCTTGAAGAACGCCGCTTTTACGCCGAAGAGAACGACGAACCCTTCGACTGGAATCAGGAAAAACAGCTGCTGGCCATGCCTGCGCAAGGCAGCAAGCACTAAAGAAGCCTCTGCCAGAAACAAAAAAGCCCGCACGGCATCGCCGGCGGGCTTTTTTGTGGACACTAAAAACAGCACAAACAAAAGCGCCGCTCAGTGAGCGGCGTTCTTGACTATTTGGAGCGGGAAACGAGACTCGAACTCGCGACCCCGACCTTGGCAAGGTCGTGCTCTACCAACTGAGCTATTCCCGCATACAACTTGGTACAACAAAAATGGCGTCCCCTAGGGGACTCGAACCCCTGTTACCGCCGTGAAAGGGCGGTGTCCTAGGCCACTAGACGAAGGGGACCTTGGAACTTGTCGGCTACCTGCCTGAGCAGATCACCTTAATTTGGAGCGGGAAACGAGACTCGAACTCGCGACCCCGACCTTGGCAAGGTCGTGCTCTACCAACTGAGCTATTCCCGCATGCAACTTGGTTTTAGCAGCACACTTCATAAAGAAGTGGCGTCCCCTAGGGGACTCGAACCCCTGTTACCGCCGTGAAAGGGCGGTGTCCTAGGCCACTAGACGAAGGGGACGCAGCCCGGAAACTACAACTTCTATCCGGCTTCTACACGTTTTGCCGTGAGGCATTGCGCTACGAAGTGGCGCGCATTCTATGGAGCCTTGAAAGGCCCGTCAACCTCTGTGTAAAAATTTTTATAAATCAACGACTTCAGCTGCGAATGTGAGGCAGCTCTATCAGCCTCCCGGCTAAGGCACTACACTCGGACGAAAACTGGTGATCGAGAGGCTCCACCCATGTCCCCACTCGTGATTACCATATTGATTGTTTCTGGCATCGTCGTATTGATCGCCATTGCCTACATCAATCATATGGTCGAGAACAACAAACTGGAGAAGGCGCGCATCAAGGCTGACCTCAATGATCGCCTGCGCCGCTGCACGGACCTCGCCGAAGCCCTCCCCGGCCAGCTGATGACCCCGGCACTGAAACTGATGCTCAGTCGCCTGCAATTACACTTCAGTGAACGCATGCTGCCTTTGGAAAAGGGTAACAACGCCCTCAAGGCGCGCATTGAAGAGCTGCGCAAACTGATCGCCCAGGGCGAGTCAATTACTGTAAACAATCCGCCGCAACCCATCATCAATGAAGCCAAAGCCAAAGAAGTGCGCTTCCAGCTGGAAAACCTTCACGGCCAACTGACCCGCTGCGCCAAAGACGGGATTATCCCGACCAACGAGGCCAAGCACTGGCTCAAAGAAGTGCGCCATATGCTGACCCAGGTGCACATCGAGTTTTTCGGCAACCTCGGCCAGCAGGCCCTGCAACAAAATCAACCAGGCCAGGCCCGCCTGGCATTCGAGCGCGGCGCGCAATACCTGCGCAAGCAACCCGACCCAGCCCCTTACCAGAACGCCCTGAAGAAATTCGAAGAGCAGTTGGCACGCGCCAACGCTATGGTTCTGGAAAGCAGCAAACCCGCCACCGATCTACCGAGCGAACTCGATGCCGGCCTGGAATCTCTCGGCGGCGATGACGAGTGGAAGAAGAAGAACATCTACGACTAACCCTGCCAGCGCGCGACTTGCGCGCTATCGCCCTGCCTACGAGTGCCGTGCAAATGAGCCTGACTGTTTATGGCGCCCCGCTGTCACCCTTCGTCCGTAAAGTTCGCCTGTTTCTGGCTGAAAAGAACATGGACTACCAGCTGGAAATCATCCTGCCGTTCGGCCAGCCGACCTGGTATCGCGAGCTGAGCCCACTAGGGCGCATTCCAGCCCTGAGGGATTGCGACTTTACCCTCGCCGACTCCAGCGTGATCTGCCAATACCTGGACGACAAACACCCCGAGCGCCCCTCTCTGCTTGGACAGAATGCCGAACAACGCGCGCAGGTACGTTGGCTGGAGAAATATGCCGACTATGAACTGGCTCCGCTGTGCACCTTCAGCGTATTTCGCAACCGCGCGCTGAAACCCAGCATGGGCCAGAGCTGCGATGAAGCCGCCGTACAGAAAGCCCTGCATGAAAAACTGCCGGCGCATTTCGACTACCTGGAACAGACCCTCGGCTCAGCTGACTACCTGGTCGGCGATAGCCTGACCCTGGCCGACCTGGCCCTGGCTTGCCAGCTGATCAACATGCAGCATGGCGGCGAGCAACTGGATACGCAGCGCTGGCCCAACCTGAGTGCGCACTATGCTCGAATCACCGCGCGCGCCTCGGTGCAGGCTGTATTGCCCGGCGAGCTGAAGATGCTCGCCAAGATGGCCGCCAAAGCCTGAGCAATCGCTGACCACCCAATAAAAAAGCCCAGCGATTGCCGGGCTTTTTTGCCTTGCTTTGAGGACTGGCTCAGCAATCAGTCAGTTCGACAAACAACTCGACCAGCAGCTCGATGCCAGCCTGATCCGCTGTGCTAAACCGCGCCAGCGACGGACTGTCGAGATCGAGCACACCAAGCAAGCGCCCGTCCTTGAACAGCGGCACCACCAGCTCGCTATTGGAGGCACTGTCGCAAGCAATATGCCCGGCAAAGGCATGCACATCGTCAACTCGCTGAGTCTGCCCTGTGGCCGCGGCGGCGCCGCAGACACCGCGACCGAAAGGAATGCGCACGCAGGCTACTTTGCCCTGGAAAGGTCCGAGCACCAGCTCCTCACCACGGGCCAGGTAAAAACCTGCCCAGTTCAGGTCGCTCAGCTCCTGAAACAGAAACGCTGAGAACTGCGCTGCATTGGCAATAAAGTCGCGCTCCCCGGCCAACAGCGCCTGCAGTTGCGCCACCAGCAGTGGGTAGCCGTCGAGCCCCTGCCCGCTTTGTTGTAGATCAATCATCGTGCTTACTCAGTAGTTGCAGCCCCACCCAGTCGCGGGCGAATTGATAGGCGCAGCGCCCATTACGATTACCACGCCCCAAGGCCCAGCGTATGGCAGCCTTTTCCAGCTCGTCGTGCCATTGCCAGACCAAGCCGGCCTGCGCGGCATGCACCCCGACCCAGTGGCGGACCACGTCGAGGAAATGCTCCTGAGTGAAGGGGTAGAACGACAACCACAGGCCGAAGCGGTCAGATAGCGCAATCTTGTCTTCCACCGCCTCGTTGGGGTGCAGCTCGCCATCGACTCGCTGCCAGCTTTCGTTATCGCTCTGCTTTTCCGGCAACAGATGGCGACGGTTGGAGGTGGCATACAGCAACACATTGTCCGGCGCACGCTCCAGGGAACCATCGAGCACGGTTTTCAGCATGCGGTAATCACCCTCACCGGCCTCGAACGACAGGTCATCGCAGAACAACACAAAACGCTGCGGTAGCTCGCTCAGCTGCTCGACGATACGCGGCAGATCGGCCAAATGATCACGTTCAATCTCGATCAGACGCAGCCCCGCTGCCGCATGCTCGGTCAGCAGCGCCCGCACCAGCGATGACTTACCCGTACCACGCGCGCCCCAGAGCAACGCATGGTTGGCCGGCAGACCCTGGATAAACTGCTGGGTATTGCGCGCCAACTGGGCCCGCTGAAGATCGACCCCGATCAGATCATCCAGATTCACATCCAGACTGACCTGCAGCGGCGCGAGAAAACCACTGCGACCATCGCGCTGCCAACGTACCGCCAGGCTCTGCTGCCAGTCGATAACCGGACGCTGTATCGGCAATAAGGGCTCTAAGCGGGCCAGTACAGCCTCAGCGCGCAACAAAAAATCACTTAAACGCGAATCCACAACACACTCCAGGGTTTTCAAGCAACTCTGCCACTGCCGTCCGGCAAAACAGATGGGCTATGCTTGGCAAGCTACTCAACACGAGAACAACCGGCCCATATGGATATAGCGCTAACCCAACGCCTGTCATTCAAACAGGCCGGCTTGACCGTATTGGTAGCCTTTATCCTCGGCACGGCGCTCAGCTTGATACAGGTGGGCATCGATTATGCCAGCGAAGATGCCTCCATCAACCGCGAGATCAACGCGTTGATGGAAATCAGCCACAACCCGGCTGCACGCATCGCCTACAACATCGACGCCGAACTGGCCCAGGAACTGGTGCTGGGGCTGCTGCGTTCTCCAGCTGTGATCAGCGCACAGATCATCGACAACAACCAGCTGACGCTGGCCAGTGTCAGCCGCCCAGCCATGGAAAGCCGCTACCGAATAATTAGCGACTTCATGTTCGGCGAGCGCCGGCACTTCGAAACCGCCCTGTTTGTCAGTCACTCGCCCAATGAAGCCCTCGGCAAACTAAGCCTGGAAGTCGACACCTACGCCTTTGGCAGCCACTTCCTCAATCGCTCGCTACTGACCCTGCTGACCGGCTTCGCTCGCAGCCTGCTGTTGTCGCTGATCCTGCTGGTGCTGTTCTATTTCATGCTGACCAAGCCGCTGACCGGGTTTATCCGCGCCCTCAGCGAGCGTGACCTGCGCAGCCCCAACAACGCCAAGCTGCCCTACCCGCCGAACCATGAGCGCGACGAAATTGGCGTACTGGTTGATGTGACCAACCGCCAGCTAAGCAGCATCGCCAGTGAAATCGAGCAACGCCAGCAAGCCGAAGGTCGCCTGACCCGTTACCTGGCCGAGCTGGAAGACATGGTCTCGGCGCGCACCGAGCAACTGGAAGCCGCCAATAGTCGCCTGCTCGACTCCAACCGCGAGCTGGAGCAAGCCAAACGCACGGCCCTGGACATGGCCCAGGCGCGCTCAGCCTTCCTGGCCAACATGAGCCATGAGATCCGCACACCACTCAACGGTTTGCTGGGCATGCTGGCACTGTCGCTGGACGGCCCACTGAATAACGAGCAGCGCCAGCAGCTATCGATTGCCCACGACTCCGGTAAGGTGCTGGTGGAGCTGCTCAACGACATTCTCGACCTGTCGAAATTCGAGGCTGGGCAGCTGGAGCTGGAACAGATCCCCTTCGACCTGGCGAGCATGGTTGAAGACACCGCTAATCTGCTGTCACAGAACGCCGCGCCTGGAGTTGAACTGACCTGCCTGATCGACCCACTGCTGCCCAACCAGCTGCTCGGCGACCCAACGCGGGTCAGACAGATTGTCAGCAATCTGCTGTCCAATGCCTTGAAGTTCACCCGCTTTGGCCGCGTCGATATCAGCGTCAGCGCCCAGGCCAGTGGCGTCAGGATCATTGTCCGCGACACCGGCATCGGGATTGCCGAAGACGCCCAGGCGCGGATTTTCCATCCGTTTGCCCAAGCCGGGGTTGGTATCACCCGACAATTTGGCGGCACCGGCCTAGGCCTGGCTCTGACACGTCGCCTCTGTGAAGCCATGCACGGCCAGCTCAGCCTGGAGACACAGGAAGGTTTTGGCAGCACCTTCAGCGTCGACCTGCCGCTGCCTGGGCAAGCCAGCACTAAACAGCTTCCCCTGCTGCATGGGCGCATTGTTGGGCTTAGCCCGGCCAGCTCGGGGCTCAGTGAACAACTGGCAAGCCTGCTGCCGAGCTGGGGCCTCCAGTATCAGCATCTGGATACTGATGCCGCGCTGGGCCAGCTTGATGCCGATCTGCTGATCAGCGATTGCCCACAGCGCCTGAATGAGCTGCGCACGCTTTCCAACCTGCCGATCCTGTTGGTCAGCGCCTACGGCAACTTTCTCAGCAGTGAGCAGGTGGAAAAACTCTCACCTATCGAACAGCTGGCCCGGCCGCTGTCACGCCAGGCGCTGCTGCAGGCCCTGCGCCGCGCCCTCGGTCAAGACGAAGCACATGCCGCCGAACAGCACAGCGAGCCGCAACGCAACCGCCAGGCGCGCGTCCTGTTGGTGGAGGACAACCCAGTCAATCAGCTTGTAGCCAAGGGCATGCTGGGCAAACTCGGCTGCGAGGTGCTGCTGGCCAATCATGGTGGCGAAGCGCTGGCCTTGCTGGAAACCCAAGCGGTCGATCTGATTCTGATGGACTGCAATATGCCGGTCATGGATGGCTATGAAACCACCCGGCGGATTCGCCAGAAAAGCGAGTTCGCCGAGCTACCGATCATCGCCCTGACGGCCAACGCACTGTCCGATGAGCGCGAGCGCTGCCGCGCTGCGGGAATGGATGACTACCTGGCCAAGCCCTTCCGCAAGGATGAGCTGGCAGCCCTGCTCGATCAGTGGTTAAGCACCATAAACTGATCAAGCAGCACGCCCACCTGGCTGCGCAGCGCGGCAAGCTGATCAAGATCAATCCCGCGCTCGCACAGTAGCTGGTTTTTCAGCGGCAACACCTGCTCACGCAAGGCGCAGCCGGCCGGGGTTAGCGCCAAGTGCACCTCACGCTCATCACTGGCCGAACGCTTGCGCTGCAACAACCCTTGCAGCTCCAGACGCTTGAGCAGCGGCGTCAGCGTGCCGGAATCCAGTAACAGGCGCTCGCCCAACGCCTTGACCGTTGGCAGCGCCGGCGGTTGCTGCTGCCACTCCCACAGCACCAGCATGGCCAGGTACTGCGGGTAGGTCAGGCCGAGCTGGTCGAGCATGGGCTTGTAGGCGCGGATCACCGCCCGTGAAGCGGCGTAGAGTTTGAAACACAGCTGGTTGTCCAGCTGCAGCCCCTCGTCCACGTGCAAGCTGGCCTGGGTCATTTCAGCAGTGCTTCGATCTCGGCTGTCAGATCTTCAGGCTTGGTGGTCGGGGCAAAACGCTTGATCACCGTGCCGTCGGCGCTGAGCAGAAACTTGGTGAAATTCCACTTGATGCCCTGGCTGCCGAGCAAGCCTGGCGCGCTCTTCTTCAGATTGACGAACAGCGGGTGGGCATCGCTGCCATTGACATCGACCTTCTTGAACAGCGGGAAACTCACCCCGAAGTTCAGCTCGCAGAACTCGCTGATCGCGCCCTCATCACCGGGCTCCTGCTTGCCAAACTGATTGCAGGGGAAGCCCAGCACCACCAGGCCCTGATCCTTGTACTGCTGCCAGACGTTCTCCAGGCCCTTGTACTGCGGGGTGAAACCGCACTTGCTGGCGGTATTGACCACCAGCACGGCCTTGCCGCCGAAATCGGCCAGGGTCTTCTGCTCGCCCTTGATGGTGGTAACCGGAATATCGAAGAGTGCGTTGCTCATGCTGGTCATCCTGAGGAGTGGGAATGGACGCAAGATAGCGAGCAATTAAATTGCATGCAATTTAATTAAAGCAAAATAAGGCCCGCTGATAGCGGGCCTGTGCAATGGCATTAAGCCTTCGGCACCAGCTTGAGCGATGCCGAGTTGATGCAATAACGCAGCCCCGTCGGCGCCGGCCCGTCGGGAAATACATGGCCCAAGTGGGCATCGCACCTGGCGCATTTGACTTCGATGCGGTGCATGCCGTGATTGAAATCATCCAGGCTGGTGATGGCCTCGCTGTTGACGGGCTGGAAGTAACTCGGCCAACCGCTGCCAGAGTCGTACTTGGCGTCCGAATCAAACAACTCAGCCTGGCAACAGGCGCAGTGGTAAATACCTGGCACCTTGCTGTCGTGGTATTGGCCGGTAAATGCGCGCTCGGTGCCGCCCAGGCGACAGACATGAAACTGCTCCTCGGAAAGCTCTTCGCGCCAGGCTTCCAGGGGTTTTTCCAGCTTGTCCACAGGCAAGTCTCCTCTACATGAAAAAATCGCCGGGAGCGATTTTTAACGTCGCGCAGCGACGACCCAAAGGGTGGCGGCCATGGATGGCACGCCATAAAAAAGCCCAACCAGTACCTTTGCCAAGGTCGGGCTGCCACGTATCATTCGACCCCAGTCTGTCACCGGCGTTACAACCTGCCAAGGCTCGTCAGATCGCGTCTTTTTGCAGGGTAATTCAGCGGCGTCCACCATTCGGGATCACTTACATGCAGTTCAGCAAATCGAACAAGCTTGCCAACGTCTGCTACGACATCCGCGGGCCGGTGCTCAAGCACGCCAAACGCCTGGAAGAGGAAGGCCATCGCATCCTCAAGCTGAACATCGGCAACCCGGCACCGTTCGGTTTTGAAGCGCCTGAAGAAATCCTTCAGGATGTGATTCGCAACCTGCCCACGGCCCAGGGCTACAGCGACTCCAAGGGCCTTTTCAGCGCGCGCAAGGCGGTCATGCAGTACTACCAGCAAAAGCAGGTAGAAGGCGTTGGCATCGAGGATATCTACCTGGGCAACGGCGTATCCGAGCTGATCGTGATGGCCATGCAGGCGCTGCTCAATAACGGCGACGAAGTGCTGATCCCGGCACCGGATTACCCGCTGTGGACTGCTGCCGTAGCCTTGGCTGGCGGCAAGCCGGTGCACTACCTGTGCGACGAGCAGGCCGGCTGGTTCCCCGATATCGCCGACATGCGCGCCAAGATCACTCCGAACACCAAGGCGCTGGTGCTGATCAACCCGAACAACCCCACCGGTGCGGTGTATTCCAAAGAAGTGTTGATGGACATCGTCGAACTGGCGCGCCAGCACAATCTGGTGCTGTTCTCCGACGAAATCTACGACAAGATTCTCTACGACGAAGCCCAGCATATTTCTACCGCATCGCTGGCTCCAGACGTGCTCTGCCTGACCTTCAACGGTCTGTCCAAGTCTTACCGCGTAGCGGGTTTCCGCTCCGGCTGGGTGGCGATTTCAGGGCCCAAGCACCGTGCGCAGAGCTATATCGAAGGGATCGACATCCTCGCCAACATGCGCCTGTGCGCCAACGTGCCGAGCCAGCATGCGATCCAGACCGCACTGGGCGGCTACCAGAGCATCAATGATCTGGTGTTGCCGCAAGGCCGTTTGCTGGAGCAGCGCAACCGCACCTGGGAACTGCTCAACGACATTCCCGGCGTCAGCTGCGTCAAGCCGATGGGCGCGCTGTATGCCTTCCCGAAGATCGACCCAAAAGTCTGCCCGATCCATAACGACGAGAAATTCGTTCTGGACCTGCTGCTCTCGGAAAAACTGTTGATCGTTCAGGGCACCGCCTTCAACTGGCCGTGGCCGGACCACTTCCGCGTGGTCACCCTGCCGCGTGTGGATGAGCTGGAAATGGCCATCGGCCGCATCGGCAGCTTCCTCAAGACTTACCAACAGTAATCGGAGCAATCCATGAGCCAGGGCAAACGCTATCTGCTGACCGGTGCCAGTTCTGGCATCGGTGCCGCCCTGGCCCGTGAGCTGGCCAGCCGAGGCTATGACCTGGCCTTGGCGGCACGCCGTGAAGACAGCCTGCACCTGCTGGCCGCCGAACTGCAGGCGCGCTTTCACTGCAAGGCGGTGGTATTACCATTGGATGTAACGGATTACGCGGCCTGCCAGGATGCCGTAGGCCTGGCCGCCAATGCGCTCGGCGGGCTCGACGGGATCATTGCCAATGCCGGCATCGGCCTCGCCGGCAAGGCAGGAACCGGACGTTTTGATCGCTACCGGCAAACGCTGGAAACCAACCTGCTAGGCGCCATCGCCTGCCTGGATGGGGCCGCTCAGCTGTTCCTTGAACAGGGTCACGGCCACCTGGTAGCCATCGCCTCGGTGGCTGGCAAGCGCGGCTTGCCGGCTTCTGCGGGTTATTCAGCCAGCAAAGCCGGACTGATCAGCTACATGGAGTCCCTGGAGCTGGAGCTGTACCACACAGGTCTAGATACCACTCTGATCCTGCCGGGCTACATCGATACACCGATCAATCAGGGCACCGGCCCGCGCCCTTTTCTGATCGACGTTGAACGCGGCGCCGCACTTATCGCCCGCCATATTGAAAAACGCACTAGCAGCGCTTACGTCCCCGGCTGGCCCTGGGCATTGATTGGCCGCCTGCTGCCCTGGTTACCCACCACCCTGATTGCCAGAGCGCTTTAAGCATGGACCTGCAGATCGACGACTTCTACAAAGATGCCGCCGCCGGCATGTTGACCCTGTACCAGGCGTTCCCCAGCAAAGTCGCGCTGTATGTTGAAGACCTGATCGGCCGCGAAGAGCCGGACGAATTCGGTCTGCCCACACCACGTCATCAAAGCTGTCTGGGCGCCCTGTTATGGCTGGCCGAGGAAGGTTATATCCGCTTCGACTCAACCATCGGGTACGACGCCCTGGATCAAGCCGTACTCAGCGAAAAAGGCTTTCTACGCCTGACTCGCGGTGTGCCTCATGCCCTGCGCGAGGGCGATGCCTTGCCGCCCAGCGTGCGCCGCGTACATGCCACCCTGGCCTTTCAGCTGCGCGAAGCCCTGGGCCAGCGCCATGGCGAACGCGTCGCCCGCCTCACCCGCCTGCTATTCGAATCCAACCTGAACGGCGCAAACGACATAGTTTGAAATAGTCGCCAGGTTGAAGTGCCTGGGGGTGCGCCCTTATATAGCCGTCATAACCAATAGTGGCCGTTGAAAACCAGGCTAAGCAGCCAAAACAGGGTTTTCAGCGGCCTGATAGATCTTTCCCCGTGAGGAGTCTCAATACACCATGATGCGCATTATGCTGTTCCTGGCCACCAACATTGCGGTGTTGATCATCGCCAGCATCACCCTGAAGTTGCTCGGGGTCGACCGCTTTACCGGCCAGAACTATGGCAGCCTGCTGGTTTTCTGCGCCGTGTTCGGTTTCGCCGGTTCGCTGGTTTCGCTGTTCCTGTCCAAGTGGATGGCGAAGATGAGCACCAAAACCGAAATCATCACCCAGCCACGCACCCGTCACGAACAGTGGCTGCTGCAGACCGTGGAAGAACTGTCCCGCGAAGCCGGGATCAAGATGCCGGAGGTGGGTATCTTCCCGGCCTATGAGTCCAACGCCTTCGCCACTGGCTGGAACAAGAACGACGCCCTGGTAGCCGTCAGCCAGGGCCTGCTGGAGCGTTTCTCGCCTGATGAAGTGCGTGCCGTACTGGCCCATGAAATCGGCCACGTGGCCAACGGTGACATGGTTACCCTGGCGCTGATCCAGGGCGTGGTGAACACCTTCGTGATGTTCTTCGCACGGATCTTCGGCAACTTTGTCGACAAGGTAATTCTGAAGAACGAAGACGGCCCAGGCATCGGTTACTTCGTTGCCACCATCTTCGCCGAGCTGGTTCTGGGCATCCTGGCAAGCATCATCGTTATGTGGTTCTCGCGTAAGCGCGAGTTCAAGGCCGACGAAGCTGGTGCACGCCTGGCCGGCACAGGTGCCATGATTGCCGCTCTGCAGCGCCTGCGCGCCGAACAGGAAGTGCCGGTCACCATGCCTAACAGCCTGACCGCGTTCGGCATCAACGGTGGCCTCAAAGGCGGCCTGGCTGGCCTGCTGATGACCCACCCGCCACTGGAAGTGCGTATCGAAGCCCTGCGTCAGCGCGGCTAAGTAGCAAAAGCCAAAAGGGCGACTCTTGAGTCGCCCTTTTTTGTGGCTGTGATTCAGTCTTTACGCAGCTGATAGACCCGCTCATCCAGGCGCTCAAGGCCGCGCTTTAAAAACTTCCAGTTATCGCCCAGCACATCACCGCACGCCAGTTCCTCCAGCTGCCAATCAGGCGTAAACAGCCGCTGCACTTCGTCATCCGCCACCGCGAAGGGCGGCCCGTCCATACGCGCCTGGTCATAGTCCAGGCTCACCAGTAAACCCTGGCAACCGCTGGGTAGCAGCTGCGATAGGTGTGCTACATAACGCGCGCGCATTTCTGGCGGCAATGCAATCAGCGCGGCGCGGTCATACAGCGCACTGCAACCGGCAAGCAGCTGCGCCGTCAGGGCAAAGAAATCACCGCAGTAGATCTCCACAGCGCCAGCCCGATACAGCCTGAAAGCGCCGACCTCACTGACCTCCGGCTGCAGCTTATGCTCGGCGAAGAAGTCCTCCACTGCACGCTGCGCCAGCTCAACACCAACGACTTGATAGCCCTGCCCCGCCAACCAGGCCAGGTCCAGGCTCTTGCCACACAGCGGCACCAGCACCCGTGCCCCCTCCGGCAAACCCAGCTCCGGCCAGTACTGCTGCAGATATGGATTGACCTCAGGTAGATGAAAGCCGATTTCACTGCGCGCCCAACGGGCCTGCCAGAATTCTGCGTGCATAGCGCCTCCAGTAGATAATCAGCCAAAGATCCTGCCGTAACACAGACAATAAGGCCAAATAATTCAGCCCGTATAAACCCATCTATTAAAACGATAAAAATACCCAGGCTTTTACGCTTTTATGCACATATTGGCTGATAGAAAATGCAAGTAATCCACTAGGAGTCTGCCATGTCATTGCCCAGCCTATTTATCTCCCACGGCTCGCCCATGCTGGCCCTGCAACCCGGCGCCAGTGGTCCTGCCCTCGCCCACCTGGCCAACCAACTGCCCAAACCACGCGCTATCGTGGTGGTTTCTGCGCACTGGGAAAGCCGCGAGCTGCAAGTAGGCAGTGCGGCGCAACCGCGAACCTGGCATGACTTTGGCGGTTTTCCTGCCGAGCTCTATCAAGTGCAATACCCAGCACCTGGCAACCCAACGCTGGCGGCGGAAATAATCCAACTGCTGGCCGCAGCCAACTTGCCAGCACAGCTCAACGCTGAGCGGCCGCTGGATCACGGCGCCTGGGTACCGCTGTCGTTGATGTACCCGCAAGCCGATATACCCGTGGTGCAGGTCTCACTACCTAGCCAACAAGGCCCAGCCCTGCAACGCCAGGTCGGCCAGGCTCTGACCAGCCTGCGCGCACAGGGCGTACTGTTGATCGGCTCCGGTAGCATCACCCACAACCTGGGCGAGCTGGACTGGCACGCGGGGCCGGAACAAATCGAACCCTGGGCGCAAGCCTTCCGCGACTGGGTGGTGAACAAACTGACCGAGCAAGACAACGCCGCCCTCGACGACTATCGCCGGCAGGCCCCGCACGCCGCACGCAATCACCCCAGCGACGAACACCTGCTGCCACTGTTCTTCGCCGCAGGTGCTGGCGGGCAATTCAAGGTCGAGCACAGCGGCTTTACCCTGGGCGCACTGGGGATGGATATCTACAGCTTCGGCTAAACGACAGGCTGCCTGGCTCCGGCAGATTGCGACTACCTGTAGCGACTAACCATGCGCCACCAGGAAGTCGGTCAGGAACACACCAGCGCAGTTCCAGACGATGGACAGATGCCCCTCATCCGGGAAGAAACGGTAACGCGCAGTCGCGAGTGCCCCGGCCATGTGCTCGGCCATGACGGGCGGTACATTGCGATCCTGTCCGCCTTGATATACATGCACTGGCATGCCGATTTCAGCCAGAGCAAAACCACGAGGTCTGGCGATTAATCGCACCTCCTGCTGCACACCAGCTATTCCTGGTCGATAGGCCTCGGCCAGGGCACGTGCAAAAGCATCAGCCAACTGCACTTGCTGCTGCACGAAACGGCGATCCGGCTCGGTCATCAGCCCAGCCAACTGGCGCACTGCGGCTGAGGGATCACGAAGAAACAGGCGCCGATCCAGCGCCAGCATTGGGGTCGTCAAACGCGGATGCAGCCGTGCCAGACCAAAC
The DNA here is from genome assembly GCF_031764535.1 of Pseudomonas sp. SG20056. Lineage (NCBI taxonomy): Bacteria > Pseudomonadati > Pseudomonadota > Gammaproteobacteria > Pseudomonadales > Pseudomonadaceae > Pseudomonas > Pseudomonas sp. SG20056. The sequence goes on from NZ_CP134499.1 coordinate 2,701,306, forward strand.
AGCAACTTGAGTGCCGGATGCTGAGCGCGACGAAGCGCAGGAACATCCATGACGCCCATACCTGCCACGGTTCCGACAAAGCTCACTCGATGGCTCAAGCGCAACCCACACGCAAGGGCATAAGGCCCTCCGCAGGAAATGCCGAGTACACCGAAGCGTGCCAGACCGAGGTGGTCAGCCAGCTGCTCGACATCCTCGCTCCATGACAGAATGCTGCGCTGCGGGTTCGGGCTGGAACAGCCCACACCAGGTCGATCAGCGGCAATCAGACGCACACCAAGCCTGCATGCAGGCTCATCAAGCAGCGCAGCCTGCAAACGACAACCAGGCAAGCCGTGAAATACCAGCAACGCAGCGCCACTCAGATCGCCGTATTGCTGGTAGGCCAACTCACGGCCATCCCTTAGCACGACGCTCTCACAACCATTCATATTCATCGCAGCGCCTCGCAGTCCATCAAGGGCTCGGCCAACTCGCGCACCCGCGCCGGCAAAGGCAGTGATTGCCGCAGACGGGTATCAATATGCACACCAACCAGGGTAGATACCGCCGCAACACTGCCTTCCGGCTCTCTGCGCATTTCGTGACGAAAGCGGATCGACTTGCTGCCCACTGCCAGTACGCAAGTATGAATACTCACCAGATCACCGGCCACCAGCTCGCTGCTGTACTGCGTGTGCTGATCGGCTGCAACCATCCCTCGCCCACTCTCGCGCAGGGTCGCCGGTGCCAAGCCCAGGTGTGCAAATAGGGCCCAGCTGGCCTCATCGAACTTACCGGTGTACCACATCACGTTCATGTGCCCCATGTGGTCGCATTGCCAGGGATAGACCACACCACGATACGTCAACAATGCCTCGTCCACGCGAACGCTCCTCGATGCTCAGAACCCGCCCGATGCGAGCTTCGCAAACAGTTTGGAGCGAGCCCGGGCAGGAGTCGTCAGCAAAGGGTCAGCTATCGGTCAGCACGAAGGTCTCGTAGGCAATCACAGCTTTCGGGTCAGGCAAAGTGCGGCCAAGCGCACGCAACGCATGCCGATCCTGTACAGTCGCCGTTGGCAGGCGGCACAGCTCCAGCAGCAGCTTCAACTCCATCCCAGGTGCCTGCTGTGAGCGCGCCTCGGCCAAGGCCGACTGCAAGGCCTCTTGCGCCGCCAACGGATTACCACGCGCAAGCTCGATCTGCGCATGCAGGCAGGCAAGTTCAGGCAAGCGTGCTCGCTCACCCAGCCGCGCAGCCAAGCGTTCGGCCTGCGCTAAATACTGGGAGGCCGCTTGCCAATCACCCGCAGCAAGCAGGGCATCCGCGATAAACCCCAGCACCTGCACATGGCCAGCCACCATGCCAAGACGCTGAAGAATGGCGCCGCCTTCACGAATGCGCACGTAACCGGCCTGCCCATTGCTTTCATGCGCCATAACCCAGCCGGAAAGAATACGCCCAGCACCATCAGCCTGGAGCACGCCATAGCGAGTGTGCAGAGACGCCAGGGCCTGCGCATGGGCAACAACAGCCTCCTTTCGCCCAAACCATAGCTCCAGCATCCCGGCACAGCGTGTAGCCACTGCCAGCGACATCGGCTGAGCAAGATCATTCGCGCGCAGCAGTGCCGCTTCACACAACACCTGGGCCCGCTTGAACTGACCAAGGGGCAGCAGATGCAAGCCCAAGTGCGCCGACATGGCGACCAGAGGATCAACCACGAAACGCTGTCGAGGTAAGTGCTCACCCAATGTCTCGGCAATCGCAATGCCACGTTCCAGGTGCTGCCGCCCAGTGTTGTGCTGCCCAAGTACCGCGCAGAGCATGCCACCCAGATTGCAGGCAGCCAGCTCTAGCGCGGGATCCTGCAGCCTGTCCGCCAGTTGCGCTACACGCTCGATCAAACCATGCGCCAGCGAGTACTCGGCACGGCCATAACGCACCTGAGCCAGGCCGACCAGCCCCCAGCCAAGTTCGCGTGAATCGGCAAGCTCGGCAGCCAAAGCCTGAGCCCGGCCATAGAAGTCACCGGCTTCAACCGACGCCATGCCGTGCAACTGGGCACTGGCAATGCCGCCCTTGAGCAACAAATCCAGCTCCAGTTCGGCATTACTGCCGTCATGCAGTGCCAGACCATGGCAGGCAAACTGCAACGCCTGAGCCGCCGCAAAACACTCAAGTGCGGCTGAGCTGGCAACAGACAACTGCCTGACTGCAGCGGATGCTTCTTTACCCTGCTCAAAGTGAGCAGCCAACTCGGCAGCAGAGGCTGAACCGGCCCGCAACAAAGCGGCGGCTACCGCACGGTGCAGCCTCACCCGTGACAACGCCTGCAACCGCTGGTAGAACAGCTGCCGATAGAGGGCATGGCGAAAGGCAACACGCATATCCAGCCGGCCATCGGCAAGCAACGTAACCTCGCGTACAACAAGCCAGGCATGGCCTGCTGCAAGGATCTGACACTGGGTCTGCACCTCTGCCTCACTGCGCCGCAGCACATCCGCCAGAATGCCGATATGAAACTCGACACCGCACACACTGGCAGCCTCTAGCAGCGCATGCTGTTCATCGGTCAGATGGCTGAGCTGCCGCAGCAAGCTGCCCTCCAGGCCTTCAGGTACTCGCCATACGACTTGTTGCGGTGCCGCCAGTAGCTCGCTGACCAGGCTTTCAACAAACAGTGGCAGCCCCTCACTGCGCTGATAGAGCAGACGAGCCAGGTCGCTGCGTGCTGGCAATGCCGGATGGTAGCGCGCGAGGTAATCGCGCAGCTGCTCCAGAGAAAATGGCTGCAGTGCAAGCTCTTCACTCAAACCACGCAGATTCAGATCATGGCGCAATACGCTCAGTGGCTGCCCACTGTCAGCAGGACGTAGACTGCATACCAGCATCAGGCGCTTGAGGCCGCGACGCCGCGCCAGATACTCAAGCAAACGCACACTGGCGCTGTCGCACCAGTGCATATCCTCCAGAACCAGCAACAGCGGGCGCAGCTCACAGCAGCGCATCAGCAACTCGCCGAACTCGCGCAGCATCCGCTCAGGGCTGGCGCCCGCGCAGCTACGACGCAAGGCGTCACGCTCCGCCTCAGCGCACAACCAGGGGAGTTGCAACAACCACATCGGCGCGGCGAGCCGCAACATTGGCAACACCTGCTCATCACGCCGACAGAGCTCGGTAAGCAACTCCAGCCAGGGCAGATAGGGTTCGCCTTCACCAAAATGTTCGATGCATTGCCCCTGCACATGAAGGCCATCGAAACCTGTGTTCGCAAACGCCTCGAGTAGACGCGTCTTGCCGATCCCTGCCTCACCACTCAACCAGACCAGCTGCCGGGTTTGGCCGCAGCGCCGCCAGGCCTGCCGTAGCCTGTGCAACGCCGGCTCACGGCCGATCAGCTCGACCTCACTGGCAAGCTCGGCAGCACCGATAAAGCGATAACCCAGGCGGGAGGCTGTCTCAATAAACCGCGGTTGCCGAGGGTCATCCCCCAACGCCTGGCGTATACCGCTGATGGTGGTTTTGAGTACCGACTCACTGACATGCCGATGCCCCCAAACTGCATCCAGCAAAGCATCCTTACTGAGCAACCGCCCTGGCTGGCGAGCCAGCTCGCAGAGCAGTGCCAGCGCCTTGGGCTGCAGGGGAACCGGACGCCCATCATGGCTAAGACGCGCATTGTCTTCGTCCAGCTCAAAGCCGGCAAAACGCAAGCGCAAAGGAATGTGCGCAGGCATGAACTCGCTCTGTTTATTCAACCTGCAAAAATACTGTGGAGGCCCCGGTTAGTTGTCAATGCGCCGCAACAGACCTGGCTTGGATATGCACAAATGCAAAAAGCCGACCCTGAAATCAGGATCGGCTTTTCAATTGCAGGCTGTAGATCAATACCTCGCGTGAGCATGGTGACTCACAACGCAGTGATCAATCTTCGCGATAACGACGCAGCTTCAGCGGCTTGCCACCGACGCGGGTGTCTTTCAACTTACCCAGCAGACGATCAAGGCCTTCTTCCGGCAGCTCGACCAGACTAAAGCTCTCACGCACCTGAATGCGGCCGATGTCTTCACGGGCCAGACCGCCTTCATTGAGGATGGCGCCGAGCAGGTTCTTCGCCGCAATACCATCGCGTGCGCCCAGGGCGGTACGGCAACGAGCACGGCCTTCGGCCAATGGCACCGGCGCACGACGTTCACGGCTGCCTTCGCGATCAGGACGCTCAGGACGGTCACCGCGCTCGCTACGCTCACGTGGGCCACTGCTGTTTGGCACCAGCGGCTGGTCACGCTGAACTTCAGCCAGGGTCAGCGCCTGGCCGTTGGTGGCCTTGCGCAGCAGGGCTGCGGCCAGGGCACGCGGGCTGCAACCGATGTCGGCAGTCAGGCGATCCAGCAGCTCACCGTGGCTGGCTTCAGCATCAGCCACCAGGGGAGCCAGGCTGTTAGTCAGCTTCTTGATGCGGGCGTCCAACACCTGCTGGGCGTCCGGCAGCTTGACTTCGCCAACCTTCTGCCCGGTTACACGCTCGATCACCTGCAGCATGCGGCGCTCACGCGGGGTGACCAGCAGCAGCGCGCGACCGGTACGGCCAGCACGGCCGGTACGGCCAATACGGTGTACATAGGACTCAGGGTCGTATGGCATGTCCACGTTCATAACGTGGGTAATACGCGGCACGTCGAGGCCGCGAGCGGCAACGTCGGTGGCGATAACGATGTCCAGACGACCATCTTTCAGCGAGTCGATCACGCGCTCACGCTGGTTCTGCGCGATGTCGCCGTTGAGCGCAGCAGCCTTGTAGCCCTTGGCTTCCAGCGCAGCGGCCAGATCCAGGGTGGCTTGCTTGGTGCGAACGAAACCGATCAGCGCGTCGAACTCTTCGACTTCCAGCAGACGCAGTACGGCGGCGTGCTTCTGGTCAGCGTGGACCATCAGATGCACCTGCTCGATGGCAGTTACGGTCTGGGTTTTGGTTTCGATCTTGACGTGCTTGGGGTCACGCAGGTGCTTTTCGGCGATGGCGCGGATCGAGTGCGGCAGAGTGGCGGAGAACAGCACGCTCTGACGGCTTTCCGGCATGGCCTTGAAGATGACTTCGAGGTCATCCATAAAGCCCAGTTTGAGCATCTCGTCGGCTTCGTCGAGGACCAGGTGCTGAATGGTCGACAGGACTTTCTCGTCACGACGCAAGTGGTCAACCAGACGACCCGGAGTGGCCACAACAATCTGTGCGCCATTGCGGATGGCCTTGAGCTGCGGGCCCATCGGCGCACCGCCGTATACGGCGATAACACTGACACCCGGCATTTGCTTGGAGTAGGTTTCAAACGCAGTCGCAACCTGCAGCGCCAGTTCACGGGTCGGCGCCAGGATCAGCGCTTGTGGCTGACGCTTGGTCGGGTCGATGCGGCTGAGGATTGGCAGAGCGAAAGCAGCGGTTTTACCGGTACCGGTCTGCGCCTGGCCGATCATGTCGTGGCCGGCGAGAATGACTGGAATCGCTTGAATCTGAATAGCCGAAGGCTCTTCATAGCCAGTGGCAATTACAGCAGCGAGAACATTGGGATGTAGATCGAGAGCGGCGAAGCCGCCGGTTTCCTGGGTCATGGGTCTGCCTCTAGTGCATCCGCAAAGACCCATGTTCCAAAGCTGCGCATGCCGTGTAAGACCCGAGAGTCACCCTGGCAGCCATGTCGGCGGGGATTTGCGAAAACGTGTGATAAATGAATCGTCAAGGATAGTCCGCAAAAGGGACTAACTGCCAAAGTAAACCTTCGGGCGAGTTGTACTACCTGAACGTGGCCAAGAATTGACCGGCGCGCACTATACCGGAAAACCTGGCCGATGTGCCTGTTTTTCCATACGGCATACATAAAAAGGCATAAATAATGCCTATAGCGTGCCATACAGCCATCCTCTGATAGCCTGCAGCTGCCATGCTGTAACGGCTTCAGCCCCATCACTAACCTGCGCAAAAGGACTCCCCGCCATGACCCAAAGCACCAGCGGCCGCGTCAGCCGTGAAAAACGCGGCCAGATCATGTTGATCGGCCTGGACCGAGCGAGCAAACGCAACGCTTTCGATATGCCCATGCTGGATGACATGTGCCTGGCCTATGGTGAGTTCGAACGCGACAGCGAGGCGCGGGTGGCGCTGGTATTTGCCCATGGCGAGCACTTTACCGCCGGATTGGACCTGGCCAATGTGGCGGCGCAGTTTGCCGCCGGCTGGACGATTCCCGAGGGTGGCTGCGACCCCTGGGGCGTGTTCGGCGGGCCGCGCGTCAGTAAACCGGTGATTGTCGCCGCGCAAGGCTACTGCTACACCATCGGCATCGAGCTGATGCTCGCCTCGGATATCAACCTGTGCGCCAGCAATACCCGTTTTGCACAGATGGAAGTGCAACGCGGTATCTTCCCCTTCGGCGGCGCGACCTTGCGCATGCATCAGACCGCCGGCTGGGGCAACGCCATGCGCTGGCTGCTGACTGGCGATGAATTCGATGCTCACGAAGCCTATCGCCTGGGCTTTATCCAGCAGGTGGTGGCCAGTGAGGAACTGCTGCCCAAGGCACTGTGGCTCGCTGAACGCATTGCCGCGCAGGCGCCACTGGGAGTACAAGCCACCCTGGCGTCGGCGCGCCAGGCGGTGGTCGAAGGCCCGGCTGCCGCAGCCGCCAGCCTGCATCCGACCGTCACCCGCCTGATGGCCAGTGAAGATGCTCAGGAAGGCGTGCGAGCCATGCTGGAACGTCGTCCAGGTGATTTTAAAGGGCGTTGAGCGTGATCAGGTCGCAGGACGTACCGCTTTGATCAACGACTCCAGCGAATAACCGAACTGCGGCGCCAGCAGCTCATTGCGGCGCAGCAGTTCGGTAAAGTCGATGTTCTGCTCCAGATCCGCCGGCACCAGCAGCACCACATTGCCCTCCTTCACCGGGCACTCCCAGTAATGCCGGTGGTAGAGGCCGCGCAGCAGCGGCGCCCCCAGTGGCTTGCCGTCGTTGCCGGCCCACTGGTTGATGATCAGCCAGCCGCCAGGGTTAAGCTGCTTCTGGCAGTTTTCCAGAAAACGCCAGGCCAGATGCCCAGTCGCCGGACCATGGTCGGTGTACAGGTCGACAAACAGCAGGTCGGTCTTTTCCGCGCTTTCCAGCAGTTCCAACGCATCGCCGATACGAATGGTCAGGCGCGGATCATCGGTCAGCCCCATGTGCTCCATGGCCAAGCGCGGCACATCGGCGCGCAGCTCAATCACCTCGACATCTTCCAGCGGCAGAAACTTCAAGCAAGCCTGGGTTAGATTGCCAGCACCGAGGCCCAAAAACAGCGCGCTTTCCGGCTGCTCATGGCACAACGCGCCAAGCAGCATAGCGCGGGTGTAGTCGTACTCCAGCCAGCTGGGGTCCGGCATATACACGCAGCTCTGCTCAATCGCCTCACCAAATTCGAGAAAGCGGTAAGCGCCCATTTCGACCACCTGAATAACGCCGAAGGCATCGTGCACTTCAGCGATCAACAGCGGGTCCGGCATCTGCCCAACCGGAGGTAAACCTGGCATCCCGCACACTCCACCGTGACATCCCCGACCATTTCGGCCAGAGGAAAGGCGCTAATTGTCATTGAGGCACCCTCCCCCGGTCACGCGATAATTTTCCGCAGTCGGGAGCGCCGAGTTCGTCGCTATGCGGCTACAACAATAAAAACAAATATCGAGGTTTGCCATGTACGCCATTATCGGTGCCGGCCCCATGGGGCTGTGTACAGCACGTCAACTGCACAAGCACGGCATCGACTTTGTCGGTTTCGAACTGCACGCGGATGTCGGCGGCCTGTGGGACATCGATAATCCGCACAGCACCATGTACGACTCGGCGCACCTGATTTCCTCCAAGGGCACCACCCAATTCACTGAATTTCCGATGCGCGTCGAGGTGGCGCCCTACCCGCATCACAGTGAAATGCGCCGCTACTTCCGTGACTACGCCAAACATTTTGGGCTGTATGCGCATTACCAGTTCAACACCCGCGTGGTGGAAATTCAGCGCCTGGATAAAGGCTGGAAGCTGATCAGCGAGTACGACGGCGTGCAGCGTGAATGGCTGTTCGACGGCGTACTGATGGCCAACGGCACCCTGCACACGCCTAACCAACCAGCGCTACCCGGCACGTTTACCGGAGAGTTGATGCATTCCAGCGACTACCGCTCGGCAGCGGTATTCGACAGCAAACGCGTGCTGGTAATTGGCTGCGGCAACTCGGCCTGCGATATCGCCGTGGACGCCGTGCACCGCGCCGCTTCGGTGGACCTGTCGGTACGCCGTGGCTATTACTTCCTGCCCAAGTTCACCCTGGGCCGCCCCACTGACACCCTCGGCGGTGCGATCAAGCTGCCGCGCCCGTTCAAGCAATTCCTCGATGGCCTGCTGGTACGCGCGCTGGTCGGCAAGCCGTCGCAATACGGCCTGCCCGACCCGGATTACAAACTCTACGAATCACACCCGGTGATGAATTCCCTGGTGCTGCACTACCTCGGCCATGGCGATATCCAGGCGCGCCGCGATGTGGCCACAGTCGACGGTTTGCAGGTGACCTTCAGCGATGGCGAACAAGCCGAGTACGACCTGATTCTGCAAGGCACCGGCTACAAGCTCGACTACCCCTTTATCGACCGTACGCACCTCAACTGGCCCCAGGCAGCCGGGGCGCCGCAGCTCTACCTCAACGTGTTCCACCCCGAGTATGACGACCTGTTTATGCTGGGCATGGTCGAAGCCTCCGGCCTCGGCTGGCAGGGCCGCGACGAGCAGGCCGAGCTGGTGGCGCTGTATATCAAGGGCCTGCAAGCCGGCAGTCAGGCGGCCAAGGACTTCCAGGCACTCAAGCGCGAACGCGCCGGCATACGTCTGGACGGCGGCTACCAGTACCTGCAACTGGAGCGCATGGCCTACTACGTGCACAAGGACAGCTATCGTCAAACCATCGCGCAGCACAGTAACAGCCTGCGCGCCGGTTTGGCTGCGCGGCCCGCTGTCGCCAGCCGCACTGCCGAAGGAAGCCTGTGATGGAGCCGGTGAATATCCAGTTCGACCCCAGTAGTCTAGTGCTGATCAACATCATCCTCGCGGTGATGATGTTCGGTGTCTCGCTGGACCTGCGCCTGGATGACTTCAAACGCATCGTCCGCGAACCCAAGGCACCGGTGATTGGCCTGCTGGCGCAGTTTGTCCTGCTGCCGGCGCTGACCTGCCTGGCCTGCTGGGCGCTGCGCATCGAACCGATGCTGGCCCTGGGCATGATGCTGGTGGCGGCCTGCCCCGGCGGCAGCTTCTCCAACATCATGACCTGGATGGCGCGGGGCAACGTCGCGGTCTCGGTGAGCATGACGGCGGTATCCAGCCTTGCGGCCAGCATGCTGACGCCACTGAACTTCGGCTTCTACGCCTGGCTCAATCCACTGACCCGACCACTGCTGACACAGATCGCCATGGACCCGATCAGCCTGCTGCTGTTGGTGCTGCTGGTGCTCGGCCTGCCGCTGATTGTCGGCATGTGGGTTGGTCGGCGTTTTCCTGGCCTGTCGCTCAAGGTGGAAAAGCCGCTGCGCATCTTTGCCCTGCTGGTGATGCTGGCCTTCGTCTCCCTGGCCTTCAGCCGCAACTTCGACCAGTTCATCGCGCACTTCCATCTGTTCTTCTGGCTGGTGGTGGCGCACAACGCCCTGGCGTTGGCGGTGGGCTACTGGTGCGCGCGACTGTCCGGGCTGCCGGCAGCGGATCGTCGGGCGATCACCCTGGAAGTCGGCATCCAGAACTCGGCCCTGGGCCTGGTGATCATCTTCACCTTCTTCCCGCAGGCCAGCGGCATGCTGCTGATCGCCGCGTTCTGGGGCTGCTGGCACCTGGTCAGCGGCCTGGCCCTGGCCTTTATCTGGTCTCGTCGGCCACCCGCAAGCCTGCCACTTACACCTACGGCCCTAGCCAGCGCTGGAGAAAAATAATGCCCACCATCCTGATCACCGGGGCCGCCAGCGGCCTCGGCTGGCAGCTTGCGCGCGCCTACCACGGCCAAGGCTGCAACCTGCTGCTCACCGATATCAACGCAGATGGCCTGAGCGCGCGGGTCAATGAGCTGGGCGCCGAGCGGGTAATCGGCCTGGCTGGCGATATCACCGACCCGCACCTGCATCAGCAATTACTGCTGGCCTGTAGCGAGCGTTTCGGCCGCCTCGATGTGCTGATCAACAACGCCGGCATCACCCACCGCTCGCCAACCATGCAGACAGACCCAGCAGTGCTGCGCAAGGTCATGGCCGTCGACTATCAGGCGCCCGTGGAGCTGACCCTGAGCGCCTTGCCGTTGCTGCGCCAGAGCCATGGACAGATCATCGCCATCGGCTCCATGGCCGGCTGGATGCCTGTGCTCGGCCGTGCCGGTTATTGCGCCGCAAAAAGCGCCCTCGGTCAGTTCTTCGAGGTGCTGCGCGCTGAGGCCGCCCGCGACGGCATCAGGATGTTGCTGGTGTACCCCAGCTTTCTCGACACGCCGATCGAACAGAACGCCCTCGGCGGCGATGGCCAGCAGGCGCAGCACGGCCGCTCAACCGTAGGCCAGATACGCGGCGCCGACTGGATGGCCGCGCAGATTCTCCAGGCGCAAATGCAAGGCCGCGAGCGCCTGTTCCCCGACCGTGGCAGCTGGCTGGCCAGCCTGCTCTGGCGCATCGCCCCGGGTTTCTACTACCGCAAGATGAGCGCGCGCTTCGCAGGGGAGATGGGCTGATGGAGGTTATCTGGCTGACCCTGGCCGGTTTTATCCTGCTGGCCTACACCCTGGAGGCGATCACCGGTTTCGGCAGCATCGTGATTGCCCTGTCACTGGGTGCCCTGCTGCTGCCCATCGACCAGCTACTGCCGGTGCTGGTGCCGCTGAATATCTGCATGACCGGTTACCTGGTCTGGCGACACCGACAAATGATCGACCGCCGCCTGCTGCAGGGCATGATCCTGCCCGGCATGCTGCTCGGCACGGCTGTCGGCTATGCCCTGCTGCCCTTCCTCGATGCTGCCCTGGCCAAGCGCCTGTTTGGCGCATTGGTGCTGTGGTTTGCCGCTCGCGAACTGTGGCGCCTGCGTCATGCGGCCGTGCAACCCATGCGGCCCATGTGGCTTAGCCGCCTGCTCAGCCTGTGCGCAGGCATCAGTCACGGTCTGTTCGCCTCCGGCGGCCCGCTGCTGGTGTTCGCCCTGGCCGGTACGCAACTGGACAAGGCGCGCCTGCGCGCCACCCTGGTCACGGTGTGGTTCACCCTCAACAGCCTGCTGACCGTCGCCTTCCTGCTCGACGGCCGCCTACTGCCCGCCCTGCCGCAAGTCGCCAGCTACGCGCCGCTGCTGCTGATCGGCGTTTGGCTCGGTGAGCGCCTGCACCAGCGCTTCAACGAACAACACTTCCGCATCGCCATTTACCTGTTGCTGCTGGTCACCGGCGGCCTGCTGCTCGCGCCCTGGAGTTTGCTATGAGCTTCGACATCATCATCAAAAATGGTCTGTATTTCGACGGCACAGGTACACCCGGTGCGCAGCGGCATATCGGCATCAAGGACGGACGCATCGATGTACTCAGCCTCAGCCCGCTGGATGAAAGCGGTTGCCCCGAGGTGCTGGATGCGGCCGGCAAGTGGGTCACCCCGGGCTTTTTGGAAATCCACTCGCACTACGACGCCGAAGTGATCGCCGCGCCGGCACTCAAAGAGTCAGTGCGCCACGGCGTGACCAGCGTGACCATCGGCTCCTGCTCGATCAGCATGGTGTTGGCCGATGCAGAAGACTGCTCGGACCTGTTCACCCGCGTCGAGGCGGTGCCGCGTGAATACGTGCTGCCGATCCTGCAACAGAAAAAGACCTGGCGCGACGCCGCCGGCTACCGCGCTTTCTACGATCAGCAGCCGCTGGGGCCGAACGTCAGCTCCTTCCTTGGCCACTCCGAACTGCGCGTGGCGGTGATGGGCCTGGAGCGCGCCACCAGCCAGGTCAAACCGACCGAAGCCGAACTTGCACGTATGGAGCAACTGCTGGAAGAGGCACTGGACGCCGGCTGCATCGGCCTGTCGGTGATGACCACCAAGCTGGACAAGATGGACGGCGACCGCGCCTGGTCCAGCCCGCTGCCCTCGACCTTTGCCAGCTGGACGGAGTTCTCGCGCCTGTTCGCCGTGCTGCGCCGGCGTGGCGCGGTGCTACAGGGTGCGCCGGATGCAGTGACCAAGGTCAACGTGTTCGCTTTCCTCTACCAGGCCCATGGCTGGTTCCGCCAACCGCTGAAGTGCTCAATGCTGACCGCCCTGGACCTGAAATCGCAGCCACTGTTGCATTACTTCACCCGCCTCTCTGGCTGGCTGGCTAACCGCGTGCTGCGCGGCCATTTCCGCTGGCAGACTCTACCGGCGCCCTTCACCCTGCGCCTGGAAGGGCTGAATGTGAACGCCTTCGAGGAGTTCGGTGCGGGCGAAATCCTGCGCAACATCAAAGACCCGGACGAGCTGTACGCCAAGGTGCTGGAGCCGGAATTCCGTGCGCTGTTCAAAAAGCAGGTCAAGGCCGTGCTGACCAAGGGCCTATGGCACCGCGACTTTTCCGACTGCTGGGTAACCGAATGCCCGGACGCCAGCATGATCGGCAAGAATTTCAAGCAGCTCGGCGCCGCCCGTGGCCTGGATCCGGTGGATGCCTACTTCGAGCTGGCCTGCCAGTACCGCGAGGCACTGAAGTGGACTACCTGCTACGGCAACCAGCGCGAGGCGGTGATGCACAAGCTGCTGTCCAGCCCCTGGACCCAGCCGGGCTTTGCCGACTCCGGCGCACACCTGCGCTCCATCGCCCAGTACAACTTTGCGCTGCGCTTCCTTAAATATGTGCGTGACGCCGAACTGGCCGGCACGCCGTTTATGGACATGGGCCGCGCCATCCATCGCCTGACCGGTGAATTGGCAGATTTTATTGGCATGGACGCCGGCACTATCCGCGTTGGCGATCGGGCTGATGTAGTGATCGTCAATCCGGCTGGGCTGACCGATGAGCTGGATGAGATGCATGAAGCGCCAATGGAGGTGCTCGGCCTGGAACGGGTGGTCAAACGCAATGACGCGGCGGTGGATGCCACCCTGATCAACGGCCATATCGCCTATCGGCGTGGCAGCGAGTTCCCGCAAGCGCTGGGTAAGCAGCCGGGCTTTGGCCGTTTTCTACCGGGGCGTGACGTATTGCCACGCACGGCAACCGCCAGCGGCTTCAGGCCTGTCACTGCCTGAGCCACACGTCACCATGCAGCGGCTCTATCGCGCCTATCGGCTTGAAGCGTCCGGCTTATCGGTTACCATGCCCGTCCGCCTAAATTGACTTAAGCCGAGAGCCGCAATGTCGCAACCCTGGAGCCCTGAAAGCTGGAGAGCCAAGCCGATCCAGCAACAACCGCAGTACCCGAACGCCGCGCAGCTGGCCCAGGTCGAACAGACCCTGGCCGGTTATCCGCCGCTGGTGTTTGCCGGTGAAGCCCGTGAACTGCGCCGCCAGTTTGCCGAGGTCACCCAGGGTCGCGCGTTTCTCCTGCAGGGTGGCGATTGCGCCGAGAGCTTCGCCGAGTTCAGCGCGGCGAAAATCCGCGACACCTTCAAGGTGCTGCTGCAGATGGCCATCGTCATGACATTCGCCGCCGGCTGCCCGGTAGTGAAAGTCGGGCGCATGGCCGGCCAGTTCGCCAAGCCGCGCTCAGCCAACGATGAAACCATCGACGGCGTAACCCTGCCCGCCTACCGTGGCGATATCGTCAACGGTATCGGCTTCGACGCCGCCAGCCGCGTGCCGGACCCGGAGCGCCTGCTGCAGGCCTACCACCAGTCCACCGCCTCGCTGAACCTGCTGCGCGCCTTTGCCCAAGGCGGCTTCGCCGACCTGCATCAGGTGCACCAGTGGAACCTCGACTTTATTGCCAACTCGGCGCTGGGCGAAAAGTACAGCCAGCTGGCCGACCGCATCGACGAAACCCTGGCCTTTATGCGCGCCTGCGGCATGGACGGCGCAGCGCAAGTGCGTGAAACCAGCTTCTTCACCGCCCACGAAGCACTGCTGCTGAACTACGAGCAAGCCTTTGTGCGCAAGGACAGCCTTACCGGCGGCTGGTACGACTGCTCGGCACACATGCTGTGGATCGGCGACCGCACCCGTCAGCTGGACGGCGCGCACGTTGAGTTCCTGCGCGGCGTCGGTAACCCGATTGGGGTAAAAGTTGGCCCGAGCATGGGCAGCGAAGACCTGATCCGCCTGATCGACATCCTCAACCCGGACAACGATCCCGGCCGCCTCAACCTGATCGTGCGCATGGGTGCGGATAAGGTCGAAGCCGGTCTGCCGCGCCTGATCCAGACCGTGCAACGCGAAGGTCGCCAGGTGCTGTGGAGCAGTGACCCGATGCATGGCAACACCATCAAGGCCTCAAGCGGCTACAAGACCCGCGACTTTGCGCAGATTCTGGCCGAAGTGAAGCAGTTCTTCGCCGTGCACCAGGCCGAGGGCAGCTACGCCGGTGGTATCCATATCGAGATGACTGGGCAGAACGTCACCGAATGCATCGGCGGCGCGCGACCGATCACCGAAGACGGCCTGTCGGATCGCTACCACACCCACTGCGACCCACGGATGAACGCCGACCAGTCGCTGGAGCTGGCTTTCCTGATCGCCGAAACCCTCAAGCAGGTACGCCGCTAACGGCGGCTACTGGCCCCGCTGCTACGCCGCACAAGGCGCAGCAGCGGGATTCATTCAGGCAATCAGGCGTTCACGCAAACGTCCGAGCATGCCCAGCAAACTGCCGACTTTCTCACGCTCGCGATCATCAACGGGTTGCTGCGCCAGTCGCGTAACCACTTGCGCCGGCTGCGCACGCCAGATTTGCGCTTGTTCGGCCGCTGCCAATAAGCCCTTGTCGAACAGCCCGCGACGAATCGGCTTGGGCAGGTAACGGAAAATCTGCGCCTCGTTGATCAGCTTGAGCAGCGCCTGGGTATCGCAGAACGGCGTAACCACCAGACTGAGCAGGCGCGGATGGGCCTGGGCCAGACTTTTCAGCAGCGGCGCGGTGTCCTCTCCGGCGACTTGCAGATCACTGATCAATAGATCAATCGGCTGGCTGTTAAGCAGCATCACGGCGTCGCTCAGCGAAGCCGCGCGCAGCAGGCGATGACCGCCGGCCACGCAGAACTCGGCCACCACGTCCAGGGTCGACGCATCCTCATCCAGGAGCAGCACATTGAGCGCCGCCGGCGGTATGGCTGTAGACGCTTTCGGTGCCTGCAACTGCCGCGCAGCAATCTGCGCCGCCTGGCGCAGGGTGAAAGCCATTTCCTGCTGATCCCAGGGTTTGGTCAGGTAACGGAAAATACCGCCACTGTTGAGCGCCTCCACGGCTGCATCCAGGTCCGAGTAGCCGGTCAACAGAATGCGCAGGGTATCGGGAGCAATCTGTCGCGCTTGGGCCAGCAGTTCGGCACCGCTCATCTGCGGCATGCGCTGGTCACTGACAATAATCTGCACACGCTCGTTTTTCAGCCGCTCCAGAGCACGGCGCGGGTCACTCTCGGTCAGCACCTCATACTCGCGGCGAAACTGCAGGGCCAGGCTGCGCAGAATGCGTTCTTCATCATCAACAAACAGAATACGAATCGGCTCACTCATATCAGGCACTCCGTTGTAGTGGCAGCGCCTGCGGGCGCGGCAGGCGGATCAGAAAGCGCGTACCGCGCCCAGGCTCGGACGCTGCGCGGATCTGCCCGCCGTGGTCCTGGATGATCTTGTAGCTGATCGATAGCCCCAGCCCGGTGCCCTGGCCCACCGGTTTGGTGGTAAAGAACGGATCGAAGATGCGCGCCAGCACTTCAGGTGGCATGCCACGCCCGGAATCCTGCACGGAAATGCACACGGCACTGTCGTCGGCCCAGGTTTTCACCAGGATCTGACCGAAGCCGTCGATGGCCTGGGCGGCGTTGTTGAGCAGGTTGAGCAGCACCTGGTTGATCTGCGACGGCGCACAGGGAATGCGCGGCAACTCGCCGAGCTGCAGGATGGTTTCGGCCTTGTCCTTGATGCCGTTGCGGGCAATCACCAGGGCGCTGCGGATACACTCATTGAGATCGACCTCCTCGCTCATGGCGCGGTCCAGGCGGGCGAAATCCTTCAGCCCGACCACCAGTTCGGCAATCTGCTCCAGGCCATACAGGGTGTCGCTGAACAGCTGGGTAAAGTCCTCCACCAACAGTTCCGGCGCAGCCTTGGCACGAGCTTCGGCGGCAGCCTCCAGGGCCATGGCCAGGCGCGCCTCATCACAGGTCGGATCGTTCAGGCAATCGCCCAAAGCAGCCTGCGCCTCGGCCAGCTCAAACAACGGCGCACTGAGTTCGCGCAGCAGCTGCACGTTGTTTTTCACATAACCCAGCGGGGTATTCAGCTCGTGAGCGACACCAGCGACCATCTGCCCCAGGGATGCCATCTTTTCTGACTGCACCAGTTGGGTCTGCGATTCCTTGAGCTCCACCAGGGCCTTGCGCAGCACCAGATTGCGCTGGGCAATACGCGCCTCCATGGCCTTGAGCAGATCGAGCACGGTGCCCAGGCCGCGATACAGGCCCTGGGCGTCGACCAGGATAAAGTCTTCGGTAATCGGGTATTGCAGCTGCCCGGTGATCTGCTTGGCGGCGTCCTCCAGGCTAGTGTCGAGGCTGACTACCAGCGGTGCCGCATTCATCACCTCCTGCACCGCGTGACGGCCGCGCAAATCGCGACCGAAGCGCTGCATAAAGATGTCCTGCAAGGTGGTGCGACTGACCAGGCCCAGCGGCCGGCCGGCGCTATCGACAATTGGCAGCGAGAGAAAAGCTTTGAGCTCCGGCGTCAGCAGACGATCAGCCACATCGGCGATGCTCATGTCCGCCGCCAACGGCGTAACCGGCTTGAGCAAGCGCGTGAGCGCGCTGGCAGTGGTCATGGGCAGACTCCCTGTGCGTTGGAAAGCCGCCATTCAACCAGCGCCAAGTTGCTGCCGTGTGACAGTCGTCACACTCATTTCCCTAGCCAAAGCGCTGGGTTACCCCATCGGTACGCGCTTATCGTTTAATTGCCGGCCGCCGCGCGCTATGGTGGCCGCTCAACTCTGCAAGGATGGTGTTATGACCTGGTATATCTGGCTGCTGATGCTTCTGGTGCTGGGCTCCATCATTGGCGGCCTGATGGTGCTGCTGCGCACGGCAAAACCGCTGCCGCTGAGCGAAGAACAGCTGGCCAAGATCCGCCAACGCCAGCTTGAGCAAGAAGCCAAGGATGCCCGCGAGCCTTAACCGCAACACACAAGGATGTACCATGCCATTGCATCTGCGCCTGCTGCTGCCCGCCCTGTGCCTGGCCAGTGGGTATGCCCTCGGTTATATCCAGCTGACGGGACTGGCCGCCGGCGCTGTCCTGTGCGCATTACTGCTGTTTGCCGACAAATACCTGCCCAGTGCGCTATGGACTGGACTAAGCCTGCTGGCCTGCATTGCCTTTGCCGCACACCTCGTTCCAGGCTTTAGCGCCACACCGTTATGGTCGCCACGCCAACTCAGCGTCGATGCCGCGCCATACGCACTGCGCCTGTCCTGGGACAAGCTGCTGGTCGGTGTCACGCTGCTGGCCTGGTGGCTGGGGCAGAAGATGCCGAGCAAACCACTGTCCAAAAACGTCTGGCTCACCACCGCACTGACGTTGCTCGGTGTACCGCTGCTGGCATTGGCACTGGGTTTGGTCGGCTGGCAGCCGAAATGGCCTGACGGGCTCTGGTTGTGGTTGGCGGTCAACCTGGGAGTGGCCGTGCTGGCCGAAGAATTGCTGTTTCGTGGTTTGCTGCAGAGCCGACTGGTCAGCTGGCTCGGTGCCGCTACGGGAGTTGGCCTGACGACGCTGCTGTTCGCTGTCGTGCATCTGCCCTTCAGCCCATTATTTGCCGTGGTCGCCGGAATTGCTGGCCTGGGCTATGGGCTGATCTTCCACTTCAGCGGGCGGATCAGCCTGGCCATCGCTCTGCATGGTGCGGTTAATTTGCTACATCTGCTGCTATTGAGCTATCCGTTACGCGTGGGATGACGGCGACCTGATAGCGGCTGAAAATTTTTTCCAGCTGACCGTTATTCCGCAGTACTTCATAGAACGCCATAAACTGCTCAGGCGTAATTGGCGCTTGCGGACGTAACAGCACGTGGTGCCGGTAGCGCTGATCAGTGCGCTCGGAAATCAGTAACTGCCCGGCGTATTGCCGGTTGCGCTCAAGGAAGTCGCCAATATACGAGCGCGTTACCAGGGCAATTTCCGCTCGCTGGTGCAGCACCATCAGCAGGTTGCTTTCGTGGGAATGGGTCAGGGTAGCGTTAAAGTTCTTGCTCAGGTGTTTCGGCTCGGCATTGAAATCGGCAAAGGCATAGTGATAGCCGTGGTAGAGCGCCAGACGCTTGCCGTCGAGCGAATCGAAATACCCCTGATCGCGGCCTGGTTCAACGCGCGCGACAAACACTTCGGAGTCTTCGAGCCCCATATCCAGGGCTATATGCGGAACGTCCTGCCAGCCCCAACCGGGGTTCTCGAAAATCGCCAGGTCAATACGCTGTTGCTCGAAGTCACGAAAGCGACGCTTGACCGAGGTTGGCACCATCACAAAGCGATAATCCGTTTGGACCTGGTTAAGCGCCGCCAGCAGCTCATCAAGCAAACCGGTGGCCTGGCTCTGTTCAGCTTTGAACACGTAAGGCGGGAAATACACAGCGGCGACACGCACATCCTGTGCAGCCATAAGCGGCCCGGCCAGCAGCAACGCCAAGCCCATGCCGAAGAACTTACTTACCGCGTGCTTGAAGAACCCCATTTGACGCCAACTTCCCTATTTTTCGGATACTGCAGCCTACCCTAGGCAAATCTGACCGAACAGAGCATTTTCAGTCATTTATCAGCATCGATGCGTCACGCAGGTGATAGCGTCTCAACAGTTTATCCAGCTGTTTATCGCGATTAAGTTGTTTAAGCAGCTTGGCAAAAGCTGGCGGCTGCATCGTCGACTCCGGTCGGAACAACGCCTGATGCTGGTAAACCTGGTCAACCCGCTGAGACACCAGCAAGGCACTGCTCTGCTCCGGGTAACGCTGCTGATAGGCACGCAGATATGAACGCGTGACCACCGCCACATCGGCACGACCGCGCAGCAGCATTATCAGGTTGCTGTCGTGGGAGTAAGTCAGCACCGCGCTAAATGCATCAGTAAGAAACTGTTTATCTGGGTTGAACCCGGCGAACCCGTAGTGATAGCCGCTGTACAGGGCCATCCGCTTGCCCTTGAACTCGTCAAAATAATGCTCATCACGGCCGGGTTGCAGACGAGCAACATAGACTTCGGCATCTTCGATATGCAGATCCAGCGCGGTATGCGCAGTGTTCTGCCAGCCCCAGGCCGGAGACTCAAACAGGATCAGGTCGAAACGTCCGCTTTGCAGATCGCGATAGCGCCGCATGGTCGAGGTTGCAACCAGGGTAAAACGGTAGTCGCTTTGCAATTGGTTGAGCGCCTGCAACAACTCCGGTAACAGGCCACCAGGGCGCTCACTTTCCGGTTTAATCACATAGGGCGGGAAATGATAGGCCCCCACTCGCACTTCTTCCGCAGCCTGCGCAATGCATACCGCAGAAAGCATCAACCCGAGCAGCAAACCTCGTAACAGCGTGGCCAAGCAGCGAACCTCAGAGCAAAACGCAGCGACATCTTCCGTAACCTGAAATGCTCGCAATCCTTTGGCGCCAAAATACTATCAATAGGCCATGTAGCGTAGCTGAATTTCCTTAAGCGTCCTTTAGTACCAGCGACAGGGCCTCTTCAGCCAGTTGATCAAGGGTCATGGGGCCTTCTGGACGGAACCAGGTTGTGGTCCAACTCAGCGCGCCGGTCAGCAGGCGACGCAGGATAAACGGGTCTGCCTTGAAGTAACCGGCTGCCTTCGCCTCGTCCAGCACCTGTAACCAAAGCTGCTCGTAGGTATCGCGCAAATCGAGAATAAACGCCTGGCCCTGCTCCGAGAGCGAGCGCCATTCATACACCAACACGGCCATGGCCTCACCGGTGCCACCCATGATCGATTGCAGCTCACAGCGAATCAGCGCCAGCACGCGGCCGCGCAGATCCGTCGCTTCGGCCAGCGATGCCTGCATCAAGGCAGTGTTGTAGCGGATGGTTTCCTCCATCACCGAACGCAGGATCTCGTCCTTGCTCTTGAAGTGATGAAAGATGCTGCCGGACTGGATGCCCACAGCGCTGGCCAGATCCCGTACTGTGGTGCGCTCGTAGCCCTTGCTGCGGAACAGGTGTGCTGCGGTTTGCAGCAGCTTGCCGCGTGCACTGTCCGGGTCGGTGATCTGCCCGCTGGCCACCAGTTGCTGCATCACCGCCTGCGCTTGTTGATCATCCACGCTAAGTACTCTCCAACTCTCTTTATGCCTCGGGCCAAGCGGCCCAGCCTGCAATTGCACGCTGGTTCTCAGCTGGTTTACCCAAGTGCTTGTCGTTATTAGTGAAATTTATGCTGCACCAGCCACCCAAGCAAGCGCTTGGCCACACTTTCGGTTAGAAAGATTCGCCGCGGGGCTTTTCAACCAAGCGCTTGCTTGGTAGCCTTCGAATCACCTTATTCATGTGTTGCGGACCTATTCCAATGACTAAAACCGTACGCATCGGCTGCGCTTCCGCATTCTGGGGCGATACCAGCACCGCCGCCGCCCAGCTGGTACAGGGCACCGAACTGGATTACCTGGTCTTCGACTACCTGGCCGAAGTGACCATGTCGATCATGGCTGGAGCACGGATGAAGAAGCCGGACGCCGGCTACGCCACCGACTTTGTGGAAACCCTGGCGCCGCTGCTGGGCACTATCGCCGCCAAGAACATCCGCGTAATCAGCAACGCCGGCGGCGTCAATCCGAGCGCCTGCGCTGCTGCCCTGGCCGCTGCCTGTGAGCAAGCCGGGGCCAACCTGAAGATTGCCGTACTGCATGGCGACAACCTGCAACCCAAACTTGCTGAACTGGCCAAGGCTGGCACCGTAGAAATGTTTAGCGGCGCACCACTGCCGCCCTTCTGCGTCTCGGTCAACGCCTACCTTGGCGCACCGGGCATCGTCGAAGCCCTGAAGCTCGGTGCGGATATCGTCATCACCGGTCGCGTAGTCGACAGCGCCGTGGTCAGCGCCGCGCTGGTGCATGAATTCGGTTGGAACTGGAGCGACTACGACCAGCTGGCCCAGGCCGCACTGGCCGGGCATATCATCGAGTGCGGCGCGCAGTGCACCGGTGGCAACTTCACCGACTGGGAAAGCGTGCCGGACTACGAACATATCGGCTTCCCGGTGGTGGAAGTGGCGGCCGATGGCAGCTTTGTCGTGACCAAGCCGGAAGGTTCCGGCGGCTTGGTCACGCCTTTTACCGTGGGCGAGCAGATGCTCTATGAAATCGGCGATCCGCGGGCCTATTACCTGCCCGATGTGCTTTGCGACTTCACCCAGGTGCAACTGAGCCAGGTCGGCAATAACCGCGTGGAGCTGAAAGGCGCGCGCGGCCTGCCGCCGACTGATCAATACAAAGTCAGCGCCACCTACCCGGACGGTTTTCGCTGCACCGCCAGCTGCCTGATGGCTGGCATCGATGCGGTGAAGAAAGCCCAGCGCGTCAGCCAGGCGATCATCCGCAAGACCGAAGAAATGTTCGCCGAGCGCGGCTGGGGGCCTTACAAGGAAGTCAGCATCGAACTGCTCGGTTCCGAGGCCACCTACGGCCCGCGTGGCCAGCGCACCGACACCCGCGAGATCGTGATCAAGATCGCCGTGCGCCATGCCAAGAAAGAAGCGCTGATCCTGTTCTCACGCGAAATTGCCCAGGCGGCCACCGGCATGGCACCGGGTCTGACCGGCATAGTCGGTGGTCGCCCTACGGTTTACCCGGTAATCCGCCTATTCAGCTTTCTCGCTGACAAAGGCGCCTGTGCCATGGAAGTGGAACTGAACGGCGAACGCACACCGGTCGCACTGCCGCAGATTGCGGTGCTGGACAGCGCGCAGATTGCCGCTGACAGCGCCGCCCCGCTACCAAGCGGCCAGGCCGACGCCTGCGTACCGCTGATCAAGTTGGCCGTAGCGCGCTCTGGCGACAAGGGCAACCACAGCAATATTGGTGTGATGGCCAGAAAGCCCGAGTACTTGGCTTGGATCGCCGCTGCGCTGAACGAGGGTGCCGTGGCCGAATGGATGCAGCACACGCTCGACTCGCAAACCGGCAAGGTTAGCCGCTGGTATCTGCCGGGCAGCCACAGCCTGAATTTTTTGCTGGAAAACGCCCTGGGCGGCGGCGGCGTCGCCTCCCTGCGTATCGACCCGCAAGGCAAGGCTTTCGCCCAACAGTTGCTGGAATTCCCGATACCGGTGCCCAAGGCGCTGGCCGCTAGCCTCGAACAAGGACAATAACAATGCGCTACGACTCGGTGTTTAAACCCGGCCTGTTTAACGGCCAGACCATCATGGTCACCGGCGGCGGCAGCGGTATCGGCCGTTGCACCGCCCATGACCTGGCGAACCTCGGCGCCCATGTGGTGCTGGTCGGACGCAAGCTGGAAAAACTCGAAGCCACCTGCGGCGAGATCAGTGAAGACGGCGGCAGTGCCAGCTTTCAGGTCTGCGATATCCGTGATGAAGAGGCGGTCAAGGCCATGGTCAAAACCGTGGTCGCCGAGCGCGGGCAGATCCATCACCTGGTCAACAACGCCGGTGGTCAGTTCCCCGCGCCACTGATCGGCATCAACCAGAAAGGTTTCGAAACCGTAGTGCGCACCAACCTGGTCGGCGGTTTTCTGATCGCCAAGGAAGTCTTCCTGCAGAGCATGAGCAAGAATGGCGGCAGCATCGTCAACATGCTCGCCGATATGTGGGGCGGCATGCCGGGCATGGGCCACTCGGGTGCCGCACGTGCCGGTATGGAGAACTTCACCAAGACCGCCGCCTACGAATGGGGCCACGCCGGGGTGCGGGTTAACGCCGTGGCACCAGGCTGGATCGCCTCCAGCGGCATGGACACCTACCCCGAATCGATGAAGAACATGATCCGCTCGCTCAAGGACCATGTGCCGCTGCAACGCATTGGCAGTGAATCGGAAGTGGCCGCGGCCATCGTCTTCCTGCTTACGCCGGGTGCCAACTTTATCAGCGGCAACACCATCCGCATCGACGGTGCAGCGAGCCAGGGCACCCGTGCCTGGACACTGGGCAAGGCGAAGAACAGCGAAACCTATAACGGCTTCCACCGGGCCTACGTGCCTGACGTACTCAAGGGCGAGGAGTAACGCCATGCCGGTTATCCACTCCGAAATTGACGTGCATGGCGAGGAGTTCGCCAAGAACCGCGAAGCCATGCTCACTGCCGTCGACAGCTTTCGCCAGATCGAACAGAACTGCCTAAACAAGGCTGCCGAGGCCAAAGCCAAATTTGAAAAACGTGGCCAGTTGCTGCCGCGTGAGCGCCTGAATCTGCTGCTCGACCCCGGCGCGCCGTTTCTCGAACTCTCGTCGCTGGCCGGCTACAAGCTGCATGACGACAAAGACGGCACCCAGGCCGGCGGCGGGATTATTTCCGGTATCGGCTATATCGCCGGGGTGCGTTGCCTGGTCACTGCCAGCAACAGCGCGATCAAGGGCGGCACCATCTCCCCCACCGGGCTGAAGAAAACCCTGCGCCTGCAGCAGATCGCCTTCGAGAACAAACTGCCGGTGGTGGCCCTGACCGAAAGCGGCGGTGCCAACCTCAACTACGCGGCCGACATATTCGTCGAAGGCGCACGCGGCTTTGCCAACCAGGCGCGCATGTCGGCCATGGGTTTGCCACAGATCACCGTGGTGCACGGCTCCAGCACCGCTGGCGGGGCCTATCAGCCAGGGCTGTCGGATTATGTGGTGGTGGTACGCGGCAAGGCCAAGATGTTCCTCGCCGGCCCGCCGCTGCTGAAAGCCGCCACCGGCGAAATCGCCACTGATGAGCAACTGGGCGGCGCCGAGATGCACGCCCAGGTCGCCGGCACCGCCGAGTACCTCGCGGAAAATGACGCCGACGGCGTACGCATCGCCCGCGAAATCCTCGCCATGCTGCCGTGGAATGCCCAACTGCCGGCACGCCCGGCCAAGGTCTATAGCGAGCCGCTGTACCCGGCTGAAGAACTGCTCGGCCTGGTGCCGGCAGACGCCAAGAAGCCCTATGACGTGCGCGAGATCATTGCCCGCATCGCCGACGGCTCGGCCTTTCTCGATTTCAAGAACGAATTCGACAACCAGACCGTCTGCGGCCACTTGCAGATCGAAGGGCAGCCCTGCGGCTTTATCGGCAATAACGGCCCGATCACTCCGCAAGGTGCGGCCAAGGCGGCGCAATTTATCCAACTGTGCGAACAGAGCAACACGCCGATTCTGTTCTTCCACAACACCACCGGCTTTATGGTCGGCACCGAGTCGGAACAGCTCGGCGTGATCAAGCACGGCTCGAAGATGATTCAGGCCGTGGCCAACGCCACCGTGCCGAAACTGACCATCGTCGTCGGCGGCTCGTATGGGGCCGGCAACTACGCCATGTGCGGCCGTGGCCTCGATCCGCGTTTTATCTTCGCCTGGCCCAACAGCAAAACCGCCGTGATGGGCGGCGCCCAGGCCGGCAAGGTGCTGCGCATCGTCACCGAGGAAAAACACCTCAAGGAAGGCAAGGAAGCCGACCCGAAAATGCTCGACATGCTGGAAACCGTCACCGCGCAGAAACTCGACAGCCAGTCCACCGCGCTCTATGGCACCGCCAGCCTGTGGGACGACGGTCTGATCGACCCACGCGATACACGCAAGCTGCTCGGCTACCTGCTGGATATCTGCGCCGAAGCTGCTGCTCGACCGCTTAAAACCACCACTTTCGGCGTAGCCCGCCTGTAACCCTTCGGAGAATAAAAAATGATCTTTACCCAAGAACACGAAGAGCTGCGCCGCACGGTCCGTAACTTTGTCGACAAGGAAATCAACCCGCACGTCGAACAATGGGAAAAGGACGGCCGCTTCCCGATCCACGATATTTTCAAGAAAGCCGGCGATCTGGGCCTGCTGGGCATCTCCAAGCCGGAGAAATTCGGCGGTATGGGCCTGGACTACAGCTACTCGATCGTCGCGGCCGAGGAGTTCGGCACCATCATCTGCGGCGGCATCCCAATGTCCATCGGCGTGCAGACCGATATGTGCACCCCTGCTCTGGCGCGCTTTGGCTCCGATGAACTGCGCGAAGAGTTCCTCAAGCCGGCAATTACCGGCGAGATGGTCGGCTGTATCGGCGTCTCCGAAGTCGGCGCCGGCTCCGATGTGGCCGGGCTGAAAACCACCGCCAAGAAAGACGGCAGCGACTATGTGATCAACGGTAGCAAGATGTGGATCACCAACTCGCCGTCGGCTGACTTTATCTGCCTGCTGGCCAATACCTCGGACGACAAACCTCACGTCAACAAGTCGCTGATCATGGTGCCGATGAACACCCCGGGCATTTCGGTCAGCCCGCACCTGGACAAACTCGGCATGCGCAGCTCGGAGACCGCTCAGGTGTTCTTCGACAACGTGCGCGTGCCGCAGCGCTACCGCATCGGCCACGAAGGCGCCGGGTTTATGATGCAGATGCTGCAGTTCCAGGAAGAGCGTCTGTTCGGTGCGGCCAACATGATCAAGGGCCTGGAGCACTGCATCAACGCCACCATCGACTACTGCAAAGAGCGCAAAACCTTCGGCAATGCGTTGATCGACAACCAGGTGATCCACTTCCGCATGGCCGAGTTGCAGACCGAAGTCGAATGCCTGCGCGCCCTGGTCTACCAGGCCACCGAGCAGTACGTACGCGGCCGCGACGTTACCAACCTGGCCTCGATGGCCAAGCTCAAGGCCGGTCGCCTCGGCCGTGAAGTCACCGACAGTTGCCTGCAGTATTGGGGCGGTATGGGCTACATGTGGGAAAACCCGGTGGCCCGAGCCTACCGCGATGTGCGCCTGGTCAGCATCGGCGGCGGTGCCGACGAAATCATGCTGGGCATTATCTGCAAGCTGATGGGCATTCTGCCTGGCAAGAAAAAATAGCCGGGAGCTATTTTTAACGTCGCATAGCGACGGCCCGAAGGATGGCCGCCAGGGATGGCAGGCCATAAGAAGGCTGATCCGTAGGGCGGGTGCAACCCGCGCTGATGACAACGCGGGTTGCACCCGCCCTACTTCAACGGAACGATGAAATGTCTCTACCGAACTGCGAAACCCTGCTGCTGAGCCTCGACGCCGGCGTGCTGCATATCACCCTTAATCGCCCGGACAGCCGCAATGCCATGAGCCTGGCCATGGTCAGCGAATTGCGCGCGGTGCTGGAAAGCCTGCGCGTAGACCCTCGCGTGCGCGCGATTGTCCTGCGCGGTGCCGGTGGGCACTTCTGCGCCGGTGGCGATATCAAGGACATGGCCGGTGCCCGAGCGGCCGGTGGCGATGCCTACCGCAGCCTTAACCGCGCCTTCGGCAGCCTGCTGGAAGAAGCGCAGAACACGCCACAGGTGCTGATTGCCGTGCTCGAAGGCGCAGTGCTGGGCGGCGGTTTCGGCCTGGCCTGCGTATCGGATATCGCCATCTGCCAGCAGGACGCCAAGTTCGGCCTGCCGGAAACCACCTTGGGGATTCTGCCCGCACAGATCGCGCCCTTTGTGGTCAAGCGTATCGGCCTGACCCAGACCCGCCGTCTGGCCCTGACTGCCGCCCGCTTCAATGGCAGCGAAGCCGAACGCCTGGGCTTGGTGCATTTCAGCGAAACCAATAGCGAAGCGGTGGATGTGCGTCTGCACCAGGTACTTAGCCAGGTACGCCAATGCGCACCGCAGGCCAATGCCCAGACCAAGGCGCTGTTGCTGGCCGCCGAGCAAGAAGCCCTTGGCCCGTTACTGGACCGCGCCGCCGAGCAGTTTGCTGCAGCGGTAACCGGCGCAGAAGGCGTCGAGGGCACCATGGCCTTTATGCAAAAACGTGCGCCGAAGTGGGCTGCTGAATAAGCCCCTCTACAAATGACCTGATCACCAGGTTTACGACCCCAGCAGGAGCACACAGATGCCCGCCTTTAACAAAATTCTGATCGCCAACCGTGGGGAAATCGCCTGCCGGGTGATGCGCACCGCCCAGGACCTCGGCTACCGCACTGTGGCCGTCTATTCGGAAGCTGACGCAGGCGCACGCCATGTGCAGGAAGCCGATGAAGCCGTGTGCATCGGCTCGGCCCAGGTCAACCAGTCCTATCTCGTCATCGACAACATTATCAAGGCAGCGCAAAAAACCGGGGCCGACGCGGTCCACCCTGGCTACGGCTTTCTCTCGGAAAACGCCGACTTCGCCCGCGCCTGTGAGGCCGCCGGCATCATGTTTATCGGCCCGACCGTGGAAGCCATCCACCTGATGGGCAGCAAGCGCCTGTCGAAGATCGCCATGCTCGAAGCCGGCGTGCCGTGCATCCCCGGTTTTGAGGGCGCAGCCCAGGATGACGACACCCTGAGCCGTGAAGCCGAGCGTATCGGCTACCCGCTGATGATCAAGGCCAGCGCCGGTGGTGGTGGCCGTGGCATGCGCCTGGTGCACGAATCCAGTGAACTGCTGGCGCAGATCCGCACCGCGCGGTCCGAGGCGCAGAACGCCTTCGGCTCCGGCGAGCTGATTCTCGAACGCGCGGTAATTCAGCCACGCCATGTGGAAATCCAGGTGTTCGGCGATCAGCATGGCAGCATCGTTTACCTCGGCGAGCGCGACTGCTCGGTGCAGCGCCGCCACCAGAAGGTGGTCGAGGAAGCGCCCTGCCCGGTGATGACGCCCGAGCTGCGTCAGGCGATGGGCGAGGCGGCGGTAAAAGCGGCGGCCTCGGTCAACTACGTTGGCGCTGGCACCGTGGAGTTTCTGCTGGATCAGAGCGGCGAATTCTTCTTTCTGGAAATGAACACCCGCCTGCAGGTCGAACACCCGGTCACCGAACTGATCACCGGGCAGGATCTGGTGGCCTGGCAGATTCGCGTCGCCGAAGGCCAGCCGCTACCGCTTAAGCAAGACGAGATTCGCCTCACCGGCCACGCCATGGAAGTGCGCCTGTACGCTGAAGACGCCACGCAGAATTTCCTGCCGCAAACCGGCACCGCCCTGCGTTGGGAGCCGGCGCTGCGCGACGGCATTCGCATCGACCACGGCCTGGTCGAAGGCCAGGCGATCACGCCGTTCTACGACCCGATGCTGGCCAAGGTCATCGCCTATGGCGCCACCCGCGAAGAAGCACGGCGCAAGCTGGTGCGCGCGGTTGAGGATTGCGTACTGCTGGGCGTCAACGGCAACCAGCGCTTTCTCGCCAACCTGCTCAGCCACCCTGAGTTTGCCGCCGGCAATGCCACCACAGCGTTTATCGCCGAGCATTTCGCCAGCGACCCAAGCCTAAGCCCGCAGCCGCCCAAAGCCAGCGAACTGGCCGTCGCAGCCGCCCTGCTGTTCCAGCAATCGGCCAATGCCCGTGCCCATCAGGGCGGTCTGGCCGGTTGGCGTAATGCCGGAAGCGCACCCTGGCGCTTTCTGCTGAAGCAGGGCGAACAGGCATTTACCGTGGAGCTGGAAGTGCTGGGCGACGGCCCACAGCCCAGCCTGCTGGCCACGATTGGCGAACAGCAGGTCAGCCTCAAACTGCTGGCCAGCGACGGCCGCTGGGCCACCCTGGAGCTGGACGGCATTCGTCAGCGCCTGGCCTATCACCTGGCTGGCGAAAACCTCTGGCTGTATGGCCACAACGGCAATCTGCAGCTAACTGATATCACCCACCTGCCGGTCAGCAGCGCTGCCGGCGCCGGCTCGGGCAGCGTCAAGGCGCCGATGGACGGCGCGATTGTCGAGGTTCTGGTGGAAGAAGGCGCCAGCGTCAGCAAAGGCCAACTGCTGGTAGTGCTGGAAGCGATGAAGATGGAACACCCGCTCAAAGCCAGCATCGACGGCGTGGTACGGCGGATTGGCGTCAGCCGTGGCGATCAGGTGAAGAACCGCCAGTTGCTGGTGGAAATCGAAGCCGCAGAGGCCTGATCCACCCTACATAAAAATAAAATTGGAGACGCCATATGTCACTGCAAGGCAAAACCCTGTTTATCACCGGTGCCAGTCGCGGCATCGGTCGTGAAATCGCCCTGCGCGCCGCGCGTGAGGGGGCCAATATCGTGATTGCTGCAAAAAGCGCCGAGCCTCATGCCAAGCTGCCCGGCACCATCCACTCGGTGGCCGCCGAGGTCGAGGAAGTCGGCGGTAAGGCTCTAGCTCTGCAAGTCGATGTGCGTGACGAAAACGCGGTAAAAGCCGCCATGGACCAGGCGGCCGAACACTTTGGCGGCATCGACGCGCTGATCAATAACGCCGGCGCGATCAAGCTGGTCGGTGTGGAGAAGCTCGAACCCAAGCGCTTCGACCTGATGTTCCAGATCAACACCCGCGCAGTGATGGTCTGCAGCCAGGCGGCCCTGCCGTACTTGAAGCTGAGCAAGGGTCATATTCTCAGCCTGTCGCCGCCGCTTAACCTCGATCCCAAGTGGTTCGCCAATTACGGCCCTTACACCACCACCAAATACGGCATGAGCATGCTGACTTTAGGCATGCATGAGGAGTTCAAAAAGTACGGCATCAGCGTCAACTCGCTGTGGCCGAAGACGGTGATTGCCACCGCCGCCATCGAGTTCGAGGCCGGCGGCCCGGCGGTAATGAAGGCCGCACGCCTGCCGGCGATCATGGCCGATGCCGCCCACGCCATCCTGTCCAGCAGCGAACGCAGCATCAGCGGGCGCCTGCTGATCGACGAGGAAATCCTCCGTGAGCAGGGCCAGAGCGACTTCGAGCAGTACCGTTTTGATCCGGCCGGCAAACTGATGACCGACCTATTTATCGACTAGCCGCCCTTCCCCTGCCATGTACCGCAATCCAAACGACATGGGGTGGAGAGCCAGCCAGAGCTAGTACCCACGTACGAATTAAATCAGGCACAATGCCATCACACGCCGTATGCAGGGAGCAACGACATGGCCGTCCCCTGCTATATCGCACACATAAAACGTGTCGTATTGCTCGCCTGGCTCTTGCCTGGCACCTCAGGGGAAACCATGAATCAAGCCTTCCGTATCGTATGGAGCCACGTCCGCAATGCCTTTGTGGTGGTCGATGAACACGCCAGCGCTCGTGGCAAACTCAGTGGCGGCGGGAAAATTCTCGCAGGGGTTAGCCTCAGCTTGCTGGCCACTGGCGCGCAAGCTGTTGTGTTTTCCTGCCCTGGGGCCAGTACAACCATCAGCACTGCCGAAACTGCGCGGTGCAGCTTACCCACCAACGGCAGCCTGAGTGTTACCAATAGCGGCAGCATTAACGTAAATGGCGAACCAGCCGTGTTCAGCTTTGACAGCTTTGGCACGATCAACAACGCAGGCAGCATCATCAATACAGGCGGCAGCGATTATCTGGATGGCTCCGCCATTCTGCTACGCGCCGGTGAAGGCACTGAAAGCGGCGAAAGCGTAAACAACCTGGCTGGAGCTCTCATTCAGGGCAGCGTCGCGGGCATCACCCTGGATGCTTTCCAATACACGTTAGCCGTCGATAGCATCAGCAACGCGGGCACCATCACAGGCGGAATAGGTATCTTTGCGACAGGTGATACAACTCTTGGTGAACTCGAAAACAGTGGTTCCATTAACGGCACAGGTATCAATGGTGTCGGTATTGGCCTTGATCCAGATGCAGTCATCAGTTCGATCAGCAATAGCGGCACCATTAATGGCAGTCTGGTCGGCATTGAACTTGTTGGCGGGGCGATCGGCGCACTCAATAACAGCGGCACCATATCCGGCACGGAATATGCCATTAGAGATCAAAGCCCTAGTGGTATCTCAGCTCTCAACATAACAGGTGATAGCGCACGTCTTGTGGGCGATGTCATGGCTGAAAGCAGCATCCTCACGCTCAAATCAGGTGCAGTTTTCAGCACTGAAAATGCCGTTAGCGTGGATCGTTTCGTCATCGAGAGTGGTGCCACACTCAAGATGGGCGCAGGCACCAGCAGCAGTCTTTCTTTGAGTGAAGGTCTTTCGACATTCAATGGTTTTAGTAACGCAGGCAC
Source organism: Pseudomonas sp. SG20056 (assembly GCF_031764535.1). Classification (NCBI taxonomy): domain Bacteria; kingdom Pseudomonadati; phylum Pseudomonadota; class Gammaproteobacteria; order Pseudomonadales; family Pseudomonadaceae; genus Pseudomonas; species Pseudomonas sp. SG20056. The sequence continues at coordinate 2,732,589 of NZ_CP134499.1, forward strand.
CCTTAGTCTGGCTGCTGGAGTGACCGGTACCATCTACGGCGACTACACCCAAGCTGCTAGCGGGACGTTACAGATCGGCGTAGCCAGCGACAGCTCCTACGGCAAGCTGGTGGTCGATGGCAGTGCCACTCTGACGAGCAACGCCAAGATCGCCGTTGATGTCAGCAACCCCGGCTACAGTTTCAGCGCAACGAGCCTGCAGAACGTGCTTAGTGCCACGACCCTCAACAGTGACGGCACCTTCAGCGTCAGCGACAATTCGCAGCTGTTCAACTTCGGCGCTGTAAAGGACGGCAACACCGTCGACCTGACCCTAACCAAAGCTGCCAGCGTGCTGGACAGCGTCATCAGCACTGGTAACAACCCAGCACAAGGCGCCGCCCAAGTCCTCGACAATGTGCTGAGCGCAGATCCAAATGGTGAGCTGGCATCCAATTTCGTCGGCCTGACCAGCGAACAGGAGGTCTCCGACGCTGTCACCTCCACTTTGCCTACCGCCGCCGGCAATGCCAGCAGTGCCACCAGCAGTACCCTTGCAGGCATCAACCGCGTGGTTCAGGCGCGTCAGGGCGAAAACAGCGGCCTATCCTCCGGCGATGCGCCGTTGAGCGAAGGCAACTTGTGGATCAAGACCTTCGGCTCCTGGGCCGAACAGGATGAGCGCAGCGGTATCTCCGGCTACGACGCCGACACCCAAGGCCTGGCCATTGGTGCCGATACCGCCGTCAGCGACAGCACCCGCCTCGGCCTGGCCTTCGCCTACGCGCAGACGGATCTCAACAACAACTCGCGCATTGCTCCTCAGGATGCGCAGATCGATACCTTCCAGCTGATTGGCTACGGCAGCTATGCCCTAAGCGCTGACACCGAACTGAACTTCCAGCTCGATGCTGGCCAAAATCGCACTGACGGCAAGCGTCATATGCCCTTCGCCGACGCCACCGCCAAGACCGATTACGACGGCTACAACATACATGCTGGACTCGGCCTTGGTTACAACATGCGCCTTTCCGAACAGCTGACCTTCGTACCTTCCGCGCGCGCCGACTACACCTGGATCAGCACCGACTCCTATCATGAGAAAGGCGCTGGAGCTCTCAATCTGGATGTCGACAGCAACGACAGTGAGGAGCTGCTGTTTAGCATCGACGGTAAACTCAACTACAGCCTGAGTGAAACCACCGTAATGAGCGCCAATCTTGGTGCCGGCTACGACGTGATCGACGAAGACAGTGCTATCACCTCCACCTACGCCGGTGCGCCGGGCGCGGCTTTCAGAACCCCGGGTATGGATATGGAACCCTGGCTGGCCCGCGCCGGCCTGGGTCTGACCCACACCCTGGCTGGCGGCACTGAAGTCAGCCTGCGCTACGATGCCGAAGCGCGCAGCGACTTCACCAACCAGGGCGCCTCGCTCAAGGCGCGCTGGGCGTTCTAAAGGGCTCCGTGTGAATGCAAAAGGCCACGACCCATGTCGTGGCCTTTGCGCTTATAAGCCAGGCATACTCAATTACCTCGAAATATCGATAAGAGAAATGGCCCGACAATCCATACCACCGCTTGAAAGTCGGCTATTGCGCGGCCTATCTGACTTTGCGCGCGATGCACGTTAGATGAGGATTTCATCCCTATATGCGCCGAATTCACCTCCTGCTGTTGCTCGGCACAGCACTGCTCGCAGCATGTGCCTCTGTGCCCAGCCCTGAAGTGCGTCGCCAGCAAGCCTCAGCACTGGCACAAGAGCAGCATTGGCAGTCGCTGCAACTGCAAGCGGGGATCTTTCGGCTACAGGCCTATGTAACACCAACCCAACACGAAGAGTTAACGATCTATCTGGAAGGTGACGGTTTTGCCTGGCTCAACTCTCGCCGCCCCTCAAGCGACCCAACGCCACTCGACCCCATCGCATTACGCCTGGCTCTGACACAACCTAGCGGCAATGCCGCCTACCTGGGGAGACCCTGTCAGTATCTGGAGGCAGAACGATCGCCCTGCCAGAAACGTTATTGGACTGACGCTCGCTTCGGCGAAGAGGTGGTAAACAGCCTTGACCTGGCTGCAGACCAATTGAAAGCACGGGCCGCCGCACAGCGTCTGGTGCTAGTCGGTTATTCCGGCGGCGGAGCCCTGGCACTGCTGCTTGCCGCGCGGCGTGAGGATGTGGCGCGGGTGATAACGGTCGCAGGAAATCTTGACCATGCGGCCTGGACTGACCACCACCGAGTTACGCCACTGCATAACTCGCTTAACCCGGCCACGCTTCGCGCGAGTTTGGCGAGCGTTGAGCAGATCCATCTAGTGGGTGAACAGGATCGGGTGATACCGCCTACGTTGGTCAACGCCTTCGTTGCCGATTACCCATCCAACCATCGTGCCGAGGTCAAAGTGCTGCCGGGTTACGGCCATAATTGCTGTTGGGTACAGAATTGGCCACAGCTGTGGCAAATGATCACCCAGTCAGCACCTGATCAGCCCAAGGAAAGACCAGTTAAACCCACGCTAAGGCAATAGCTGCTGACTAAAAAACGCCGCATACCCCTGCTGCGCAGCCACCTCGGCCTGCGCTCGCTCATAGCGTTGCAGGTAGCGCCCAGCTGCGGCGCGGGAGAATGCCGAATACAACTGCATGTGCTCCCTGGGCAGCGGCAGCAGGCGAATGCTGTCTTGCATGCTCAGGTGTTGCACCTGATAGCGCACGGCTAAGTCATCGGGGTAGTAGAACGCTTCCAGGCGCCCGGCCTGGAGCATTTCCAGGCTCTGGTTCAATACGTTGCTGCTGCTCAGGGTTTGCAGTTGCAAGCGTGGGTCACGCAGCATGGGCGAGCGGTAGCCATCCTGCCAGGCACCTAAGCGCAAGGGCAGCAGTTGCTCGACCGATTCCACCCGCTGCAGAGGATGCTCACGAGCCACCAGCAAGAGCGGCTGCACCACCACAAAGGGCTGTGCCGGGTAGACCAGCATGGTTTCACGCTCCGGGGTCTTGGCCAGGATCAGCGCCATATCCAGCTGATCACGTTGCAGCATCTGCAACAGCCGGGACAACGGATAGCGTTGGTAACTCACCGCATCCAGTTGCATGCGCTCGGCAATTTTTGCGAAGTAGGCAATCGCCGCCCCTTCAGTATCGGCCTGCCCTGGCAGCGGCGTATGCGGCGGCAGGTCGAAGTAGCCAACGCGCAGGCTGTCGGCACTCGCCAATGGGGCCAGCAGGATCAGCAAAAAGAAGATAAAGGCAGGCGACACAGCTGAAACACGGCAGGGTGTTCTCATGCACAAACCTTAGGGCCGAACCCGTTGAGTAGAACGCTGTGGGGAGTCTAGCTGCCGGCCATACTCGGTGGCGGACCGGCGGTAGAGAAAATCACTGAATAACGCGTTTCAGCTCAGCCGCCAAGGCGGATTCAGGCGGTTTTCGCCGGCGTGATACAGGCACAGCGGATTGCCATCCGGGTCTTGCAGATAGGCTTCGCGCCACAGCCAGGGTTGGTCGGTCGGCAGCATGCTGAACTCGACGCCCTGAGCCTGTAGGCGGGCAACGGTCTGGTCCAGTTCAGCGCACTCGAAGTAGATCAGGGTCTGGCTGGCCGGCACCTGTTCGACCCGACTCAGGGAAAAACTCGCCTGGCCATCCGGGCAGCAGAAGCGCGCATAGTCCGGCAGGCTCTCGACAATCAGTTGCAGCCCCAGCAGCTGGTAAAAGCGGATCGCGCGCGGCACATCGCTGACCGCGACAGTGACTTGGTTCAGGTTCATCGCCGGCTCCTTCAGCATTCAGCGCTCCCTGTAATGCCACAGCCCGAGTGGCTCGGCAACGGCCCGTGCGGTTATTTGCCGAACTGCCCTGCCCGGCTTGCGCCACAGCCATGGCAGGCGCACGGGCAGGCGACTAGAGTTGGTCTTCGCCCCCGCATAACAACCATAAGCGCGAGAGCCATGAGCCAGACCGATCTGATTTCCCCGCTGCGTTTTCTCACCCGCTTGCCGCAGCATCTGCCGCGTGTACCGCGCATGCTGCGCGGCCTGTATTACGCGGGCATCCGCAACCGTGAAAAGAACCTGTCGCTGGCCTGGGCGCTGGAACGGGCGGCGCAGCAACACCCGCAGCGTCCGGCGCTGCTGGATGAGTCGCGCAGTCTCAGTTATGCCCAGTTCAACGCCTGGGCCAACCGCCTGGCCTGGGCGTTCAAGGCCGAAGGCGTGCGCCATGGCAGTGTGGTGGCGGTGATGCTGGAAAATCGCCTGGAGTTGCTGGCGATTCTCGCGGCGCTGAGCAAGCTCGGTGCGGTCGGAGCCCTGGTCAACACCACCCAACGCGGCAAGGTGCTGGCGCACAGCCTGAATCTGGTCAAACCGGGCTTTATGCTGATCGGCGAAGAACTGCTCACTGCCTTCAATGAGGTCGCCGAGCAACTCGACAACCCGCAGACACCGCATTACTGGGTAGCCGACCAGGATTGCCTCAGCGATGCCGGCCAGGCACCGGCTGGCTGGACCAACCTGATGCAACTGGCGCGCAGCCAGGCCAGCGATAACCCGCCTGACAGCGCCAAGGTGCAGATGAAAGACCCCTGCTTTCTGATCTACACCTCCGGCACCACCGGGCTGCCCAAGGCCTCGATCATGAGCCACGGCAAGTGGATCAAGGCCTATGGCGGCTTCGGCCACTCCGGCCTGACCCTGAACAATCAGGATGTGCTCTACCTGACCCTACCCTGTTACCACAACAACGCCGTCACCGTGTGCTGGAGCGCTGCCTTGGCTGGCGGCGCGGCCATCGCCCTACGGCGCAAGTTTTCCGCCAGCGCCTTCTGGGCGGATGTGCAGCGCTATCAGGCCACCTGCTTCGGCTATATCGGCGAGCTGTGCCGCTACCTGCTTAACCAGCCCGAGACGGCCGCCGAAAAGAACAACAGCCTGCGCTGCATGATCGGCAACGGCCTGCGCCCCTCGATCTGGGCCGAGTTCAAGGCTCGCTTTGGGGTCGAGCAGATCACCGAGTTCTATGCCTCCAGCGAAGGCAATATCGGTTTTACCAACGTGTTCAACTTCGACAATACCGTGGGCTTCTCCCCCGCCACCTATGCCATCGTGCGTTACGACCTGGAGAACGACCAGGCGGTACGTGGCAAGAAAGGCTTTCTGGAAAAAGCCAAGAAAGGCGAAGCGGGTCTGCTGATCAGCGAGATCAGCGCCAAGTGGCCGTTCGACGGTTACACCGACCCGGCCAAGAGCGAAGCGGCAATCCTGCGCAACGTGTTCAAGAAGGGCGATGCCTGGTTCAACACCGGCGACCTGATGCGCGACATCGGCTGCAAGCATGCGCAATTCGTCGACCGCCTCGGCGATACCTTCCGCTGGAAAGGCGAAAACGTCTCCACCACCGAGGTGGAGAACGTCCTTGGTGCCTTCCCAGGCGTCGAGGATGCGGTGGTCTATGGCGTGGAAATCCCCGGCACCAATGGCCGCTGTGGCATGGCCGCGCTGCGCCTGAGCGAAGGTCAGCACTTGGACGGTACCGCCCTCGCCGCACACCTGGATGCCGAATTGCCGGTGTACGCCGCACCGCTGTTTATCCGCCTGCTCGGCGAGGTGGAAACCACCGGCACCTTCAAATACAAGAAGGCCGACCTCAAGCAGGCCGCCTACGACCCGACGCGGGTGCAGGAGCCGCTGTGGGTGCGCCTCCCCGGCGAATCGTGCTTTACGCCGCTGGATCACGCCCTGTTCAGTGCCATCAGCCAGCAGGCCTACCGCTTCTGATCAGCCATACCCGGCGACGGTTGGCCGTCGCCGGCTACTGCTTGAACTCGAACTGCAGCTGCGCACCTTCAACCGATTGCCAATAGTCGTCACCACGTTCGTTGGTGATCAGCTTGCCATTGAGCTGAAAGGGGCTTTCCGGCTCAGTTTTTTCGACAAACAGCGGTGGTAACAACGGCGTCGACAGGTCGTTGAGCGGCTCCAGCGGTTGCAGTGGATCGAACACATCAGGGTGCAGGCTCAACTCCAACGGAGCTCTTTTCTCCGGCGCTGGCGCAACGGGCTTGGCTTTGACGGGTGCGGCAACCGGCTTGGCTGGCGGCGGGCTTTTCGCCGGTTTGGGCGCTGCAGGCGGCTCTGCCTGGGGTGCTGGGCTGACAGGTGCAGGTGGCGTTTTGGCGCCCGTGGACGTATCGGCCTGCGTTTGCACAACCGGTGCTTTGGTTGGCGCAGGTGGATTGGCGGGTTGCTCGCAGGCTGCCAGTGACAACAGGGTCAGCAGCAGTGCGCAACGTTGAATAATGGTCATGGCAGATACAAAGGCAGCGTCACAAGCGGCTATGCTCGCCCCTGCCCAGGCCGCTGGCAACCCTGCAATCTGTACAGCAGGTAACCGCACACGGCCAAAGTCCCCGGCAGCAGCGCATGCACTGGCCACCGGGCGATCTGTGGCGTGGTTCAGTCGGGCGCCTGCAAAAGTTGCAGTTGCGCGTCGATATCCACCTCGGGGTGCTCGCGCATCAGTTGCAGCAACAAGGCATCAGCCTCGTCCGTCCAGCCGTCACGGCGCAGCTTGAGCAAGCGTTGCAACTCGCTGTGCAGCAGCTGTTCGGCCTGGCTGGCTGCGGCTTCTGCCGCTTGTTCAGGGGCTGACACGGCAGGCACGGCGTCGTGCAATGCATCGGCCGCCACTTCTTCACGCAACAGCTGATTAGACGCACCGGCCGAAAGCTTCTTCTCGGCCTTGGCGGCATCGGCGCTGTAACCCTGGATCACCGGAGCAGGCTGCGCCGCACGTGAGCGCTCTGCCTCATCAGCCATCACTGCGGACTCTGCCAGCGGCGCGGGCATCGGCGCAGATTGTGGCGCCATCCGCGCTGCAGCCGGCGCCATGGGGGCACCGCTCGGCACGGCATCAAAGGCATCCGGCGCCTGCTCGAACGTGCGCCAGGTCAGGCTTACGCCAATTCCCAGGCAGGCGACTCCGGCCAATGCCACCGACCAGCGTTGCCGACCGCCAGCGCCAAACAGCCAGCTATGCAGGCGCGCACTCAGGCCAGGTTTAGCCTCATCTACGGCGGCGCTGCGCACGGCGGCAGTGGCCGCCGCGAGAATCTGTGCATCCAGCTGCGCACTGGGCTCGCCGCCGCTGTGCTGGCGAAAATGCGCAAGCATCTGCTGTTCCTGTTCATCGAGCCTCTGTTGGTCATGGTTCATGCGGACAACTCCTCGGCGGCCGGGTCAGCCAGCAGCCGACGTAACTTTTGCAGGGCATAGCGCAAACGGCTTTTCACTGTTTCAGCAGGGATCTGGGTCAGTTCGGCGATCTCGGCCAGATCCAGATCACCATGGGCGCGCAACAGGAATACTTCGCGCTGCTCCGCCGGTAGATCTGCCAGGGCGGCCTCTAAACGCTGCTGATCACGGCTCAGGCTGAGCTGCTGCTCAGGCCCCGGCTGTGGGTCGTGCGGGGCATGCTGCTGTTCATCATATTCAGCATGCCCCGCCTGGTGCCGACCATGCTTGCGCCAGGTGTCGATCAAGCGGTTGCGCGCGATCTGGTACAGCCAGGTCTTGAACAGCACCGCCTCGCGCTGTTCGCTCTGGCTGCGGATCAGGCTCATCCAGGTGTCCTGAAACACCTCTTCGGCCAAGGCATGGTCGCCGCACAAGCCCAATAGAAAGCGAAACAGGCCGAGCCGGTGACGCTCATACAACTCGGCAAAAGCCGCCGCATCACCGCGGCGGTAACGCCGCAACAAGGCGGCGTCGTCATCCGTGAGGGGTCGATTCACTGCTGTACTCGTGCGGTCGTTGAAGGATTCGACGCAGTTTGCAGGCTCTGCGCCAGTTCCACCAGCTGTACAAACTCGCCGCGCAGACCGAAGCGGTCATCGCCCTTGGCATTGCGCGCCAGCTCGGCGCTGTCGGCCAGACTGAAACGCCCGGTGTAGGTATCGCCTTTAAGCTGCTGGGCGAAGGCAGCCACGGCAGCAGCAAAGCGCAGGTCTTCGCTAGCCTGGCTGATGACAGGCACATCGGCAGCCTGAATCGGTTGCTCCAGCAGCTTGCTGACGTTCTGCCCTGGCGCCTTGTAGCGAATGCGCAGCCAGGCCAGTTCGCCCGCCTTGCCTTTGGTTTTCGGCACGGCCTGATAGCGCAGCGGCTCCAGCCAGCCCTTGCCGCCCACCGGCACCACTTCATACAGCGCGGTGACCGTGTGGCCTGCGCCGATTTCGCCGGCATCGACCTTGTCGTTGCTGAAATCCTCACGCTTCAGGGCGCGATTTTCATAACCCAACAGCCGATATTCGCTGACCTCGGCCGGGTTGAACTCAACCTGGATTTTCACATCGCTGGCCACCGTCGCCAGGGTCGAGCTGAGCTGATCGACCAGCACCTTGCGTGCCTCGCGCAGGTTGTCGATATAGGCGTAGTTGCCGTCGCCGGCATCGGCCAGCTGCTCCATCAACTGCTCGTTGTAGTTGTCGGTGCCAAAGCCCAGGGTGGTCAGGGATACGCCAGTCTTGCGTTTATCCACCGCCAGTTGCTTGAGGGTTTCGAAGTCGCTGATGCCGACGTTGAAGTCGCCATCGGTGGCCAGCAGGATGCGGTTGATGCCACCGTCGATAAAGCCCTGCTGCGCCTGCTGATAGGCCAGTTGAATGCCCGACTCGCCCGCCGTTGAACCGCCCGCCGTCAGCTGATCAATGGCCGCACGGATCTTGGCTTTCTCACTCCCGGCAGTTGGTTCCAGCACCACGCTGGAGGAGCCGGCGTACACCACCAGCGATACCTTATCCTGAGCACGCAGCTGCTCGACCAGCAGCTTCAAGGTGCTTTGCACCATGGGTAGGCCATCGCGGCGGTCCATCGAGCCGGAGACATCCACCAGAAACACCAGGTTGGCCGGCGGCAGTTGTTCTACCTGCATGTCGGAAGCCTTGATGGCGATACGCAGCAGGCGGCTTTGCGAGTTCCACGGTGTGGCCGCCAGTTCGGTGTGCACGCCGAACGGCACATCGCCACTCGGCAGTGGATAGGTATAGGGGAAGTAGTTGACCAGTTCCTCCAGGCGCACCGCATCCTGCGGCGGCAACTGCCCGCCATTAAGGAAACGCCGCACATTGGCATAGCTGCCGGTATCCACATCGATGCTGAAGGTCGATACCGGCGTCTCGGCGACTGCATGCACGGGGTTGCCTGCCAGTTTCTGATACTGCTCGCGGTTCTGGTCACGGTAGCCCTGCGGCAAGGCATCGGCCTGCACAGACATCGGCATCGGCGCATAGGCCACGCTGGGCAACATCGCCCTGCCCGCCACCTGGCTTTTGCGTTGTAGCTCAGCCGGAGCGGCCAGCTGCTCATGCAACTCGGCACGTTCACGCTGATTAGACTGATCGCTGAGCTGCGGACTACCCGCCTCGGTGGCCGGCGCATCAGGGTTGGCGGCGCTGCACGCGCCGAGGCTAATCAATACACCAGCGGCAAAACCGGCAAGCAGAGGACGGGTAAGCAATACGGGGTAAGCAGACATGGGGACATCTCCTGAGCAAACGAATAAACCATTCGCTCAGGTAGACGTAGAGGAGTCGGCAGCCGGGTTAATCGCTCCTAAAAATGCCCCATCAGTTGTAGAGCGCAGCGCAAGCATATTGGGAAAGGTGGCTCTCGGTATTAGGGCGCCTCTACATCCGGCAGCCCGTACTTGACCTTTAGCCGTTGCAACAGATCCGCTTCATCCTGCAAAAACTGGTTGAACTGGGCAATGATCTGCGGCTGCGTACGCGTGGACAGAAAAAACTGCGGCCGGTAATGCGGTAAACGCTCGTTCAACACAAGCCTGTCATCCGCCGGGGTATCGTGCGTGTACTGATGCCAGTTGAGCGCACTGGCTTCGTAGAAGATGCCACCCACCCGACCCTGCCGAGCCAGTGCCAGCAGGCTGTCCTGAGTGTTGGCGAATTGCAGTTCGATAACACCGTTGGCGATATCGGCTTTGTAAGGCCAGGCATCGACCCCCCTTACGGTGGCAATCGTCGCCAGCTGCGCAAGCGATTTGTCACGGTTCGCCGGTAGTACGAACAATCCCTCAACAGCCTGGTAGACGGTCTCGCTGTAGGTAAGCGATTTGTCCTTACGCATTTCACGCTGCCACAACGGATTATCCGGGAACTTGAAATCCAGTTCGTTGGTAGTGAGAAAGTTGCGGTACAGGCGCTTCACCGGCAAGTGAACATAGTGGAAGCGGTAACCATATTTACTGGCGAAATGATCCAATACATCCCGCCCGTAGCCACGGTAATGAGCCGATGTGCCGTCGTAGATCGGGTAGAAGTCGATCGCCTCAACCCCCACAGAAAAGTCACTTCCACGTGCGCCCGGACTACCCAGCAGCAGGCAAAGCAACGCTGCAATTATCCGCACCAATTTTTCCGCCTTAATTCCTTGTTGGCGCTAACAAGCGTAGCGCAGGCGCGTGGCGCAACACTCAGGAAGTAGCCATACCCTCCTGACACAGCTGACCGGCCAGCATGCCCAAAGTCATCAAGGCACGCTCGGCTTCGCGGTTCCACGGGATGCCGCAGTTCAGGCGGATGCAGTGGTTGAACTGCTCGGTATTACTGAAGATCAACCCCGGCGCGATGCTGATGCCCTGCTGCAGCGCGCGCACGTGCAGGTCCTTGGTATTGACCCGCGCCGGCAGGCTGACCCAGAGAATAAAACCACCCTTGGGCCGGCTCATCTGCGTGCCTTCGGGGAAGTACTGCTGCACCGCCAGCTGAAAGGCGCTGAGGTTCTTGCGGTACTCCTGGCGGATAAAACGCAGGTGGCGGTCATAACCGCCGTTCTCCAGATAGGCCGCTACCGCCATCTGCGTGACGCTGCACGCCGAATGAGTGCTGAAGGTTTGCAGGCGCTGAATCTCATCCTGGTACTTGCCGGCAACAATCCAGCCGATGCGCACCCCCGGCGACAGAGTCTTGGAAAAGCTCGAACAGTAGATCACCCGCCCTTCGCGATCATGGGATTTGAGCGCCTTGGTCGGGCCTTGCTCAAACATCAGTTCACCGTAGATATCGTCTTCGATGATCTGGATATCGTAATCACCGGCCAGGCGCAGCAACTGACGCTGGCGCTCTTCCGGAATAGTGCCGCCCAGCGGATTGCTCAGCCGCGCGGTCAGCACCAGCGCCTTGATCGGCCACTGGTTGGCCGCCAGTTGCAACGCTTCCAAGCTGATACCGGTGGTCGGGTCGCTGGGAATTTCGATGACTTTCAGGCCGAGCAGGTCAGCCAGTTGCAGCAGGCCGTAATAAGTCGGCGACTCGGCGGCGATCAGATCACCGGGTTTGGTCAGCACGCGCAGGCTCATCTGCAGGGCATCCACACAACCGTGGGTAATCACCACCTCAGTTGGGTCGACCACCACGCCAGCATCGCGCATGCGGATCGCCACCTGACGGCGTAACGGCTCAAAACCGGGGCTGAACATATAGCTGAAGGCCCGCGCGCTGTGAAAACGGGTGACCTTGGCCAATTGCTGGTGCAATGCACGCACCGGCAGGTAATCGACATGCGGTACTGCCGCGCCAAGCGGAAACACCCCCTCGCGGCGCGATTCGGTGAGCACCTGATTGATGATGCTGCTGCGCGTGACCAGACCAGGGCGTTCTACGCGGGCGATATCGGGAGTGGGTGCAGTCAGGGCCGGCGTCTGGTGCACGTAAAAGCCAGACTGCGGGCGGGCGCGAATCAAGCCCTGATCTTCCAGATTGGCATAGGCCTGTAGCACAGTGGCGTGGCTGACGCTGAGCTGCGCACTCATCTTGCGCACCGAAGGCACCCGCTCACCGGGCTGGTAAACGCCGCGACGGATATCTTCCGCCAGTTGCTGGGCAATGCGCTGATAAAGCAACAGATTGGTCATGACCGCGTTCCTGCTTGACTGAACCGTAACAGTAAACCGGACTTTTATAATTGCACCGGTACAGCTCACTGAATTGTGGGCGATACAGTGCCAACCTGCCAGGACTGTAACGGTTCAATCGATAGCTATTCGGATTGTGCGGCAATACCAGGCAACTACCCGCAGGCTGCGCAAGCCTGAATGCAGGCAATAAAAAGCCCCGGCTAACCGAGGCTTTTAACGGCAGAAGGCTCAGCGTGACGAGCCTAAATTGCCTTGCTCATCAGAGAACACGATCTCTACCCGACGATTCTGCGCTCGGCCTTTAGCCGAGGCATTTTCGGTGACCGGGAAGCTTTCGCCATGGCCCTGTACTTCAATGCGTTTGCCATCAATGCCCAGATCGACCAGTACGTCGGCCACTGCCTGAGCGCGAGCACGGGACAGTTCGAGGTTTTCCTGAGCATCGCCGCGACTGTCGGTATAGCCCTCGATGCGCACGACGCGCCGGGGGTTGAGCTGAAGGAACTGCACCAACTTCAGTACCGTACGGTTGGCTGATGCTTTGAGGTCAGTGTGGCCGGCATCAAACAGCACATCGCCCAGGGTCATCACCAGGCCGCGCTCACTTTGGCTGGTGGCCAGGCTGACCATCTGCTCTTCAAGCCAACTGCTCTGATCCTGCACACTGAGCAGCTTGGCCTCACGCAGGGCCAGCTGCAGGCGCTGACGCTCCAGCTCCAGTTTGACCGCGCGCTCCTGATTCAGATTGAGCGTGCTCTTCTGCCCGGCAATCGCACTGTATTGCTGACTGAGATAGGCATAGTGGCTGACATCAGCGGCGCTGCCCCAGTAGCTCGACAGGCGATCAGCCTTGGCCAGCGACTCGCCCGCGCGAATCAGGTCTTTGGGCGCGCTACGCAGCACATCGGCATCTTCCTTGACCTGCTGGAAGGCCGTGTGTGCGCCCTGCAGTGCCTGCTCACTGGTGCTGTGCGATGAGGCGCAGCCCGTCAACACCACAGCCGCGAAAATTGCCAGCAGGCTTAGCTGAGTCGGCTTCATTGCAAGCCTCCCAGCTGTTTGCGCAAGCGATTGATGGAGTTACTCAGCTCGGCCAGTTGCTGCTGGCTTTTCTCGGTCAGGTGCTCAGCTTCGGCTAGCCGCGCATCTAACTCGGCCTGTTCGGCATACACCCGTGCCTGCTTGTAGTCTTCGTCCTGTATGGCCGCTTGCGCCAGGGCAAGTTTTTCCTCGGCCAGGCGCAGCGCAGCAGACTGCTCGGCGGAAATACCCAGCGCCTTAGCCTGACTGAGCGCCTGTTCGGTCAAGCGCAGTTGCTCATTAGGCGCAGGATCAGATGCGCAGGCACTGAGCATGAGCGGCAGCAAGGCCGCACAGATACGTCGATAAATCACAGAATTTCCCTACTGTTCAGCGTCACCGCTGGGTGTGAGCTGTTGATCTTTCCAACGCTGCAGATTGCGTTGCAGCAAAACATCCGGCAAACCACTGGCAATTGCCTCATTCATTTTCTTCGCCAACATGCCGCGTAGCCACGCATCGTTGCAGGCCGAGTTATGCGACAACGTCAGGTACAAACCTTCGCTGGAGATCGGTGGATCGAGCACCAGCAGATCGTCCTGCATGCCCAGGCTATCGGCTAAAGCCTGCCCCGGATAACGCTCGTACAGCACATAGTCGGTACGCCCCAGCAAGAGCTTCTGGAACGCCTGAGTCAGGCTGGCAACCCCCTCCAGAGTCAGGTTGCTCTTGGCATAGGCATCAAAGGTCTGGCCAAAACTGTTGTTGACCAAGGTATCGCCAGTGCGATTACGCAAATCATCCCAGCCGGCATAGGGGAACTCGTTACCGCGATGCACCCACACCACACTTGGGGTGAAGAAAAACGCTGGATGCACGTAATCCATGATTTCCAGGCGCGGCAAGGTCAGAAACGCCCCGGCAATCAGGTCGACACGGCCGGTGCGCACTTCATCCTGCGCCCGTGACCAAGGCCCGGTATAGATGATGTCCACCACTACGCCCAGCTCTTTGGCCAGGTGCTGCAACAGATCGGCGTTAGCACCGATCAGCTGTTGAGGATTCTGCGGGTCGCGCCAGAGATATGGCGGGTACTCCGGGTTACCTGTCGCCACCAGGCGCTCGCACTTGCCTGCGGCAACGGCAAACGCCGGTATCAGCAGTACAGCGAACAGCAAGAGAAACGACCTATAAAAACCACGCTCAAGCATTGGCGACTTCTCGACTTAACCTTGGATGGGCGTCTGCGGCCACACATCGGGAGACATCTGGAATCATGCTAGCTTAATACGCATCCATACGAATTCGCGATAAAGACTAGCCATGAAAAAACTGATTGCAGCCTTGATGCTACTGCTCGCCGCTGCTGCAGCCCTGCTCTACCTGTCACCCGCCGCTTTGTTGACGAGCATACAGTTGGTGGAGCGACAGCGTGCCGGGCTGAGTCTCAAACAGATCAGCGTGGGCGATCTTAGCATTCATTACTACGAGGGCGGCCCAAGCAGCGCACAAACCATCCTGATGGTGCACGGTTTTGCTGCCAACAAGGACAACTGGCTGCGTTTCGCCCGCCACCTCAGCCAGAATTACCGGGTTATAGCCCTCGATCTGCCGGGTTTCGGCGCCAGCGACAAACCTGCTGGCAGCTATGATGTAGGCACCCAGACCGAGCGCCTGGCCAGCGTGATTGATGCACTGGGAATCGAGCAGCTGCACCTGATCGGCAACTCCATGGGCGGGCATATCAGTGCGCTGTATGCCGCGCGCTATCCGCACAGAACCCGCTCTCTGGCGCTACTCGACAATGCCGGCATCACATCGCCGCAACCTAGCGAGCTGATGCAACGGCTACAACGCGGCGAACCCAATCCGCTGGTAGTGAAAAGCCCCGAGGACTTTCAGCGCCTGCTGGATTTTATCTTCGTGCAACCGCCCTACCTACCGGCATCGCTCAAGCGCTATTTCGCCGAGCAGGCCATCGCCAACAGCGCACATTACGACCAGGTATTTGCCCATTTGATCGAACGCTATATCCCGCTGGAGCCTGAGCTGCCGAAGATCCAAGCGCCAACGCTGATCATCTGGGGCGCAGAAGATCGAGCCCTGCATGTATCCAGCGTAGAAGTCATGCAACCGCTACTGCGCAAACCGACTGTGGTTATCATGGCGGATACCGGCCATGCGCCGATGATTGAACGGCCTCAGCAAACCGCCGATCATTACCGCACCTTTCTCCAGGCCCAGCAGAACTAACGCGAAAGAGCGGGCATAAAAAAACCCGCTCAACGAGCGGGTTTTTTCTGCACTGGGGAACCGGCTTAAACCAGTTTCTCCAGCTCAGGTACAGCTTCGAACAGATCAGCGACTAGACCGTAATCGGCTACCTGGAAGATCGGCGCTTCTTCGTCCTTGTTGATCGCAACGATCACTTTGGAGTCTTTCATACCGGCCAGGTGCTGGATCGCGCCGGAGATACCGACGGCGATGTACAGCTGCGGCGCAACGATCTTACCGGTCTGACCGACCTGCATGTCGTTCGGTACGAAGCCTGCGTCGACTGCGGCGCGCGAGGCACCAACAGCGGCGCCCAGCTTGTCAGCCAGCGCGTACAGGTGCTTGAAGTTGTCACCGTTCTGCATACCGCGGCCGCCGGAAACGACGATCTTGGCAGCAGTCAGTTCAGGACGATCAGACTTAGCCAGTTCTTCACCGACGAAAGCAGATTTACCAGCGTCAGCTGCGCCGCCAACGGCTTCAACGGCAGCAGAGCCGCCTTCAGCAGCAACCGGGTCGAAACCAGTGGCACGCACGGTGATCACTTTCACGGCAGCGGAAGACTGCACAGTGGCGATGGCGTTACCGGCGTAGATCGGACGCTTGAAAGTGTCAGCGCTTTCAACAGCGATGATTTCCGAGATCTGATCAACGTCCAGCGCAGCGGCAACGCGCGGCAGGATGTTCTTACCATTGCTGGTAGCAGCAGCCAGGATGTGGCTGTAGCCCTTGCCCAGTTCGGCAACCAGCGGCGCAACGTTTTCTGGCAGCTGATGCGCGAAAGCAGCGTTGTCAGCAACCAGTACCTTGGCCACGCCAGCAATCTTGCCAGCAGCTTCGGCAGCAGCGCCGCAAGCAGCACCGGCAACCAGAACGTGGATGTCACCACCGATCTTCGCTGCAGCTGCAACAGTGTTCAGCGTGGCAGGAGCCAGGGCGGCGTTGGTGTGTTCAGCGATAACCAGGATAGTCATTTAGATTACCTTCGCCTCGTTCTTCAGTTTCTCGACCAGTTCAGCCACGGACTTGACCTTGATGCCGGCGCTGCGGGTAGCTGGCGCTTCGACTTTCAAGGTTTTCACGGTGGAAGCGGTGGAAACGCCCAGATCAGCCGGAGTAACAGTTTCCAGCGGCTTCTTCTTGGCTTTCATGATGTTCGGCAGCGACGCGTAGCGCGGCTCGTTCAGACGCAAATCGGTGGTCACGATAGCTGGCAGGTTCAGTGCAACAGTCTGCAGGCCGCCGTCGATTTCACGGGTTACGTTGACCTTGTCGCCAGCTACTTCCACTTTGGAAGCGAAGGTGCCCTGGCCGAAACCAGTCAGCGCGCCCAGCATCTGGCCAGTCTGATTGTTGTCGCTGTCGATGGCTTGTTTGCCCATGATCACCAGCTGGGGCTGCTCTTTGTCGACCACTGCCTTGAGCAGTTTGGCCACAGCCAGCGAGTTCAGCTCGTCGGCCGACTCAACCAGAATGGCACGGTCAGCCCCCAGGGCCAGCGCGGTGCGCAGCTGCTCTTGAGCAGTGGCCGGGCCGATGGTTACGACAACGATCTCGCTCGCCACGCCTTTCTCTTTCAGGCGTACAGCTTCTTCCACGGCGATTTCGCAGAAAGGGTTCATCGACATCTTGACGTTGGCAAGATCAACGCCGCTGTTGTCCGCTTTGACGCGAACTTTGACGTTGTAGTCGACCACTCGTTTGACAGCTACAAGAACCTTCATGGATTCCTCGTTACTCTCCGGTGAATAAGAATGTCGCCAGAAGCGAACATGGCGGGAACTACAGACCGGCCGGAACCGGGAGTCGACCAATTAACGGCAGACACAAAACCGCCCGTATCTTGACCGCACGACCTAGACTGGTCAATACAACGAACCGGCCAATCGTCAGCGATGTAGTAAGATTCTAACAGTCCTACAGAAAATTCAAACAAACGTTTGTATTGGCCCATCCGAAGGGTCTGGATATAATGCGCCAGCATCGCTCATGGAACGAGCTCGATCGCCAAATAAAATTAGAGAGCCCTGAGTAGGAGATTGCCTGTGGAACGCGAATTTATGGAATTCGACGTCGTCATCGTCGGCGCCGGCCCTGCTGGTTTGTCCGCCGCCTGCCGACTGAAGCAGAAAGCCGCCGAAGCCGGCAAAGAAATCAGCGTCTGCGTGGTCGAAAAAGGCTCCGAAGTCGGCGCACACATTCTTTCCGGTGCGGTGTTCGAGCCGCGCGCATTGAATGAACTGTTCCCTGATTGGAAAGAGCTCGGCGCCCCGCTGAACACTCCGGTCAAGCGCGATGACATCTACGTGCTCAGCAATGCCGAGAAGGCCACCAAGGTTCCGGACTTCTTCGTGCCCAAGACCATGCACAACCATGGCAACTACATCATTTCCCTGGGCAATCTGTGCCGCTGGCTGGCACAACAGGCCGAGAACCTTGGCGTAGAAATCTACCCAGGCTTCGCCGCTCAGGAAGCGCTGATCAACGAAGAAGGCGCGGTCTACGGCATTCTCACTGGTGATCTGGGTGTTGACCGCGAAGGCCACCCAAAAGAGGGTTACTACACCCCAGGCATGGAACTGCGTGCCAAGTACACGCTGTTCGCCGAAGGCTGCCGCGGCCATATCGGCAAGCAGCTGATCAAGAAATTCAACCTCGACTCCGAAGCCGATGCTCAGCATTACGGCATCGGTATCAAGGAAATCTGGGACATCGACCCGGCCAAGCACGAGCAAGGCCTGGTTGTGCACACCGCTGGCTGGCCGCTGGACATCGTCGCTAAAGAAAACACCGGCGGCTCCTTCCTCTATCACCTGGAAAACAATCAGGTGGTCGTCGGCCTGATCGTCGACCTGTCTTACAGCAACCCGCATCTGTCACCGTTCGATGAGTTCCAGCGCTACAAGCACCACCCGGTGATCGCCCAGTACCTGGAAGGCGGCAAACGCGTAGCCTATGGCGCTCGCGCCCTGGCTAAAGGCGGCATCAACTCGCTACCGAAGATGGTCTTCAACGGCGGCGCCCTGATCGGTTGCGACCTCGGCACAATGAACGTGGCCAAGATCAAAGGCAGCCACACCGCCATGAAGTCCGGCATGCTCGCTGCTGAGGCTGTGGCTGACGCACTGTTTGCAGGCAAGGAAGGTGGCGACCAGCTGACCGGCTACGTCGATGCATTCAAGGCCAGCTGGCTGTACGACGAACTGTTCCGCACCCGTAACTTCGCTCCAGCAATGCACAAGTTCGGCCCACTAATGGGTGCTGGCTTCAACTGGCTGGATCAGAACATCTTCGGCGGCAAACTGCCCTTCACCCTGCATGACACCAAGCCGGATTACGCCTGCCTGAAGCCGGCTGCTGAAACGCAGAAGATCAGCTACCCGAAACCCGATGGTAAGCTCAGCTTCGACAAGCTCAGCTCGGTATTCCTCTCCAACACCAACCATGAAGAGGAACAACCCTGCCACCTGAAGCTCACCGACCCAAGCATTCCGCTGAGCAAGAACCTGCCCATGTACGACGAACCGGCGCAACGCTACTGCCCGGCCGGCGTATACGAGGTGGTGACCAAGGAAGACGGCGAGCAGAAGTTCCAGATCAACGCACAGAACTGCGTGCACTGCAAAACCTGTGACATTAAGGACCCTGCCCAGAACATTACCTGGGTGGCCCCTGAAGGCACCGGCGGGCCTAACTACCCCAACATGTAAGACGCAAAAAAGGCTCCCTCGGGAGCCTTTTTTATTGCGCTGAATACAACCGCCAGCGGGAGAGCCGAT
Organism: Pseudomonas sp. SG20056; assembly: GCF_031764535.1. Taxonomy (NCBI): domain Bacteria; kingdom Pseudomonadati; phylum Pseudomonadota; class Gammaproteobacteria; order Pseudomonadales; family Pseudomonadaceae; genus Pseudomonas; species Pseudomonas sp. SG20056. The sequence continues at coordinate 2,751,576 of NZ_CP134499.1, forward strand.
CAGTCCGGCTGCGGCCCGATCGGGAAAAATTCCCCCCCGCTCCAAACACCCAGCCAGCTCTTGCCATCGATCTCGCGTGGCACCGCCAGCTCAACCAACTGGTAGAACACATTGCGATGGATCAACGCCTCAAGATTGCTGCGCACATGCACATAGGGCGCTGGCTCTTCAGTCAGAACGTCGAGTTCGACCCGCAGCGGATGTTCGCTGCCGGCGACCACCTCATCCTCGACATTGGTGACAAAACGCAGCACCTGCGCCTCACCCTCGCCATCCACTTGCAGACTGACCGCGACAAAAGGCGCGTCATCCACCTGAATGCCGACCATCTCTACCGGCGTTACCAGCACGTACTTGTCGTCGTCACGCCGAATGATGGTGGAAAACAGCTTGACCATCGGCTTGCGGCCAATCGGCGTCCCCATGTAATACCAGGTGCCATCGCGGGCGATGCGCATGTCGATATCGCCACAGAACTCCGGGTGCCAGAGGTGCACCGGTGGCAACCCCTTGCCCTCGCCTTTGGGTATCTGCGCCAGCAGGTCGCCGGCCTTACCTGTATCAGTCATCATTCAATGCCCCAAGCCCAACAAACGCCGCGCGTAATCCTGCAGCGCCGGACCGATCAGATCCTCCGGCTTGGCATCATAAAGCGTCAGGAAGCCTCCGCGACTACGAATGCGCGCCGTATCGACCAAATAACGGGTATTGGTTTCGATCAGCATCAATTGAATGACCCCACGATCAGTCCCCAGCCGATCCAGTGCCTCCTGATCTTCCCACTCCTCCACCGTGCCGATACGGTCATCGGCATAGGCGAAGCGGCTGTACAGCAGGTAATGCGCACCCGCCTCACGCGCCTGCGCCAACGACTCTTCCAGGCCTAGCGGCGCCTTGGCGCGGCGCACCATGGGGAAATACTCGATAAAGCCCTTGTAGGCTTCCTCAGCCACCACATTGGGCCGCGGATAGGCACCACCCGGCGGCACGAAATGCCCCTGAGCGATATAGATGAAAGAGTCGGCTTGCAAACGCCACGGACTGGAGCGACGCGTCTGGCTATGGTCAAGCACGCCGACATCGCGCAATTGATAAATCGCCTCATCCGCCAGATCACTGGCCTTCATGCAGCCGCCCAGCAGCAATAAACTCATTATCAACAACAGACTACGCATCATGCCTCTCCCGCTGCCGGTGACAGAAAACCGGCGGATAGCGCCTAGATGCAGATTTCACGCCACCTGCTGCGCATCAAAGCCCACGCTGCCACTCCTGACGCAACCGCGCCTGTTGCGGCTGCTCGATGGCCTGCCGCACCTGTGCCAGCAGGCGCTGTTTGTCAGCGCCAAGAGTGCCCTTGAGCACCAGATAGTTGGAGGCATGGTCACTGCGAAATACCGTATCGCGCAGCTCCAACCCCTGTAGCAGACGCTCCACTTCCACAAACAGCTGCTGCTGACCGAGCGGCTGGAAATCGGCAAAACCTTCGCGAAACCGCGCCTCACCTGTAGGAAAACTCACTACCAGGGTCGAGAGAAACTCCGGCTGCGCCTCATTCATCAGACGCGCCGAGTTATCCGCGTGCTGCTCACTCAAGACCGTCCCACCCAGACCATTGAGGATCATCACCGAGCGGGTGATGCCGGCCTGCCCGAGCTTGTCCAGCGCACTAAGGCTGGACTCATAACTCTCGCCCTTATTGACCCACGCCAGCACCTCGTCATCACCCGACTCGCAACCGACATACGCCATGCGCAAGCCGGCGTCAGCCAGCTCCTTGAGCTCATCCACCGACTTCTTACGCAGATTGCGCGGCAGGCAATAACTCGATACCCGCTCAACCTCAGGCATGTGCTCGCGAATCGCCTGCAGAATGGTCAACAAGCGCCGTGTCGGCAGCACCAAGGCGTCACCATCGGCTAGAAAAACCCGCTGCACGATCATCTTTTCGCCGGTCAGGCGAATCTCGTCGAGCACCTGCGCCTCATCGCGGGCGCGGAATTTCTTCTGTTCCTGAGTGTACATTTCACAGAACGTGCACTTATTCCAGGAGCAACCATTGGTCACCGGCAGAATCAGCGAATGGGCTTCGCTGGGCGGCCGGAACACCGGCTCGATATAGCTGATGGGGAAATCTTGCATGCTCTTTCACTCGACACAGAGGGCGATCTCAGCCGCCAATAATCTTCATCACGGTTGCACCGCCGGAGAACGCCACATCCTGCTTATCACCCAGCGCCTTGACCAATAGCCCCTGCAACGCTGGTAAGGCCTGGTGGCGAGGCTTGGCGAGCAGATCGCCGACATAATGACGATTGCTCGATGACAGGCAACCATGCAGCCAACCGGTCGAAGACAAGCGCAGGCGCGAGCAGGTGCGGCAGAACGGCACGCTTTCATTGGCAATCACGCCGAAATGGCCGACGCCGGGAATGGCGTAACGCAGCGCTGTGGCGTCTAGCGCAGCGTGGGCCTGGACATAGTCGTAGCGGCTACCGATCAGCTCCAGCAGCTCGGGCATGCCGACAAACTGGCGCTGAAACCCGTTGCTGTCACGGGCCAAATGGCCCATGCGCATCAGTTCGATAAAGCGCAGCTCGAAGCCATTGGCCAGGCAGTAGTCGAGCAGTGGCAGCACCTGATCAAGGTTCTGCCCACGCAACGGCACCATGTTGACCTTGATCTGCATCCCTGCCGCGCGCGCTTGCTGTAGGCCATCGAGCACTGCCGCCAGATCGCCGCCACGGGCAATGGTGCGGAATGCCGCAGGGTCGAGGGTGTCCAGGGAAATATTCAAGCGGCGGATGCCGCATTCGAGCAACAACGGCAGCTTGCGCGCCAGCAGCTGGCCATTGCTGGTTAAGCTGATATCGGCCAAGCCGAGCTGGCTGACGCCGCGCAAAAAAGCGTCGAGCTTGGGACTGACCAGTGGCTCACCACCGGTGATGCGCAAGCGCTCAATACCGGCGGCTTCGATCAGATAAGCCACACCACGCAGCATGGCCTCGGCCGAGAGCTCGTCCTGCGCAGCTACCAGCCGCTTACCATCGGGTACGCAGTAGGTGCAGGCATAGTTGCAGGCGGCGGTCAGGCTGACGCGCAGATTGCGGAAGCGCCGGCCTTGGCGGTCAACGATCATACGCGTCTCCAGCAAAAGTAAGCGCCGAGTATAGGGGCGCCGCCAGCGCAGCAGACTGCTTATCCACGCGCTGAATACCTCAGCTAGCCGGGGTGTCGCCCTCACGCTTGCGCTTGTTGCCCATGCGCACGCCGATGTCCATGAGGAACTGGAAGAAACCTTCCTGATCTTCCAGCACATTGCTCCAGAACGGCGAGTGGTACAGCGCCACGGCACCGTGCACCAGCGCCCAGGCAGCGCAGTAATGGAAATACGGCGGAACGTCTTCCAGCTTACCTTCGGCGATACGGCCCTTGATCAGCTGGGTCAGGCGCTCGAAGTTGGAGGCACGAATCTTATGCAGCTGTTCGACCATCTCCGGCACCTGGTTGCCTTTGACCACTTTCTCTTCGAGGCGGTCGAACAGGCGATAGCGCTGTGGGTCGCGCATGCGGAATTCGAAATAAGCACGCGAAAGGGCTTCCTTATCGCGATCGACATCCGCCGAGTGCAGCAACTCGTTGAGGTCGCGCTCGTAGTCGAGCATCAGGCGCAGGTAGATCTCCGCCTTGGATTTGAAATGCTTGTAGATGGTGCCTTTACCAATACCAACCGTGTCGGCAATCATCTCCACAGTCACGCTGTCTTCACCCTGGTCGAGGAAGAGTTTCAGTGCTGTGTCGAGAATTTCCTGTTCGCGGCGGCGAAACTCACGGACCTTGCGGGGTTCTTTATGCATAAAAGGACTACGGGGTCAAAAAAACGAAGGCGCGTATTATGCCTAACTAACGGCAAATTGCACGGATCATCCGACCATGTACGCAGTTCATGACGCGTTTCCGCAACTTCCTGGCCTGCGCTATCTGAACCACGCAGCCGTTTCTCCCTGGCCGCAACGGGCCGTCGATGCGGTCAGTCGTTTTGCCATCGAGAACGCACAAACCGGTGCCCGCGACTACGCAAACTGGCTTCAGGTCGAGCGGCGCCTACGCGAGCGCTTGCAGCGCATGCTTAACGCGCCCTCCCATAGCGACATAGCGCTGGTGAAAAACACCTCCGAAGCGCTGTCTTTCGTCGCCTTCGGCCTGGATTGGCGGCCAGGCGATCAGGTGGTAATCAGCGATGAAGAGTTCCCCTCCAACCGGATTGTCTGGGAAGCGCTCGCCCCGCAGGGCGTCGAGGTGGTACAGGTCAATCTGCATCAGGGCGATGCCGAAGCCGCCCTGCTCGCCGCCTGCGGTCCGCGCTCCCGGCTGATGGCGATCAGTGCGGTGCAGTACGCCAGCGGCCTGCGCTTGGATCTGCCGCGCTTGGGCCAGGGCTGCCAGGCGCGCAGCGTGCTGCTGTGCATCGACGCGATCCAGCAGCTCGGCGCCCTGCCCTTCGATGTACAGGCCAGCCAATGCGCCTTTGCCATGGCCGACGGCCATAAATGGTTGCTCGGCCCGGAAGGCCTTGGGGTGTTCTATTGCCGCAGCGACCTGCGTGCGCAGCTCAAATTGCATGAGTACGGTTGGCATATGCTCGAACATGCCGGCGACTACCAGCGCACCAGTTGGGAACCCGCCCGCAGCGCTCGGCGTTTTGAATGCGGTAGCCCGAACATGCTCGGTGCGATGGCTCTGGAGGCCAGCCTGTCGCTGCTGGAAGAAGTGGGCATGACGGCGGTCGAAAACGCCTTGCAGGAGCGCATGCAGTGGCTGCTGGATGGGCTGGGCAATATCCCCGGCGCGCACCTGCACAGCGCCGTAAAGCGCCAGCAACGCGCCGGCATCCTGACCTTTAGCCTGGATGGCTGGGACAATTCGGCATTGTTCAGTCAACTGAAACAGCAGCAGGTGATCTGTGCGCAACGCGGCGCGGGTATCCGCCTATCGCCTCATTTCTACACAGAACCTCGGGTTATTGAAGAGACACTGTCTCTGCTGCAGCAGCTGGCGACTGCTTGAGGACTCAGCAGCGCGATCTGTATTCCAAATCCGTTTAAGAATGCCGGCAAACGGCCTGGACGTTCGGCAATCTTCACCAATACTGAGCAGTACTGGTGTGCGGCGTATCCCCCAAGCGCCCCGCCAGGCAAGGTACCGTGGACCGCGTACCTTGATTTACTCCTAATGGTCTTAACCCGGTCTCATCCCCCAGAGCCCGGGTTTTTTTTGCCCGCAGTTTTTTGGTAGCTGTTATCAAACCACACGGGCCAGCGGAAACAGGCGCTTGAAATTGGCCGTGGTCTGCTCCGCCAACTGCTCAAAGCTCACGCCACGCAGCACCGCCAGGTACTCGGCCACATCGCGCACGTACTCCGGCAGGTTCGGTTTGCCGCGATGCGGGATCGGCGCCAGATACGGCGAATCGGTTTCCACCAGCAAGCGGTCAGCAGGCACTTGGCGCGCCACTTCACGCAGCGCTTCGGCATTACGGAACGTAACGATGCCGGACAGGGAAATATAGAAGCCGATATCCAGTGCGGCCTTGGCCATTTCCCAATCTTCGGTAAAGCAGTGCAGCACACCGGCTTGCGGCAGCGCCGCTTCACGCAGCAGCGCCAGGGTGTCGGCACGCGCCTCGCGGGTATGTACGATCACCGGCTTGCCGGTCATCCGCGCGACATCCAGGTGCAAGCGGAAGGATGCCTGCTGCAGCGCTGCAGACTCAGGCTCGTAGTGATAGTCCAGGCCGGTTTCGCCGATGGCCACCACCTGCGGGTGGTTCAATTCGCCGAGCAGCCAATCCAGCGCAGGCGCCGCACCGGGCTCAAGGTCCAGCGGGTGCACACCGACCGAGCAATCGACATCGGCATAGCGCTCAGCCAGGCCTTTGACCGCCGCGGCATTATCGGCGCTGACGCCGATGCACAGAAAATGACCAACGCCGCGCGCGCGCGCAGCATCCAGCGCCGCATCGAGTGAACCGCCATGGGCGGCCAGATCAAGGCGATCAAGGTGACAGTGGGAATCAACCAGCATGGGGAACAATCACTTGAGAAGCGGTGCCAAAGAGCGGGCACCGTGATACGGAGGAAAAACCAGTTACATGGTGTGAGTCGGGCGATCCGACGTCAGTGCACCGGCCAGGTAGGTTTCGATCTTGTTGCGCGCGGTGTTGTCGCCATCATTGAACTGCACACCCACACCGGCAGCGCGGTTGCCCTGGGCACCCTTGGGGGTGATCCAGACCACCTTGCCGGCGACCGGAATCTTTTCCGGCTCATCCATCAGGTTGAGCAGCATGAACACTTCATCACCAAGCTTGTAGCTCTTGTTGGTTGGAATAAACAGGCCGCCGTTCTTGATAAAGGGCATGTAAGCGGCATAGAGCACGGATTTGTCTTTGATGGTCAGCGACAAAATTCCGTTACGCGGGCCCAAGTTAGGAGGCAGACTCATGCGGCATTCCTGATTTTATTCACTTAATGGCCGATTCTAGCCCGGTCCGGGCAGGCTTGCCCACTGCACCAGCAAGGCTTCGAGAAGCAAGACACGGTTAAGGTTAGCCTTGCCGAGGACTTTTTGACGCTGCGCCAGCAACCAATCCTGCATGCTCAGCACTTTCGCCTGCGGGGCTTTCTCCGCCAGATACTGCACCACCTTGCGCATATCGGTTTGCCCGAGGCCGTCTTCATCACGGGTCAGTTGGTAGCGAAGCATCAGCTGCGACCACTGGCAGAACCAGTCGAACAGCAACTGCAGGGACACCGCATTCCAGCTTTCGGCCAGCTGGCTGGGGGCAATCTGCTGTTTAAGCAGCTTCTTCACCCCCTCAACCACCTGTGCACGCTGCGCGATAACGCCCTGCTCATGCATTTTCAGCGCGGCCAACGGCGAGCCAGCGGCAAGGAACAGCAACTCGCGGTGTTCTTCGCCACTACAGCCTGGTAAAGCCTGCGCTAACCACGCCAGGCTCATGGCTTCACTCGGCAACGGGCAGGCCTGTTGCACACAGCGACTCTTCACCGTAGGCAGCAAACGGCTGGGCTGATGGCTGATCAACAGCAATACGGTATTGCCAGAGGGCTCCTCAAGGCTTTTCAGCAAGGCGTTGGCGGCGTTGACGTTCATCGACTCAGTCGGCTCGACCAGCACCACTTTGCGCCCCGCCAGTTGCGAGGTCTGCACCACAAAGCTGACGAGATCGCGCACCTGATCCACCTTGATCGCCTTGTCAGCCTCTTCCGGCTCCAGGATGTAGTTATCCGGGTGGGTACCGGCTGCCAGCAGATAGCAGGACTTGCACTGGCCACAGGCATCCAGGCCATTGGGCTGCTGACACAACAAGCGCGCCATCAGCCGCTCAGCCAGCGCGCGCTTGCCGATACCCGCAGGGCCGTGCAGCAGATAAGCATGGGCATGGTGGCTACGGCCAGCCAGCTGCTGCCAAAGTGCATCCTGCCAGGGGTAAGCGTCAGCCACGCTGCAGCTCCAGCAGCTGTGGCAGCAATGCGTCCAGTGCCTGCTGCACCTCGCTCAAGGATTGCGCGGCATCCAGAATACGGTAGCGCTGCGGCTGCTCAGCTGCGCGACGCAGATAAGCCTGGCGCACGGCATCGAAAAACTGCCGGCCCTCCTGCTCGAAACGGTCCAGCCGACCGCGTGCCGCTGCGCGGGCCAGACCCACTTCAACCGGTAGATCGAACACCAGGGTCAGGTCCGGGCGAAGTGAGCCCTGAACAAACTCTTCCAGCAAGGCGATACGTACCTCGGATAGCCCCCGACCACCGCCCTGATAGGCGTAAGTTGCATCGGTAAACCGGTCACAGAGCACCACCGCGCCACGGGCCAAGGCCGGACGGATCACCTGCGCCAGGTGCTGGGCGCGCGCGGCAAACACCAGCAGCAGCTCGGTGTCGGCCGCCATCGGTTCATCGCTGGGCGCCAGCAGCAACTCGCGCACCCGCTCAGCCAGTGGCGTGCCACCCGGCTCACGGGTCAGCAGCACATCAATACCCTGCTCACGCAGGCGCTCAGCCAGGTAATCACGATTGGTGCTCTTGCCTGCGCCTTCCGGGCCTTCCAGGGTGATAAACAAACCGCTCACAGGCTGTCCTTACTGATTATTGGGCACGACTGGGGCCGGGCTCGAACGATAATCCGCCCGGCGCTTGAGCTGATACTCACGCACGGCCCGGTTGTGCTGCTCAAGGGTATTGGAAAATACATGGCTGCCATCGCCACGGGCAACGAAATACAGGCTGCTGCCGGCCACCGGGTTCAGCGCCGCATGGATCGCCTCGCGACCCACCAGGGCGATGGGCGTCGGCGGCATGCCGTCGATGGTATAGGTGTTGTAGGCCGTGGGCTGACGCAGATCATCACGGGTGATGCGGCCGTTGTAGCGCTCGCCCATGCCGTAGATCACAGTCGGGTCGGTTTGCAGGCGCATGCCGATGCGCAGACGCCGCACAAAGACCCCGGCAATTTCGCCGCGCTCTTGCGGCACGCCGGTTTCCTTCTCGATCATCGAGGCCATGATCAGCGCGTCATAAGGTTCTTTGTACGGCAGATCCTTGGCCCGCTGCGCCCATTCCTCGGCCAACACCTGCTCTAACCGCGCATGCGCCTGTTTAAGCAGCTCAAGATCGCTCATGCCACGCACAAAACTGTAGGTATCGGGGAAGAAACGCCCTTCCGGATTCAAACCCGGCAGGCCAAGCTTGCTCATCAGCTCAGCATCGCTCAGCTCGTTCAAGGTCAGCTCAAGGCGTGTTTCACGCGCCAGCGCCGCACGCACCTGACGGAAATTCCAGCCCTCAACCAGCGTCAGGTTGTATTGCAGCACTTCACCGCGTCGCCATTGGCCGAGCATGTCCAGCGCTGTAGCGCCGGGGGTCAGGCGATACTCGCCACTGTGCAGCGGTTGATTGCGTAGATTGAAGCGCCAGTAAAGGCGTAGCCAGAAGGCCTGATCAAGGATGCCGTCGGCCTCAAGACGATTAAGCACGCCACCCGGCGTCGCACCTGCTGGCACATCCACTAGGTACTCTTCAGTGAGGTTCAGAGGCTGATGCAGCGCTGCATGCTGTTGCCAGGCGGCAAATGCGACCAGTAGGCCAGCCAGCAGCACACCGCCTTCCAGCAGCAGCAAAATTTTGCGTATCACGAATCAGCAGTCCAGTAGATCGCGGGCAATGGCCTGCAGTTTACGGGTGAGCGGGCCGACCGGCCAGTCGTGTGCGAGTAAAGCGCGAACTGGCCACACGCCATAGACGCTGTTGCACAGCATGACCTCATCAGCCGCCAGCAATTCGGCGTAGCTGATATCCCGTACCTGGCACTCGATCCCCAGCGCAGCCGCTTGGACCAGCAGCTCGGCGCGCATTACACCAGCCACCCCACAACGTGACAGGTCAGCGGTAATCAGCACGCCGCCACTGACCAGCAACAGGTTGCTGTAAACGCCCTCGATCACCCGGCCGCCGGTATCCAACATCAGGCCTTCGGCATGTTCGGCGTCCTGCCACTCGCTGCGCGCCAACACCTGTTCCAGTCGATTGAGGTGTTTTAGCCCCGCCAGCAACGGCTGCTCAGCCAAACGCGTAACGCAGGCAAACAGACGCACGCCCTGTTCGGCATAGGCTTCGGGATAAACCGGCTTCGCGGCCGCCTGCAGCAGCACGCGAGGCTGGGCGGGCTGTGGCGGTGCATAGCCACGCTGCCCATCGCCCCGAGTAAGAATCAGCTTGGCCACACCGTCACCCAGCTGCTGACCGAAGGCCAGCAGTTGGGCACGCACAACGGGGAGATCGAGAGGAATTTTCAGCCGCACACAGCCTTCGGCCAACCGGGTCAGATGGCGCTCCAGCAGAACCGGCTGCCCGGCATTTACAGCGATGGTCTCAAATAACCCATCGCCGTAGGCCAGGCCGCGATCCTTGATGGACAGCAGCTCGGCCGGCTGGCCATCGACCCAGCTCAGCATCAACCGGCGAACCGGCGGAACACCAGCGAGCCGTTGGTGCCACCAAAGCCAAAGGAGTTGGACAGTACTACGTCCAGCGCCATGGCCTTGGCCTGGTGCGCGACGAAGTCCAGATCACAGCCTTCGTCCGGGTTATCCAGATTGATGGTGGGCGGCGCCACCTGGTCACGCAGCGCGAGGATGCTGAAGATTGCCTCCACCGCGCCGGCAGCACCGAGCAAGTGACCGGTCATGGATTTGGTCGAGCTAACGGCCAGCTTGTAAGCATGCTCGCCGAATACCGACTTCACCGCCGCCACTTCAGCCTTGTCACCAGCAGAGGTTGAGGTGCCATGGGCGTTGATGTACTGCACCTGCTCAGGATTCAGCCCGGCATCGCGCAATGCATTGGTCATGCAGCGTGCCGCGCCTGCGCCATCTTCCGGTGGCGAAGTCATATGGTAAGCGTCGCCGCTCATGCCAAAGCCGATCAACTCGGCATGGATGGTCGCACCACGCGCCTTGGCGTGCTCCAGCTCTTCCAGCACCAGGGCACCGGCACCGTCGGACAGCACAAAGCCATCGCGATCTTTATCCCATGGACGACTGGCCCTGGCCGGCTCGTCATTGCGGGTCGACAGCGCACGAGCAGCACCGAAACCGCCCATACCCAGGCCGCAGGCCGCCATTTCGGCGCCGCCTGCAACCATTACATCGGCCTCGCCAAACATGATGTTGCGTGCCGCCATGCCGATGCAGTGCGTGCCTGTGGTGCAGGCCGTGGCGATGGCGTAGTTAGGCCCCTGCAACCCCAGATGGATCGACAGGAAGCCGGAAATCATATTGATGATCGAGCCAGGCACGAAGAACGGCGAGATGCGCCGCGGTCCTTGCTCGTGCAGCGACTTGCAGTTGTTCTCGATATTAGTCAGGCCGCCGATACCGGAGCCCATGGCCACGCCAATGCGCTCACGGTTGGCATCGGTGACTTCCAGACCGGAGTTGCGCATCGCCTGAAAACTGGCAGCGAGGCCGTACTGGATAAACAGATCGAGCTTGCGCGCCTCTTTGGCGGACAAGTATTCCTCGACGTTGAAGCCCTTTACCGCACCACCAAAACGCGTGGAAAAAGCGGAAAGATCCATATGTTCAAGCAGGCCAATGCCACTGCGGCCAGCCAAAATGCCCTGCCAGCTACTCGGCACATCGTTACCCAATGGCGACAGCATGCCCATACCGGTAACCACGACGCGTCTACGCGACACAGCAATCTCCTTTTCTAGTTATCAACGCCTGGAAAGCGCTTAAAGAAAAGCCGCACGCCTGATGAAGGGAGTGCGGCTTTTCCGAGTCGGGATCCGACGATTACGTTTTACGCGTGAGCGGTAACGTAGTCGATCGCTTCCTGAACGGTGGTGATCTTCTCGGCTTGTTCGTCCGGGATCTCGGTCTCGAATTCTTCCTCGAGAGCCATCACCAGCTCAACGGTGTCAAGAGAGTCGGCACCCAGGTCTTCAACGAAGGAAGCGCTGTTGGTTACTTCCTCTTCTTTGACGCCCAGTTGCTCGGCAACGATTTTCTTGACGCGTTCTTCGATGGTGCTCATACGTTGTTCTCACTCCTAATGGGACAAATCTTGGCCACTGTTCTGCGGCCAAGTGTATAGAAAGGGTTTTTAGCATTTCAAGCTGAATGCCGGGTGCCCCACAAACACTTCAACGACCTGCCTACAAACCTGTTGCAGCTTTATAACGGATTTTAGACAGCATCTATGACAGTTTTCTGAAGCCATCCGTCACATTCAGCTCATGTACATCCCGCCGTTCACAGGGATAGTAGCGCCTGTAACGTAAGCCGCGCCATCAGAAGCGAGGAAAGCGACCACTTTTGCGATCTCTTCAGCCTGCCCCAAACGACCCAACGGAATCTGTGTCAGCAGCGCATCACGCTGCGCATCCGGCAGTTCACGGGTCATATCGGTGTCGATAAAGCCCGGCGCCACGGCGTTCACGGTAATCGCCCGCGAACCCACCTCACGCGCCAATGCACGCCCAAAACCTTCGAGACCAGCCTTGGCAGCTGCATAGTTGACCTGCCCAGCGTTGCCCATGGCACCCACCACCGAACCGATGTTGATGATGCGCCCGTAGCGTGCCTTGGTCATACCCCGCAGCACGGCTTTGGTCAGCCGGTAGAGGCTGCTCAGGTTGGTGTTGATGACATCAAACCACTCGTCATCTTTCATGCGCAGCATCAGGTTATCGCGTGTGATACCGGCGTTATTGACCAGAATCAACGGCTGACCAAGATGTTGCTGAATATGCTCCAAGGTGCTGGCAACCGATTCGTCATTGCTGACATCCAACACCAGACCGGCACCTTCGATGCCATTAGCCTTCAGGGTTTCCGCGATACGCTCGGCACCCAAAGCAGATGTGGCAGTGCCGATAACCACCGCCCCCTGACGCCCTAGCTCCAGGGCAATGGCCTGGCCAATACCGCGGCTCGCGCCAGTAACCAATGCAACCTTACCTTGCAGGCTCATATCGTTTCTCCTTAATCAGACCAGGGCCACGTTCGCAGCAGCGAAGGCGTCCGGGGTGTCCAGGTTATGGGTATTGATGCCTTTGACGCAGCGCTTGTTCAAACCAGACAACACCTTGCCCGGACCGCACTCAACCAGATCCGTCACGCCTTGCGTAGACAGGCAGACGATCGACTCCACCCAACGCACCGGGCTGTACAACTGAGCCAGCAGGTCGCGCTTGAGCCCTTCCAGATCAGTCACTGCCGCAGCGCTGACGTTCTGCACCAGAGCAATTTTCGGAGCCTGCCAGTCAATTGCCGCTACTGCTTCGGCAAAGCGCTCAGCCGCAGGGCGCATCAGCGCGCAGTGCGACGGCACGCTAACCGGCAATGGCATCGCACGCTTGGCGCCACGCGCCTTGCACGCCTCAATGGCACGTTCAACGGCAGCCGCGCCACCGGCGATAACCACCTGACCTGGCGCATTGAAATTCACTGCGCTGACCACTTCACCCTGCGCAGCTTCGGCGCAAGCAGCCAGTACATCAGCATCTTCCAGACCGAGAATCGCTGCCATGCCGCCCTGCCCGGCTGGAACAGCCTGCTGCATCAGCTGGCCGCGATGCTCGACCAACTTGACCGCGGCAGCCAGCGACAAGCTGCCCGCAGCGACCAGCGCCGAGTATTCACCCAGGCTGTGCCCGGCAACAAAAGCCGGACGCGCAGCGCTCTCGGCAAGCCAGGCACGCCACAGCGCGACAGAGGCAGTGAGAATTGCTGGTTGAGTCTTATCAGTTTGATTGAGTTGCTCTTCAGGCCCCTGCTGGGTCAACGCCCAGAGGTCATAACCGAGCGCTTCGGAAGCCTCGGCGAAGGTTTCGAGAATCAGCGGCCGTTGTGCACCATGCTCGGCGAGCATGCTCAGCGACTGGGAACCCTGCCCCGGAAAGACGAATGCGAGAGATGCAGACATGGAAACCTGTTCCTAATGATCGTGATCGTCGGTGATACGCGCTCAGCCTAGCCAAGCGCAAGAAACTGACAGTTGGATGACAGGCTGCACGCTGCGGTCACATTCTAAAGCAGGTGTTCGCCCAGCCGACCATGCAAACGCTGTGGAAGATTTTCTTCAATCTCCCGTAAAGCTCGGCGAATAGCGCTTTTAAAGCCATCAGGCCCAGCCGCACCATGGCTTTTCACCACAATGCCCTGCAGCCCGACAAAACTCGCACCATTGTGCTGCGCCGGGGCCAGTTCGCCCTGCAAACGCCGCAATAGCGGTAACGCCAAAGCCCCAACCATGCGCGCCGCCAGGCTGGACTTGAACTGCGCCTCAATCCGCCCAGCAATCATCGCTGCAAGGCCTTCACTGGACTTGAGCAGGATATTGCCGACAAAACCGTCGCACACCACCACATCAGCCTCACCGCGATACAGCCCATCGCCCTCGACAAAGCCGATGTAGTTCAGGCCTTCCGCTTTCTGCAGCAGATTGGCTGCCAGCTTGACCTGCTGGTTACCCTTGATGTCCTCAGTGCCGACGTTCAGCAGCGCCACACGCGGACGCACTGCACCCAGCGCCTCGGCAGTAACGGAGCCCATCACGGCAAACTGGTAGAGGTGCTCGGCGCTGCAATCGACATTGGCGCCCAGGTCGAGCAGATGACAGAAGCCCGCCTGCGTCGGAATGGCGGTGACCATGGCCGGACGATCAATCCCCGGCAGAGTTTTCAGCACATAACGCGAAAGGGCCATCAACGCCCCGGTATTACCGGCACTGACACAGGCCTGGGCCGCACCACTGCGCAGCAACTCAAGACTGATACGCATCGACGAGTCCGGCTTGCCACGCAGCGCTTGGGCTGGACGCTCGCCCATGGCGATAATCTCACCAGCATGCTCAACGCGCAGACGTGCACGATCGACGCCGGGATAGCGGGCAATCAGAGACTCAAGAAGGGAGGATTGGCCGACGAGGACCAGGTGTAACGAAGGGGATTCAGCCAGACAGGAGACGCAGGCTGGAACAATGCAGTGGGGACCGAAGTCCCCACCCATTGCATCAATCGCGATAAGCGGAGCGGACAAGGATTACTCGTCAGCGCCCTTGTCGATCACTTTGCGACCACGGTAAACGCCTTCTGGCGATACGTGGTGACGCAGGTGGACTTCACCGGTGCTTTTCTCGACCGACAGAGTGCTGGCCTCGAGCGCATCGTGCGAGCGGCGCATGTCACGGGCGGAACGGGATTTTTTGTTCTGCTGAACAGCCATAACTAATTAACTCCTAAACGTTTGGGTCACGCTTTAACTGCGCCAATACACTGAACGGGTTGGACCGCGTTACCTCGTCCTCGCTCGACTCGGGCTCTTCGAGGCCGGTCGGCTGCTGGCAATCTTTAGGGTCATGAGCCGGGACAATGGGCAAGGCGAGCAGAAGCTCCTCCTCAACCAGCGCCAGCAGATCCAATGGGTCTTCACCCAACTCAATCACGTCATAGCCTTGCGGCACTGACTGGGTATTCCCACCCTCTTTCACCACAGCGTAATCACACGCACTGTGGATCGGCAAAGTGACCAGCTCCAGACAACGCTGGCAAACCATCTTGACCTCAACCTCAAGCTCGCTGTGAAAAACCACAGCATTACGCTCGTCGCGCTCGAAGAAAAACTTCGTACGCACCATGCCTTGGTTATCGGCAAGCGGGCCGCAGAGACGCTGCAAATCTGACAGTTGCAGCTCACCTTCGAGGGTGGCGCTGCGATCGGCTAGTTTGCGCGGATCAACGTGAGGTGGAATCGGGCCATTTGACATAGGCGGCGCATTTTAGGGATGCAACCCGCCGCTGTCAAAGGAAATTCGGCCTGTCCAGCATATAGACCGACAGCTAGAATCGCCCAGCATCTGCAAACGACTATATAGAAGGAAATCGCCGTGCCGCCTCTGGTGCTCGCCTCCAGCTCACCCTATCGCCGCGAACTACTCACCCGCCTGCGCTTGCCCTTCACCTGGAGCGCCCCACACATCGACGAATCACGGCGACCTAGTGAAGACGCTGAAGCCCTGGTGCGCCGACTATCACTGGAAAAGGCCCAAGCACTGAGCACTACCCACCCGCAACACCTGATCATCGGCTCAGATCAAGTCGCGGTACTCGGCTCACAGATCATAGGCAAACCACACACCCTGGAGCGCGCGCGCGAGCAGCTAATGGCCGCCAGCGGCAACAGCGTGACCTTTATGACTGGCCTCACCCTGCTTAACAGCGCCACCGGCCAGCAGCAAACCGACTGCATACCCTTCACGGTGCATTTCCGCCCACTCAGCGAAGCGCAGATCATGCGCTACCTGACCGCCGAACAACCCTTCGACTGCGCGGGCAGCTTCAAGGCCGAAGGCCTGGGCATCAGCCTGTTTCGCAGCACAGAAGGCAGCGACAGCAACAGCCTGATCGGCCTGCCACTGATCCGCCTGGTGGACATGCTGCAAGCCAGCGGTATCGATATCCCCTAAAAACAACAAGCCCGATCAATGACCGGGCTTGTTTGCAATAGCTCCAGACCTCAGCGCAATGCCGGCCCCTGGAACCCCATCCACAGGGCAATACGCTCAGCCATACTGGCACCTAAAGTTTTGGCAAACTTATCGAAAGGCGATTCCTGCACCGTGAAGTCGACGATTTCCTTCTCGCCAATCACTTCTCGCGCCACATAGCTTGTATTACCCAAGGCATCGACCAGCCCAAGCTGCAAAGCCTGCTCACCCGACCAAACCAGACCCGAGAACAGCTCAGGATGCTCGGCATCTTTCAAGCGCTCGCCACGCCCCTGCTTAACGCTGGCAATAAACTGACGATGAGTGGTTTCCAGAACACCCTGCCAGAACTTGGTTTCTTCGGCCTTTTGTGGCTGGAACGGGTCGAGAAACGCCTTGTGCTCACCAGAGGTATACACGCGGCGATCCACGCCCAGCTTCTCCATCACCCCCACAAAACCAAAGGTTGCCGCAGTGACACCAATGGAGCCAACCAGGCTGGCTTTGTCGGCATAGATCTCATCAGCCGCACTGGCGATGTAATAGGCACCCGACGCACCCAAATCGGTGATCACTGCATACAGTTTGATCGCCGGGTACTCGGCGCGCAGGCGGCGAATCTCGTCATAGATATAGCCCGACTGCACCGGACTGCCGCCTGGGCTATTGATGCGCAGGATCACGCCCTTGGTGTTGGTATCCTCAAACGCCGCACGCAGACTGCTGACGATATTGTCGGCACTGGCCGATTCCTGATCGGCAATCATCCCGCGCACTTCGATCACCGCAGCATGACCGCCGGTAGTCGCGCCTTTTTTCATCGCCAGCATGGGCGAGAACAACGCCAGCGCACCGAAGATATAAATGAAGGTCAGCAGCTTGAAGAAAATCCCCCAGCGCCGCGCACGACGCTGCTCCTGCACGCCGGCCAGCAGAGTCTTCTCCAGCAGCTGCCAGCTTTTACCGTCGACATCAGCCTCCGCCGACGCCTTCCATTCATCTGCCATGCCAAACCACCTCAACTGACTGATTAGACGCACGCCGACCCAGCCAAGCGCGCAACTCGGTAAAACATTCTATTGCCAGCGTTGGCTGACACTCACGCAACGCCTGCAAAGGCTGCGCACCATAACCCACCGCTACACAATCCATGCCCGCGCGCTGCGCCATCAACAGATCGAAGGATGAGTCACCCACCATCAGCGCCTGACTAGCAGCAACACCGCTTTGCGCCAGAATCTCGTGCAACATCAGCGGATCCGGCTTGCTCGCCGTTTCATCAGCGCAGCGGCTGTAATCGAAATAATCCAGCCAGCCACGATCCGCAAGCACGCGCTGCAAACCATGCCGCCCTTTGCCAGTCGCTACCGCCAGGCGATAACCCTCGGCACGAAACGCCTGCAAACCCTCAGCCACGCCATGAAATAGCGGCGAGGGCTCGGACTCAAGAGCCAGGTAGTTTTCGCTGTAGCTTTGCCGCAAGCGCTGCGCACGAAGCGCATCATGCATATCTGGGTAAAGACAACGAATAGCCTCAGGCAAACCCAAGCCAATAATGCCGCGCACCTGATCATCCGTGCAGCGCGGCAACTCACAGGCATCGGCAGCCATATGCATCGCCGCAACAATCCGACCGATGGAGTCGACCAGCGTGCCGTCCCAATCGAAGATCAGCAGCTGATAGCCACGCTCCTGACAATCACTCACCGAGACGCACCATAGTCCGCGCCCACATTTCATCGACTGGAGCCTCAAGCTTGAGTTGACCACCCTCAGGCAGCGGCACAACCAACTCATAGGCATGCAGAAACAGGCGCTTGCCGCCTAGATCGCGAATTTCCTTGGTGAAATCGTCATCGCCGTATTTGCTGTCACCGGCAATGCAGTGCCCTGCATGCTGTGTATGCACACGAATCTGATGGGTACGCCCGGTGACCGGCTTGGCCTCGACCAAGGTGGCAAACTCGCCGAAGCGGCGCAGCACACGAAAGACGGTCAATGCCTCTTTACCTTCAGGATTGACCTCGACCATGCGCTCGCCGGAACGCAGATTGCTCTTAAGCAGCGGCGCATTAACCTGTTTCTTGGCCGTTGCCCAGTGGCCGCGCACCAACGCCATATAGCGCTTATCCACACCATCGCCCCGCAGGGCTTCGTGCAGGTGGCGCAACATGCTGCGCTTCTTGGCGATCATCAGTAGACCCGACGTATCACGATCCAAGCGATGCACCAACTCCAGGTCCTTGGCATCTGGGCGCAACTGACGGAAGGCCTCAATAACTCCATAATTCAGGCCACTGCCGCCATGCACAGCGATACCTGCCGGCTTATTCAGCACAATCAGCGCCTTGTCTTCATAGACAATCGCCGCCTCTAGGCGCTGCAAAAGCCCTTGCGCAAGCGGCTCGGGCTCATCTCGCTCAGCCAAGCGCAGCGGCGGTACACGAATAATGTCGCCAGCCTGCAGCTTGTACTCAGGCTTGATCCGCCCCTTGTTCACACGCACTTCGCCTTTACGCAAAATCCGGTAAATCAAAGTCTTGGGCACGCCCTTAAGCTGGGTGCGAAGAAAGTTATCAATGCGTTGGCCGGCAAGTTCCGGCGCAACCTCGAGCAGCTGGACGCCGGAGGTTGGAGGGGAAGGATTTGTCATCGCGCAATCATAACAATTTTTTATGGAATTGAAGCACTTAATCATTGCTGCTATAGTCGGGAACGCCGCCAAAAGCGGCCTGGTTTGCGGATGATCGCCAAAACTGCCATCCCCAACCAACGCAACCCATTTGGGACGTGAGGCCGTCCGACGGGTTATTCAACGAAAGAAAAGCCTCCAAGGCTGTGAATAACTCGGAAATAAAGCCTTTAAGCCATGATGCGCAACCTGCCCCTCTGGACGGTTGCGGTAATAGTTAACCCGCTGCGGATTTTCGCGAGCGGCACCCGAGTTTCAGCGATACGTGTAGGGTGGAGATGTACAACTGTTGGTCCGCGTAGCTGCTCGCTTTACCAAGACGCCTCATCTCGTCCGCTACCAACAGCTGATTCCTCCTCCTGACTTAGTGCTTTCTGTTATCACAGCGAGCAGGAGACGTCCGTCGCGGCCCAGCACAATTGGCTGACCGCCGCTAGACACTGGAACGCTTTACGACCGTTCCTGACGCACCTGACACCGACCCCTGAAGTCGTGTGTGCCGAACGCCGCTTCCGCCAGCACCGGAAACCGACGGTACTACATGAAAAGAATGCTGATTAACGCAACTCAGCCCGAAGAGTTGCGTGTTGCCCTGGTAGATGGGCAAAAACTCTACGACCTGGACATCGAGTCCGGCGCCCGTGAGCAGAAAAAATCCAACATCTACAAGGGTAAAATCACCCGCGTAGAGCCTAGCCTCGAAGCCGCTTTCGTCGATTTCGGCTCTGAGCGCCACGGTTTCCTCCCGCTCAAAGAAATCTCCCGCGAATACTTCAGCAAGGCTCCAGAAGGCCGCGTCAATATCAAAGACGTGCTCAAGGAAGGCCAGGAAGTCATCGTTCAGGTCGAGAAAGAAGAGCGTGGCAACAAGGGCGCAGCCCTCACCACCTTTATCAGCCTCGCCGGTCGTTACCTGGTGCTGATGCCGAACAACCCGCGCGCCGGTGGCATCTCTCGTCGGATCGAAGGCGAAGAGCGTAATGAGCTGCGTGAAGCACTGAACGGTCTGGTCGCTCCAAGCGACATGGGCTTGATCGTGCGCACTGCAGGTCTGGGCCGCTCCAGCGAAGAAATGCAGTGGGACCTCGATTACCTGCTGCAACTCTGGACCGCCATCAAAGAAGCTTCGCAAGATCGCGCCGCGCCCTTCCTGATCTACCAGGAAAGCAACGTGATCATCCGCGCCATCCGCGACTACCTGCGCCAGGACATCGGCGAAGTACTGGTCGACAGCATTGAAGCGCAGCAGGAAGCCCTGAGTTTTATCAATCAGGTGATGCCGCAGTACGCCAGCAAGATCAAGCTGTATGAAGACAGCGTGCCGCTGTTCAACCGCTTCCAGATCGAAAGCCAGATCGAAACTGCCTTCCAGCGCGAAGTGAAACTGCCGTCCGGTGGCTCCATCGTCATCGACCCGACCGAAGCCCTGGTGTCGATCGACATCAACTCGGCCCGTGCGACCAAAGGCAGCGACATCGAAGAAACGGCCCTGCAGACCAACCTGGAAGCGGCTGAAGAAATCGCCCGCCAACTGCGTCTACGTGACATCGGCGGCCTGATCGTTATCGACTTCATCGACATGACCCCGGCGAAGAACCAACGCGCCGTCGAAGAAAAAGTCCGTGAAAGCCTGGAAGCCGACCGCGCCCGTGTACAAGTGGGTCGTATCTCGCGCTTCGGCCTGCTGGAAATGTCCCGTCAGCGCCTGCGCCCATCCTTGGGTGAAACCAGCGGCATCGTCTGCCCGCGCTGCAACGGTCAAGGCATCATCCGTGACGTCGAGTCGCTGTCGCTGGCCATTCTGCGCCTGATCGAAGAAGAAGCCCTGAAAGACCGCACCGCCGAAGTTCGCGCACAAGTGCCAATCCCGGTTGCTGCCTTCCTGCTCAACGAAAAGCGCAACTCGATCACCAAGACCGAACTGCGTACCCGCGCCCGCATCGTGATCATTCCGAACGATCATCTGGAAACGCCGCACTTCGAAGTGCAGCGCATCCGTGACGACAGCCCGGAAGCTCAATCCACCCAATCCAGCTATGAAATGGCTGTAGTTGAAGTGGAAGAAGAAAAGCAGGCAGCCGCAACTCGCACCCTGGTTCGCCAGGAAGCCGCGATCAAGACTGCTCCGCAGCGCACCGCACCGACGCCCGCTGAAGCCGTCGCTGCACAGCCGGCTGTCGCTGCCGAGCCAAGCCTGTTCAAAGGCCTGGTCAAGTCGCTGGTAAGCCTGTTCGCCGGCAAGGAAGAAGAAAAACCTGCCGTCATCGAGAAGAAGACCAGCGAACGCCCACAGCGTAGCGATGAGCGTCGCAACGGTCGCCAGCAGAACCGCAACCGTGGCGGTCGCAACAACGAAGACCGCAAACCACGCGAGGATCGTGGCCCACGTGAAGAGCGCGCACCACGCGAAGAGCGTCAGCCACGTGCAGCCCGTGAGGAACGCGCACCGCGCGAAGAGCGTGCACCACGTGAAGAACGCAGCCCACGCGATGTCGTAGAAGTTCGCGAGCCCCAGGAAGTGCGTCAATCGCGCCCACCGCGCGAAGAGCGTCAGCAGCGCGACCGCAAGCCGCGTGAAGAACGCCAGCCACGTGAACTGCGTGAGCCGCTGGATGCAGCACCCGGCGATAGCGCTACCGTCAGCGAAGAAGCCCGCGCCGAACGCCCGCAACGCGAACCGCGCCAGCCGCGCCCACCGCGTGAAGAGCGCCAGCCGCGCGCCGAACAGGCAGCAGCTGCCAGTGACGAAGCAGCACTGAACGCTGAAGAAGCACTGCAAGACGATGAACAGGAAGGCAGCGAAGGTGGTGATCGCCCACGTCGCCGCTCCCGTGGCCAGCGCCGCCGCAGCAATCGTCGCGAGCGCCAGAACGATGCCAATGGCAACCCGATTGAAGGCAGCGAAGAAGGCGCAGAAGCCCCAGCCGATGCTGACAACGCAGTAGCTGCAGCAGCAGTAACCGCCGCCGTTATCGCTAACACGGACGCAACCGCCCAAGCGAACGCTGAAGCAGCACCTGTAGTTGTCGAGCAGGAACAGCCACGCGAAGCCGCTGCAACTGAAGCGCCACAAGCCGTTGTTGAGACCGTAGTTGTAGAAGCAGTAAGCAGCCCGGCTGTCGAAGTCAGCGAAGCGCCTGTATATGCCGCCGAAGCCAGCGAAACTGCACCAGCACCTGTTGTTGTAGAGGCTCCAGCCCCGGTTGCAGAGGTTGTTGACGCGCCAGCTGTAGTTACCGCACCCAAGCCGGTTGCCGAAGCCGCTGTAGCTGAAGTTGTGGCAGTTGAAGCCGCACCTGCACCTGCAGTCGCTGTCAGCAGCACCGGTCGCGCACCTAACGATCCGCGCGAAGTGCGCCGTCGTCAGCGTGAAGCCGAGCGTCTCGCCCGCGAAGCCGCCGAAGCACCAGCAGCTGCCGTACAGGTTGAAGCTGCTGCACCAGTGGCTGAAGAGCCGGTTGCTGAAGCCGTAGTTGAAACTGCAGCCGAAGCACCTGCGAGCATCGATGCCGTCGAGCCCAAGGCCGAAACCGCATCGCAAGTAGAAGCAGAAGTAAGCCAGGAGCCGCAAAGCTCACTGTTTACTGAAGTAGAAGCTGACGAGCAGGATAAAGAAGCGGTCAAACCGCAGGTCTGATCCGCTAGGCAATAAAAAGGGGATGCTTCGGCATCCCCTTTTGCGTTGTAGCTTTTATTACAGTGCGATCAATACGCTGGTCGCAGCCTACCGCTAAACGCCTTACAGCACGTTTGGCTCGATCTCCAACTCCACCGCGAAACGCTGGGCGATATCCGCCTGGATACGCTGCGCCAGTGCCAACAACTGCGCCCCCGTGGCGGCGCCGTAATTCACCAGCACCAGCGCCTGCAGACGGTGCACACCTGCATCACCCTCACGAAAGCCCTTCCAGCCCGCCCGCTCGATCAACCAGCCGGCGGCCAGTTTGACCTGCCCGTCCGCCTGGCCATTCACCACCTGAGGATAGGCCACCAGATCGGCATGCTCGGCGCGCAAGCGCTGTGCGAGTTCGGCGGATACCAACGGGTTTTTAAAGAAGCTGCCGGCATTGCCCAGCTCAGCCGGGTCAGGCAATTTTTCGCTGCGAATGGCGCAAATGGCCTGACTGACATCCAGCGCCGTCGGAGCACTGATGCCCTGCTCCGCAAGACGCTGACGCACTGGACCGTAATCCAGGTGCAGCGCAGCCGCACGGCTCAAGGCAAAGCGCACCCGCAGGATGACCCAGCGTCCGCTTTCGCGTTTGAACAGGCTATCGCGGTAGGCAAAAGCACAATCCTGCAGAGAAAACTCACGCAACTCGCCACTGTGTCGATCCAGGGCAGTCAACCCAGAAAACAGATCCTTCAGTTCAACACCGTACGCGCCGATATTCTGCACCGGCGCCGCGCCGACTGTGCCGGGAATCAGGCTGAGGTTTTCCAGGCCGGCAAAGCCCTGCGCCAACGTCCACTGTACAAACGGATGCCAGGGCTCGCCCGCCTCTGCCTCAATCAGCACACGCTCGCCGTCATCGTTGAGTACGCGAATACCGCGACTGGTCATACGCAAAACCAGCGCCTCGATGTCGGCGGTGAGCAGCAGATTGCTGCCACCACCGAGCAATAACAGCGGTAATTGCTGCGTTTGCGCATAGCTCAGCGCTTCGCGCACCTGCTGATCATTCTCAGCCTCGGCAAAATGGCTGGCCTGGGCTTCGACGGCAAAGCTGTTATAGGGTTTCAGCGAGACCTGGGTACGCACTTGCAAGCTCATAAGCGCCCCTTGAGTTCGATAACCAGGGCATCACAGGCCTGTTCGATCAAATCCAGCACCTGGGCAAAACCGGCCTCGCCACCGTAATAGGGGTCCGGCACTTCATCCCGCTCCAACTGATAACGACGCAGAAACAGGTCCAACTCGGCCGCATCATTGCCGGGACGCAGCTGCTGCAGGTCGTGCAGGTTGCTGTTATCCATCGCCAGAATCAGATCAAAGGAATGAAAATCCGCCGCCTTGACCTGCCGCCCGCGCAGCGCAGACAAGTCATAGCCACGCTGCTGCGCCGCCTGACGCGTGCGCAGATCCGCCGCCTTGCCCACGTGCCAGTCACCAGTGCCGGCCGAATCGACTTCGACGCGCCTTTCAAGCCCTGCTTCCCGCAGCTTGTGGCGCAATACGCCTTCGGCCGTTGGCGAGCGGCAGATATTGCCCAGACAGACGAACAGAACGCGCATCAGGCCCCCAGCAGGCGACGAACCCGCTCAAGGTCTTCCGGTGTATCGACACCCGCAGGCGGCGCTTCAAGGGCATCGGCGACATGGATACGCACGCCATGCCAGAGGGCGCGCAGCTGCTCCAGGCATTCGGTGTCTTCCAGCCAGCACGGGCCCCAGGCGACGAAGTCATGCAGAAACTGCGCACGGTAGGCGTAGATGCCGATGTGACGACGGTACGGCACGCCGGCCGGCAACTCGTCACGGCTCTTGGCAAAGGCATCCCGCGCCCAGGCCAGCGGCGCGCGGCTGAAGGTCAGGGCCAGGCCGGTCTTGTCGCTGACCACCTTGACCACGTTGGGGTTGAACAGCGCCTGCACATCCTCAATCGGCTCGGCCAGGGTAGCGATTGCCGCCTGCGGGTTGGCCGCCAGATTGGCAGCAACTTGATCAATGATCGCCGGCGGAATCAGCGGCTCATCACCCTGTACGTTGACCACGATGGCGTCAGCCGCTAGGCCCAAAGCCGTGGCCACTTCAGCCAGACGGTCGGTGCCTGAATTGTGATCGACGCGGGTCAACACCACCTGCGCACCAAAGCCCTGACACGCCTCAACGATGCGCGCATCGTCAGTGGCGACCACCACCTGCTGGGCGCTGCTCTTGCACGCCTGCTCCCAGACATGCTGAATCATCGGTTTGCCGGCAATATCCTGCAGCGGCTTGCCCGGCAGGCGGCTGGAAGCGAAGCGCGCCGGAATCACAACGGTAAAGGCAGTGCTCATTTACTTGTCCAGGCGCTCGTCGACGTTGAGGGTGCGGGCTTCGGTTTCCAGCATCACCGGAATGCCATCGCGAACCGGGAAGGCCAGTGCGTCGGCCTTGCAGATCAGCTCACTCTTGTCAGCGGCGAGCTTCAGCGGGCCCTTGCACAGTGGGCAGGCGAGAATGTCGAGTAGTTTCGGGTCCATGGGAGATCCTTGATAGGAAGCAGCTGCAGGGACGGACGAGGCCGCCGAATGATCAGAACAGTCAGGCGCGCGGCACAAGACGCTGCAATTGCTGATCAAACCAAGCGACAAACGCGGCCGAAGGCTCGGCATCCACCGCCAGGTACCACCAATCGTCAGCCGCAAAGGCACGGCACTTGACCGCATCCTTTTCCGTCATCAACACCGGCAGCTCCGGGCTGAAATTCAGCAGCTCGGCGCTATACGGCGCATGGTCGGCAAAGGCATGCGCGACAGGCCGCCAGTGTAGCCCTTCGAGGGTATTGAAGAAACGCTGCGGGTTGCCAATACCGGCGACCGCATGCAGGGCCTGACCAGCTGGGAAATGACTGAGCGGGTGCTGCTCGCCACTGCGCAGATTGACCAAGGTGCGTGGCTGCAAGGTAAAGCCGTAGCCATCCTGCGGATCGCTGGACGCGCCGTTATACAGCAGCGCATCCACGCTCTGCAGACGCTCGACCGGCTCACGCAGCGGGCCGGCAGGTAGGCAATGACGATTGCCAAGACCGCGCGCGGCATCGATCAGCACCAGTTCGAGGTCTCGGGCCAGACGGTAGTGCTGCAAGCCGTCATCACTGAGGATCAGGTCCAGCGGCTCGGCCGCCAGCAAGGCCGCCACCGCGCGACTGCGATCAGGATCAATCATCAGCGGTATGCCGCTGCGTTGCACAATCAGCAGCGGCTCATCACCGGCCACGCTGGCGGCCTGATCAGCCTGCACGCGCCAGGGCAGCTGCGGCGGCTGAGCGCCATAACCACGACTGACCACACCGACGCGCAGCCCTTGGCGGCGGCAATGCTCGATCAGCCAGAGAATCATCGGGGTCTTGCCGGTGCCGCCGACGGTTATATTGCCGACCACTACTACCGGCACGGGAGCACGGTAGATCTCGCCCTCACCGGCCAGAAAACGCGCACGCTTGCGCTGTACCACCGCGCGATACAGCCACTCCAGCGGACGCAGCAGACCCAGCGCCGGATGACCGGCGTACCAGGCAGCAGTGAGGCGTGCGGAGAGGCTCATCAGCGGGCAACCCTCAAGGCTCGGCTTGCGCCTCGATGGTGGTCATGCGCAGGTGGGCAAAACCCAGCTTGCCGGCCGCATCCATAGCGGTAATCACCGCCTGATGCTGGGCCTTGGCATCGGCGCTGATGATAAGCGGCAGGCTGTTATCACCTTCCGACTCTTTCTGCAGCGCAGCCATCAGGCTTTCCAGATCGCTTTTCAGCAACTGCTTGGCATTCAGCGAGTAGCTGCCATCGGCAGCAATCAGGATTTCCAGCTGCTTCAGTTCGGTCTGCTCCGGCGGCGTGCCAGTGGCGGCCTCCGGCAGATCGACCTTGAGCTGGGTCTCACGGGTAAAGGTGGTGGTGACCACGAAGAACAGCAGCAGGATAAACACCACGTCGATCAACGAGGCCAGGTTGATCTCGACGTTCTCCCGCGGTTTGCGCCGGAATTTCACGCCTTGTCCTCGCCCATGTCGACATCACGGTCGCCCTGCACCACTTCCACAAGGCGAATCGCCTCCTGCTCCATGCCGACCACCAATTCGTCGACGCGGCGTTGCAGGTAACGGTGGAAGAACAGTGCCGGAATAGCCACCATCAAACCCGCCGCCGTAGTGATCAGCGCCTTGGAAATACCGCCGGCGAGCAAGGACGCATTGGCCATGCCCGACCCCATAAAGGAGCTGAAGATTTCGATCATGCCCAGCACTGTACCGAGCAAACCCAGCAGCGGCGCGATACCGGCGATAGTGCCCAGGGCATTCAGGTAGCGTTCCAGGTCGTGGATCACACGGGCGGCAGCTTCCTGGATGCACTCCTTCATGATCTCGCGGCCATGCTTGGAGTTGGCCAAGCCAGCGGCGAGGATCTGCCCCAACGGCGAGTTGGCGCGCAGCTCCTTGAGCTTCTGGTTATTGAGTTTTTTCTCTTTGATCCACTTCCACACCTGACCGAGCAGGTTGGGTGGGGTGATGCGGCTCGGCCGCAGCGTCCACAGGCGTTCGGCAATGATGCCGGCCGCAGCGATAGAACACAGAATGATCGGCAGCATCATCCAGCCGCCAGCTTTAACCAGTTCCCACACGGTGGCAGATCCCCTTCACAAAAGTGGCGCCACTCTAGCATAGGGTCGCGGCCTCGCCGACCGCCGCCGTTCTCATTTTTCCCGCCAAAAACGTGCTCGATAGCGCAAACCCTGCGCAGGCTCGAATGCGCCTAAACGAATCCGTACCGCCCCGTGTTCGGCTGTGTCGTACAGTCGCGCATCCGATACCCGGTAACGCTCGACAACTTCGTAATGCGGATGGCCAAAGGCATTGTGCGCGCCACGGGAAACCAGCGCGGCTGTAGGTCTAACCTTTTCAAGAAAAGCCGCCGAAGATGAACTGCGACTGCCATGGTGTGGCGCCAGCAACCACTCTGCCGGCATGACCAGGCCGCTGTTGAGCAGTGCTCGCTCGGCTTGGCTATCGATGTCACCGGTCAGCCACAGCCGCTCACCATTGGCCTCGATACGCAGCACGCAGGACGCCTGGTTGCCATCGCTCGCACCATCCCAGCGCCAGGTACTGAATTGCACGCCATCCCACAGCCAGTGCTGACCACTGACGCAAGCTTGGGCCTGCAGTGAAGGCGCGAGCTTATCCGCTTCGCCACTGAGCACCTGCCTGACCGGCAGACCGCGCTGGATCGCTGCGGCGCCACCGGCATGATCGCTATCAGCATGGCTGATCAGCAGCAGATCAAGCCCACGCACATCCAATGCGCGCAACGATGGCAGCACCACCCGCTCGCCCGTATCGAACTCACCAAAGCGCGGCCCGGCGTCATACAGCAGGTCATGCCCCTGGGTTCTGACCAGCACCGCCAGGCCCTGACCGACATCCAGCATCCACACCTCGGCCCGCCCGTATTCCGGGCGCTGCTGCGGGCTGAATAACAAGGGCAGCAGTAATAACGCACCCAGGCTACGCATCGGCAAAGCGGCTGGCAGGAGCAAAACCAACGCACCCAGCGCCACCAGCAGCCAGGCCCAGAATGGCAAGGCGCTGGGCAACCAGGCCGGCAGCCACAGGGCCAATTGCGTCAATAACTCGAACAGCAGGTCCAGCATCAAGCCTGCCATCCAGAGCAGCGCAATACCCACCCCAGGCAAGGGCAGCAATAACGTGCCGAGCAATGCAAGCGGCACGACCAATAACCCAACTACGGGAACCGCCACCAGGTTGGCCAAAGGGCCGCTGGCACTCACCGGTAAACCGAGGGCCAGCAGCAGCGGCAACAAGCCGATGGCCATGGCCCATTGCGCGCGCAGCAAGGTGCTCCACCAAGGCCAGGCGCCCAGCCGACCACTGAAGATCAGGATCAACAGCATTACCGCGCCAAAGGACAACCAGAACCCTGGCTGCAAACTGGCCAGCGGCTCACTCAGTAACACCGCAAGCAATGCCACGAGCAGGGGCAACCACACACCCAGATGACGAAAGCGCCAGCGCCAGAGCAACACCAGACCGACCATCACGCAGGCGCGCTGCACTGGCACCTCAAAACCTGCCAGCAGGCCGTAGGCCAACGCACCAGCAAAGGCTAATGCACAGGCGCAGGGCAGCCAGGGCCAGTCGCGCGGCCAAAGCCCCAGACGCGCCAAGCCAGCAACCAGGCCATATAAAAGCGCCGCCAACAGACCGATATGCTGACCGGAGATCACCATCAGGTGCACCGTGCCGGTGCTCTGCAGCACCTGCCAATCCGCCGTCGACAGCCCCGAGTCATCTCCCAGCACCAGAGCCGCCAACGCGCCTTCGCGGCCATGTGCGGGCGTTGCCAAAAGCTGCTGACGCAAGCGGTCGCGCCAGGCCCCGGAACCACTGGCAGTAGCAATCAGTTCACCACTTTTCACCGTACCCGTGGCGCCGATACGCTGCGCCAACAGCCAGGCTTCGTAATCGAATGCTTGAGGATTAACTAGACCATGGGGGCGCTTGAGCCGTACCGCCAGACGCCAGGTCTCACCCGCGCGCACTACCGGTCCGTCGTACCAGGCCAGACGCAAACGCGCGGGCAATTTGTCACGACGGGAGGCCACCTGCTCCAGCTGAAAGCGCACCACGCCTTCACCCACCTCGGGCAAACCGACCACCTGCCCTTGCAGCCACAAGGTACGCGCATCCAGCTGCCGCGCCAGACGATCATCCAGCGCCCACTGCGCCGATCCGCAGGCCCAGCTGAACCCAAACAGAAACAAGGCGATGGGATAACTGCGAAACGGCAGCAGCATCAAACCGGCTAACGGCAGAACAGCCAGCAGCCATTGCGGCGGCAACGCCGGAAGGAAGCGCAGCACCAATAACCCAGCCACCAGCGCCAAAATCCCTGTGCGCATAGACTCGCTCCGTGAGTCGAATACAGCATTTAACCTGTCGATCAGCTTTTGCTTATTTGCTGTCACAAAGTGTGAAAGCAGGCTGTCATCAAAGGGTGCATAATGTCGGCGCTTTTACCCGCCAGAGAGCCTTCATGCCGCGTCGTTTATTTAAGCGCTACATGCCCCACCCAGACCGCATCAAGGGCAATAAGTCCCTGCGCTTTCTGGGCAGCCTGATCCACGATCCCAATCTCTGGCACCTCAACCGCCATTCTGTTTCACGCGCCATGGCGATTGGCCTGTTCTGGGCAATGATCCCCATGCCCATGCAAATGGCCGCCGCCGCCGCCGTGGCCATTCCAGCCCGGGGTAACCTGCCGATTTCGATTGGCCTGGTCTGGCTGACCAACCCGATCACCATGCCGCCAGTGTTCTATTGCAGCTACAAGTTCGGCGCCTGGCTAATGAACACGCCTACCCTGCAAATGCCTGATCACATCACCCTCGGCTGGGTCGGCCATGTGCTGCAAACCCACTGGCAGCCGCTCTATCTTGGCTCTCTGGTGCTCGGCCTGCTGCTCGCACTGATCGGCTACTTTGGCACCAACGCCTACTGGCGCTGGTGGGTACGACACAACTGGCGCAAACGCCAGGAAAAACGTCGCCAGCAAGGCGCACAACACTGAAACAAAAAAGCCGTTACTCAGTAACGGCTTTTTTGTTTCTGCCAGCGTAGCTTATTCGTAACGCAGCGCATCGGCCGGCTGAATTTGTGCAGCACGCCAAGACGGGTAAACGGTAGCCAGAAAGCTCAGGCTGAACGCTGCACCGCAGATCAACAGCACATCAGACAACAGCAGTTCAGACGGCAGGTTGCTGATGAAATACACATCCGAACTCATCACCTGCTGACCGCTCAAGCGCTCAATCCAGCCCACCAGCTGGCTGACATTCAGCGCGGCCAGAATACCCAGCACCGCACCGATCAACGTACCGATCACGCCGATCACCGTACCTTGCACCATAAAGATGCCCATGATCTGTCCAGGCGTAGCCCCCAGGGTACGCAGGATGGCGATATCTGCCCCCTTGTCCGCCACCACCATGATCAACGTCGCAATGATATTGAAGGCCGCCACCGCAACAATCAGCAGCAGCAACAGACCGATCATGGTCTTTTCCATTTTCATTGCACTGAACAGGCTGCCCTGGGTCAGGGTCCAGTCTGCTGAGCTGTAGCCCTCGCCCAGCTCGCCGACAATCTGCGCGGCGACTTGCGGCGCCTGGTAGAGGTCTTTCAACTTCAGGCGCACGCTCTGCACCTGCCCCGGCTGCATGCGCTGGATATGCGCGGCATCGGCGACATGGATCAGCGCCAGCGAGCTGTCCAGCTCCGCGCCAACCTTGAAGATACCGACCACGTTAAGGCGCTGCATACGCGGGCTGATCCCACCCGGCACACTGCTCAGCTCCGGCACGATCAGCGCCAGCTTGTCGCCAACGCGCAACTGAAAGCGCCGCGCGGTGATCTCACCCAGCACCACGCCAAACTCGCCCTCGCGCAAGTCGCTCAGGCGGCCTTGCTGCATATGCTTGTCGATGATCGACACCTGCGGCTCCAACGCCGGATCGACGCCGTGCAGCTGCACAGGCTGCATCGCCCCGCGTACCGAAAGCATGCCTTCGAGTTCGGCAAACGGCACTGCCGCTACTACTTGCGGATTGTTCTTCGCGGCAGCAGCGACTTGCTGCCAGTTATCCAGCGGCTGCGTCCCGGCGATGCTGGCGTGCGGCACCATACCGAGGATGCGCGTGCTCATTTCCTTCTGAAAACCGTTCATCACCGAAAGCACCACGATCATGGCCAACACACCCAAGGCCAGGCCGATCATCGAGGTCATCGAGATAAAGGAAATAAAGTGATTGCGCCGCTTGGCCCCGGTATAGCGGATACCGATAAAGATACTCAGCGGACGAAACATCAGGCGGCCACCAGCTTGCCGTCTTCCAGACGCAGGATGCGGTCCATCTGCTGGGCCAGCGCCATGTCGTGGGTCACCACCAGAAAGGCGGTCTGCGACGAGCTGCTCAGCTCCTTCATCAGATCCTGAATGCCTTGTGCGGTGTGATGATCGAGATTGCCGGTGGGTTCATCGAGCAGCACCAGACCCGGCTGATTGACCAGCGCGCGGGCGATGGCCACACGCTGACGCTCACCACCGGACAACTCCGACGGCTTGTGCGCCAGGCGATGGCCCAGGCCAACACGCTCCAGCAGTGCCGTGGCACGCTGGCGCGCTTCACTGATCGGCGTGCGGCCAATCAGCAGCGGCATGCACACATTCTCCAGCGCGGTAAATTCCGGCAGCAGGTGGTGGAACTGGTAAACGAAACCCAGGGCACGGTTACGCAGCAGGCCGCGCTGCTTTTCATTCAGCGCCGACAACTCCTCGCCCGCCAGCCAGACGCTGCCGGTGCTCGGCGTATCCAGGCCGCCGAGCATATTCAGCAAGGTGCTCTTGCCCGAGCCGGAGCTGCCGACAATCGCCACGCGCTCGCCGGGGTGCAATTCCAGCTGCAGGTCCTGCAGCACCACCACCGATTGCGGGCCCTCGTCGTAGCTTTTACCGAGGTTGCGACAACTCAACACTGCACGATCTTGCATAACCGAATCACTCATAACCTGATCATTCATAACGCAGAGCCTCCGCAGGCTGGGTGCGCGCTGCGCGCCAGGCCGGATACAGGGTGGCGAAGAAACTCAGAATCAACGCCGCGCCACAGACCAGCAGCACGTCCGCCAGCATCAGCTGCGAAGGCAGGTAGTCGATGAAATACACATCGGCATTGAGAAACTTGATCCCCAACAACCCTTCCAACGCAGCAATCGCACTGCTGATATTCAAAGCCGCTAGGCAACCCAGTACCGCGCCAATCGCTGTACCGAATACGCCGATCACCGTGCCCTGGACCATAAAGATCGCCATGATCTGCCGCGGCGTCGCGCCGAGGGTGCGCAGGATGGCGATATCGCCCTTCTTGTCGGTGACCACCATGACCAGAGTGGAGATGATGTTGAAGGCGGCCACCGCAACGATCAGCAGCAGCAGCAGGCCAATCATCGCCTTTTCCATGCGGATCGCCTGGTACAGGTTGCCGTGGGTACGGGTCCAGTCGCGGGCGTAGTAGTCGCCCTCGCCCAAGGTTTGCGCCAATGCCCAAGCGGTGCGCGGAGCTTCAAACAGATCAGCGAATTTCAGGCGAATGCCCTGTACCTGATCGGCCTGCCAGCGCTGCAAGCGCGCCAGATCCTGCACATGGGTCAGGGCCAGGTGACCGTCGATCTCGCCGGCGCCGACATGGAAGATGCCGACCACGGTAAAGCGCTTAAGGCGAGGAAACATGCCGGCCGGGGTGACCGTGACTTCCGGGGCAACAAAAGTGACTTTATCGCCCAGGCCGACGCCGAGTTTGGCTGCGGCCTTAGTGCCTAGCACCATGCCGAACTCGCCGGGTTTAAGGGCATCCAGCGAACCCTTGCCACCATCTTCAGGCTTGAAGAAATTGCCGATAATCGAGACCTTGGCCTCTTCCAGCGGATCGACCGCATTGATCAGCACTTTCTGCACCTTGCCGTCGTTGGTTAGCAGACCCTGCATCTGGCTGAAGGGGGCAACCGCCAGCACCTGCGGGTTGCTTTGCGCCCGTTCGGCCAGGCTGCGCCAGTCCTTGATCGGCGTGGCGCTCTCGACCGTGGCGTGCGGCACCATGCCGAGTACGCGGGTACGCATTTCATGGTCGAAGCCGTTCATCACCGACAGCACCAGAATCATCACCAGCACACCCAGTGCCAGCCCGATCATTGAGGTCAGGGAAATAAAGGATACGAAGTGGTTGCGACGCTTGGCCCGCGTGTAGCGCGTGCCGATAAATACGAACAGAGGTCTGAACATGTCGGGGCTGATTCGAGGGAAAAAGAAACGTCCTTGTGGCGGGGCTTGGCGAGCAGCCTTACACTCTGACCACTACTGCTGCCATGGGTTCGCCATGCCGACTCAAGATGAAGATGATCGCCGCGAATACTATCGTATCGACGATACGATCGCACTGGAATTCACCCTGCTCTCGGGCGCAGAAGCCCTGGCCAGTGACGAGCTTCACGACAGCTCCCCACTGTTCAACCTGCTCAGCGATCTGCACCTGATGGACTTCGAGTCGCAGCATCTGCTGCGGCACATCAGCGAGCGCGACCGCACCCTGGCCAATTACCTCAAAGTGATGAACAAGCGCATCGACCTGCTCGGTCAGGCCGTGGCGCAAAGCCTGCTGCGCGACATCGGCACGCCGCGCAAGGTCAGCCTGTCTGAGGGTGGTGTCAGCTTCAATAACCCTCAGCCCGTGACAACCGGCGCACACCTGGCGGTGAAGATGGTGCTGATGCCACAGGCCCTCGGTCTGCTGCTGCGGGCCAAGGTGGTGCACTGCAGCCCCCTGCCGTCGCAGCAATTTGAAATCGGTGCGGAATTCGAAGCTGTGAGCGATGCCCAACGTCAGCTACTTGCTCGGCATATCCTGCAACGCCAGGCCCTGGAACGTCGCCAGGCCCGCGAGCAACCCCTGCAACCCTGATAGCGAGCCACCATGCCCCGCCTGTTGCTGCTTCTTGCCCTGTTTATGCATCTCGGCGCTTACGCCGATACCCTGCAAATTCCTATCGGCCAGCAAGGTGGCAGCGCACTGCAGCTGCCGCAGTTCGGCGAATCTCAGCGCGCCGTGCTCGAGCGCTTCGGCTTGGCCGATGAAGAACATCCTAGCGTTGGTAACCCACCGATCACCCGCTGGGATTACCGCGAGTTCAGCGTCTACTTCGAGCACAAACATGTGATCAACAGCGTGCGTCATCATCAACCCGGCGCAGCCCTGCCAGACAAGGAGCAACAGTGACAGTCATCTATGGACATCGCGGCGCCAAAGGCGAGGTGCCGGAAAACACCCTGGCCAGCTTCCAACAATGCCTCAAGCATGGCGTACGCCGCTGCGAGCTGGATCTGCACCTGTCGCGCGATGGCGAGCTGATGGTGATTCACGACCCAACCCTCAAGCGCACCACCGGCCACCGCGGCAAGGTAGTCGAGCATGACGCCGCTGAACTGGTGACCTACGACGCGCGCAAAGGCGGCCCAGGCGCAGTCACCCCCTGTCCGATCCCACGGCTGGAAGAGCTGTTCCAGCACTGCGATTTCGAGCACTGGCAACTGGAAGTCAAAAGCGCCTCGAAGGTTCGCTCCGCGCGGATGGTCAAGGCGATTGCCGAACTGGCCGAGCGCTACAAGCTGACGGACAAGGTCACCGTGACCTCAAGCTCCCGCGAAGTACTAGGCGCCTTGCAGCGCCTGACGCCGCACCTGCAACGCGGGCTGGTCGCCGAATACGCCTGGCTCGACCCATTGAAAGTGGCCAAGCACTACGGCTGCCACCTGCTCGCGCTGAACTGGACGCTGTGCACCCCGGAGCGCCTGCTCAAAGCGCAGAAAGCCGGCTTGCACGTCTCCGTGTGGACGGTCAATGAACCGGCACTGATGCGCCGCCTGGCGGACTTCGGTGTAGACAGCATCATCACCGACTTTCCCGGCCTGGCCGTGGCGACCCTGGAATAACCATCCCGGATAGCCCCAACTACAGAAACGAAAAAACCGGCCGCAAGAGCCGGTTTTTTCGTTAAGCCTGATCAGAAACTTTCGCGATTAGGCCATCGCCAGTCGCAGGAGTCGCTGAACGGGTTCTCCCCGGCCGGCTCAGGCCACCGGCCGGAGCCGCTCAAAAAAGCCGGTTGAGGCCGTCGAACGCCGCCACCCGGTAGGCTTCCGCCATAGTCGGGTAGTTGAAGGTGGTGTTGACAAAATACTTGATGGTATTGGCCTCACCCTTCTGGTTCATGATTGCCTGGCCGATATGCACGATCTCCGAGGCTTGGTAGCCGAAGCAATGCACGCCGAGTACTTCCAGGGTTTCCCGGTGGAACAGTAGCTTCAGCATGCCCACCGGCTCGTGAGAAATCTGCGCACGGGCCATACCTTTGAAAAACGCCTTGCCGACTTCATAAGGAATCTTTGCCTGGGTCAGC
The DNA here is from genome assembly GCF_031764535.1 of Pseudomonas sp. SG20056. Lineage (NCBI taxonomy): Bacteria > Pseudomonadati > Pseudomonadota > Gammaproteobacteria > Pseudomonadales > Pseudomonadaceae > Pseudomonas > Pseudomonas sp. SG20056. The sequence continues at coordinate 2,787,064 of NZ_CP134499.1, forward strand.
TCGCGCTCGTTCTTACCGATCGAGCTGATTTCCGGAATGGTGTAGATACCGGTCGGTACGTCATCGACGAAACGCCAGCTGCCATTGTCGACGATGCTGCCGGCCGCCGAACGGCCCTGGTCGGCGGCGGCACTGGCCAGGCTTGGCCAGCCAATCACATCGCCCGCTGCGTAGATGTTCGACACCTGAGTGCGGTAACTCTGGTCAACCTCAATCTGCCCCCGGCTATTGACCTTGATACCGATGTTTTCCAGACCCAGCTGATCGGTATTGCCGGTACGGCCGTTGCACCAGAGGAAGGCGTCGGCCTTGATCTTCTTGCCGGACTTGAGGTGCAGGATCACCCCATTTTCCACCCCTTCAACACTTTCGTACTCTTCGTTGTGGCGAATCAGCACGTTGTTATTGCGCAGGTGATAGCTCAGGGCATCGGAGATTTCCGCATCAAGGAAGCTCAACAGCTGATCGCGGTTGTCGATCAGATCAACCAGCACGCCCAGACCACTAAAGATCGAAGCGTACTCGGAACCGATAACTCCGGCGCCGTAGATGATGATGCGGCGTGGGGTATGACCGAGGCTGAGGATGGTGTCGCTGTCGTAGATGCGCGGATGGTGGAAGTCCACATCCACCGGGCGGTAAGGCCGTGAACCGGTAGCAATGACAATCTGCTTGGCCACCAGTTTTTCCACCACGCCATTGGAGCAGACCACTTCGATGGTGTGCTCATCGGCAAAGCTGCCGGTACCGAAGAACACATCAATACGGTTGCGCGCGTAGTAACCAGTGCGCGAACTCACCTGCTTGGCGATCACCCGCTCGGCGCTTTTCAGCACGTCAGGGAAGGAGAACCAGCGCGGCTCGCCGATCTGGCGGAACATCGGGTTGGTGTTGAACTGCATGATCTGCCGCACCGAATGGCGCAGTGCCTTGGACGGAATGGTGCCCAGGTGGGTACAGTTGCCGCCAACTTCACGACGACTGTCGACCACGGCGACCTTGCGCCCGGCCTTGGCCGCGTTCATTGCCGCGCCTTCACCCGCGGGGCCGGAACCCAGCACCACTACGTCGTAGTTGTAGACCGCCATGTTTACTCCTTCAGGACACACCGGAGCACTTGTACCGCGCTCTCGGCAGGGCCAGCACTGCGTACGCAGCCTGGCAATCAATTCGTAGCTGCAAGTCTAGCCTTTCAATCGACCGTAGGACGATTAGCGTTTGGTCGCGTCATAGGCCAGGGCTGTGGTTTTGCCTTGCGAGTCGCTGTTGACCTCTTCGCACTTCTCGCGGCTACCACCACAGATCGAGCATTCCTTCTCAATACCCAGATTGGCGATACCGCCACACGAGCCGGCGATGGGCTTGCGGCCCATGATCACACCCACGGCCATCATGCCGACTACCAGCACCATGACCAGAAACACCACTAAAAACGTCATTGCTCGTCTCCTGCAGCGAATAGCTGCTCGAAAGCCTGAGTTGTCTGTGTGACGAAAGCGTCACCTTCACGGGTCACGAAAAACGCCGCAATCCCCATGCGCTCAGCAAATGCCAAGCCACGCTCAGTGCCCATTACCATTAGCACTGTAGACAAGCCATCGGCGCGCAAGGTCGATTTGTCCACCACAGTTACCGCTGCCAGCTTGTGGGTGATCGGTGCACCGGTCAACGGATCGAGGGTATGCGAGTAGCGCTGCCCTTCTTCCTCGAAGTAATTACGGTAATCACCCGAGGTAGAAATGCCGTAGCCATCTACCGCCAGCACCTGCTGAGCGACACGCTGGCCGTCCTGCGGCGCCTCCAGACCGATGCGCCAGGGCTGACCATCAGGCTTCTTGCCTGCTGCCTTGAGCTCACCAGTGGCCTCAACCATATAGCTGGTCACACCCAGTTCGTTGAAGCGCTGCACGATCTTGTCCACCGCATAACCGGCGGCAATGCTGTTGAAATCAACCTGAACATCAACTTCTTTGCACAACTGCTGCCCGTCACGACGCAGATGCTGCATGCCCACCCGTGCACGCGCGGCAACCAATTGCTCAGAGGTCGGCACCTTTTCGGCGCGTGCTTGGGGGCCAAAGCCCCAGAGATTGAGCAGCGGCTCCAGGGTCAGGTCGAATGCACCCTGACTTTGCTCATGCAGCAGGCGCCCGGCTTCAACCAACTCCAGCACCCCGTCCGGCATGGTCTGACAAGTACCCGCAGGGGCCTGATTGAATTGCTCGATGGCGGAATCATCGCGATAGGTCGACATCTGTCGGTCAACCTCAGCCAGGATTGCATCGGTCTCGCGCTTGAGTAACTCAAGGCTCGGCGAATCCTTGCTGCGCACATATTTGACCGTGTAGGTGCTGCCCATTGTCGGGCCGCCAAACTCTTCTACACGCTCTGAAAACCAACAGCCCGTTAGGGCTGTCAGCAAGCTGACAGCGATAACGGGCCGCAGTAGCACATGGCTCATGCTTAACCGCCGAAGTCGTCGAGCAGGATGTTCTCCTCCTCCACACCCAGGTCGATCAGCATCTTGATCACGGCTGCGTTCATCATGGGCGGGCCGCACATGTAGAACTCGCACTCCTCCGGAGCCGGATGGTCCTTGAGGTAGTTCTCGTACAGCACGTTGTGGATAAAGCCCTTGAGACCGGTCCAATTGTCTTCCGGTAGCGGATCAGACAGCGCCAGATGCCACTTGAAGTTGGGATTCTCGGCCTGCAGCTGATCGTATTCTTCAACGTAGAAGGCTTCACGCATGGAGCGCGCGCCGTACCAGAAGCTGATCTTGCGGGTCGATTTCAAGCGCTTGAGCTGGTCGAAGATGTGCGAACGCATCGGCGCCATACCGGCACCACCACCGATGAAGACCATCTCGGCGTCGGTGTCTTTGGCGAAGAACTCACCAAACGGGCCGTACACATCGATCTTGTCGCCCGGCTTGAGGCTGAATACGTAGGAACTCATCTTGCCCGGTGGCAGATCGTCTTTACCCGGTGGCGGCGACGCAATACGGATATTGAACTTCACCAGCCCCACTTCTTCCGGGTAGTTGGCCATGGAGTAGGCACGGATCACGGTCTCTTCGACCTTGGACACGTACTTCCACTGGTTAAACTTGTCCCAGTCTCCGCGGTACTCTTCCTGAATGTCGAAGTCCTTGTAGTGCACTTCGTGCGGCGGACACTCCAGCTGCACATAGCCACCGGCGCGGAAGTCGACGCTCTCGCCTTCCGGCAGTTTCAGCGTCAGTTCCTTGATGAAGGTGGCCACGTTGGGGTTGGACTCAACGGTGCATTGCCACTTCTTCACGCCGAAGACTTCTTCCGGCACTTCGATCTTCATGTCCTGTTTGACTGGCGTCTGGCAGGACAGACGCCAGCCAGCCTTGGCTTCGCGACGAGTGAAGGCAGCCTCTTCGGTCGGCAGCATTTCGCCGCCGCCATGCTCGACCACACACTTGCACTGGGCGCAGGTACCGCCACCACCGCATGCCGAAGACAGGAAGATATTGTTGGCCGCCAGGGTCTGCAGCAACTTGCCGCCCGCTGGAACCACAATGGTTTTTTCGCCGTTGATCTCGATGCTCACGTCACCGCTGGAAACCAGCTTGGCGCGCGCCGCGAGAATAACCAGCACCAGCGCCAGCACGATGCCGGTGAACATGCCGATGGCGATAAAGATCTCTAAATTGATCATCTATGCATCCCTTCCTTACAACTGCACGCCGGAGAAGGACATAAAGCCCAGAGACATCAGACCGATGGTAATAAAGGTGATACCCAGGCCCTGCAGGCCGTCTGGTACATCGCTGTATTTGAGCTTTTCGCGAATACCTGCCAGTGCAGCAATCGCCAGCGCCCAGGACAGACCAGAGCCAAAGCCATACACGGTACTTTCCGCCAGGTTGTAGTCACGCTCAACCATGAACAGGGTGCCGCCCATGATGGCGCAGTTCACCGTGATCAGCGGCAGGAAAACCCCCAGGGCGTTGTAGAGGCTGGGTACATACTTATCCAGCAGCATCTCGAGGATCTGCACGATGGCCGCGATCACCCCGATATAGCTGAGCAGACCGAGGAAGCTCAGGTCCACTTCCGGCAAACCGGCCCAGGCCAGCGCGCCATCTTTCAGCAGGTAGGTGTAGATCAGGTTGTTCGCCGGCACGGTGATGACCTGCACCACGATAACCGCGATACCCAGACCAATCGCGGTCTCGACTTTCTTCGAGATGGCGATAAAGGTGCACATGCCGAGGAAGAAGGCCAATGCCATGTTCTCAACGAACACCGCCTTGGCCAGCAAGCTGAGGTAATGCTCCATTAGTAAGCCTCCTTATTCGAGACCTGCGGAGCCATCTTGAAGCTTGGCTTTTCCAGCTGATCTTTTTTCCAGCTACGCAATGCCCAGATAAACAAACCGATCAGGAAGAACGCCGAAGGCGGCAACAGCAGCATGCCGTTAGGCTGGTACCAACCACCGTCGTTGATCACCGGAATTATCTCGTAGCCCATCAGTTTGCCCGCGCCGAACAGCTCGCGAATGATGCCCAGCACGATCAGAAAGGCGCTGTAGCCCAGGCCGTTACCGATGCCGTCGAAGAACGACAGCATTGGCGGATTCTGCATGGCAAAGGCTTCAGCACGGCCCATCACGATGCAGTTGGTGATGATCAGACCGACGAATACCGACAGCTGCTTGGACAGACTAAAGGCAAAGGCCTTGAGCACCTGATCGACCACGATCACCAGGGACGCAATGATCACCATCTGCACGATCATGCGGATGGAGCTGGGGATCTGGCTGCGAATCATCGAGATAAACAGGTTGGAAAACCCGGTTACCAGGGTCAGAGCAATCGACATCACCAGTGCGGTTTTCAGGTTCGAGGTCACCGCCAGAGCGGAACAGATGCCCAGAATCTGCAAACCAATCGGGTTGTTGTTGAAAATCGGGTTGAGCAGAACTTCTTTAATAGTCGGCTGCGACATGATCAAGCCTCCCCTTTTTGCAGATTGGCGAGGAACTGGGCGAAGCCGTTCTCTCCCAGCCAGAAGTGCAGCAAGTTATTCACCCCATTGCTGGTCAGGGTTGCACCCGCCAGGCCATCGACCTGGTGAGTCGCCTGCGCGCTCTGCGCGTCGACGTTACCCTTGATGATCTGAATCGCCAGCTCGCCCTTGTCATCAAACAAGGTCTTGCCCAGCCACAGATTCTTCCACTTCGGGTTATCCACTTCGCCGCCCAGACCCGGGGTCTCGGCATGCTGGTAGAAGCCGAAACCGGCAACGGTATTGAGGTCACCCTGGAGCGCCATAAAGCCATGCAGGGTCGACCACAGACCATAACCACGTACAGGCAGAATCACGGTTTCCAGCTTGCCATCCTGCTCCACCAGGTAAACCGTGGTGAAACGCTCGCGACGTTTGATCGAAGCAATATCGTCCGAGCCAGATAGCGCGGCTGACAACTTCAGATCCTTGGCCGCTTTCAACGGATCGAACGTGGCCGGGTTCTGCGCATCGCTGAAAGTACCGGTATCGAGGTCGACAATCCGTGCACTGATGCGCTCAGCGAACAACGCCTTGACCTGCGCGCTGCTCATACTGGCATCGCCAAGCCCAGCAATCGCCAGAATGCTGCGCTGCTTGTCGAGCTGACGGTTTTCCACTTGCGTCGGTTTCAGCGCAATGGCGGCACCGGCAACAAACACCGAACACACCAGGCAGACCAACAGGGCCACCACCAACGTGCGGACGGTGGATTCTTTTTGACTAGACATTGCGTGCCAGCCTCCGCTTGATATTGGCTTGAACGACAAAGTGGTCGATCAGCGGTGCAAACAGGTTGGCGAACAGAATCGCCAGCATCATGCCTTCCGGGAAGGCTGGGTTGACCACACGGATCATCACCACCATCACGCCGATCAGGGCACCGAAAATCCACTTGCCGGTATTGGTCATGGACGCCGACACCGGGTCGGTGGCCATAAAGAACATACCGAACGCAAAACCACCCACCACCAGGTGCCAGTGCCAAGGCATGGCAAACATCGGGTTGGTGCTAGAGCCGAGCATATTGAGCAGCAGGCTGAAGCCGATCATGCCCAACATCACGCCGGTAACGATGCGCCAGGAGGCGATCTTGGTAATCAGCAGAATGCCGCCACCAATAAGGATCGCCAGAGTGCTGGTTTCGCCCATGGAACCGTGAATGGTGCCGACGAAAGCATCCATCCAGGTGATGCCATTACTCACCACGTTCTCAATGCCACCAGCAGCCGCAAGGCTCAGCGAGGTTGCGCCGGCGAAGCCGTCAACCGCAGTCCAGACTGCATCACCGGACATTTGCGCCGGGTAGGCGAAGAACAGGAAGGCACGACCAGTCAGCGCAGGGTTGAGGAAGTTCTTGCCAGTACCGCCAAACACTTCCTTGCCAATCACCACGCCGAAACTGATACCCAGCGCGACCTGCCAAAGAGGAATACTCGGCGGCAGAATCAGGGCGAACAGCACGGACGTAACGAAGAAGCCTTCGTTAACTTCATGCTTGCGAACCGAAGCGAACAGCACTTCCCAGAAACCGCCGACGATAAACGCCGTGGCATACACCGGCAGGAAGTAGGCCGCGCCCTGGATAAAGTTATCCCACAGGCTGTTGGGGTCGAACCCGGCCAGCGAACCAATCAACGCGAAGCGCCAGCCTTCCTGAGCAGCCAGCAGCTCAGGACTGTTAGCGAAGATCAGGTTGGCCTGATAACCGGTGTTCCACATCCCGAAAAACATCATCGGGAAGGTACACAGCCACACAGTGATCATCATGCGCTTGAGGTCGATACCGTCACGCACGTGAGCAGTGGTCTTGGTGACGCTGCCAGGGCGATAGAAGAAAGTATCGACAGCCTCATAGAGGGCGTACCAGTTCTCGAACTTGCCGCCTTTTTCGAAGTTGTGCTCGACTTTATCGAGGAATGCACGAATACCCATGACTTAACCCTCCTTCTCAATACGGGCGAGGTTATCGCGCAGGATAGGGCCGTACTCATACTTGCCGGCACAGACATAGGTGCACAGCGCCAGGTCTTCTTCATCGAGTTCCAGGCAGCCCAGTTTCTGAGCCATCTCGGTGTCACCGACGATCAGGTAGCGCAGCAGTTGTGTCGGCAGGATATCCAGCGGCATCACCGCTTCGTAGTTGCCCACCGGCACCATGGCGCGCGGGCTGCCATTGGTCGTTGTCGAGAAGGCGAACTTCTTTGCGGCGTTGAGCTTGGAAACAAAGATATTCATCACCGAGTGCTTGTTGACCCCAGCACGCAGGTAATGCATCAGCTCGCGCTCATGCCCTTCAACCAGGCAGGACACCTGCAGGTGATAACGCCCGAGGAAGGCGAAAGCGCCCTGCGCGGTACGGCCACCCAGCACCGAGCCGGAAATAACCCGGTTGAAACCAGGCTGCAGCTGGCCGGCAGTCAGTTCGCTGAGGCTCGCACCCAGACGGGTGCGCACCAAGCGCGGCTGCTCGACCACAGGGCCGGCCAGCGCGACAACGCGCTCGGTCCACAGCAGCCCAGTGGTGAACAGTTTGCCGACGGCAATCACGTCCTGATAATTGATCGACCAGACGCTCTTGCTGACGCTGACCGGATCGAGGAAATGAATGTGCGTACCCGGCAAGCCAGCAGGATGCGGACCGGCGAAGGACTCGGTGTGCACCTTGCTCAGCTGCTCGCCAGGTAAGCTGGCGCCCTCAGCCTTGCACAGAAACACCTTGGCCAGATTGCTCAGCACCTGCAGACCGTTAGCAAAGTCGGCGGCGTACTCGGCAATCACCACAGCCGGATCGGCTGCCAGCGGGTGAGTATCAATGGCCGTGACGAAAATCGAGCTAGGCTGTGCATCAGCAGCCGGCACTTTGCTGAACGGACGGACGCGAAATGCGGTCCACAGACCAGATTGCAACAGTACTTCACGCACTTTGGCGTCGCCAACAGTTGCCAGCTGCTCTACCGCTACCTGATCAAAGGTGATTTGCTCATCACCCTCGACATCGATAACCACGGATTGCAGCACACGTTTTTCGCCACGGTGGATGGCGCTGATCACGCCTGCGGCTGGAGCAGTGTATTGCACGCCTGGCGATTTCTTGTCCGAGAACAGCACCTGGCCAAGCTTGACCCGGTCACCGACCTGAACCTCCATCGAAGGCTTCATACCGTGATAATCGAAGCCTATGACGGCGACGCTACGCACCGGCCTTGCAGCCTCGATGCGCTGCGCCGGCACGCCTGTTATGGGCAAATCAAGCCCATGTTTTATTTTGATCATAGGTTTGCCTAACCACTGATTTATAAGCTTTTTTAGAATACGGACGACACCAACGCAGAAAAATGCGGCACAACGCCAAAAACAAGTCAGGCGCTGGGCAGAATGTCGGTCGCGGGAAAAAATCTGGCCGATTATAAGTCGCACCTTCGGCCACTGGCCACCCAAGCGCTTGCTTTTATCCGGTTTAACGTAACAGAAGGCAACAGATGCCGGCTTGACGGCAACGCCGCCGCGCGCGACATAAGACTAATAGACCAACTGGAGCCCTGCCATGCGCCTGCTACTCGCGCTTACCACCCTACTGCTGCTGAGCAGCGAGTCATTCGCCAACAACCGCGAACGCCTGCAAGAAGCCAACTTCGCCGCCACTCACCAGCTCGAACAGAGCAGCCTGGAACGCAAAAACCAGAGTGTGCTGACCTACCTGTGGGCCGATGTCTACGCCGCTGCCTTCTATGCACCAACCGAGGCAAGCGCTAGCCAGGCTGTCACCAAGCCGCTCACGCAGCGCCTGGAGCTCTACTACTTCCGTAACATCGACAGCCAAGACGTGATCAAGGCGGCCTGGGTCACGCTCGAACGCCAGCACGACGCCACCACACTGCAGCGCCTGCGGCCCGAGGTAGACGCCCTGCATGCCACGTTCAGGGATATTCGTCCAGGCGACCGTTACGCCCTGAACTTCAACGCAGGCAGCGGCCTGACCCTGGAAGTGAACGGTAAAGTTGCCTACACCAGCCAGGACCCGGCACTGGCCAAGGCTTACCTGGGCATCTGGCTGTCGCCCAACGGGTTGTCGGATGAGTTGCGTACCAGCCTGCTGGCCGACTAAAACAGGGTATTGAAAACCACCTGTTAATCCAGGCAATAAAAAACGGGAGCCGCAGCTCCCGTTTTTTTATTGCGTTACCTGCGCTTAGCGCGGGAAGGCTGGCGGGTTGACCCCGGCCATGTCTTCCATCACGCGAACCACCTGGCAGCTGTAACCGAATTCGTTGTCGTACCACACGTACAGCACAACACGGTTGTCATTGCAGATGGTGGCTTCAGCATCAACTACACCGGCGTGGCGCGAGCCAACGAAGTCAGTGGAGACCACTTCCTGCGACTGGACGAAGTCGATCTGCTTCTGCAGGTCCGAGTGCATGGCCATCTGGCGCAGGTACTCGTTGACTTCTTCGCGGGTGGTGGCTTTCTCAAGGTTGAGGTTGAGAATGGCCATCGATACGTTCGGCGTTGGCACGCGAATAGCGTTGCCGGTCAGCTTGCCCTTCAGCACAGGCAGCGCCTTGGCAGCAGCAGTGGCAGCACCGGTTTCGGTGATTACCATGTTCAGTGGCGCGCTGCGGCCACGGCGATCGCCCTTGTGGAAGTTATCGATCAGGTTCTGGTCGTTGGTGTACGAGTGAACGGTTTCGACGTGACCATTAACGATGCCGTACTGGTCATTGATCGCTTTGAGCACCGGCACGATGGCGTTGGTGGTGCAGGAAGCGGCCGAGATGATCTTATCTTCAGGGGTGATTTCACCGTGGTTGATGCCGTGCACGATGTTCTTCAACGCACCTTTACCCGGCGCGGTCAGCACGACACGGTCTACACCCGGGCAGGCCAGGTGCTGCCCCAGGCCGTCGGCATCACGCCACACACCGGTGTTGTCCACCAGCAGCGCGTTCTTGATGCCGTACTGGGTGTAATCCACTTCGGTTGGCGATTTGGCGTAAATCACCTGAATCAGGTTGCCGTTGGCCGTCAGGGTGCTGTTTTCTTCGTCGATGGTGATGGTGCCATCGAACTTGCCGTGTACCGAGTCGCGGCGCAGCAGGCTGGCGCGCTTGACCAGGTCATTGGTCGCACCTTTGCGCACAACAATGGCGCGCAGACGCAGGCCATCGCCACCACCGGTTTTCTCGATCAGGATGCGTGCCAGCAGGCGGCCGATACGACCGAAGCCATACAGCACAACGTCGGTGCCTTCGCGGGCTTCGCTGTTCTGCTTACCAACCACTTCAACCAGTTCATCCTTGACGAACTGCTCGATGCTGCGGCCCTGGCCTTCGGTCTTGAACTTGCTGACCATTTTGCCCAGGTCTATCGAGGCGGCGCCCAGCTTGAGCTCGCTCATGGCCTTGAGCACCAGGAAGGTATCGTGCACCGACAATTCGCTGTCGCCGGTCAGGCGGTGACGTGCGAAGCGGTGGGCCTTGAGAATGTCGATAACCGAGCGGTTGATCAAACCACGGCCGTAGATCGAGGTGACCACGTTGTTGTTACGGTAGAGTTGGCCAATCATCGGAATCATCGCTTCCGCAAGGGCTTCTCGATCGATCCACTCACCGAGACACTGGTCGGGCTTCTGAGTCACGGGCAGTACCTTCCACATGTAGGGGCTGAAAAAAGGGGCTACATTATGACGGCGCAAGCAAGCATGAGCAATGCACGACTGTCGTAACTGACACCGCATATAAACGCCCGCTACAATCGCCGACCTTGTGCCATGACCGTGAGCCGCCCGTGTCTGAACCGACCGCGTCCGTACTGCGTCTACCGTCCCTACCGGCCACTGCCGGCAAACAACACTGGGGCAACCTGCCCGGTGCCGCGCTGAGCCTGGCGATTGCCGAAGCCGCCAGCAATGCCAAACGTTTCACCCTGCTGCTGACTGCCGACAGCCAGAGCGCCGAACGCCTGCAAGAGGAGCTGAGCTTTTTCGCTCCGGATTTGCCAGTGCTGCATTTCCCCGACTGGGAAACCCTGCCCTACGACCTGTTTTCGCCGCACCAGGACATCATTTCCCAGCGCATCGCCGCGCTTTATCGCCTGCCCGAGCTGAAACACGGCGTATTGGTAGTCCCGATCACCACCGCCCTACACCGTCTGGCGCCCAAGCGCTTTCTGCTCGGCAGCAGCCTGGTCATGCAGGTCGGCCAGCAACTCGACGTCAACCAGATGCGCGGCAATCTGGAAGCCGCCGGCTATCGCTGTGTGGATACGGTATACGAGCATGGCGAATTCGCCGTACGCGGCGCGCTGATCGACCTATTCCCGATGGGCAGCAGCCAGCCATACCGCATCGACCTATTCGATGACGAAATCGAAACCCTGCGCACCTTCGATCCGGAAAACCAGCGGTCCATCGACAAGGTCGAGTCAATCAAGCTGTTGCCGGCGCGCGAATTTCCGCTGGAAAAGAAAGCCGTTACTGATTTCCGCGGGCGCTTTCGCGAGCGCTTCGATGTGGATTTCCGCCGCTGCCCGATCTATCAGGATCTCAGCACTGGCATCACCCCGGCCGGTATCGAGTACTACCTGCCGCTGTTCTTCGAAGAAACCGCCACTCTCTTCGACTACCTACCCGCCGACACCCAGGTGTTTTCCCTGCCGGGCATCGAAAAAGCCGCCGAGCAGTTCTGGGTGGATGCGCGCAGCCGCTATGAAGATCGCCGCGTTGACCCAGAACGCCCGCTGCTACCGCCAGCCGATATCTTCCTGCCGGTGGAAGACTGTTTCGCCAGGCTGAAAAACTGGCCGCGCGTAGTGGTCAGCCAGGACGATATAGAAGAAGGCGTCGGCCGCCTGCGCTTCAACGCCAAACCGTTGCCCGACCTGGCGATCCAGGCCAAGGCCGGCGAGCCGCTGGCCGCGCTACGGCGCTTTATCGAGGAATACCCTGGTCGCGTGCTGTTCTGCGCCGAGTCCGCCGGACGCCGCGAGGTGCTGCTGGAGCTTCTGGCACGCCTCAAACTCAAGCCTAATGAATTTGAAAGCTGGCCGAGCTTCACCGCCAGTAAAGAGCGTTTAGGCATCTGCATCGCGCCGCTGGATGACGGCCTGCTGCTTGAAGACCTGGCCTTGGTCGCGGAAAGCCCACTGTTTGGCCAGCGCGTTATGCAGCGCCGGCGCCGCGAGAAATCCCGCGATGGCGGCGACAACGTCATCAAGAACCTTACCGAACTGCGCGAAGGCGCGCCGGTGGTGCATATCGACCACGGCGTCGGCCGTTACCTGGGTCTGGTGACTATGGAGTTCGACGGCCAGGCCGCCGAATTCCTCGCCCTGATGTACGCCGAGGAAGCCAAGCTCTACGTACCAGTGGCCAGCCTGCACTTGATCGCCCGCTACACCGGCAGCGATGACGCCCTCGCCCCACTGCACCGCTTGGGCTCGGAAATCTGGCAAAAGGCCAAACGCAAAGCCGCCGAGCAGGTGCGCGATGTCGCCGCCGAGCTGCTCGACATCTATGCCCGCCGCGCCGCCCGCGAAGGCTACGCCTTTGCCGACCCCAAAGCCGATTACGCCACCTTCAGTGCTGGTTTCCCCTTCGAAGAAACCCCGGATCAGCAAGCCGCCATCGAGGCTGTGCATGACGACATGCTTGCGCCCAAACCAATGGACCGCCTGGTCTGCGGCGATGTCGGCTTCGGCAAGACCGAGGTGGCCATGCGCGCCGCATTTATTGCCGTGCATGGCGGCAAGCAAGTGGCGGTACTGGTACCGACCACCCTGCTCGCCCAGCAGCACTACAACAGCTTCCGCGACCGCTTCGCCGACTGGCCGGTAAAAGTCGAAGTTATGAGCCGCTTCAAAAGTGCCAAGGAAGTCAGCGAGGCCGTGCAGCAATTGGCCGAAGGCAAGGTGGATATCGTGATCGGTACCCACAAGCTGCTGCAGGAAGATGTCAAATTCAGCAACCTGGGCCTGGTGATCATCGACGAAGAGCACCGTTTCGGCGTGCGCCAGAAGGAGCAGCTCAAAGCCCTGCGCAGCGAAGTCGACATCCTCACGCTTACCGCCACACCAATTCCGCGCACCCTGAATATGGCCGTGGCTGGCATGCGTGATCTGTCGATCATCGCCACGCCGCCGGCACGCCGCCTGTCAGTGCGTACCTTCGTCATGGAGCAGAACAACCCGACTATCAAGGAAGCACTGCTGCGTGAGCTGCTGCGCGGCGGCCAGGTGTACTACCTGCACAACGACGTGAAAACTATCGAGAAATGCGCCGCCGACCTCGCCGAGCTGGTACCGGAAGCACGAATCGGCATCGGCCACGGACAGATGCGCGAGCGCGAGCTGGAACAGGTAATGGGCGATTTCTATCACAAGCGTTTCAACGTGCTGATCGCCTCGACCATCATCGAAACCGGTATCGACGTACCGAGCGCAAACACCATCATTATCGAGCGCGCCGATAAGTTCGGCCTGGCCCAGCTGCACCAGTTGCGCGGCCGCGTCGGCCGTAGTCACCACCAGGCCTACGCCTACCTGCTGACCCCGCCACGCAAGCAGATGACCGATGACGCGCAGAAACGTCTGGAAGCCATCTCCGGCGCACAAGATCTGGGAGCGGGCTTTCTGCTGGCCACCCATGACCTGGAAATCCGCGGTGCCGGCGAGCTGCTCGGCGACGGTCAGAGCGGGCAGATTCAGGCGGTGGGTTTCACCCTCTATATGGAAATGCTCGAACGCGCGGTGAAATCCATCCGCAAGGGCGAACAACCTAACCTCGACCAGCCACTTGGCGGCGGCCCGGAGATCAACCTGCGTGTGCCGGCGTTGATCCCCGAGGATTACCTGCCCGACGTGCATGCGCGGCTGATCCTCTACAAACGCATCGCCAACGCCGCCGATGAGGATGGCCTGAAAGAGCTGCAAGTGGAGATGATCGACCGCTTCGGCCTGCTACCGGATGCAAGCAAGAACCTGATACGCATCACCCTGCTGAAATTGCAGGCGGAAAAGCTCGGGATCAAGAAGGTCGATGCCGGCCCACAAGGCGGGCGCATCGAATTCGCCGCCGATACCTGCGTCGATCCGCTGACCCTGATCAAGCTGATCCAGAGCGCGCCGAATCGCTACAAGTTCGAAGGCGCGACAATGTTTAAGATCCAGGTGCCTATGGAGCGCCCGGAAGAACGATTCAACACCTTAGAGGCGCTGTTCGAGCGCCTGACTCCCTCTACCTAAAGGACTGACCCATGCGCGCACTCCGCACCCTGGCCCTGCTGCCGCTTATTCTGCTGGGCCTGCTCAGCAGCACTGCCGCTCTGGCTGAAAGCCTGTATCAGGTTGAAGTCATCGTATTCCGCCAGGCCGCCACACCGATTTCCGCCGGCCAGCTGCCGCCCGATAACTGGGCGCAGAACGCGCTGCCAGTGGATGGCAGCAACAGCCGCAGCACCGCACTGAATGCCGAAGCCGGCAAACTCAGCCCGTCCAGCGGCTATCAGGTTCTACTGCACAAAGCCTGGTCCCAGAGCCTGGGCGAGTCGATCAGCCGCGTCGCCATCAGCACCGGCGATGAGCAGTTCGGCCACTACCCCGTCGAAGGCACCATCAGCCTTAAAGCCGGCCGCGTGATCGAGCTGGACAGCGACATCTGGGTCAATCAGCTCGACGCCAGTGGCATCCTCAACGACAGCGAGCGCATCAAGCAGAGCAGCCGCCTGAAAAGCGGCGAGCTTACCTTTGTCGATAATGGCAGCCTGGGCATGCTGATTCGCGTCAGCCCGCTATAAGAACACCGCCACAAAAAAGGGCCGCATTACGCGGCCCTTTTTATTGCAGCACAGCCCAGTCAGCTGGTCAGTACCCGCGCCAATACGGCCTTGACCGCACCCATGCCCTCTTCCAGGGCGCGTTCGATTTCCGCCATGGTGATCAGCGCCCGCGACTTGCCCGCAGCCGGGTTCACCACCAGCGCCAGGCAGGCGTAGGGCAAAGCCAACTCACGGGCCAGCACGGCTTCTGGCATACCGGTCATACCGACGATGTCGCAGCCATCACGCTCCATCCGCGCGATCTCCGCGACGGTTTCCAACCGCGGCCCCTGGGTGCAGCCGTACAGCCCATGATTACTAAACGCACAGTGCTCGGCAGTGAGGGCATTGGCCAGTTTGGTGCGCAGGCCAGCGTCATAGGGATGGCTGAAATCGACATGGGTGACATGCTCCAACTCACCCTCGAAATAGGTATGCTCCCGCCCGTAGGTGTAATCGATGATCTGGTGCGGCAGGCAGAAGTGCCCGGTGCCCATGGCCGAGTGAATACCGCCCACAGCGTTCACGGCGATGACAGCCTTGGCCCCCGCCTCACGTAGCGCCCAGAGGTTGGCGCGGTAGTTGACCTGATGCGGCGGGATGCGATGCGGATGACCGTGACGGGCGAGGAACAGCACCTCACGACCGGCATAGTCGCCCTTGAGCACTGCCGCAGAGGGCGCGCCATAGGGCGTATCAATATGCAGCGCAGCTTTGATGGTCAGACCGTCCAGCTTGGTCAGCCCCGTACCGCCGATAATCGCGTAAACCGTCATCCCTTAGTCCTCAGTCGATTAATTGCGCATCGCGCAGGCTGCCAAGTGCTGCCTGCCAACGCGGGTTCTGCCGATACTCGATACCCGGGAAGGCCTGTCGGCGCATCCGTGCCAGACCTTGCGGCGGCTCCACCTTGAGTCGCTGCAAAGCGCTCAGGGCCAGCTCTGCTGCAGCCCGGTCATTACACACCAGTCCCATATCACAACCCGCTGCTAGCGCAGCCTCGATACGGCAGGCCGCATCACCAACTACATGAGCGCCAGCCATGGACAGATCGTCACTGAAAATCACCCCATCAAAGGCCAGCTCGCCGCGCAGAATGTCCTGCAACCAGCGCCGGGAAAAACCAGCAGGCTGACTGTCCACCTGAGGGTAGATCACATGAGCGGGCATCACTGCAGCCAACTGCCCACGCAGCTGAGCAAACGGCTGCAAATCGACTGCACGAATCTGTTCCAGACTGCGCTCATCTAACGGGATGGCTACATGGGAATCCGCCTCGGCCCAGCCGTGCCCGGGGAAATGCTTGCCAGTGGCGGCCATGCCCGCAGCGTTCATCCCACGGATAAACGCACCAGCCAGCAAGGTCGCACGCTGCGCATCACCTTCAAAAGAACGGCTGCCAACCACGGCGCTGCGCTGATGATCCAAGTCCAGTACTGGCGCAAAACTCAGATCTAGACCTGCAGCCAGCACTTCGGTGGCCATGATCCAGCCGCACTGCTCAGCCAACTGCTCGGCATTGGCGTTATCAGCCAGCGCACGCATCGCCGGCAAGCGCACAAAGCCCTGACGCAGACGCTGCACGCGCCCGCCTTCCTGATCCACCGCCAGCAGCAAATCAGGCCGCACCGCACGAATAGCCGCAGACAGCTCGCGCACCTGGCGCGGATCTTCAATATTGCGCGCGAACAGAATCAGCCCAGCCACCTGCGGCTGACGGAGAATCTGGCGATCCTCAGCGGTCAACCAGGTGCCGGCGATATCCAGCATCAATGAACCTTGCATCGGTGAACTCACAACTCGTCCTTAAATAAGAGGCGCAACTGCCCACTCAGGGCAAGCGGCTTCGTCAATCTGTACCGCACATTGAATCGGGACACGCGCAAAGAGTTCCAGCAGATCGCTGTTGCGCAGACGCACACAGCCATGCGACAGCGCCACGCCCATAGGCTCGCTGTCCGGCGTACCGTGTATGTAGATATAGCGGCGAAAGGTATCGACAGCGCCTAGACGATTGCGCCCGGGCTCACAACCACTCAACCAGAGAATGCGCGTAAGAATCCAGTCGCGGCCAGGGAACTGTGCATGCAACTCAGGCGACCAGATCTCACCGGTCCAGCGCCGCCCGCGCAGAACTGCAGCGCTCGGCAAGCCCTCACCAATCTTTGCCCGCACCTTGTGCAAGCCCCGCGGCGTACAGCCGGAACCATTGCGCTCCCCGGCGCCATTCAGTGCAGTGGAAACACGCAGGCGCAACTGCAGTTGCCCATTGGCAAAGCCATACAGACACTGATCAGCGAGAGAGATATGCAGATAATCGAGAGCGACCATGGGCGGCTAGCTTAGCGGATAGCATCCACCAAGCCCACCCGCCAAGGTCAAACTTTGCTGGGAGCAGCAGGCGTCTTGGTGCGCGGCTTGAGCTGCGCACTGGCCAGGGCTTCATCGGTGAGACCGGTTTCCGAACGCATGCCGGCCGCCAGGAATGGCACCATCAGGCGCATCACCTGCTCAATCGAGGTGTTAACCCCAAAATCGGTTTCCGACATCGCCCGCAGAGCCTTGATCCCGGACATGCTGAACGCCGCAGCGCCGAGCATAAAGTGCACGCGCCAGAACAGTTCCAGAGGAGGAATGCGCGGAGCAGCTTCATGCACCAGCTGCATGTAACGGCGAAACACCTTGCCGTACACCTCTTCGAGGTACTTACGCAGGTGACCCTGGCTCTGGCTGAAGGCCAGGCCCAGCAAACGCATAAAGATTGAAAGGTCGTTACCGCTGCGCGGCTTTACTGCCAGCGCCTGCTCCACCAGTAACTCAAGCAGCTCTTCGAGGCTGACCTTGGTTTCCGGCTTGGCCTGACGGCGATCCAGCTCACGCTCCAGGCTTACGCAGAAAGGCCCGAGAAAGCGTGAGAACACCGCCTGAATCAGGGCCTTCTTCGAGCCAAAGTGATAATTCACCGCAGCCAGGTTCACGCCAGCCTTGCTGGTGATCAAACGCAGAGAAGTTTCTGCGAAACCTTTCTCCGCAAAAAGCTGCTCTGCCGCATCGAGAATGCGTTCAACGGTTTCCGACTGGGCCATGACTCTTTTCATCTGAACAAACACTTGTTTGAAACATACGTTTCAGCCGCCCGCCTTGTCAAGCCGGGCAAACCATCTTGTGGCCAGGTGGTCACAGACATCCGCTAAAGACACGGGCTAACCCTAGCTAGACGCCCTCTGAGAGACCCGAGTAACAGCGCGCCGCAACAGATCAGATAAAGGTCAATTGAGTAGAGATCAGAACACAAGGATTGCCAATCGCAGATCACTGTATATAATCCCAGTCACTGTACAAAAAGACAGAGCCGACCATGCTAAAACTGACGCCGCGCCAAGCTGAAATTCTCGCTTTCATCAAGCAATGCCTTGAAGACAACGGCTACCCGCCTACCCGAGCGGAAATCGCCTTGAAACTGGGTTTCAAATCACCTAATGCAGCGGAAGAGCACCTCAAGGCCCTGGCTCGCAAGGGTGCCATCGAAATGACCCCTGGCGCTTCACGTGGCATCCGCATTCCTGGCTTCGAGCCCAATGCTGATGAAGAAGAAGGCCTACCAGTGATTGGCCGCGTCGCTGCCGGCGCACCAATCCTGGCGCAGCAACATGTAGAAGAGTCCTGCAAGATCAATCCGGACTTCTTCCACCCCAAGGCTGATTACTTGCTACGTGTACGCGGCATGAGCATGAAAGACATCGGCATCTTCGATGGTGACCTGCTGGCCGTACACACCACCCGTGAAGCCCGTAACGGCCAAGTGGTAGTGGCGCGCCTGGACGATGAAGTGACGGTCAAACGCTTCAAGCGCGAAGGCAGCAAGGTCTGGCTAATTGCAGAAAACCCAGAGTTCGCCCCGATTGAAGTAAACCTGGAAGAACAGGACCTGATTATTGAAGGTTTGAGCGTCGGCGTTATCCGCCGCTAGTGGAGGATTTATGCAGTTCCCGCAATCACTGAACCGTACACAACTGCCTTTGTTCGATGCGTTTCTGGCATCGACGGTGACACCATTACTGGCCGATAGCACTGAGCTGCCCTGGCAGGATGATGAGACAGAGGCTTTCAGTGAACTGTCGCTGCGTGGCGCAGCCGGGCACTGCCTGAATCTTCTCGCGCCGATTCTGCGTGAGCTTAGTGATAATCACGATGAGCGCTGGCTGACCCTGATTGCGCCGCCGTCGAGCCTGACCCAAACCTGGTTACGCGAAGCGGGCCTGAACCGCGAACGCATTCTGCTGCTCCACCCGCGCGGCGCACAAAGCGCGCTGGCATTGGCACAACAGGCCTTGACGCTGGGCCGCAGTCACACCGTTGTTAGCTGGCTGCACCCTCTAGAACACCAGGCACGGCAACAGCTTGAGCAAGCGGCCCGCCAGGGCAAGGCGCAAAGCCTGAATATCAGTCTGGGGTAATTGGCCGAAGGTCACGCACAAGGAATGTGCATGTTAGCCAGTAGAAACCTGATGCAAGAAACAGCCATCGCGAGCAGAACGCTCTAGCTCAGAGCCGGAAAGGATTCTGCAATCAATGCAGAACCCGTGGCCCTTCTTCCTGCTGGAAATTATTTTCGGCCAGCCGCCCCGCCATCTGCACACCCACATTGAGCATGGCCTTAGCAACTTCGACGTGCTGCCCCTGCAGGAAGGCTTTGGCATCGGCAGAAAAATCCAGCACCACCAGTGACTCTTCATCCTCTGCACGACGCAGGGCAATACGCCCGTCGGGCAACTCAACAATTTCCAGGAATGATGTAGGCATTGGCTTAGCTCTCCACGAAAGGCCGACAGTGTAACAGCCGACCCGGGCTCGCCCTAGTCCGCCGGTCCAATCAGCCTTCTACCATTCGCTTAGGGTTTGCCGAAAACGTTGTGCCAGAGCCTTCAACTGCTGACGCCAGGCCTCAAGCGCCTCCTGCGCCAAGGGCGCAGCTTCTTCATCCAGGCTGACCGCCGTGATCAATGGCGTAGCGGGATCAACCTTGCTTTTCTTGCCCCCTTGCGGCGGCAGAAACAGCTCGGCATAGGCCTTGAGCAGTTGAGCAACCCAGCTATCAGCGGACTGTGCCAGCTCGACCAGCTCACCCAATTCCTGACTTGGCGCTGCTTGCAACACCTCCTCAGTGAGGAAGCGTTCAGCCTGCGGCGCGGCGCTGTCCGGCAAGCGGTAGTAACCGGCAATCTCATGGCACAAGCCCAACAGAGCACCGTAGAGATGAAACAAAGCGGCTTCACGCTCGGCTTGGATCAAAGCTAGGGCATTCATGCTCTGACCCTGCTCAGCCTTGCGCCAGGACTCCAGCGCCAGGCCGGCGTAGAAGATTTTCTGATTGGTGCGGGTATAGAGTTCATTGGCCATTGCGGCACCCTCCACAGCGGATTGGATAAGCATACGCGTGCCGGCCAGTGGCCGACACGCGCTCCGCTAGATCAGCTCTTGTCTTCGACTTTCCACTTGCCGCCGTCATAGAACGCACGCCAGCCCGTCGGTTTGCCGTCGACTTCAGTCTGCACGTATTGCTCTTTGGTCTTGCGACTGAAGCGGATAACCGCCGCACGACCTTGCGGGTCTTTCTTCGGCGCATCGCAAAGGAAGTGGTACTTGGGATCGATCTCATCGCGGTGCGGGATCAACTCGAGCACCAAGGGCGCGCGGGTCTCACGATTTTTCGGGAACTGGCTGGCAGCCAGAAACAGACCCGAAGCACCATCACGCAGGATGTAGGTATCGTTGACCTTCTCGCACTTGAGCTCCGGCATCTTCACCGGGTCCATTTTAGGTGGCGCCGCTTCACCACTTTTCAGCAGTTTGCGGGTGTTCTTGCACTCACTATTGGTGCAGCCGAAGAACTTGCCGAAACGGCCAGTCTTGAGCTGCATCTGGCTGCCGCACTTGTCGCAGTCCAGGCTCGGGCCTTCATAGCCCTTGATGCGGTACTGGCCCTGCTCCACTTCATAACCGCTGCAATCCGGGTTATTGCCGCAGATATGCAACTTGCGGGTTTCATCGAGCAGGTAAGCGTCCATTGCGGTCGAGCAGATCGGGCAGCGATGTTTGCCGAGCAGCACGCGCGACTCCGACTCACCCTCGTCATCGGCGGCAATTTCGTCACCCGGCACCAGGTTGACGGTGGCCTTGCAGCGCTCTTTCGGCGGCAGTGCATAGCCTGAACAACCGAGGAATACCCCGGTTGATGCGGTACGAATGGTCATCGGTCGACCGCAATCGCGGCAGGCGATATCGGTCAGCGTCGGCTGGTTAGCGCGCATGCCGCCCTCGCCCGCCTCGGCCACTTCAAGCTTCTTCTTGAAGTCACCGTAGAACTCGTCGAGTACGTGCTTCCACTCGCGCTCGCCTTGGGCCACATCGTCCAGGTGCTCTTCCATGCCGGCGGTAAAGCCGTAGTCCATCAGGTTGGAGAAGCTTTCAGCCAGACGCTCGGTAACGATGTCGCCCATCTTTTCGGAGTAGAAACGGCGGTTGTGCAGCGCCACGTAACCGCGGTCCTGGATGGTGCCGATAATCGCCGCATAGGTCGAAGGACGACCGATACCGCGCTTCTCCATTTCCTTAACCAGGCTGGCTTCAGAGTAACGCGCTGGCGGCTTGGTGAAGTGTTGGCTAGGGTCGAGCTTGACCAGCTTGAGCACTTCGCCCTGAGTCATTTCCGGCAATACATCGTCATCGCCCGGCTTGCTCAGCTGCGGCAATACGCGGGTATAGCCGTCGAATTTGAGAATACGGCCCTTGGCACGCAGCTCGAACTGCGCTGCCGTCGCAGTAACTGTGGTCGACAGGTATTCAGCAGGCGGCATCTGGCAGGCTACGAACTGGCGCCAGATCAGCTCATACAGACGCTCGGCGTCGCGCTCCATGCCCGACAACTGAGTCGGCTTGAGGTTGACGTCGGAAGGTCGAATCGCTTCGTGCGCTTCCTGGGCGCCTTCCTTGCTGCTGTAGGCAATTGGGTTGGCCGGCAGGTACTTCTTGCCGAACTCGCCTTCGATAAAGCCGCGCACCATGCTCACGGCGTCAGCCGAGAGGTTGGTCGAGTCGGTACGCATATAAGTGATGTAACCGGCCTCATACAGACGCTGGGCCATCATCATGGTCTTCTTTACCCCAAAGCCCAGGCGGTTACTCGCGGCCTGCTGCAGGGTGGAGGTAATAAACGGCGCCGAAGGCTTGCTGCTGGTCGGTTTGTCTTCGCGCTTGCTGATGCTGTAGCTGGAGGCCTTCAGCGTAGCCAGAGCCGCCATGGCCTGGGCCTCGTTCAGCGGCTTGAACGCAGCGCCGTTCTCACGGGCCACCTCAAAGCGCACGTTAGCGCCTTTGGCGGTGCCCAGGTCGGCGTGCACTTCCCAGTATTCTTCCGGAACAAACGCGCGGATCTCTTTCTCACGCTCGACCACCAGCTTCACAGCTACCGACTGCACACGACCAGCAGACAGACCACGAGCGATCTTGGCCCACAGCAGCGGCGAAACCATGTAACCCACTACACGGTCGAGGAAGCGCCGCGCCTGCTGGGCGTTGACTCGATTGATATCCAGTTCGCCTGGCTTGGAGAACGCTTCCTGAATGGCCTTCTTGGTGATTTCGTTGAACACCACGCGCTTGTAGCGGCTGTCGTCACCACCAATGGATTCGCGCAGGTGCCAGGCAATAGCTTCCCCCTCGCGGTCCAAGTCGGTTGCGAGATAGATGGTGTCGGCATCCTTGGCCAAACGGCGCAACTCTTCGACAACCTTCTCCTTGCCAGGGAGGATCTCGTACTTGGCTTTCCAGCCGTGTTCGGGATCAACCCCCATGCGCGCAAACAGCTGACGCTTGGCTTTTTCCTTGGGCGACAGCGCCGGTACTTCACCTGCAGCGGCTTTACCACGCTTGACTGGCTCTTTGGCGGTGCTTGCCGAACCACTGGTGGGTAGGTCACGGATGTGGCCGATGCTCGACTTCACCACGTACTCGTTACCCAAGTACTTGTTGATGGTCTTGGCCTTGGCCGGGGATTCCACGATGACCAGCGATTTGCCCATGGATTGGAAAATTCCTGAAATTCGGTAAATAAATGCGGGAGGCGCTGTACTGCCTACTAGCGCGGCACCGCTATATATAGTGGTGGTCCGGCCGAGGTCAAGCGCAGCAATGGCCCGATGTCAGCTCAAGGCCGAGTAAACAGTGCGGTTTCAGCCTGAATCAAAGCAAAGCGTGGAACCGTCTCGCCGTCCACCTCAACGCTTTCACAGAACATCTCCAGCGGCCTCACCCACAAGCCAAACTCACCGTATAGCGCCTGATAGACCACCATTGCCTGCTCCGTTTCGGAATGTTGGGCTACGCCAAACACGCGGTACTCAGGGCCTTTGTAATGACGGTAGAGGCCGGGCTGTAGTTGCATCGATGAATTCCTTGAAGATTTTCTACTGATAAACAAAAACCGGGGCACTGGGCCCCGGTTTTTCCATCTCTTACGCCGGTGAAGCTTAGAGGCGCTCGAAGACGGTGGTGATGCCTTGGCCGAGACCTACGCACATGGTCGACACACCGAAGGTGCCGCCATTCTGCTTCATCACGTTCAGCAGGGTACCGGAGATACGCGCACCGGAACAACCGAACGGGTGACCCAGGGCGATCGCGCCGCCATGCAGGTTGACCTTCTCTTCCATCTTATCGAGCACTTTCAGATCTTTCAGCACAGGCAGGGCCTGGGCAGCGAAGGCCTCGTTGAGCTCGAAGAAATCGATGTCATTGATGGTCAGGCCAGCACGCTTGAGTGCTTTCTGAGTCGACGGTACTGGACCGTAACCCATGATCGCTGGATCAACACCGGCCACGGCCATGGCGCGAACCACTGCCATTGGCTGAATGCCGAGGTCTTGGGCGCGCTGGGCGCTCATGACGATCATGCAGGAAGCGCCGTCAGTGATCTGCGAGGACGTGCCTGCAGTCACGGTGCCGCCTTTCGGGTTGAACGCAGGCTTCAGTGCAGCCAGGCTTGCCAAGGTGGTTTCCGGACGAATGGTTTCGTCGTAGTCGAACACCTTCAGGAAGCCGTTCTCGTCGTAGCCTTGCATCGGGATGATTTCATCCTTGAACTTGCCTTCGACGGTAGCTTTGTGGGCCAGACGGTGCGAACGCTCACCGAAGGCGTCCTGCTGCTCACGGCTGATGCCATGCATCTTGCCGAGCATTTCAGCAGTCAGACCCATCATGCCCGAGGCCTTAGCCGCGTACAGCGACAGGTGCGGGTTTGGATCGACGCCGTGCATCATGCCAACGTGGCCCATGTGCTCCACACCGCCGATGACGAACACGTCACCGTTACCGGTCTGGATAGCCTGCACAGCAGTGTGCAGGGCGCTCATGGACGAACCGCACAGGCGGCTCACAGTCTGGCCAGCACTGGTGTGCGGGATCTGGGTCATCAGCGACGCCATTCGCGCGATGTTCCAGCCCTGCTCCAGGGTCTGGTTAACGCAGCCCCAGATCACGTCTTCCACTTCAGCTGGATCCAGCTTGGTGTTACGTGCCAGCACGCCACTGATCAGGTTGGCCGACATGGTCTCGGCACGGGTGTTGCGATGCATGCCGCCCTTGGAACGACCCATCGGGGTACGACCGAAGTCGACGATGACTGCATCTCTAGGATTCAGGCTCATAAATTCACTCTCGCTCTAGTCGTTGCGCGATTAACCGAAAAACTTCTGGCCCTTAGCGGCCATTTCGCGAAGCTTGGCAGTCGGGGTGTACAGCGCGCCCAGCTCGGCATATTTGTCGGCCAGGGCAACGAACTCGGCTACACCGATGGTATCGATGTAACGCAGTGCACCACCGCGGAACGGAGGGAAGCCGATGCCGTAGATCAGGCCCATATCGGCCTCAGCTGCGGTATCAACGATGCCGTCTTCCAGGCAACGCACGGTTTCCATGCACAGAGGAATCATCATGAAGTTGATGATGTCTTCATCAGTCACTTCACGCTGCTCGGTCACGATGGACTTCAGCAGGTCGTAGGCAACCGGATCGGAAACCTTCTTCGGCTTGCCGCGCTTGTCAGTCTCGTAGGCGTAGAAGCCCTTGCCGTTCTTCTGACCCAGACGATCCGCTTCGTACATCACGTCAACCGCAGTACGGCCTTCAACCGCCATGCGATCCGGGAAGCCTTCAGCCATTACGTCACGGCCGTGGTGACCGGTGTCGATACCGACCACATCTGACAGGTACGCCGGGCCCATCGGCCAGCCGAACTTCTCCATGACCTTGTCGATACGCACGAAGTCCACACCGAAACCGAGCAGCTTGGAGAAGCCGCCGAAGTACGGGAACAGCACGCGGTTAACCAGGAAGCCTGGGCAGTCGTTGACCACAACCGGGGTCTTGCCCATTTTCTTGGCGTAGGCAACGGTGGTCGCCACGGCTACGTCGCTGGACTTCTCGCCACGAATCACTTCAACCAGCGGCATCATGTGCACAGGGTTGAAGAAGTGCATACCGACGAAATTTTCCGGACGCTTGAGGGCCTTGGCCAGCAAGTTGATGGAAATGGTCGAGGTATTCGACGCGAGGATGGCGTCTTCTTTAACCACGCCTTCCACTTCAGCCAGCACGATCTGCTTGACCTTCGGGTTCTCGACCACGGCTTCGACAACGATGTCGACAGCGCCGAAGTCGCCGTAGGACATGGTCGGACGAATGGCAGTAAGGGCTTCAGCCATCTTCGCTGGGGTCATACGACCTTTGGCAACGCGACCGCCGAGCAGCTTGGACGCCTCGGCCAGACCCATCTGGATACCCTCTTCACGGATATCCTTCATCAGGATCGGGGTGCCCTTGGAAGCGGACTGGTAGGCGATACCGCCACCCATGATACCGGCACCGAGTACGGCAGCCAGTTTCACGTCCTTGGCGATTTCGTCGTGCTGCTTGGCTTTCTTCTTCAGATCCTGATCGTTGAGGAACAGGCCGATCAGGCTGGCAGCAACCGGGGTTTTAGCCAGCTTGACGAAGCCAGCAGCTTCCACTTCCAGCGCTTTATCGCGACCGAAGTTGGCGGCTTTCTGAATGGTTTTGATCGCTTCAACCGGCGCCGGATAGTTCGGGCCAGCCTGACCTGCAACGAAACCTTTGGCGGTTTCAAAGCACATCATCTGCTCGATTGCGTTGAGCTTGAGCTTTTCCAGCTTCGGCTGACGCTTGGCCTTGTAGTCCAGCTCGCCAGAGATGGCGCGCTTGATCAGGTCCAGGGCAGCGGCTTGCAGCTTGTCAGCGGCAACCACGGCATCCACTGCACCCATTTTCAGGGCGTCAGCCGCTTTGTTTTCTTTACCACCAGCAATCCACTCAACGGCGTTATCGGTACCGATAACCCGTGGCAGACGCACAGTACCGCCGAAGCCTGGGTAGATACCCAGCTTGACTTCTGGCAGGCCAACCTTGGCGCTTTCAGCCATGACGCGGTAATCCGCGGCCAGGCACATCTCAAAACCACCGCCCAGGGCGATGCCATTGATCGCGACAACAGTCGGAACATTGAGGTCTTCAAAATCACTGAAGATCTTGTTGGCTTCGAGGTTGCCAGCCACCAGTTCTTCGTCTGGCAACTTGAAGTTGTCGACGAACTCGGTGATGTCGGCGCCGACGATAAATACGTCTTTGCCACTGGTGACAATCACGCCCTTGATCGAACCATCGGCCTTGATCGCATCAACGGATTGACGCAGTTCATTGAGGGTAAGACGGTTGAATTTGTTGACGGATTCACCCTTGAGGTCGAATTTCAATTCGACGATGCCACTCTCAAGAGCCTTAACCGTGATGGCTTTACCTTCGTAAATCATCAACTGATCTCCACGGTATGGAAGCTGAACAGTACACATCGGAGCCAACCAGCAAGCTACTCCACGGCATAGCCGTCTCAGAGTAGCCCCAATCAGCCTGGCACACCCACCGACGCGATAATCGGGCTGTAAAGGCGGTGCCTTTGAAGGCAAACGCTCAATTCATACGCCCGTTTGATTTGGGTGTGCACACCTTCAAGGAAAAGCCCCTACTTGTCAATTAGCCTGTTGTGACTGCAAAGGCGTACAAAAAATTACGTTCAGGCTTACGCAGGCGTGCAGATCACTCTGCAGCGAACAGGCAGCCATCCGCAGCGATTTACGTTTACTTCGCCAACTCTGCAAACAGAAGTGTGATCCAGCGCATACCTAGCAAAATGATTTGGCTGCAGGTACAGTCGTCTCAATACGGCCGTTTTAGACCGCCCGTAGCCAAAACAAAAACAATTAGAGCCCAATCAAGGGCGCACGGAGTTTCCCCATGTCGAGCCGCATGCTTGCCATTGTTTTGAGCACCCTGCTCGCAATTACCCTCCCCCTATTCAGCGCCACAACCCAGGCCGCAGACGCCGCAACCAGCCTGCTGAAACTGCACCAGCTACGCCTGGCCGCACAAAAGTCTCTGGGCGACTTCTATATGTTCAACGGCATGGAAGGCGATCAACGCTATGCGCGGATGATCAACGACTCAGTAAGCGAGGTGAACAGTCATCTGACCGCGCTAACAGACATGCCCGGCGAAGGAGCGAAAGCCCTACGCTCGCAGCTTGATCAGCAATGGAAGGGTTACGAAATCGACCTCAACAACCTGATCAACGCTTTGAAGAGCCAGGGCTACACCGACCTGCAGCCGGTAGCCGACCTGGCAGCACGCAACCAGCAACTGATGACCCTGAGCCAGGAGCTGTATACCAAGATCCAGCAGGAAGGCAGCTACAGTGTGCCCGCTCTGACCCAACGCAGTCGCGAACAGAGCATGTTGATGCAAGGCATTGCCGTGGATTACGCCTCGCGCAGTGCCTCGGTAGGCGCCACCTTTATGGGCGGCGGCGATGCACGGCCAATCGAGGAGCTGGTCAGTGAGTTCGCCAGCAAGATGGCAACACTGGAGAAAGACCCTAAGAACAGCCCGCAGCTCAAGCAGTCCTGGGAAGGGGTCGCCACCAAATGGCGCTATATTGAAAAGTCGCTGATCAACTACAACGAGAACAGCGTGCCATTTCTGGTTAACAAGTACTCCAATACCATCATCCAGGGCATTGAACAGATTTCCAGTCAGTACGCGGCCGCCAACCTCTGATTGCGACCGCCGCCATCCGCATTCGTTTTACCGGCCTGCCTGGCCGTACTCCGGCCCAGTGTTCGCACTGGGCCTTCTTTTATTCAGGCTTTGGCCTGGAGAAACGCGACGATTGCCTCCAACGCTTCGCTAGCACCCCGCTCACCCCAGCACACCGAAAGCATCTGATCGGTCGCCTCGACCTTGAATGCATCCGCCGGCAAGGCTTGCAACTGCGCCAACAAGGCCTGATCGGCGCAAGGTTCACGCCATTTATTCACCCACTGCCCCGGCTCCATCTGCCAATAGCACCAGCTATCAATCTGGCCACGGCGGCGTGCACGGTGGTATTGCGGGCAGGAGTGCGGCGGCTGACGCTGCAGCCAATGCGGCCATTCCTGGCGCGACAACTGCATTGCCACGCCCATACGCCGCGCCTGCAGACGCACATCCATCTGCCCACGCTGATGGCGCGAGGGCACCAGCCAGGCCAGCGGGCTGAGCAAAAAAGCCAGGAGCAACAGCAGAAACCAGGGACTCATATCGTTATCTCACCGGCAAAAGCCTGTCATCAGCGCTCAGGACGGCCATACTTAAGCTATTGATCCACTTGCAAGGAGAGTTACCCCATGCCCTACCAGCACATTCTGGTCGCCGTCGACCTTACCGAGGAATGCGACCCGGTTATGCACCGCGCGCAGAAACTGGCCGCCAGCAGCGGGGCCAAATTGTCTGTGGTGCATATTGTCGAGCCTATGGCCATGGCCTTTGGCGGCGACGTACCGATGGACCTGTCGATGCTTCAACAGCAACAGTTCGACCAGGCCCGCGAGCGCCTGGACAAGTTTTCCGGCAAGTATCCCGACCTCAGCGCCGAGCATCGTCACTTGGCCTACGGCCAACCTCGCCAGGAAATCCACCGCCTGGCCGAAGAGCAGCAATGCGACCTGATCGTTGTCGGCAGCCACGGCCGTCATGGCCTGGCACTGCTGCTGGGCTCAACCGCCAACGACGTGCTACACGGCGCCCCCTGCGATGTGCTGGCCGTGCGCCTGAAAAAAGCCGAGTAACGCGAGCTGCGAGTGAATAACGCGACTGCGTTATTCACCGCTATCAGGTGAACTCATGACCAGTGGGCGAATCTTCTGCAGCTGGGTTTCCAGTGAATAGGTCATGCTCGAGGCCATGGAGAAGAAGGTCAGGAACGCCTTGAGGTTGGAATCCCCCTCGCAGGTTGCATGAATCCGCTGCCAGAACGCCTGATTGACCAGCTGCAACTGCTGAAACATGCGCACCAGGCCTTTCAGCTCCCAATCCGCAGCACGCCCTTCGCGCAGATTGAAGTACTGCTGGGTCAAGTACAGCGACACCGTGCGCAGAATGAATTCCTGGCTATTGGCAAACGGCAGATGATGTTGCGCCATGGGTTTGAGCTTACCCAGCACCGGACAGGCACTGGTGGCCATGATCACCCCGAGCAGCGCACGCAGGCCCTCTTCCAGGCCCACCTGCTTGTTGTACTCACGCTCAGGCGTACGCACCCATACAGCCACCTTTTTGAACGCCGGCAAACCCTGGAAATCCTCGATAACCCGGTGCAGATCGACAGCCGCCGGGCAATGACTGAAATTGTCCTTGCTCAGTGGGCAGTTGCTGCATTGCTGGTATTCAAGACGCGTCCAGGTCGGTGCGCTTTGCGCAGCCTCTGCCTCGTACACCCTGTCCAGCTCGATCCTGTAGCTGAACTGATGATTGTCGTCGAGAGTGATGCGGTACTCGATGGCCATGACTGTCTCCGCCAGAAGGCTCAAAATCCTGTTTGAGCGCGCTATTTTACGCCTTGGGTTTAGCCTTCCAGCTCAGCCCAACGCTCGACCAATTGCTCCAACTCATGCTGCACCGCCTGCAGTTTCGCCAGCACTTCGGCAGTCTTCTCCGCAGGCTGCTGATAGAAACTTGGCGAGCCGATCTGTTCCTGCAAACTGGCAACCTGCCCCTCCAGCACATCGATTTGCCCTGGAATGGCCTCCAGCTCGCGCTGTAGCTTGTAACTGAGTTTTTTCTTGCTCGCCGCCGCTGCCACGACCGCCACAGGCTCCGCCACCACTGGCGTCGGAACCACAGCTGAGGCTAGTTCAGGCTTGCCGGCTTTGCTTTCACCCACACCGAGCAGACGCGGCGAACCGCCCTGACGCAGCCAATCCTGATAACCACCGACGTATTCGCGCACACGACCTTCACCTTCGAATACCAGGGTGCTGGTCACCACGTTGTCGAGGAAAGCCCGGTCATGGCTGACCATCAGCACGGTACCCGGGAAAGTCAGCAGTACTTCTTCAAGCAACTCCAGGGTTTCCACGTCGAGGTCGTTGGTCGGTTCGTCCAGCACCAGCAGGTTGGCCGGCTTGCTGAACAGCTTGGCGAGCAAGAGACGTGCCCGCTCGCCCCCGGACAAAGCCTTGACCGGTGTACGTGCACGCTGTGGGCTGAACAGAAAATCGCCCAGGTAGCTCAGTACATGACGGTTCTGCCCATCGATCTCGATAAAGTCGCGGCCTTCGGCGACGTTGTCGATCACGGTCTTTTCCAGATCGAGCTGGTGACGCAATTGGTCAAAATAAGCCACATCAATGCGTGTGCCTTCGGTCACTTCACCGCTGGTTGGCTGCAAACCGCCGAGCATCAGCTTGAGCAAGGTGGTTTTTCCGGTGCCGTTGGCGCCAAGCAGACCAATGCGGTCGCCGCGCTGCAGCACCATGGAGAAGTCCTTGATCAGGAACGGCCCACCTGGATGCGCAAAACTGACGTTTTCCAGCACCATCACCTGCTTGCCGGATTTCTCGGCGGTTTCCAGCTGGATATTGGCCTTGCCGGTGCGCTCACGGCGCTCGCTGCGCTCTACGCGCAGTGCTTTGAGGGCGCGCACACGGCCTTCGTTACGGGTGCGGCGGGCCTTGATGCCTTGGCGAATCCACACTTCTTCCTGGGCCAGACGTTTGTCGAACAGCGCGTTGGCCGTTTCTTCGGCGGCCAAGGTGGCTTCCTTGTGCACCAGGAAGCTGGCGTAGTCGCCGTTCCAATCGATCAGGCCGCCACGGTCCAATTCAAGGATGCGCGTTGCCAGGTTCTGCAGGAAGGAACGGTCGTGGGTGATAAACAGCACCGCCCCCTGGAAATCGGCCAAGGCTTCTTCCAGCCAGGCAATTGCGCCGATATCCAAATGGTTGGTGGGCTCGTCGAGCAGCAGCAAATCCGGCTCGGAGACCAGCGCCTGGGCCAGCAGAACGCGACGACGCCAGCCACCGGACAGTTCAGCCAGGGTCTTGTCGGCCGGCAGTTGCAGGCGGCTCAGGGTGCTGTCGACCAGTTGCTGCAAGCGCCAGCCATCACGAGCCTCAAGGTCCTGCTGCACATGCATCAGCTTGTCCAGATCGGCTTCGGTGACACAGTTCTGCGCCAAGTGATGATACTGCGCAAGTAACTCACCCACGCCGTCCAGACCTTGGGCGACCACATCAAACACGGTGCGATCATCAGCCACCGGCAATTCTTGCGGTAGCTCACCAATTTTCAGCCCGGGTGCACGCCAGACAGCGCCGTCATCGGCCTTCTGATCACCCTTGACCAGCTTCATCATGCTCGACTTGCCGGTGCCGTTGCGGCCGATGATGCACACCCGCTCGCCACGGGCGATCTGCCAAGACACCTTGTCCAATAGCGGCATCGCGCCGTAGGCCAGGGAAATATCGGTGAACTTGAGCAGGGTCATGGCACGCCTCAACAAAAAACGACAGGTGAACGCTGGTAAACCGCGGCCGAGCAACGGGCTTCGTTGCATCCAGTGCACAGCGGCAACCTGAAACACCCAAAAAATCATCTGCAGCTGCCCACGGCACCCGCAAAACAGGGCGCGCATTCTAACCGAGAAGCGCATCGACCAAGCAGGCAATTTCAGCAGCAGGCGCGGTAAATTCTGCGCATGCCATCTGCTGCTCGGGCAACAAGCGCTCTAGCACGGATGCCAAGGCTCAAATGGCGATTAGTGCGGACAATTACCCGTTGAAACGCTTTGCGCCTTCACCGCCCTTAGGCAAACGACTAAGCTAGAGCCATACGCACTATTTGCCTGGAAGTGTCATGCGCGGTCCCCTGTTCAGCCTGCTGTCCTGCCTATTGGTTTCCTCCCTGAGCGTCGCTGCGGCGCAAGCGGCCACTCTGACGCAACAGCGTCAATACTACGATCAAGCCAAAGCCGCACTAGCCAAGGGCGACAAAGGCCCTTACCAGCGCTATGCCAGTGCGCTACGTGATTACCCGCTGGAGCCTTACCTGGCGTATGACGAGCTGACCGCCCGACTGAAGTGGGCCAGCAATGACGAAATCGAGAAATTCCTCGCTGAACACGGCGACCTGCCGCAAATCAGCTGGATGAAGCTGCGCTGGCTGCGCTGGCTGGCAGAACGCGGTGAATGGAAGACTTTTATCAACTACTACGACCCGGCCCTGAACTTCACTGAGCTCGACTGCCTGTATGGCCAATACCAGCTGAGCCACGGTATGCGCGCCGAAGGCAATGCCACAGCCGAGAAGCTCTGGCTGGTCGGCAAATCCCAGCCCAACGCCTGCGACCCGCTGTTCGCGCTGTGGGCCGCCGAAGGCCAGCTTACTGAACAGAAGCGCTGGCAGCGCGCCAAGCTGGCGGCCGAAGCGCGCAACTACGGCCTGGTCACTCACCTGATCAAGAGCATGCCGACCCTGGGCAACCACGGCAAAACCCTGCTGCAGGTTGCACAGAAACCTGAGCTGCTGAAACAGACCTCACGCTTTACCCAGACCGACCCGGCCATGGCCGATGTAGTTGGCCTGGGCCTACGCCGCCTGGCCCGCCAGGACCCGGAGAGCGCGTTGAAGCTGCTCGATGGCTACGCCCAACGGATGAAATTCTCCAGCGAGGAACAGGTCGCCATCGCCCGCGAAATCGGCCTGACCCTGGCCAAACGCTTCGATTCGCGCGCTCTACAGGTCATGGCCAAGTACGACCCCGAGCTGCGTGACAACACCGTCAGCGAATGGCGCGCCCGCCTGCTGCTGCGACTGGGCCGCTGGGATGAGGCCAACCAGCTGACGCGCCGGATGCCTGCTGAACTGGGCAACACCAACCGTTGGCGCTACTGGCAGGCGCGTAGCATGCAATTGGCACAGCCCAATAGTCAGGAACCCAAAGCGCTGTACCAGGCGCTGGCCAAGGAGCGTGACTTCTACGGCTTTATGGCCGCCGACCAGGTGCAGGCGCCCTATCAGCTGAACAACAAGCCGCTGGCTCTGAGTCCACAGACCATCCAGAAGGTGCGTAATTCGGCAGCGATTCGCCGTGCCCTGGAGTTCCATGCCCGTGGTCAGGTCGCCGATGGCCGGCGCGAGTGGTACAACGTCAGCCGCCTGTTCAGCCGTGACGAAATGGTCGCCCAGGCGCGCCTGGCCTATGAGATGGGCTGGTACTTCCCAGCCATCCGCACCATCAGTCAGGCGCAGTATTGGGACGATCTGGAGGTGCGCTTCCCCATGGCTCACCGCGAACACCTGGTGCGTGAAGCGAAGAACCGCGATATCCATTCCAGTTGGGTATTTGCCGTCACCCGCCAGGAAAGTGCCTTTATGGCCGATGCCAAATCCCACGTCGGCGCCATGGGTTTGATGCAGCTGATGCCAGCTACCGCCAAGGAAACCGCCAAACGCTTTGGCATTCCGCTGTCATCGCCGCAGCTGGCCTATCGCCCGGAAATCAATATCCAGCTGGGCGCGGCCTACCTGAGCCAGATCTACGGCCAGTTCAACGGCAACCGTGTGCTCGCCTCCGCCGCCTACAACGCTGGTCCAGGCCGTGTGCGGCAGTGGCTGCGCGGCGCGGATCACCTGTCGTATGACGTGTGGATCGAGAATATCCCGTTTGATGAAACCCGCCAGTACGTGCAGAACGTGCTGTCCTACTCAGTGATCTACGGTGAGAAGCTCAACGCACCGCAGCCACTGGTCGCCTGGCACGAGCGTTACTTCGACCAGTAACAGCCAAGACAGGCACGTTCAACAGCAATTGTTGAGCGTGCCCTACCCGCCTACTCCAGCACCTGCACCGGCATATCCAGACGCAATTGCCCTTCGCCACAAGCGATCAGGTTCTGTCCGAAATACACCTCGCCTTCACGCTCACGGTAGGTTTTCAGGGTGGTCAGCGGTTCGCGATCAGCACTGCGCTCGCCCGTCTCTGGGTCGAGGGTGGTCATGATGCAACGCGAGCAGCCCTTGACCACACGAAACTCCAGCTCACCAATACGGATACGCTTCCAGCTGTCTTCGGCATAAGGCTCGCTACCGCTGACCACCAGGTTCGGGCGAAAACGCAGCATCGGCAACGGCCGACCGACGCGCGCCGAGAGGTCATCCAACGACGCCTGACCGATCAGCAGTAAAGGAAAGCCATCGGCAAACGCCACCTTGTCGCCGACCTCGGCATACGCCGTATCGACCTGCCGCGCCCGCGGTTCTGAGACCTGAACCAGACGGCAGGCACGGCCAAGCAATTGGCTAAGCCAATGCGCCGCCTGATCACCGGCGTCCGGCACCTGCAAACTGTCGCGCCAGATGGTCACACCACGCAGCGGCGCCTGTTCATCCGGCACCGCCACTTGCAACTCAGGCATACCCGGTGCACTCAGTTGCAGGTGCGTGCTGCCCAGCCAGCGCGCTTGCAGCTGAGTCATGTGTGCAAGCAAGCGTTGCGTAAGGAAGCGCCCAGATTCAGCATCGACTACCATCCAGCGACGATCACCCTGCACGCCCAAAGCGTCCAGCATCGTTTCGCGCAGGGCTTCGCCCGCCGCCGACTTCAGTGGATAACGGTACAACCCGGAGAGATGCAACATGAGCCCAGCTTCCGTTTGGCAAAACGCACTTATACGAGCAACCCGACGTACCTACAAGCCCGCTTTGGCCCTGCCGCTACTGGTGTTGCTAAGCGCTTGCAGCGGTACTGCGCCGGATAACCTGGGCATCCATGATGGACAACTGAGCGCCTGCCCAGACTCACCGAACTGCGTAAACAGCCAGGCCAGCGATGCGCGACACGCCATTGAACCGCTGCCACTGCAAGGTACCACCGAAGAAACCCAGGCACGCCTCAAGGCGTTACTCAGTGCAGAGCCACGCGTGAGCGTGGTGGAGGAGGCTCCGGGGTATTTGCGCGCCGAATTCAGCAGCAAGCTGATGCGCTTTGTCGATGATGTGGAATTTATGATCGGCGCGGCCGGAGTAGATGTGCGCTCGGCATCGCGCCTGGGCTACGCGGATTTCGACGTCAACCGCGAGCGCATTGAACATCTGCGCCAGCGGCTAAGCGAATAAACAGCAGGTACATACCAGCCTGACGCCCGCGTCAGGCTTATTCCTCGGGGTGCAACAGGGCCAAACGCTGGTGCACCACATCCACCAGTTTGTCTGGCTGGAACTTGGAGAGGAAGTTGTCGCAGCCGACCTTCTTCACCATGGCCTCGTTGAAACTGCCGGACAGCGAGGTGTGTAGCACCACGTACAAGTCCTTGAGACGTGAGTCGTTGCGAATTTCGGTGGTCAGGCGATAGCCGTCCATCTCCGGCATTTCCGCATCGGTGATCACCATCAGCAGCTTCTCGTGCACATCGACCCCGGCGTCAGCCCAGCTTTTCAGCAGGTTCAACGCACGCAGGCCGTCGCTAGCAGCGTGGCAGCGGATATCCAGTTGCGCCATGGTGCCCTTGAGCTGACTCATGGCCACGTTGGAGTCGTCTACCAGCAGCACCTCACGACCCTTGGCGTATTCCAGCAGCGGGTCGGCGAGTTTTTCCGGAGAGACCTTGGTGCTCATCGGGCTGATTTCTGCCAACACCTTTTCCACGTCGATCACTTCGACGATCTGGTCTTCGACCTTGGTAATGGCCGTCAGGTAATGCTGACGCCCTGCTCCGCCTGGTGGCGGCAGGATGGATTCCCAATTGAGGTTGAGAATGCGCTCGACCCCACCGACCAGGAAGGCCTGCACCGAACGGTTGTATTCGGTGACGATGATGGTGCTGCGCTCATCCGGCACGATGGGCCGCATGCCGATAGCCTGGGACAGGTCAATCACCGGCAGCGTCTGCCCACGCAGATTGACCACTCCGCAAACAAACCGGTGACGCTGCGGCATCAGGGTCAGCTTGGGCATTTGCAGGACTTCCTGCACCTTGAATACGTTGATCGCAAACAACTGCCGCCCCGTGAGACGGAACATGAGAATTTCCAGGCGGTTCTCACCCACCAGCTGGGTACGTTGGTTCACTGAGTCGAGAATGCCGGCCATCATGCGCTCCTGTTCACTTATCGATCTAGCCTAGCTCAAATAGCCATGCCCTGGTGTATCGGCCATCTGCCGCGCATCTGAAGGCAGATGGCGCGACGCCATCATGCGATAAGCGCAGCGCCGAGGCCAGCCAGGCGACAGGAAGCTCCGCGTTTATTCCATCAACAGCGGCGAATTCTCCGGTAAATGCACGTGCAATGCTTGCGGCATTGACGCAAAGCGTAGCTTGCGACTTTCCATCGGCTCGCCATCCAGATTGAGGTCCAAACCTTCTGGTGCTTCGACCTCCAGCCAAGGCAGCCGGGCGCTCAGGGCCACGCTCTGCAAGCCATTGATCCCGCCAGACAGCAGCGTGCCCAAGGTGCCGACCACATCAGCCGCCGCCGGCACGATGCAGATATCCAGCAAACCATCGTTGACCCGTGCGTTGGGGCACAGCACGTGCCCACCGCCGGCCTGGCGGCCATTGCCGATGCCAAGGGCAAGAAACTCGCCTTCCCACTGAAAATCCGGTCCGGTAAAGCGGCCAAACGACGATTGCACTTCGGCAAAACGGCTCAAGCCCGTCAAAAAATAAGCCGCGCCGCCGAGCACGCGCTTGAGATCTTCTGACGTATTGGCGGTGACATTGCAGCCAAAGCCGCCAGTGGCCATATTGAGAAACACTTGGCCGTCAACTTCGCCCAGATCAATCGGCTGCGCAGGCGTATCCAGCAATCTCAGGGCAATTCGCGGATCAAGAACAATCCCCGCTGCGTGGGCAAAGTCGTTGGCCGTGCCCAACGGCAATAGCGCCAGACTGGCCTTGGTTCTTGCCAGCGCCATGGCTTCAGCCACTTCGCGCAGGGTGCCGTCACCTCCGCCGGCAATCAGAGTCGGGTAACCGGCCTGCAGCGCCTCATTGACCAGACGCTGTGCATCGCCACTCTCCCAGGTCACCCGCACATCCAGTTGCCAGCCCTCTTCACGACGCGCCTGCACCGCAGCGCGCACATCGGCATTGAGAGCTTGCTTGCCATGCAGAATCAGCAGCGCTTTACGTTCTTGCATTCAAGGCATCCTTTCACATTTCAATACAAAGACTCAGCTGCAGAGCTTGAGGTTGCACCAGCCTGTAAACCACGAGCTCAACATCAAACAATTAGATTATTAGGCTCAATATTTACGTATTTTTAATCGTATTGATTTATTGGATCATCCTTTCATCGCCAACGAACACCGCCGCTGAAAGCCGGTGTTCCTTAAATGAGGATATGCAGATGATCGAAGTACGCCCCTTCGCCGAGCTCGGCGGTGCCCATCATGGCTGGCTGAATGCCCGTCATCACTTTTCCTTTGCCGAATACTATGACCCGGCGCGTATGAGCTGGGGACCGCTGCGGGTCTGGAACGATGATGAAATCGCCCCGCACACGGGCTTTCCAACCCATCCGCATCGCGACATGGAAATCATCACCTATGTACGCCAAGGGGCCATCACCCACAAGGACAACCTGGGTAACCATGGCCGTACCGAAGCCGGTGATGTGCAGGTAATGAGCGCCGGCACCGGAATTGCCCACAGCGAATACAACCTGGAGGACACCACTACCAAGATTTTCCAGATCTGGATTCAGCCCAACCAGTCGGGCCTACCGCCGTCCTGGGGCGCCAAGCCGTTCCCCAAAGGTGAGCGCGCCGGCACCTTCGTCACCCTGGCCAGCGGCTTTGCCGAAGACCAGGACGCGCTGTCGATCCGCACCAATGCGCGGATGGCTGCGGCCACCCTGCAAGCCGGCCAGAGCACCGAGTATCCGATTGGTGCGTCGCGCCGCGCCTACCTGGTAGCAGCGAGCGGCAGTATCGAGGTCAACGGCGTCAGCGCCCAGGCTCGTGATGGTGTGGCTGTCAGCGATGTAGACGTGATCCGGGTGACGGCTATTGAAGACAGCGAAATCATCCTGGTGGATGTGGCCTAACCTCAGTGATGGCTTAGCGGCGCAGCAGAACCGGTGCGCCGCCAGGCCACATTACGCCGGGTAGCCGGTAATTTTGCGAATGGTCTGATACAGCGGCTTCAGCTGCTTATACATGCGCTGATAAACCTGGGTGTACAACTGCTGATAGGTGCGCTGCGCCTCAGGGTTGGGTGTGAACACGTCACCTACCCGGGTCATGGCTTTTATCGCAGTCGGATAATCAGGATGCAACCCCAAGCCCACCGCGCAATTGATCGCCGCGCCCAGCCCGCTGGTTTCATACAGATGCGGACGCTCGGCAGGCAGGCCGAAGATATCGGCCGTCAGCTGCATCGCCGCATCGCTCTGTGAACCACCACCGGAAACGCGCAGGCGGGTGATGCGTGTGCCCGAGCGTTTCTCGATCTTTTCCTTGCCCTGACGCAGGGCATAGGCCAGCCCTTCCAGAATCGCCCGGTAGATATGCGCGCGGGTGTGTACGTCGCCAAAGCCGATGATCGAGCCCTTGGCCTCCAACCCTGGCTCACGAATGCCCGGCGACCAGTACGGCTGCAGCATGAGGCCCATTGAGCCAGCCGGCACGCTGTTGACCAGTTCATCGAACAGCGCCTCAGGCTCCACACCCAGTTCCTTGGCCCGCTGCATTTCGCGCAGGCCAAATTCTTTTTTGAACCAACTGACCATCCAGAAACCGCGATAGATCATCACCTCGGTGTTGAAGTGATCGGGAATCGCCGAGGGGTATGGCGGTATAAGCGGAATGGTCTCCAGATACTTACTGCGAGTGGTGTTGATCGTCGCCGTGGTGCCATAGGACAGGCACGCCGTGCTCGGCTCCACGCCACCGGCGCCGAGCACCTCACAGGCCTTGTCGGCACCGGCAGCAATCAGCGGCAGGCCTTCAGGAATCCCGGTATGTAGGCTGGCAGCCGCCGTGATGTGGCCGAGCAATTCGCCAGGCTTGCACAGCTCCGGCAACTGCTCGCGACGCACCGGCATGGCCTGCCATTTCCAATCGCCGGGCTTGGCCCACTGCAGTCGTTTGTAGTCGAACGGCAGGTATGCCACACAGCTGGTCAGGGAATCGACAAACTTTCCGCACAGCCGATGGCTGAGAAATCCCGAAAGCAGCAGCACCTTGTGGGTATTGGCCCAAATGTCCGGCTGGTTCTGGGCGATCCAGTTAACCTCGGCCTGGGCGCGGAAGTAATCCACCGTGGCTTGCACCCCAACGATCTTGAACAGCCACCCCCAAGGCCCGGTGATCCGCCCTTCGACCTTGGCCTGACGCTGATCGAGCCATAGCATCGCGGGTCTCAGCGGTTGGCCTTGCGAGTCAACGTTGATCAGGGTGCCACGCTGGGTGGTGAGTGACACACCCTTGATCAGGCTACGGTCGATATCCACCTGCTGCCACAGCTGTGCGCAGGCTTCACCGAGGCTGGCCCAGTAGTATTCCGGATCCTGCTCGGCCCAGCCGGGTTGCTTAGAGTAATAAGCCTCAAGCTCCACCTTGCCCTTGGCGAGCAGATTGCCCTGAAGATCAAACAACAGCGCCCGAATGCTCTGGGTGCCATTGTCGATGGCCAGCAGATAACTTTTCTCGCTCAAGACGCCGTCCTTCCTCGTGATCCATCTTCCGCCGGCAGGCTGTAGCAACGCTGCCAGAGTTGCCGATACGCCTGTTCTTCCTCTTGCCAGCGCGCGTCGTCCCACCCCAGGCGGGCCTGACACAGCGCACGGATACGCGGCAGTTCGGCCGCCGCACCGCACGCCAGCAGCAGGCCCAAACGGGTGCGGCGCAGTAGCAGGTCATCCAGGTGCAGCACCAGCTCCTGCTCGGCCGCCCAGGCCAGTTCGGCCCACAGCGTGTCCGTGCCGGAAACCTGCTCGACACCCAGTTCATCGAGCAACGCCAACACCCGCGGCAGCGCCCGGCCATAACGGCCAATCAGGCGCTTCTGCTGAACCGGGCTTAACTGCGGCATCGGCTGCTGCGGTAAGGCGGCAAAGGTCGCCGCGCCCTGATCATCCAGCGTACGGCCAACCATCGGTGCGCAAGCCTGCAGCACTTCCAGCGCCAACAGGCGGAAAGTGGTCAGCTTGCCGCCGGCCAGGGTCACGCAACCGGGCTCAACCCACAGCGCATGTTCGCGTTTTTCATCCGAAGGTTTGCGCCCTTCACTGCCATCCGTGACCACCGGGCGCACCCCGGCCCAGGTCGACAGCACATCCGCCGCGTTGATAGCGGCAGCAGGAAACTGCTGGCCACAGGCGGCCAGCAGGTAGTCCACTTCATCCGGGCTGATTCGCGCTTCTTCAGCTAATGGCGCCGGGTGATCCAGATCGGTGGTGCCAATCACGGTCGCGCCCTCCCAGGGGAAGACAAATACCGGGCGCTTGTCCGCCGCATGCATAAAGCTAAACGCATGAGCCACGGGAAGGCGCCAGGCCGGCACCAGCAGGTGGCTGCCGCGCAGCGGACGGATATGCTCCAGCCCGGTTTTCTGCCGCAGCTGATCGGCCCATGCACCTGTGGCCTGCGCCACCGCACGGGTCTTGAAGCGATACTGCAGGCCGCTTTCACTGTCTTCGGCGAGCAGGCCAGTGACGCACCCATCTTCGCGCCGTAACTCGACCACGCGCATGCCATTGAGCGCTTCGCCGCCGTCGGCACGGGCCTCACCCAGCACGCGCTGTACCAGGCGCGCATCATCGGTGACCGCATCAAAGAAGCGCGTGCCGCCAAGCAGGCCGTCTTCCTTCAGACCTGGGGCCAGATAACGCAGCTGTTGCAACGGGTAGTACAGGTGATTGCGCTTGCCGGCCAGAGCGTCATACACCGTCAGTAGCCCGCCGAACACTCGCGGGCCGGGAAAGCCGCCCTGGTAGTGGGCCATGATAAAACTCAAGGGGTCGACCAACCCCGGCGCTTCCTGCAGCAAGCGCTCGCGCTCGCGCACCGAATCGCGGGTCAGGCCGAACTGGCCCTTGGCGATATAGCGCAGCCCGCCATGCACCATCTTCGAGGAGCGACTGGACGTGCCCCAGGCAAAGTCGCGCTGCTCCAGCAGCAGGCATTTCCAACCACGCCGCGCTGCTTCACGCAGAATCCCGGCACCGCTGATGCCGCCGCCGACGACGATCAGGTCCCAGTCGCGTGCAGCCAGCTCAGGCAGGGCCTGTTCACGCCAGGCGGCGTTCCACTGGCTCATCATCAATCCTGCAACAACACGCCGGGAGCCAGGCGCTGCTCAGGGTCGAAATGCCCAGCCAGCGCCTTGAGGGTCGCCATACCCAGCTCGCCCTTCTCCACCGGCAGGTAAGGCGCGTGATCGCGGCCGACGCCGTGCTGATGACTGATGGTGCCGCGGTTCTCGGCGATAGTCAGGCTGGCGGCATGCTTGAGCTTCTGCCAGCGCGCCATGGCCTCGGCGTAGTTCGCACCTGGGCGGAACACGTAAGTGGTGTAGATGCTCGAGCCTTCGTTGTAGACGTGGGACAGGTGGGTAAACACATGCACCTGCTCGCCCTCCTCACTCAGGCCTGAGCGCAGGCTCGTTTCGACTTTGTTCAGCAGGTTGTCGACATTGCTCCAGTCGGTGGCGGTTTCCAGCGTGTCCACCGCATAACCAGCGGCCCACAGGCCGTGGCGCAGGTAAGGGAAACGGAAGCGGTTTTCTGCCCACTTCTTGCCCAGCAGGGTGCCGGTAAATACGCCGTCAAAACTCTTCAGCAGCTTCTTCGCCTGTTTCAGCGAGGCGGCGTTCTGTGTGCGGCTGCCGGTGACACCAAAGGTCAGCATGCACTTGCCCTCGCGAGCGCCGCGCAGGGCCAGGTATTTCTCCAGCCAGGCGATCTGCTGGGGATGGCCGGCCAGGGCCAGCTGGGTTTTGGTCTCAATGGCGTTGGACAGGCGCAGCATCGACAGCGGCACGCGCGCCTGGGCCAGACTGCGAATGGCGTTCAGCGCCTGCTGCCAGTTGGGCAGGAACACTGCATAGAAGTTTTCCTGCTCGGCCAGGCGTGTGATGCGCACCTTGACCTCGGAAATGATGCCGAAGCGCCCTTCCGACCCCATGAGGATTTCGCGCAGATCAGGGCCCGCAGCGGATGCCGGGAAGGTCGGAATCTCCAGGGTGCCGGCGAAGGTCTCGACCTTGCCGCCGGCAAACAATTGCTCGATACGTCCGTAGCGCAGCGACTGCTGGCCACTGGAACGGCTAGCGACCCAACCACCAAGGGTCGACAGCTCCCAGGACTGCGGGAAATGGCCCAGGGTGTAGCCCTGCGCGCGCAGCTGGCTTTCCACTTGTGGGCCATTGGCACCCGGGCCGAAGGTGGCGATCAGGCTGTCGTGGTCGATCTCGATCAGCTTGCTCATGCGCGCCAGTGACAGGGTCAGCACCGGCTTGCTGCTGACCTGTGGATTGATATGGCCGGCCACTGAGGTGCCACCGCCGTAGGGAATCACGATCAGATCCTGCTGGCTGGCCCAGGCCAGTAGCTCGCGGACCTGCGCAGCGCTTTCCGGGTAGGCCACGCCATCGGGAAACACACCGAAATCACCCGAGCGCATCGCCAGCCAGTCCGGCAGACTCTGGCCACGGGCGTGACGTACGCGGTCCTCGGCATTCAGACAGATCAACGGATGGGCCTGCAGACGCGAGGCCGGCACCTGCGCCAGCACCTGCTCCAGGCTGGCATCGGCCAGCAACTGACCCGAGCCGACCAGTTCGGCAAGAAAAGCCTCGCCATGGGCCGGCAGCTCCACCACTGTTGCCTCATCACCCCAGCCGTTCCAACGTCGCATCTGTGTCTCCCGGATATTTCAGTCACCCTCGATGGCTGCCTATACTAGCTGGCCGCTTCAAGGCGTCACTGTCGTATCGAGCCAGGCGCTATCGCCAATCAAGACATTCAGAATAAGAACAGTTCATGGAAAACCTCGGTTATACCTCTGTCCCTTCCCTGCTCAAGTACCTGCGCCACGCCGAGCAATTGGGCCTGGATATCGACAAGGCCTTGGCGGCCGCCGGCATCAAGGCCGAGGACCTGGCCGACAACGGCAAGCGCATCCCCAGCGAAACCCACGAACGCCTACTCGCGCATTTGCTGCGCGTGTCCGGAGATCCACTGTTCGGCCTGCATTGCGCACGCTTTGTGCAGCCCGGCTCCTGGAGCGTGTTGGGCTATATCACCATGAACTGCGCCACCCTCGGTGAGGCCATGAGCCGCATCGTGCCTTACGAGAAACTGGTGGGGGATATGGGTGTCAGCCGGGTCGAGGCCGGCGCCGACCACGTCCGTTTGATCTGGACCTGTCGCCATCAGGCTGAGCCGATCCGCCGGCATATGGTGGAGAACGTACTGGCCTCCTGGCTGCTGTATGCGCGCTGGATCTCCGACTCCGACAGTTCGCCGCGGGAGGTGTGGTTCGAACACGCCCTGCCTGAGGGCGTCGATATTGCCGAATACCAGGCAATTTTCGGCTGCCCGATCCGCTTCGAACAAAGCTGCAATGCGCTGCTCGTGCCGCTGGAATACCTTGCTGTGCCGCTGCGCCAGGCCGACGCCAACTTGTTGCGCACCCTGGAAGAGCACGCCCTGACCCTGATGGCTGGACTGGACGACAACGAGCCACTGCCGCAACGGGTAAAGAACGCCCTGCGCCTGCTGCTCAAGGATGGGCTGCCACGCAAGGAACGCGTTGCGGAGAAGTTCAATATGACGGTGCGCACCCTGCAGCGACACCTGCAACTGGCTGACACCAGCTACCAGCAGATTCTCGATGAACTGCGCCAGGAACTGGCCGAGTATTACCTGCTGCGCAGCGACCTGGCGATTCAGGATATCGCTAGCTATCTGGGGTTTACCGAATCACGCTCGTTCCACCGCAGCTTCAAGACCTGGACGGGACAGACGCCGGGGGAATTTCGCGAGAGCCGGCGCAATAGCTGACAACCTTGGTGGATGGGTAAAGCGCCATCCACCACAAGGAGGCAGCAACTACGCTGACCTACCCGAGGATCTCGCTGAGCGGAATAAACCGCAGACTATTGCCCTCGGCCAGGGTGGTGCCTTCCAGCACTTCGGCAAATCCCTCGGCCCAAGCCGCGCTGCGCAGCACCCCGGAGCTCTGGTTCGGGTAAGGCACCACCCGGCCATTTTCGATACGCGCGCGCAGGTATTCGCGACGATTGCCCGGTTTGCTCCAGGCGAAGCCCGCCGGCATCGGAAAGCCCAATGGCTCGACCCGCTGCACGCCCAGACGGCGCAACAGATAAGGCCGCGCCAGCAGACCAAAGGTCACCAGAGTCGAAGCCGGATTGCCCG
The DNA here is from genome assembly GCF_031764535.1 of Pseudomonas sp. SG20056. Taxonomy (NCBI): domain Bacteria; kingdom Pseudomonadati; phylum Pseudomonadota; class Gammaproteobacteria; order Pseudomonadales; family Pseudomonadaceae; genus Pseudomonas; species Pseudomonas sp. SG20056. The sequence goes on from NZ_CP134499.1 coordinate 2,831,747, forward strand.
GCAGGCCGATCACCGGCACGCCGCGAAACTGTCCACAGGTCAGCGGTTTGCCCGGTTTGATCGCCAGTTTCCACAGCGCCAGTTCGCCCTCTTCTCGTAACGCCATGCCGAGGAAATCCGCCTCGCCCACCGACACGCCGCCGGTGGACAGAATCAGGTCAACATCACTCAGCGCAGCCAGCGCCGAACGCGTCTTTTCCAAGTCATCAACCAAGATACCGCCGTCCACCACCTCGCAGCCCAGCCGCTGCAGCCAAGCGATCAGCACGCGGCGATTGCTGTTGTAGATCTGCCCTGGCCCCAGCGGCTGACCCGGCTCTACCAGCTCATCGCCGGTGGATAACACGGCTACTCGCGGCCGGCGGCGCACAGTCAATTCAGCGCAACCGAGGGACGCTGCAAGTCCCAGCTCGATCGGCCCCAGACGCGTACCGGCGGGTAGAACGCCATCACCAACACGGGTTTCCTGACCCTGAGCGCGCACGTTCTGCCCGAGTTTCAACGGCTCGCTAAAGGCGACGCGGCCGTCTTCGCCGAGCACAGCGTTTTCCTGCATTTCCACGCTATCAGCACCGGCTGGTAGCGGGGCGCCGGTAAAGATCCGCGCGCAGGTGCCAGGTTGTAACGGCTGCGGCGCACTGCCGGCCTGGATGCGTTGGCTGACGACCAGCGGCTCGCCATTCCAGTCGGCCAGGCGCAGGGCGTAACCGTCCATGGCGCTGTTGTCCCAGGGCGGCAGATCCAGTTTGGCAATCAGCGGCTCAGCCAACACGCGGCCAGCGGCGTCATGCAGGCTGACCTGCTCGGTTTCAACAATTGCCGAAGCCTCGGCCTGCGCCAGCAAACGCGCCAGCGCCGCCTCAACAGGCATCAAGCCAGGTTTGTCACAGCAGCTCATCCACGGCTCTCGCAGGCAGCCACCGACTTGAGGTGCGGAACGAAATTGCACGGACGGTGGCGGTTATCCAACTGCTCACCGAGGATGCCATCCCAGGCGGTGCGGCAGGCGTTGGTCGAACCCGGCAGGCAGCACACCAGGGTGCCGTTAGCCAGACCGGCCAGGGCGCGGGACTGAATGGTCGAGGTGCCGATATCAGGCACGGAAATCTGCCGGAACAGCTCACCAAAACCATCGACCTGCTTGTCCAGCAAACAGCTCACCGCTTCCGGCGTACTATCGCGGCCGGTAAAGCCGGTGCCGCCGGTAATCAGCACCACCTGCACCTGATCTTCGGCAATCCAGGTGGCGACCTGGGCGCGAATCTTGTACAGATCGTCCTTCAGCAAAACCCGGGCGGCAAGCTGATGGCCGGCCGCCTGCAGGCGGTCAACAAACAGCTGGCCGGAGGTGTCGGTTTCCAGGCTGCGGGTATCACTGACGGTCAACACCGCGATATTCAAGGGCACGAAATGTGCCTCGGCCTTGTGGTTCATGGCAGGCTTCCAGTTATGGGCGATAATGCCCGCCGTTATATCACAGGCCCGCTTTCGGAGACTGCGCATGCCCGCTTCCGCAACCCTACCCCGCTGTTCTGTTCTGCTGCTTTCCGGCGGCCGTGGGCAGCGCATGGGCGGTGCCGACAAGGGCCTTCTCGACTGGCAAGGCCGTCCGCTGATTGCCTGGTTGCATGAGCTGGTGCGCCCCTTGACCGACGACCTGATCATCTCCTGCAACCGCAACGCCGAGCGCTATGCGCCCTTTGCTGATCGGTTGGTTACAGATGCCCCGTCTGACAATGGCAATGGCGATTTCCAAGGCCCGCTCGCAGGCATACGCGCCGGCCTGCGCATCGCGCACCAGGAAAATCTGTTGGTATTGCCGTGCGATGCGCCACAACTCGACAGGCCGCTGCTAGAAGCACTACTGCGCCTGGCCGGTAAACGCGCAGTCGTAGTACGCCAAGGCGAGTTTCTCGAACCGTTGTTCAGCGTCATTCCCCGTGCACTGCATGCAGACCTCGAGCAGGCCTGGCAAGCCGGTGAGCGCAGCCCGCAACGCTGGTTGCGCAGCCTCGATCCATTGACAGTCGAGTGTCCACTCGGTGACCCTCGCCTGGCCAACCTCAACACCCCGAATTTGCTGACGACACGCAGATGAACGCCAACAAGGGAACTTGATTGGCAAAATTTCGTCACAAGCAGGGTAAAAACCTCTATCAATCAAGGAGAAACCCATGTCTCAGCGGATTATTCCAGCATTGCTGCTTACCTTGGGCCTGGTCGCGCTGACTGGTTGCGCGTCCCCGACTGTAATCACCCTCAATGATGGCCGCGAAATTCAGACCATCGACGAGCCGAATTTTGACGAAGATTCGGGCTTCTACGAGTTCGAACAACTCGATGGCAAACGCGCCAAGGTCAACAAAGATCAAGTGCGTACCGTCAAAGAGCTGTAAGAAAATGACCCGGGCGCTATCAGGTACTTTTTGCCCGGCGCCTGGGCTCTGAGCGATACATTCAAAGCGTTTGGCCAATAGAAAAAATTAAAACCTAAGCCCTTGTGTCGTAAAACTTTCTCAGTAGAATCTTGACCCATTCGGAGTGTAGCGCAGCTTGGTAGCGCGTCTCGTTCGGGACGAGAAGGTCGCAGGTTCGAATCCTGTCTCTCCGACCAGAATCCATAAAAAAGCCCGCTTAATCGCGGGCTTTTTTATGCCTGCAGCAAAGCCTATTGCAGGCTTTCGAACGCATGCACCAGAGCCTTGCTCAGGTCTATGGTGGAGAACTTGGTCAGCACATCATTGGCGCCGACCGCCTTGGCTTTTTCGGTGTTCATGGTGCTGTCGAGCGAGGTGTGCAGCAGCACATAGATCTGGCCGATATCTGGCTTCTTACGCAGCGTGCGCACCAGGTCGTAGCCATCCATTTCCGGCATTTCGATATCCGAGACCAACACCTCGATGGGTTCCCCTGCATCGAATTGCCGCTGCAGCAACTCAAGTGCGTCAGCAGCGCTGCGCACCATCTGGCAATCCAGTTCCAGCTTGCGCAGGGTAATCATGGTCTGGTGCAGCGCGACGTGCGAGTCATCCACCACCAGCACGCGACGCCCCTTGAGCAGCGCGCGTTCGCGCTCTGATAACAGCTGTTCGTCCAGCTCCTCGACAATCATCGGCGCAAGCTCGTGCAGCACTTTTTCAATATCGAGAATCTGCACAATCTTGCCGTCGATCTGCGTCACCCCGGTGATAAAGGCTTTGCTGCCGGAACCTGCCGGCGGCGGACGGACATCGCGGGTATAGCACTGCACGATGCGCTCCACGCTTTGCACATGCAGGCCCTGACGCGAGCGACTTAGTTCGGTGACGATCAGGCAACCATCATTGTTGCCCGGCACACCCTGCTCGCCGATGGCCTTGGCCAGATCGATCACCGTCAGCGCCGAACCGCGCAGGGTAGCCACGCCACGCACATGGGGATGACGACTGGGCAGTTTGGTCAGCGTCGGGCAGGGAATGATTTCCTGAACCTTGAGCAGGTTGATCCCCAACAAACGGCCGCTGTGCAAACGGAACAGCAGCAGCGACAGGGCGTCTCCAAGCACCATGCTCATTGATCTTCTTCCTTCACTAAATCATTGATCGCCGCGCGCGCATCGAGCATCAGGCGCTACGCAGGAATTCGACAATCTGTTCGGCTTCGAATGGCCAGTTCAACTCGGCCCCGGTGTCGCTGCGACGCAGCACCGGAATGCGCAGACCATAGTCCTCAATCCAGTGCTCATGCTCAGCGATGTCGACCAGCTCGACCAGCAGGCCGTGCTCGACAAAAGGCATCAGCAGCGCTTCGGCCACCTCACACAGGTGGCAGCCGAGCGTACCGAATAATTGGCATTCCGGGAGCATCTGCGCACCTCCACTGACTACTGGAGGTGCAGTTTAGCACTGCCTCAGCCTCAGGCGTCCGTGGACTTGCTGCTGTCTAGGGCGGGATTGAGCAGGTTCTGCAGGCCATCGAGCAAGCGACTATTGAGCTGCTCGGCCTTGTCCAGGCGACCGCTGTCAAAACGCTCATCCAGCGAGAAGCCGCCTTTGAGCATATCCAGCAAGCTGGTTTTAGCGGTGCCTTCTTCAGCCACCTGATTGGCGCTGCGCAATGCGTCGAGCAGGCCTTGGGCGTAGTCGATCAGCGAGCTGTTGACCGCGCTGGCAGCCTGGCCGCCATCTTGCGCCACGGCGCTGTAGGCATCGGTTGCCTGACGCACAGTGGTTTGGGTCAGACGCAGAGACATGGACGCCAATTGCTCACCATCCATTTCCAGCGCCATAGCACGGTCGAAGGCGCCCGACAGATCGCCGGCATAGAACTTGTTGGAAAGGTCCTGCACCTGGCCGAAAAGTTTTTCCAGCGCAGCGCGTTCTTCGTCATCCAGCTCGCCTTCAACGCTGACTTGCCAAGCACCGATCTGCAGGCTGCCGGATTGGCTACTGGCAACCACCGAACTGCCGTTGCCATTGCTGCTGGCGACAACGCCGCTCTGCGACCAGTTGGCCGAAGCCTGGGCAATGGAAATACGCAGGCGGTCACCATCACGGGTGGTCACCTCCATATCGAAGGTTTCCGCTTGCGCGGCAAACCGCTCGCTGTAAGCGGCGATATTGGTTGAGCCCTCAACCAGCGCGGCATCCGGATTAAAGCGTTTATCCAGGTCGCTGAAACCGTCCTGGATTTTCTGGTAGGTGTCGTCGATATCGCTCGCCACCTTACCTTGCAGCACGCCCATGCCGTCGAGAATCTTGCGCGCTTCGGCAAAACCCTTTTCCACGCCGCTGCGCGCCTGCTCAAGCAAGCCCTTGAGTTTGCTTGGGTCGGCACCCGCAGCTTGCTCGCTTTGCAGGCGCTGCTCGATAAAACCAAGAATGCGCCCGGCGACTTTCTCCGGGGTGTAGTCATTGGCCTTGCCGGCCAGCGCACCTGGTTCCAGCCCGAGGCGTTCAGCCAGACGGTTGGCCAGTGTCGCCTGCGCATCGGCAGCATTACGCACAACCGGCTGCGCAGTAGCTGAAGCAGGACGTGAAGCGGAGGATAAATTTGCGGCCAGAGGGTTCATGGCAAAGTACCTGGGCGGTGTATCTGACTGGTTGGCGGCCGTGCAGGATGAAACTTTAGCCTGATTGCGGATAAACCGATCAACGGCGCGCCAGGCAGGCTAGAGCGATTGCAGCTGCACCCACTGCACGCCAAGCCAACACAGACCACACCCGAGCAGACCAAAGTCTAAAAGCCAAGCCTAAGCCCCCATGCTTTATTTCGCCTCGCTGTATCAGATCGGCCACAAGCCGACCCGCACACACGAGGAGCTAACAATAATGACTCAATCTCCCCTCGCTCGCGCTGTGGCATTCGCCACACTGGGCACCTGCCTCACCCTGCCATCGCTGGCCCAGGCAGAGTTTATCAAGGACAGCAAAGCCAGCCTTGAGCTGCGCAATTTCTACATGAATCGCGACCTGCGCGACCCGGGCGTCGCCCAGTCCAAGCGTGAAGAGTGGGCCCAGGGCTTTCTCTTCAAGGCCGAATCGGGCTTTACCGAAGGCACCGTGGGCTTCGGCCTGGACGCTTACGCCGGGCTGGGTCTGAAACTTGACTCATCCGATGAACGTGCCGGCACCAACCTGCTGCCGAACAGTTTTGGTGATGAGGGGCCGGGAGAGTATTCCGAAGCAACCGCAGCGGCCAAGGTGCGCTTGTCCAAGACGGTCGGCAAAATCGGCGGTCTGATGCCCAAGCTGCCGATCGTGGCTTCTGGCGATTCACGCTTGCTGCCACAAGTGTTTAACGGCGGAATGATCACCTCGCAGGAAATCGACGGCCTGACCCTCAATGGCGGCCAGTTGCGCGAGGTTAACTTCCGCAACTCCACCGACAGCCAGGACATCACCGCCACCAACGTTGGCGGGGAAAGCGATCGCTACAACTTCGCTGGCGGTGACTACAAGTTCAACGGCGGTAACACCACTGTCGGCCTGTGGTACGGCGAACTGGAAGATATCTACGACCAGAAGCTCTACAACCTGATCCACGTACAACCTATCGGTGACTGGAAACTGGGGGCCAACCTGGCCTATTTCGATTCACAGGACAACGGCAGCAAACTCGGCGGCAAGCTGGACAACGACCTGACGTCAGTCAATCTCTGGGCAGGCACTGGCGCACATACATTCCGCTTGGGTTACCAGAAGGTCGGCGGCGACAACGCCTTCCCATTCCTCGCCGAGACCGACCCCTACATCGTCAACTACCTGCAGATTCTCGATTTCACCCGCAAGGACGAGAAATCCTGGCAGGCACGCTATGACATCAACTTCGCCACCTACGGCGTGCCAGGCCTGAATGCTTTCGTTCGCTACGTAACAGGCGATGGCTTCGATGGCGTCGGCGGCCGCGATGGCAAGGAATGGGAACGCGACTTCGATGTCAGCTACACCATCCAGGAAGGCACCTTCAAGAACCTGGCAGTGCGCTGGCGTAACGCGATGGTGCGCTCCAATGCCAGCATCGGCGACCTCGATGAAAACCGTCTGATTGTCAGCTACACCCTGCCACTGCTGTAAACCATTTAAACGGCCGCAATAAAAAAGGCCCGGACACTGTCCGGGCCTTTTGCATTAACGCCTAGCTATCAATCTTGGCTGACGGCGCCAATCTTGTGCACCGAGAGGTCAGCACCGTAGTACTCCTCCTCCTGGCTCAGGCGAATACCCACGGTAGCCTTCAGCACACCATAAACCAGTACGCCACCAATCAAGGCCACCACCACGCCCAGCGCGGTGCCGACAAACTGGCTGGCCAGGCTTACACCGCCCAGGCCGCCCAGCATTTCTTGGCCGAAGATGCCGCAGGCAATACCGCCCCACACGCCGCACAGACCGTGTAGCGGCCAGACGCCGAGCACGTCATCGATCTTCCACTTCACCTGGGTCGCGGTAAACGCCCAGACGAACAAAGCACCGGCAATCGCGCCAGTAACCAGAGCGCCAACCGGGTGCATCAGGTCGGAACCGGCACATACAGCAACCAGGCCAGCGAGCGGACCGTTGTGCAGGAAGCCTGGGTCGTTACGGCCAACAAGCAAAGCCGCCACCGTACCGCCGACCATCGCCATCAAGGTATTGACCGCGACCAGGCCGCTGACGCTGCCCAGGGTCTGCGCGCTCATCACGTTGAAGCCAAACCAGCCGATGATCAGAATCCACGAGCCCAGGGCCAGGAACGGAATATTCGACGGGGCAAAGGCCACCAGACGACCATCGCGGTAACGCCCATCACGACGCCCCAGCAGAATCACCGCGCCAAAGGCCAGCCAGCCGCCCATCGCGTGTACCACCACCGAGCCGGCAAAGTCATGGAAGGTGGCGCCGAACTGCGCCTCCAGCCAGGCCTGGACGCCGTAGTTGCCGTTCCAGATCACCCCCTCGAAGAAGGGGTAGATAAAGGCCACGATCAGCACAGTGGCGCACAGCTGCGGGCCGAACCTAGCGCGCTCGGCGATGCCACCGGAAATAATCGCCGGGATGGCCGCCGCAAAAGTCAGCAGAAAGAAGAACTTCACCAGCGCATAGCCGTTGCCTTCCGTCAGCACGCTGGCAGGCTCTAGGAAGGTCACGCCGTAGGCAATCCAGTAGCCAACAAAGAAATAGGCCAGGGCCGACACGGCAAAGTCGGAGATGATCTTCGACAAGGCGTTGACCTGGTTCTTCTGCCTGACTGTACCCACTTCAAGAAAGGCAAAGCCGGCGTGCATCGCCAGCACCATCACGGCGCCGAGCAGAATAAACAGGGTATTGGAGCCGTGAATCAGGGTTTCCACAGCACTGTTGATGTTTTCCATCTGCGAAGAAAACTCCGTCGCGGGGAAAAAGCACCAAAGCGGATCACAAACCAATAAATACGCACCATATAGCGGCACTTATCATGATCCAGCTTGCCGAGATCCAGGCTGTACAGCACCAAGCCGGTGCCGACTGAACCTTGCCTCGAAGTACTTATTCCATAGTTATTAATAAGTTATTGATGCACCACGGCGTCCTGGCCAGAACCCTCGCAGCCCCATAAAGGAGCGCATCTGCAAGGGCGCGCACCAGCGCAATGCAAGCGCTGTACCAGCCGATCAGTCGGCAGCATCCGTCCTGCACCGAAGAAAAAAGGAACCACTGCCCCACAGAGGACTCGAACCCCCTACACTGCCCCGTCATAAGGAGAGACACCATGGCTCGTAAGACCCCCGTATCGTCCAGCTCGGATCAGTTACTCGACGAATTCCAGGCGCTGGTGCGCGACACCGAAAGCTTGCTGCAGCATTCCGCCAGCCTTGCCGGTGAGCAGGCCGAGGAACTGCGCGAGCAGATCCGCAGCAGCCTGGGCCGCGCACGCAGTACCCTGCACAACGCCGAAGACGCTCTGCATGCCCGCGGCAAAGCGGCTATTGAAGCCACCGAAGGCTATGTGCAGACTCACCCATGGCAGACCCTTGGTATTGCTGCCGCCATTGGCCTGCTGTTGGGCATGCTGATTACCCGGCGCTAAAGAGAAAGCTTAATGGATGCAACACCGTCCACCCCGCCAAGTCGCGGCAGTTCGCCACGGCGATTTGCCAGCGCCTTGCTGGGGTTATTGCAGGGCCATATCGCGCTGTTTGGCGAAGAGCTTAAAGAGCAGCAGAGCCACACCCTCAGCCTGCTGGTACTGACCAGCCTGAGTTTGCTGTTCGGTCTGCTGCTGATCATCGGCCTGTCCGCCGCGATGCTGATTGCCTTCTGGGAGACACACCGTCTGCTGGTTATCAGCGCCCTGTGTGGCTTCTATGCACTGGGCCTACTGGGCACCCTGTTCACGCTGTTGCAGCGTGTACGCAATGCTCCCGCCCCCTTCAGCTCCAGCCTTGAAGAACTGGCCCGTGACCGTGAGCAACTGCTGCCATGACTATGCCCGAGCTACCCGCCAAGGCCTCGCGCCGCGAACTGCGCAAAACCCTGCTACGCATGCGCCTGCAAATGCACCGTCAGGAACTGCGCCACGAAACCCTGGTGATGCTACAACCGCTGCGACAGGCGCAACACTGGCGCAACCACTGGCGTGAAGAACTGGGCAACAGCAACGCACCACTTTGGGTCGCTGGCGGCGCACTGCTGCTGGCCACTGTCGGCATCCGCCGAGGCCACTGGCGACGCTGGTTGCGTATCGCCCTGATCGCCTTCCCGCTGCTGCGGCGCAATCCGCCGCGACGCCCAGACACATCTGCCGACACGACTAAAGATACCCACACAGGGGATTAAGCTGGCCACGATCTTGCTTAGTCACCTGGCTACGCCGCCCACCGGGGCGTCTGCCTGGCTAAGGAACTGCGCAGTGTTCAACGGTCAACCGCTTGCTGTTTTTCAACCTTTTATCGATACCGCCACCGGACGTATTGCCGGTGTCGAAGCACTGGCGCGCCTGCGCAGCACTGATGGTCAGTTGCACTCGGCAGGCCCATTGTTCAGTGACCCGAAAACCCCGCCCACGGCCCTGCGCCGCCTCGACCGCGAAGTCCGCGAGCAAGCTCTGAAGCGCTTTCATGAAGCCCCGCAAGACTGGTTTCTCAGCCTGAATATCTCGCCACGCTGGATCAGCCGGCTGCGCCCCGAACAAGCCTTGCCCAGCCTCAAACAGCTGCAACGCAGTGGCATCGACCCAGCACGTATCGTCTTTGAAATCACCGAGCTGGGCGGCGCCAGCTCACGCCTGCCAGGCGTGGTGGAACGTTATCGAGAAGCCGGCGCACGCATCGCCATCGACGACTTCGGCGCCGGCTACTCGCAACTCGACCGCGTGCTGGCCTTGCAACCGGACATTCTCAAGCTGGACATGCGCCTGTTTCAGCAAGCCGCCCGTGGCGGGCCTAGCAGCGAGATCGTCAAGGCCCTGGCGCAGATGGCGGAAAAGACCGGCTGCTGGATCATTGCCGAAGGCGTAGAGACCGAGGCCGAGCTGGATTTCGCCCTGGAGTGCGGCGCGCGTTATGTGCAGGGTTATCTGTTTGCCAAACCCGAAGAGGCCTTTTTCAGCAGCAGCGCCTTCGTCAAGCGTTTTGCCCAGCTGCGCGACCACTATGTGCAGCAAAAACTCGCCGAACGCGCACGACTGATGACCCTGCGCCAGCAACTCGGTGAGCTGATGAACAGCTTCAAGACCTGGATCGAAAGCGGCTCACAGCCCGATCAGCTGCCGCAGCCGCACGCCTACCCCTGGCTGCTGCGCATCTACCAATGCGACCGCCACGGTACCCAGCTGACCGCTAACCTGGAATGGCGCGAGTATGCCTGGCACAGCGATGCGCGTTACGTCGGGCATAACTGGTCGTGGCGCCCCTACTTCTATCAATTGTTGGCGGAGGGCTGGGAGGAACGCCGGCTGATTCTCTCCAGCACCTACCGTGATGCCACCACTAATCAGTACTGCCTGACCGCCGGGCAATTCATCGACAACGGCAAACGGCTGCTGCTTATCGATATCGACGCTGCGGGGTTTTGACTGCATAGGGCCGCACGCCTTGCATCATCGGCTTAGAACCCCGAAGCTAGCTGCCACAGCCAGGTAACGGCGAGGACAACCCTTGGATTGGCAAACCCTGCTCAACCGTGAACGACTCGGCAAGCCGACGCACAGCGTCGCCGAACTGGGCCGCACCCCGTTTCACAAAGACCATGACCGCATCATCTTCTCCGGCGCCTTCCGCCGCCTGGGCCGCAAGACCCAGGTGCACCCGGTCTCCAGCAACGACCATATCCACACCCGCCTGACCCACTCGCTGGAGGTCAGCTGCGTGGGCCGCTCGCTGGGCATGCGCGTTGGCGAGATGATCCGCGATGCCCTGCCAGACTGGTGCGAGCCGAGCGACCTGGGCATGGTCGTGCAGTCCGCCTGCCTCGCTCACGACATTGGCAACCCGCCCTTTGGCCATTCCGGTGAAGACGCCATCCGCCACTGGTTCCAGCAGGCCGCCGGACGCGGCTGGCTGGACTCGATGAGTGCGGCCGAGCGCGGCGACTTTCTCAGCTTCGAGGGCAATGCCCAGGGCTTTCGCGTACTGACCCAACTGGAGTACCACCAGTTCGACGGCGGCACCCGGCTGACCTACGCAACCCTTGGCACCTACCTCAAGTACCCCTGGACCGCACGTCACGCCGAAGCCCTGGGCTACAAGAAACACAAGTTCGGCTGCTACCAGAGCGAGTTGCCGCTGCTTGAGCAGATCGCCAGTAAACTCGGCCTGCCGCAACTGGAAGAACAGCGCTGGGCGCGCCATCCACTGGTCTATCTGATGGAGGCGGCAGATGACATCTGCTACGGCCTGATTGACCTGGAAGACGGTCTGGAGATGGAGCTGCTCGATTACAGCGAGGTTGAAGCGCTGCTGCTCGACCTGGTCGGCGATGACCTGCCGGAAACCTACCGCCAGCTCGGCCCGGACGACTCCAAGCGGCGCAAGCTGGCGATCCTGCGCGGCAAAGCCATTGAGCACCTGACCAATGCCGCCGCCCATGCCTTCGTCGAGCAGCAGGACGCCCTGCTCGCCGGCACCTTGCAGGGCGATCTGGTCGAGCATATGCACGGCACCGCCAAGCGTTGCGTGCAGAGCGCCAAGGACATGGCTCGGCAGAAGATCTTTCAGGACAAGCGCAAGACCCTGCATGAAATAGGCGCCTATACCACCCTGGAAATCCTGCTCAACGCCTTCTGTGGTGCGGCGCTGGAGCAGCATGGCGGGCGCACACCGTCGTTCAAGAACCGCCGCATCCTCGATCTGCTCGGCAATAATGCACCTGACCCAAGCTGGCCGCTGTACCGCTCATTCCTGCGCATGATCGATTTTATCGCCGGCATGACTGACAGCTACGCTACTGAGATGGCCCGCGAGATGACGGGCCGTTCAAGCCCGGTATAAGCCATGAATAGCCTACTGCGACAAACCTTCAGCTGGCATGCCGGGCCCCCCGCCTGGGGCCCGGCCATGGTCGCCGGTTTCGGCTGTGCGCTGCCGCTGCTGCTCGGGCTGTTCAGCGCTCACCCGGGGTTTCTCTGGGCCTCGGCGGGCGCCTTCCAAGCCGCGCAAGCCAACCCACTGCACCGCCTGGGCATGCTGCGCATGTTGATGCTCTGCGGCCTGGGGGCCTGCAGCGCTGGACTGGGCTTCTGGTCGGCGAGCCATCCTTACGCCAGCTTGCTGGTTTTCGCCCTGTTTGGTTTTCTGCTCGCCTGGCTGCAGCGCTTTGGCAGCGAAGCCGGCAAGCTGGGTATCGGCCTGGCTATCTGCCTGTGCCTGGGCCAAGGCCAGCAAGGCCTGGGCTCACTGAACAACCCCTACGCCATCGCCATGCTGTTTATTCTCGGTGGGCTCTGGGTGATGCTGCTGGCCTTCGGTCTGCGCGGCATGCATGGCCTGCGCATGTGGCCGTACATGCCGCGTTTTATCAGCATCTTCAAGGTGCTCAAACGCCACGCCAAACGCCTGCCACAACAGAAGTGGCGGCTGCATGCACTGGGCTGCACCCTGGCATTCGCCCTCTCCGGACTGATCGTCAACCTGGCAGAGCTGCACCGTGGCTACTGGCTGACACTGACCGTGGTCACCACCTTACAGCTGGATTTCCAAGGCAGCCTGGTGCGCGCCGTGCAATCAATCCTCGCCAGCCTGGGCGCGGCTGCACTGCTGATTCTGCTCGGCCACAGCATGCAGAATCCGGCACTGATGGTCGCCACATTGCTACCGCTGATCGCCCTTAGCCGTGCCCTGCAGGCCAACCATTACGGCCTGTTTGTGCTGCAGACGACGGTATGCTTTGTGTTGCTGGCCGAAAGCCTGGCGCATGACTGGCAGCTGCCCCAGGTACGTCTGTTCAACAGCCTGATTGGCGTGGCCCTGGCCTTGCTGGTAGCGCTGCTGGTATACGGCCTGGAGCGCTGGCTGGATCATCGAAACAATCTGCAAAAAATCAAGCACAGCACAGGCCCAATCTAGAGCTGTTGCAGCGCAAGAAACCTGCATCCGTGCCACGGCAAAACGCACAACGCTCCACTATGCTTGGCGCTTAGCCAAGGCATACAAGGGCATGCGCGGATGCAGCAGACAGCAAGGTCCAAGGAACGACGTTTTCCGCTCCATATCCATATCAGCGTGCTGTTCACCCTGCTGCTGCTGGGCTCTGGAGTGGTGCTGGGGTACTTCAACTACCAGCAGACCAGCAACATCATCCTCAGTAGCAGCGACCAGCTGTTCAGCCAGATGCGCAAGGAAGTTCAAGCGGATCTGCGCAATACCTACCAACCCATTCGCTACATGATCAACCTGCTGGCGCGTAACGAGCAGATCAACGGCCGTGACCGCCATGAGCGCATGATCATGCTGCCGATTTTCAGCCAGGCCCTGCGCGACAACCCCAAGCTAGCGTCGATCTATGTCGGTTATGGCGATGGCAGTTTCTTTATGGTGCGGCCGCTGCGCAGCGAGAAACTGCGGCAGATTTTCTTTGCCCCCGAAAATGCCGAATACCAGGTGTGGAGCATCGATCGCATCAGCGAACAACGCCTGGATTCCGAATACCTGTTCTTCGACGCGCAGCTGCAGCCCATCAGTCGCCGGCAGAACCTCAAGGAAACCTACGACCCGCGTAGCCGTCCCTGGTACAACAGCGCGCTGCAGAGCCCGAAGCACTTCACCACCGCGCCCTATGCCTTCTTCTCCACTCAGGAAATCGGCACCACCATTGCCCGCAAAAGTAGCGAGACCACGGTGGTGGGCGCCGACCTGACCCTCGATGACCTCTCCGCCACCCTGGCCCAACATCGCCTGACGCCCTCCACCGAAGTGGTGCTGTACAGCCCCGATGGCAGCGCGGTCGCCTATCCGGATAGCACACGGCTGATTATCCCCGGGGAAACGCTACAACTGACGCAGGTCAAGGATCTCAGCCCGGTACTCGCCGACTTTCTCAGCCTCGGCCTCGATAAGGATCGTCAAGGCGCGGTGCGCCTTAACAAGCAGCGCTGGCAAATCTCCTACAGCCAGCTCAGCGAGGGCGGCCCGCAAGGGCTGCGCCTGGCTCTGCTGGCCCCGGAAAGTGAGCTGCTGGCCGATGCCTACCGCATCCGCTGGCAAGGTGCCGTACTGACTCTGGGCATTCTGCTGCTGTGCATCCCGATTGGCTGGCTGCTCTCCAACATCCTGGTCAAACCGCTGCGCCTGCTGGTGGGCGAAGCCGAAGCCATCCGCAGTTTCAATTTCGATTACCCGGCCAGCGGCCGCTCCTTCGTCAAGGAAGTCGACCAGCTGGCAGTGTCGATGGGACGGATGAAGGACACCATCTCCAGCTTTCTCGATATTGCCGCCACGCTCTCGGCGGAAACCCGCTTCGACGCCCTGCTACGCCGAGTGCTGCGCGAAACCGTCGACCTCAGCGAAGCCAGCGGCGGCCTGCTGTATTTGCGCGACAGCAGCACTGGGCGCCTCGAACCGCATGGCCTGTTTATCAACGAGCTGCAGCACAACCTGGAAGAGCATCGCATCCCCAGCTTCGACCCGAACGATACAGCCCTGCCCAGCTGGCTCGCGCAAACGGCAACCGGAGGCGCCAGCGTCACCGTGGCGCTGGGGTTCGAGCATGCGCAAGGCTTCCAGAGCCTGCTGCACACCCTCGACAGCCCGCGTGCGCACCTGGTCTGCACCGGCCTGCATAACCGCCAGGGCCAGACCCTCGGCGTACTACTGCTGTTGCACCGCGACACCGGTGATGAAGCCGACCTTGCCATGCTCCGCCCCGAGCGCATTGCCTATGTCGAGGCGGTCTCCGGCGTGGCGGCGCTGTGCATCGAGAGCCAGCGCCTGCTCGATCAACAGAAGAAACTGCTCGACGCCTTTATCCAGCTCATTGCTGGCGCCATCGACGCCAAAAGCCCCTACACGGGCGGCCACTGCCAACGCGTACCGGAAATCACCCTGATGCTCGCCCGCGCTGCTGCCGCCAGCGAGGATGCCGCGTTCAGCGACTACCAACCCACAGACGAAGAATGGGAAGCCCTGCATATCGCCGCCTGGCTGCATGACTGCGGCAAGGTCACCGTGCCCGAGTACGTGGTGGACAAGGCCACCAAGCTGGAAACCATCTGCGACCGCATCCATGAAGTGCGCATGCGCTTCGAAGTACTCAAACGCGACGCCTGGATCAGTTACTGGGAAAGCCTCAGCCAGGGCGGTGAAGCGGCCAGCCTGGCTCAGGTGCGCGATGAACAGCTCGCCACTCTGGATGATGAATTCGCCTTTATCGCCCGCTGCAACCTGGGCGGCGAAGCGATGGCCGAAGCTGATCTGGAGCGTCTGCGCAGCATCGCCGCGCGCACCTGGACGCGCACCCTGGATGATCGCCTGGGAGTTTCTTGGGAAGAGAACCTGCGCCAATCGCGCACCCCGGCACAGCCGTTACCGGTGCAAGAAACGCTGCTCAGCGACAAAGCCGAACACCTGATCGAGCGCCCCGAAAGCGAGCTGATCGCCGAAGACAACCCCTGGGGTTTCAAGCTGGAAGTGCCGCATTACAAACACAATCGCGGCGAGCTGTACAACCTGGGGATTACCCGCGGCACCCTGACCAACGAAGAGCGCTTTATCATCAACGGCCATATGGTGCAGACCATCCGCATGCTCAGCCACCTGCCCTTCCCCGCGCACCTGGCCAACGTCGCCGAGATTGCTGGCGGCCACCATGAAAAGATGGACGGCACCGGCTACCCGAAACGCCTGAAGCGCGAGGACATGAGCCTGCCGGCACGGATGATGGCGATTGCCGATATCTTCGAAGCGCTAACCGCCGTGGACCGCCCCTACAAAAAGGGCAAGCTGCTGTCCGAGTCACTCAACATCATGGCGGGTATGTGCAAGGGCGCGCACATCGACCCCGAGTTGTTCGGGCTGTTTGTGCGGGAAAAGATCTACCTCAGCTACGCCGAACGCTTTCTACGTCGTGAGCAGATTGATCAGGTCGATAACGCTGCGCTGCTGGCCAAGGCTGGCCTGAGCGACTGAGGAGAAATTACAGAAGGGAAAAGCAACAGGGCATGCGCGATGCATGCCCTGCTCACAGGTCTTAGGCCTGATTGATCGAGTTGTCTGGATACCAGACGTCGATCAGCGGGCTGGCAGTGAAATCCACCAGCTCGTCACGGCCTTTCAGCCAGGCTTCAACAGCAGCACGCTGCTCTTCATTGACCGAGCCACGCTTGGACAGGCATACCAGACCGAAGTCATCGCCGCCGACATAGCCCAGGCCGTTAGCGACCATCGCGTCACGCAGAAAATCTTCCAAGAAGCTGTCGATGGCTGCATCGCTCAGGTCTTGTTTGAAGTTCAGGTTCAGCTCAAAGCCCAGCTCCTGGAATTCATCCACGCAGAGTTTTTTGCGCAGACGGCGGGAACGGTTAGTAGCCATGGAACAATCCTCAAAAGTGATAACGCGCGGCACTCTAGCAGTTTCGCGGCCTACGCGCCCGCCTGGAAGACGACAGGTCAACCGATAGCCCGCAGAAAAGCCCGGCCAATCGCATTTACTGCCACTCAGCCGGAACTGTCTTGGGGCATAATTGCCAACATTATCCCAACCCGCGACGGAACCTCGTTAGATGCCTCGCGTCACCTTTGTCCCTCAGTTAGAGGGGAGTCGCCCATGATCAAAAGCCTACGTCACCTGGCCATCGCCGGCCTGCTATTCCCCGTTTGTCTGCCACTGGCAGCCGCCACGAGCGGTATTTCCAACAAGGTTCAGCAATCACTGAAAGCCAACAAGATCAGCAGCCAGTCACTGTCTGTGGTCACCGTGCCGCTCAACGGCCCGGGTAATAGCACTTATTTCAATGCCGACATCTCCGTTAACCCGGCATCGACCATGAAGCTGGTCACCACCTACGCGGCGCTTGAGCTGCTCGGCCCGACCCACCAGTGGAAAACCGAATTCTTCACCGACGGCCAACTGAAGAACGGCGTGCTCAACGGCAACCTGTACCTCAAGGGCGGCGGCGACCCCAAGCTGAACATGGAAAAGCTCTGGCTGATGATGCGCGACCTGCGTGCGAACGGCGTGCTGCAGGTGACGGGCGACCTGGTGCTCGACCGTAGCCACTTCGTTCAGCCACAGCTGCCCAGCTTCAATGACGACGGCGGCGACGCCAACAAGCCGTTCCTGGTGGCCCCTGACTCACTGCTGGTCAACCTCAAGGCGCTGCGTTTTATCGCCCGCACCGAGGGTGGCAAGGTGCATATCGCCGCCGAGCCGCCAATTGCGTCTATTCGCATCGACAACCGCGTCAAAGCCCTGCCGGCAGCCAAATGCCCGGGCTGGCCGGATGTGCGCTACAACCCGGTCACCGAATTTGACGGCACCACGGTCATCGTCACCGGCAAACTGGCCGAAGGCTGCAGCTCGCAGACCTACCTGTCGCTGCTGGATCACCCGGGCTACGCCGCCGGCGCCATCCGCGCCATTTGGCAGGAACTGGGCGGCAGCATCATGGGCAAGGACCGTCTCGCCCCGGTGCCGGAAAAAGCTCGCCTGCTGGCCCGCGCCTATTCGCCGGACCTGACCGAGATCATCCGCGACATCAACAAATACAGTAACAACACCATGGCCCGGCAGCTGTTCTTGAGCCTCGGCGCGCAGTTTCGCAACTCCGCCGACCAGGACGACAGCAAGGCAGCGCAACGAGTGATTCGCAGCTGGCTGGCGCGTAAAGGCATCACCGCGCCGCACCTGGTGATGGAAAACGGCTCCGGGTTGTCGCGTGCCGAGCGGGTCAGCGCGCGGGAAATGGCGACCTTGCTGCAGGCGGCCTGGAAGAGCCCTTACGCCGCCGAGTTCATGGCTTCGCTGCCGCTGGTGGCAATGGACGGCACCATGCGCAAACGCCTACACCGCACGCCGCTGGTGGGCGAGGCGCGGATCAAGACCGGTACGCTGAACAACGTGCGTGCCATTGCCGGCTTTAGCCGCGACAGCAACGGCAACAGCTGGGCCGTGGTCGCCATCCTCAACGACCCACGCCCGTGGGGCGCCTCGTCGATTCTCGATCAGGTGCTGCTGGATCTGTACAAGCAGCCCAAGCTTAGCGCCCAGCGCTGAACCGGCTGCTGCACAACGCCGGGCCGCGCCTACTCTCAAGGCGCGGCGGTTCTACTCCATCTCCCCACACAGCTGCGCCGCGCGTAACAACGCGGCGGTCAGGCTGTGGCGCTCCCACTCATCCAAACCGGCAAAGCGCGCGACAAACTCCGGCGGCAGCAGGCTCGGCGCCTGTTGCAGCAGCATGCGGCCCTGTTCGCTGAGCAGCAGCCACTGCCGGCGGCGATCCTGATCATCGCGCTGGCGTTGCAGCAGGCCCTTTTCCTCCAGCCTGTCGAGCATGCCGGACAGGGTCGCAGCCGTCAGGCTGACACGACCACTCAGGTCGCTGGCCGTCAGGCGCGTCTCTCCCGCCAACACCTGCAGAATCATCAATTGCATCGGCGTCAGCCCACCAAAGCGGCCGAGGCGTTTGGCATGCACTTCACCAGCCTGCTGCAAACGCCGCAGCGCCTGAAACAGCGGCAGCTCGAAGGCCGAAACAGATGACAAATCTATTTCAGTAGAAACCTTTTTATCAGCCATAAACGCCTTTTAATTCGATATAAAACTTTGACATGAAAGCATTATTTTGTTTTGGTGTAAAAGGTTCGGCAGCCCCGAACCACTCCCCAACGGCAATACCGGTAAGGAATTATGTGCGCAATCGCTGGAGAATTACGTTTTGATCAACGACCGGCCGACCTGGCTGCAGTCGAGCGAATCACCCACCACATGGCCGCCCGCGGCCCCGATGCCCACGGCTTTCACAGCCAGGGCCCACTTGCCCTCGGCCATCGCCGCCTGAAGATCATGGACCTGGCCGAAGCCTCCGGCCAGCCGATGATCGACAGCGAACTGGGCCTGACGATGGTGTTCAACGGTGCCATCTACAACTACCCAGAGCTGCGCGAAGAGCTGAAAGCCCTCGGCTATCGCTTCTTTTCCGGTGGCGACAGCGAAGTGCTGCTCAAGGGCTATCACGCCTGGGGCACCGACCTGCTGCCCAAGCTCAATGGTATGTTCGCTTTTGCCATCTGGGAACGTGACAGCCAGCAACTGTTCATCGCCCGCGACCGCCTCGGGGTCAAGCCGCTGTATTTTTCGCGCACGAGCGAGCGCCTGCGTTTTGCCTCCAGCCTGCCGGCGCTGCTGGCTGGCGGTGACATCGGCAAAACCCTCGACCCCGTCGCCCTCAACCACTACCTGAACTTCCACGCTGTGGTGCCGGCACCGCGCACCCTGCTAGCTGGGGTGGAGAAACTGGCACCGGCCAGCTGGATGCGTATCGACGCCCAAGGCAACTGTGAACAGCAGACCTGGTGGAACCTGACATTCGGCCCGCAGCGCGAGGAAATCGCCTTCGGCCTGGATGAATGGCGTGAGCGCGTATTGGATGGCATGCGCGAAGCCGTGTCGATCCGCCAACGCGCCGCCGTAGATGTCGGCGTGCTGCTCTCCGGCGGTGTGGACTCGAGCATGCTGGTCGGCTTGCTGCGTGAAGCCGGGGTGGAAAACCTGTCGACCTTCTCCATCGGCTTTCAGGATGCCGGCGGCGAACGCGGTGACGAGTTTCAGTATTCCGACCTGATCGCCGAGCACTTCGCCACCCGCCACCATCAGTTGCGTATCGGTGAGCACGAGATTCTCGAACAGCTGCCCGCCGCCTTCCGCGCCATGAGCGAGCCGATGGTCAGTCACGACTGCATCGCCTTCTACCTGCTGTCACGCGAGGTGGCCAAGCATTGCAAGGTGGTGCAAAGCGGCCAGGGCGCCGATGAGCTGTTCGCCGGCTACCACTGGTATCCGCAAGTGGACGCTGCCGAAGATGCCTTCGACGCTTACCGCGCGGCGTTCTTCGACCGTGATTACGACGAATACGCCGCCTGCGTGCAGCCCGCCTGGTTGACCGGCGACATGGCCGGCGACTTTGTTCGTGAGCATTTTGCCCAGCCTGGAGCAGTAGCAGCCGTGGACAAGGCGCTGCGCCTGGACAGCACGGTGATGCTGGTCGATGACCCGGTCAAACGGGTCGACAACATGACCATGGCCTGGGGTCTGGAGGCGCGCACACCGTTCCTCGACTATCGCCTGGCCGAGCTTTCGGCACGTATCCCTGGGCGTTTCAAGCTGCCCGATGGCGGCAAGTATGTTCTCAAGGAAGCGGCACGTAAGGTGATCCCCAGCGCCGTCATCGACCGACCCAAAGGGTATTTCCCGGTGCCTGGCCTCAAGCACCTGGAAGGCGCCACCCTCGGCTGGGTGCGTGACCTGCTGCTCGACCCCAGCCAGGATCGCGGCCTGTTCAACCCGGCCATGCTCGATCGTTTGCTGAGTGATCCGTACGGTCAGCTGACGCCTTTGCGCGGCTCCAAGCTGTGGCAGTTGGCCGCGCTGAATCTCTGGTTGAACGAACACGGCCTGTAGAGCGCTGCGGTGGCGGGGTACACACCCGCCACCGCAGCATCCGTCACCTGCTCACGGCAAAGGAACCCCTTCAATGCGTGCCACTGCCTTTAATCAACGCCTGCTGCGCGGTCAAGCTCCTTCCTACGAGCGCCTGCAGGCGCGCCTGGCCGAAGATCATGCGGCGCCGCCCAGTCAACCGCAGGCTGTACATTGCGGCTGGGGCCGTCTACTGATCGGCCACACCTACCCGGATGCTGCCGCACTGGCCAGTGATCTGCTGACCGAGCAACCCGGCGAGCGTGATATCGCCCTGTATGTCGCTGCACCACACCAGGTGCTGGCACAAGCGCCGCAGCAGCTGTTTCTCGACCCCTCCGATACGCTACGCCTGTGGTTTACCGACTACCGCCCTGCGCGCCGGGGTTTTCGCGGCTACCGCGTACGCCGCGCGCAAAATGCCGAAGACTGGCAGGCGATCAACGCCCTGTATCAGCTACGCGGCATGCTGCCGATCGAGCCCGACAAACTCACCCCGCGCCACCTAGGCGGGCCGGTGTACTGGCTGGCCGAGGATGAAGACAGTGGCACCATAATCGGCAGCGTGATGGGCCTTAACCACCACAAGGCCTATCAGGACCCAGACCACGGCAGCAGCCTGTGGTGCCTGGCAGTCGACCCGCGCTGCAGCCGACCTGGGGTCGGCGAGGTGCTGGTACGCCATCTGATCGAACACTTTATGAGCCGCGGCTTGAGCCACCTGGATCTGTCCGTGCTGCACGACAACGAACAGGCCAAGGGCCTGTACGCCAAGTTGGGCTTTCGCGAGCTGCAGACGTTCAGCATCAAGCGCAAGAACGGCATCAACGAAGCGCTGTTTATCGGCCCCGGCCCGCATACGCCGATGAATCCCTACGCGCGGATCATCGTTGATGAAGCGCTGCGCCGCGGTATTGAGGTGCAGGTCGACGACGCCGACGCCGGACTGTTCACCCTGAGCCATGGCGGCCGACGCATCCGCTGCCGGGAATCCCTGAGCGACCTGACCAGTGCTGTGAGCATGACCCTGTGTCAGGACAAACGCCTGACCCACCGCGCCCTGGCCCGCGCCGGCCTGCACCTACCCGCCCAGCGCCTGGCCGGCAGCGCAGAGGACAACGCGGCGTTTCTCGCCGAGCACGGCAGTCTGGTGGTCAAGCCAGTGGATGGCGAACAAGGCCAGGGCGTGGCGGTGGATTTGCGCACGCCGCTGGATGTGCAGGACGCCATCGAGCGCGCCAGCACCTTTGACAGCCGCGTGTTGCTGGAAAGCTTTCACCCAGGCTTTGATCTGCGCATTCTGGTGATCGGCTTTGCCGTGGTCGCCGCCGCCATTCGCCGCCCGGCGGAAGTGATCGGTGATGGCCAGCACAGCATCGGCGAGCTGATCGACGCGCAGAGCCGCCGCCGGCAAGCCGCCACCGAAGGTGAAAGCCGCATCCCCAAAGACGCTGAAACCTTGCGCACCCTGCATGCCGCCGGCGTCGACTACAGCAGCGTGCTACCCGCCGGCCAGCGCCTGGCCGTCCGCAAAACCGCCAACCTGCACACCGGCGGCAGCCTGGAGGACGTCACCGATATCCTCCACCCGGTGCTGGCCGATGCTGCAGTAAAAGCCGCCCGCGCCCTGGATATTCCGGTCGTCGGCCTCGACCTGTTGGTGCCTGCGGCCGATCAACCCGAGTACGTGTTTATCGAAGCCAACGAACGCGCTGGCCTGGCCAACCACCAGCCGCAACCCACGGCCGAGCGCTTTATCGACCTGCTGTTCCCCTTGAGCCAGACACCCAGCTAATCCCTTCCCAGCCCCTCCGGTTCCGGCCGAGGGGGCAATCGCCGTAGAGGAGACTCCATGCAGCAACTCCCCGAACCCGACCTCGTCTATCTGCAGAAAGTGCTGCTGGAAATGCTCGCCATTCCCAGCCCCACCGGTTTTACCGACACCATCGTGCGCTACGTCGCCGAGCGTCTGGAGGAGATCGGCATCCCCTTCGAGATGACCCGACGCGGCACCATACGCGGCACCCTCAAAGGCAAACAGAGCAGCCCGGACCGGGCGGTTTCGGCGCACCTGGACACCATTGGCGCGATCGTCCGCGAACTGCAGGACAACGGTCGCCTGGGCTTGGCCGCAGTCGGTTGCTGGTCGAGCCGTTTCGCCGAAGGCAGCCGTGTCAGCGTGTTTACCGACCAGGGCGTGATTCGTGGCAGCGTACTGCCGCTGATGGCCTCGGGGCACGCCTTCAATACCGCCGTGGACCAATTGCCGATCAGCTGGGACCACGTCGAACTTCGCCTGGATGCTTACTGCAGCACCCGCGCTGACTGCGAATCACTGGGCATCTCGGTGGGCGATTTTGTCGCCTTCGATCCGCTGCCGGAATTTACCGAGAGTGGGCATATCAGCGCGCGTCACCTGGATGACAAAGCCGGCGTCGCGGCGCTGCTTACCGCACTCAAAGCCATCAAAGAGAGCGGCCTGGAACCGGAGATCGACTGCCACCCGCTGTTTACCATCACCGAGGAAGTCGGTTCTGGTGCGGCAGCAGCCCTGCCCTGGGATGTCAGCGAATTTGTCGGCATCGACATCGCCCCGGTTGCGCCGGGCCAGCAGTCCAGCGAACACACCGTCAGCGTAGCCATGCAGGACTCAGGCGGGCCTTACGACTATCACCTGTCACGCCAGCTGCTGCGCCTGGCCAGCGAACATGAAATCCCGGTGCGCCGCGACCTGTTCCGCTATTACCACAGCGATGCGCAATCGGCAGTCACCGCCGGCCACGATATTCGCACGGCCCTGCTGGCGTTCGGCTGCGACGCCACTCATGGCTATGAACGCACGCACATCGACAGCCTCAAAGCCCTGAGTCGCCTGCTTGCCGCCTACGTGCTCAGCCCACCGGTATTCTCCAGCGACGCTCAGCCTGCACAGGGCTCGCTAGAGCGCTTCAGCCACCAACTGGAGCACGATGCACAGATGGAAAGTGACACCCGCGTCCCGACTGTCGATAGCCTGTTGCGCCCCCGCGATCAGGACGCTTGAAGGGCTGCGCGCATCCGGGCAAAGTGACGGCATGACGCGGGGCCGGATCAGGCCTCAAATAATAATATTGAGGTCGGTAAATGCCTCGGATATGGCTGGCTGTGGTGCTGTTCTGGCTGTGTGGATCGGCGTGGGCGCTGCAACCTGCAACGCTGAACAACGCCGATCTGCGCCTGCCACTCGGCCCGTCCATGGCCTACCTGGAAGACGCGCAAGGTGAGCTGAGCGTCGAACAGGTCGGCGCCCTGGCCGACGAGCGCTTTACCCCCGTTAAAGGCGAGCACGCCAACCTCGGCAAGAATGATTCGGTCTGGTGGTTCAAGGTACGCCTGAACAACAGCCTGGCGCAGAACCTGGCTGGCTACCTTGAGGTCAACTACCCACTGCTCGACCATCTGCAGGTCTACCTGCGCCACGCTGACGGTCAGTGGCAGATGCAGGAAAGCGGCGACCGGTTTGCCTTCTCCCAGCGCCCGGTGCAGGTGCGCAACTTCTGGTTTCCACTGGAGCTGACGCCCGGTGACAGCACCCTGCTGGTAAGGGTAGAGACCACCAGCACGATCTTTATGCCGCTGTTCTTCAGCACCTATCAGGCCAGTGCCGCCGCCCAGGAAAACCTCATGGGTTTCAATGGCGCGTTCTACGGCGTGCTGTTTGCGATGTTCTGCTACAACCTGTTCCTGTTTATTTCACTGCGTGAATCCGCCTACCTCTGGTACTTGGCCTACAACCTCAACGTCGGCCTGCTAGCCGCCTGTTTCGACGGCATGCTGTTCAAACTGCTGCCCGAGCATGTGGCGTTCCAGTCGGTGAGCATCTACATCCTGATGTACCTGCACTGCCTGACGGCCATTCAGTTCAGCCGCCACTTCCTCCATGCACCGCAGTACTTCCCACGCTTGGACACCGGCCTGCGTTTGCTGATGCTGGCCTGCGCCGGCTGCCTGCTGTCGGTGCCACTGATTGGCTTCAACGCCTGGAATATCCTCGCCAGCGTCACCGTTTCCCTGGTCTCGCTGACCCTACTGCTCACCGGCCTGTATATCTGGCGCCGCGGCGTACGTTACGGCTCCTACTACACCCTAGCCTGGGCCATCCTGCTGTTCGCCTTTATCCAGGCCACCACCGGTTCGCTGGGCGTGGAAGTCTTTGGGGTATTCGGCGCCACGGCCGTGAAGATCGGCGTAACCATCGAGCTGATTACCCTGTCCATCGGCCTGGCGGACCGCATCAACCTGCTCAAGGAAGAAGGCTTCCAGTCGCGCCGCGCCGCCGAGCAGGCGGAAATCGAAAACCTGGCCAAGAGCCGCTTTCTGGCCAAGATGAGCCACGAAATCCGTACTCCGCTCAATGGCGTGCTGGGCATGCTGCAGCTGCTCAAGGAAACGCCGCTGGATCGCAGCCAGCGCTTCTATGTCGACACCATTTCCAGCTCCGGCAGCTCGCTGATGGCGGTGATCAACGACATCCTCGATTACGCGCGCATCGAGTCCGGCAAGCTCAGCCTGGAACATATCGAATTCGATCTGGAAGAGCTGATTTCCGACACCCTCAGCCTGTTCACCGGGCAAGCCCTGGACAAGCGCCTGCGCCTCTACGTCAGCCTGGAAAGCGGCGTACCACGCCGCGCCCAGGGCGACCCGACGCGGCTCAAGCAGGTGCTGATGAACCTGCTCAGCAACGCCCTGAAATTCACCGCAGAAGGCCACGTGGCGCTGAATGTCTGCCGGCGCAATGACTCTCAGGGCAAACCGCACCTGGTGTTCGCCATCAGCGACAGCGGAATCGGCATCAGCGACCAGGCCCTGACCCAGCTATTCGAATCATTCGCCCAGGGCGACTCCAGCACCACGCGCCGTTACGGTGGCAGCGGCCTGGGCCTGGCGATCAGCAAGGAGCTGGTGGAAATGATGGGCGGCCGTATCGAAGTGCAAAGCACCCCGGGCCAGGGCACACGCTTTGCGTTCGATATACCGCAGGCTGACGAACCGCTACCCGTCGACCCGCTGCACGAATTGCTCAAGGGGCGCACCGCGCTGCTCACCTCCCTCGACGGCCTCGGCCTGGATGCCCTAAGCCGCCTGCTCGGGCGCTGGGGCATGCGCACCGAACGCTGCCAGAATCCGGAAACCCTGCTCAATTATCTGGAAGATTTTGCCGCCCCACCGCTGCTGGTACTGATGGCACCCTGGCCGGGCAGCATTCAGCACTGGCTGG
This sequence comes from Pseudomonas sp. SG20056, assembly GCF_031764535.1. NCBI lineage: Bacteria > Pseudomonadati > Pseudomonadota > Gammaproteobacteria > Pseudomonadales > Pseudomonadaceae > Pseudomonas > Pseudomonas sp. SG20056. Next base: position 2,857,574 of record NZ_CP134499.1, read on the forward strand.
ATTCGCTGCGCCCGCTGCTGCAACCCGGGCAACGCGTGCTACTGCTCTGCGCACCGGAACAATGCCAACAACTGCCCAACTCCGCCGGCCTGCGCCTGCTCGGCCTACCCCAGCCGCTGGCGATCAACGCTTTGCGCAGCGCCCTACTCGAACTGTACGAAGAACCGCGTATCGTGGAAATCAAAGCACAACCCAAACCCCATACCGACACCGGCAGCACGCCCTGCATCCTGGTGGCTGAAGACAACCCGGTGAATCAGCTGGTCGTCCAGGGCTTTCTGAAAAAGCGTGGCTACAACGTGCGCCTGGTGACCAACGGCCTGGCCGCCCTCAACGAATACCAGCGCGCCCCGAACGCCACGCAACTGATCCTGATGGACTGCGAAATGCCGGAGATGGATGGCTTCGAAGCCACTCGGCAGATCCGCCGCCTGGAACGCCAGCACAATCTGCCGGCCGTACCGATCATCGCCCTGACCGCCCACATCCTCGACGAGCACCGCCAGCACGGGGTCGAGTCCGGCATGAATGACTTCCTCGGCAAACCCTTGGACAGCGCCAAGCTCTACAGCACCCTGGAAATCTATCTGCAACCAGCAGAACCATCGGCCCAGTAACTACACAGCAACCATGGCCAGACAAAGCCACGCACGTTAGCATCCGCGCTGCGCTCTGGAGGCCTTACCGTGCTGATCCCCTATCACCTGCTCGAAGCTGACACCCTGACCCGCCTGATCGAAGATTTCGTCACCCGAGACGGCACCGACAACGGCGACGAAACACCGCTGGATACGCGTATCGAACGGGTACGTCACGCGCTAAGCAAAGGGCAGGCAGTGATTGTGTTTGATGCGGAAAGCCAGCAATGTCAGCTGGCGCTGAAGCGCGATGTGCCGAAAGAATGGCTGGATGCGCTGGAAGAGCTGGACGATTAAAGGCGGTTAACCGCGTAACCCGCCCTCGCGCTCCCACGCGCAACGCACGCGCAACTCGCCTTCCTGCGGGCTGTGAAACCCGCTATCCGACTCCCAGCGAAAGGTATGGGTGCCGTTCAGTTCGGTTTCCAGGTGCACCACCGCACTGGCCCAGTACAGGCGTTTGAGCAACGCCTCGAACTGCTTGATCCACAGGCTCCACTCATACTCCACCGTGCGGTAGCTGGCGCCGAAGTGAATCACCTGCGTCTGGTACAAGCCATCGCCCGGTTGTTCACAGCAGGCGAACATCTCACGCCCGAGAAAGCTCCAGGCATCGCCGGCCGGTAGGTCATCGAGCACTTGCCGATTGATTTCACGACGCAGACGGCTTTCCGCCGGACTGTCCGATGGCCAGTCACGGATGCAACCATAAACGATGGATTCGGACTCCACGCAGGCACTCCAGCAAATCAAGGCTGCCTTCTATCACAGCCGTCCTGAGCAAGGAAGGAACTGCTGCCAAATAAGCGTCAGTGGATCGCCGCAGCGACACCTGAACGGCGTCATTTATGGGTGCGCTTCGGTCCACGGCGCATCATCCAGGCCAGCAGCGTCATCAGCGCCGCAAGTCCGGTGAGAACCATAAACGGCAACTGATAGTTGCCTGCCAGATCACGCGCCAACCCCGTCAGTACGGGCGTGAGGCAGCCGATGCTGTAGCCCATGCACAGCATCATCGCCGTCCACCGGCTGACCGCCAGCGGCGAGCCCGCTTCGTACAATGGCAGTACCAGCGACAAGGCAAAAGAGCCGCCCAGGCCAAAGCCAATGGTCACCGCCCACAACTCAGGCAGCACGGAAGGCTGGAAGGTGATCATCGCCAGGCTGATCGACGACAACAGCCCGCAACCCACCAACAACAGGTAGCGGTTCTTGAAACGTTGTGCCAACCAGGGCAGCAGAAATGAGCTGGGTAACCCCATCAGCATCGACACACTGAACAGGCTATTACTGTGCATCAGGCTCAAACCAGCTTCGTGGTAACGCGCCACAGCCCAGGTAGCGAGGGCATAGAACAAGCCGGCCTGAATGGCAAAGAACGCGCTGATCAACCAGGCACGCGGTTGCCGCCAGGGCAAGCCCATACCCCCCTCTTCACTCTCAGCTTCAGCACGATTGGGCAAGCACAGCCAGAGCACTAACCCGACTAACGCCGGTAATGCCCAGATGGCCAGACCGTGGGTCCAGTCATTGCCCAGCCACTGCGTGGCCGGCACGGTGAGTACCGCGCCACCGGCGCCACCAATCGCCATGCTCAGCGAGTACCAACCCACCACACTGCCCATGCGCCCGGCAAAGTGCCGCTTGATAAAGCCAGAAAGCAAAGGCCCAGCAACTGCGATGGCAGCGCCCAGCAGCACCGCACTGCCAATCAGAATCGCACTGGCATGCCCCACCGCGCGCAGCAACAGTGCCACCGCGATGACCGCCATGCACAAGGCGATCGTGCGCTCCAAGCCCAGACGCACGGCCAAACGCGGCGCAAAAGGCGCCAGCAAGCCCATGCACAACACGGGCAACGCAGTGGTAAGGCTGATCAGGCTACGGCTCAAGGCCAGTTCTTCGGCAATCCGCTCAATCAACGGCGCCAGGGACGTGATGCCCGGGCGCAAATTGATTGCAGCCAGGATCAGGGCCAGCAACAGCATGGCCCGAGGGAAAGGTTTCACAGTAAATCCATCAGTTTCGCGGCCATGCCGACATGACCGCAAACCTTAGAGCGCAAGCTCATCGCAGACAACCCCGAACGGCGATTAAGTTGACCTTTAAATCAACTAATCCACATCACCTACGCCCTGTCACTTGGCGCGTGGCGCACGCATCTTGTCGGCCATGCTGGTCATTTCGCTGTAAAGCAACTGCGGGTTCTTCTGCTTCAGCGCCCAGGCCATGCGGCCCTGCTCATGGGGCAGAATCATAAATTCGCCTTTGCCGATCTCTTGGTAAATGTAGTCGGCAATATCCGCCGCGCTGATCGGCGAGCTTTCCAGCAGCTTGCCGACCTGAGCCTTCATCGCCGGGGTCGGGCCGCGGAAGGAGTCCAGCAGGTTGGTCTGGAAGAACGATGGACACACCACATGCACGCTGACTTCATGCAGTTTCAATTCGATCAGCAGGCTTTCCGACAGCGCCACAACGCCGGCCTTGGCCACGTTGTAGTTACTCATCGCTGGGCCCTGCATCAAGGCCGCCATGGAGGCGATATTGACGATTTTGCCTTTGCTCTTTTCCAGCAACGGCAGGAAGGCCTTGCAACCCTTGACCACGCCCATCAGGTTGATCGCGATCTGCCAATCCCAATCCTCAAGCGACAACTCGCTGAAGAACCCGCCAGAGGCCACACCGGCGTTGTTAACGATCACATCGATGCCGCCGAGCTTCTCCTCGCAGGCCTGGGCAAACGCCGTCAGCTGGCTGTAATCACGCACATCGCAGCGCTGAGTGAAACCATCGCCACCCGCCTCGCGCACCATCTGCAGGGTTTCCACCAGGCCCGGCTCATTGACATCCGATAGAGCCAACTGCCAGCCCTCACGCGCCCAACGCAGGGCAATCTCACGCCCCAAACCCGACCCCGCGCCGGTGATCATCATGCGATTTTGCATAGGAAAGCTGCCTTGTGATGCTGTGATAGATGGAGCCAGTGTAGCCGGGGAAATTATCTTGCCCGCATACCATCATCCATCTGAATAAGGCGGCCTAAGCTCAACTCACGGCCGCCGCCAGCGCTGCCAAAACATCACGCCATAAATCAGCGCATTAAGCAGCAGAACAAACACCCCCAAGCCAATCTGAATCTGCGGCGTCAACCCACCTGGATAGATAATCGGCAGCATATAGTGCTCGACGAAACCACCTCTGTACCCCGCCTGCCCCGCAGCCAAACGCAAGCTGTGCTCCAGCGGCGTCAGGGGGCATGGCCAACGCATCAACTCCACCAACACACCCCACAAGGCCGCCGGCACATGCAACCAGACCAACCCGCGCCACCGCCACACCAGCAACCCGCCCAGCACCGCGAACAGAATAAACAGCAGATGCACGACCACTACTGTATCTGCCGCCATTGCCAACCAGAACATAAAACGCCTCGCTGTTAATCCTCAACCCTATTGCAGTCACTAACACGCAAAGCGTATTAAAAACATGATCACCAGAAAGCAAAAAGGCCGGTTAATAACCGGCCTTAATTAAAACAACGGAACGCGTTAGTTAATGCTCAACTTGTCGCGATTCTTCTCCAGCGTTGCTTCGCCAATACCCTTAACTTCCAACAACTCATCCACCGAAGCGAAATCGCCGTGCTCATCACGATAAGCCACAATTGCCTGCGCCTTGACTTCACCAATCCCCAACAACTCACGTTGCAGGGTGGCGGCATCAGCAGTATTGAGATTGATCTTACCGACCGGAGCCACTTCAGCTGACTCAACAACGGGCGCTGGCTGGGTGTGAGTTTCGGCGGCGGAAACCGCTAGGGACATTGAAGCAAGAACAGCGAACAGCAGAGACGACAGTTTGGCTTTTAGCATACAAGAATCCCTTCGTTAGTTTTCAGAGCGTGGGACTTCCTTCTCCACGCTCTGAAAACTAGCTGCTGTCATCCAGTTGTCAAATCACTTCCACTCTCACCACCGAACAAGTCGAACTAGGGTTCAAAACGACGCTTAACATGAATCCAGTCAACAATCTCACCCTCAGGCTTGTAGCCATTGACCGTTTCCCGCAGCAACTGCCGCACTCGTTCATAATCGTCGCACTCAACTGCGACCAGCAACTCGCTCAGACGCTCTTTGAATAACTCCCAGGGCAGGTGCTCCTCATTGGCGCGCATGATCATCGGGTGCTCAGTCGGACTGACGTTATCGCCAATCAGCAACTCTTCGTAGAGCTTCTCGCCTGGACGCAGGCCGGTGAACTCAATGGCGATATCGCCGTGTGGGGTTTTATCCGAGCGCACACTCAACCCACTAAGGTGAATCATCTTCTCGGCCAGTACAGCAATTTTCACCGGTTCGCCCATATCCAGAACGAACACATCACCGCCCTCGCCCATGGACCCCGCTTGAATTACCAACTGCGCGGCCTCAGGGATGGTCATAAAGTAACGCGTGATATTGGGATGGGTAACCGTGACCGGCCCACCCTTGCGGATCTGTTCATGAAATAGCGGGATAACCGAACCAGACGAGCCTAAAACATTACCGAAGCGCACCATGGTAAAGCGCGTTTTATTGAACTGATGCACGGCCTCATCATCAGCGAACAACACAGGCGCAGATTCGCGGCTGAGTGCCTGCAGCACCATCTCAGCCAACCGCTTGGTGCTGCCCATTACGTTAGTCGGCCGCACCGCCTTATCAGTGGAAATCAATACGAAGTTGGTTACACCGGCTTTGACCGCGGCTTGCGCAGTATTGAGCGTCCCCATCAGATTGTTCAACACACCCTCGGCAATATTGTGCTCCACCATCGGTACATGCTTGTAAGCCGCTGCGTGGTAAACCGTATTGACCTTCCAGGTGCACATCACATCAGCCAACCGCGGGGCGTTACGAATCGAGCCCAGAATCGGCACCAGACGAAGTGGCAAAGACTCACGCTTGACCCTCGCCTCCAGCTCACTGTGAATGCTGTACAGATTGAATTCGCTGTGTTCGAACAGCAGAAGGGTTGCAGGCCCATTCAGTAGAATCTGCCGACAAAGCTCAGAACCAATGGAGCCTCCTGCCCCGGTAACCATTACCACCTGATTACGGATACAGCGCTCGAACAACGCTTGCTGCGGCGGTACGGCATCACGACCAAGTAGATCGGCAATGTCGACTTCTTGAACATCCTCAACCTTGACCCTGCCACTGGCCAGATCCATAAAGCCAGGAATACTGCGTACATGAAGCGGAAATACTTCCAAACCCTCAAGGATCTGTCGGCGCCGTCCACGTGAGGCCGAAGGCATCGCAAGGAGGATTTCATCGGCACCGGTTTCATCAATCATTTGCTGAATATGTTTGGGGGTATAAACCCTTAAACCAGCGATATTACGGTTGGCTATGCTTGAATCATCATCGATAAAAGCGACAGGTCGCATGGCTCGCCCCATGCGCAAGGCAGTGACCAGTTGATTACCGGCCGCACCAGCTCCGTATATAGCAACCCGTGGCAAATTTTTGTCACGACCTATAAATGGCAGCTCAAGCCCGCCCATGTACCAATCGCCCATAAAATACTGACGCATCACAAGGCGCAAGCCGCCGATAAGTACGAGACTAAGCCACCAGTAGTTGAATACCAAAGAGCGCGGTACAAGAGCGGGCGCTTCGCGATACCAATAAACCGCAAGAGCAAGAATCAATGCAGATAAGGAAACGGCTTTAGCAATTGTCCAAAGCGCATCATTACCCAGATAGCGCATAACAGCACGATACATACCAAGGCGAATAAAAAGAGGAATAGCAAGTACAGGTGCTAAGGCAAACAACCAAAAGTGGCCACCTAAGGGATCAATTTGATCATACGTCCCCAAACGAACGACAAAAGCGAGCCACAGCGCCACCCAAACAAGCAGCACATCAACCATGACCTGCAGCAACCGCTTATAGCGGCGCCTCAAGCCCAAGAGTCTTTCGCGAAACATACTCACTCCATTAAGAAAAGCGAAATACCGGCCTTTCTCACACTGCAACTATCTTATCGCGCAGCAGCTTCCATAACCTCAGCCAATATAGAGCAGGTCTTGTCGATCTCTGCATCAGTTAAAGTTGGATGTACAAGGAACATCAAACTAGTCTCACCAAGTTCATGAGCTATAGACAAATGATTTTTTGGGCGCCAACCGGTACCGTCGAAGGCAGCTTCAAGATAAACCTCAGAGCAAGAACCAGAAAAGCAAGGAACGCCACGAGCCGAAATTTCATTAAGAATTCGATCACGATTCCAGCCTTCCAGCAGCTGGCCTGGATCGACAAACACATAACACTTGTAGGCAGCATGCTGGATAAAATCTGGCACCACAGGCACGCGCACCCCCTGCAACTTAGACGCACAGAACCATATGCGCTGAGCATTAGCCTTCCGAACAGCATGCCACTGAGGCATTTGCCGGAGTTGTATACGACCAATAGCAGCTTGAACCTCAAGCATCCGCCAGTTAGTACCAAAACTCTCATGCAGCCAGCGAAAACCAGGGGCGTGTGAACGCTCGTAAACAGCCTCCCAACTCTTGCCATGATCTTTGAATGACCACATTTTCGACCAAAGCACTCGATCATTTGTAGTCACCATGCCACCTTCGCCACCGGTGGTCATGATTTTGTCCTGGCAAAATGACCATGCACCGACATGCCCAATTGAGCCTACTGCGCGGTCTTTATAGCGAGCACCATGAGCCTGAGCACAATCCTCGATCACTTTAAGATCATGCTCAGCAGCCAGTGCCATGATTGGATCCATATCACAAGGCCAACCGGCTAGGTGTACACAAATAACCGCTTTGGTTCGATCGGTCAAAACAGCCGCAATAGATTGAGCAGTAATATTCTGCGAATCACGATCTACTTCAGCGAATACCGGTACAGCTCCTGCATTAACGATTGAGGATACTGATGCAAGAAAGGTACGCGGAGTGACTATGACTTCATCCCCGCGCCCTATATCCAACGCTTTGAGCGCCACATCGAGGGCAACGGTTCCATTTGCTAACGCCACAGCATGCTTGACCCCAACCCATGTAGCGAATTCCTTTTCAAATTCGCGACACTCTTGTCCGGTCCAATAGTTGACTTTATTTGAAAGAATAACTGCACGGACTGCGTCGGCCTCATGATCGCTAAAAGAAGGCCAAGGAGAAAATGGTGTATTCAGCACAATAAAAACTCTTCAAGATTTGGTCGGCATGGGAATAAAAATATGGCGATTAATTAATCTTATCGTCAGACGGCTCATAGCGGTCTGACGATAAGATAAAAGACTAAACGGTAGAAAGTATCCAAGCAAAAGTTACGACATGAAGCAGATGGCCCATTCCTCAGTCTTTCAGCGACCGAGAGGATAGTTTTTAGGGCACGTTCAGCTTAAACAAAGCTTTCGCAGGAACGCCGACTACGGTCAATAAATCTGCAATATCGGCAGTGACTACAGCGCCTGCGCCGACAGTCACTTGAGTACCAATCTGTACAAACTGCCGTACACTAGCACCGATACCTACCCAGCTCAAATCACCGACCTTGACGCCTCCGGCAAGGCGAGCACCTGGGCTGACATGCACACATTCTCCCAGCACGCAGTCATGATCAACACTGGAGCCGGTATTAATGATAGCGCCCCGACCAATCAGAGCCTCGGCGTTGACCACAGCCCCAGCGAACACCACCGATCCGCTCTTCAGTTCAGCATAGCGACTAACCGTCGCTGCAGGATGCACCAGACTGCAAAGACGTCCCCCCGCTTCTTCCAACTCCAGCAGCTTACGATACCGAATGCGATTATTGCCAATAGCGACTAATACACCGTCATATATCTGCATACGGCTTTTCAGCAAGGCCGTATCACCAACCACTTGCCATTCGCCAATACTGTTGAGCTGTGGCCATGCATCGTCAAAGAAGTCTATGACCTCCCAACCACAACACTCGGCAGTGTCGGCCACCACCTTGCCATGACCGCTGGCACCTAAGATCGCCAACCTGTTCATTGCCGGTTACCGGAGAACTTAGGCATGGTTACCTCACCATCCGCACTGATGCCGTCTCGTACCAGAACTTTCTTCACCGTGAGGAAAAGAATTTTGCAGTCCAGCCAGATAGATCTGTTATTCACGTACCAGACATCCAGCCTGAACTTGTCCTCCCAGCTCAGTGCATTACGGCCATTGATCTGCGCCCAGCCAGTAACGCCGGGGCGCACTTCATGACGGCGATACTGCTCTGCGCTGTATAGCGGCAGGTACTCCATCAATAGGGGGCGGGGCCCAACCAGACTCATGTCGCCCTTGAGCACGTTCCACAGCTCAGGCAACTCATCTAAGCTACTGGCGCGCAAAAAGCTTCCAAAGCTGGTCATGCGCTGAGAATCAGGCAGCGGATTGCCATCCACATCGAAAGCATCAAGCATGGTTCGAAATTTCACCATCTTGAACGGAACCCCGTGCAGTCCTGGCCGAACCTGCGAAAAAATTACCGGTGAACCCAGCTTGCGACGGATGCACACCGCTACGGTTGCAATGATCGGGACAAGGACGATCAGGCCGAACGAAGCAAGGACAATGTCCAGAAGCCGCTTCACTTGCCGTCCCCAGGGAAAAGAATCGTTAGATAGTCACTGGCCAGCTTCGAATAACTACGATTCTGCAGCAACCATTCACGCCCTCGCAGACCAATTTGCTCACGCACCGCTTGGTTACGGCGACTCATCTCGAGAATAGCGGCCACCAACGAGCTAACATCGTTAGCCGGGACGAATGTACCGCATCCCGCCTCGTTTATCATCGACGGATAACCATTGTAAGAGGCAACAACTGGCTTGGCCGCCAGCATGTAGTCAATGACCTTGTTCAAAGACTGACCGTAGTCCCAAACCTTGGAATCGTGCACCGAAAAATAGAGGAGATCGCCTTTTTCCAGGACTGCCTGAACCATGTTTCGCGGAACCTTCGGCGCGAACACTAGGTTGGGAAGATCACCATACTGAATCTGGTAGCTTTGCCTCAGGGCACCGTCGCCAACAATGATGAACTCAATACCGGCGTGCTCGCGCATGGCTTCTGCGGCGGCGAAAAACACATCCAGCGCGTTAGTTATACCGATAGTTCCCGCATGCACGACCTTGAACTTATTACTGGAAAGGTAGCGCTCAACATAATCAACGGGAAGATCGACAACGTCGCTAAAATGAGATTGACTTACGCCCATGGGCACACAAAAGACAGGCCGCTCACAGCCAATCTCGTTGTACACATGCTCAGCCAGATTGGGCATAGTTCCGACGATGGCATCAGACTTTCGGTAAGAGAGTCGCTCCAACCAAGCCAACCCTCTGACAAATAGGTTCCGGTTGCTGAAGCCACCTTCCTCCACAATGGTTAGTGGCCAAATGTCGCGCACCTCAAATACTAGCCGAGACTTGTATTTAAAGCGTATCAGCAGACCATTGATGATAGTCAGCAGCGACAGGCTGGAAATAATAACCACGTCAGGGCGCGGCAACTGACTCTTGTCTAACCAGAACAGATTCCACTCGAAATGGAACCAACTCAAAATCCTGCGCAACGACTTGGCGACCGAGTACTTCATCGTTTTCAGCCAAACGATCTTTACACCACCGGCCACCTGCTGCGTCACACGCGCCTGTAATACAGGTAGATCCACCAGATTGTTAGAGTCCGAGCTGATCACGAGCACCTGATAACCAGCACGCTGCATCTCATCTACCAGAAACCAACCCCGACCTCCGGGACTATTTGCAGTCTTGGGGGAAAAATACTTGGTGACGTACCAGATCGTTTTGTTCATCGCGTCAGCTGGTCCGTCAGTCTTTGTACAAACGTGGAATTGCATTGATGACTTTGATCACCTCAGTGAAATCCATCCCCAGAGCATCAAGATACCAGCGAATGTTTTGGTAGCGAGGGCGGTTCTCCTCTTGCACCAGTTCGAGTGCACGCTCGCGAGTAATCTCACCCTCACGCACCTGATTACTGCGAAAGGTGTCATGCTCAGAAAAACCAGCGACGAGGTAATAGATATAGTTATACAGCCCTGCTGTACCATCGCCGATACGCCAGGTAGTGCTGGTATCGACTGCAAGCTCCCAGCCATAGTCGTTGATTAGCGTGTCATCGATGACTTTCTCATCCCAACGCCAATAATCGAAGATGTGATAGTAATCCTTCTTTTCAGTGAAGCTGCGATAGTACTCGCCAGACAGAGTGTCCCAGAGCGAGCTATTGAAATAGCCCGGACTTTTGAGCATCGCTTTAAAACGCAAGCTCTGGTACTCCATCTGTTTTTGCCAGCCGTGCATATAGACGCGTTTTTCCTCGAAGTCAGGTGGCACGCCGAGGAAGCCAGCCTTAAAGTGAGTCACCTCAAGAGGGTTGACGCCCCAGAGGTTCAGACTCACACCAGTTTGCTTTTTCACCGTTTCAATATGACGGAAGAAATGTTTGTCACCCGCAGTCAGAATACTGATCATTCCTAGATGCGGAGCCTTCAACCAAGCTTTGAGGTTGACGGCAATATTCCTGCGCTTTTTGGCGATATCGTCGGCAACGATAATATTCTCTACACCAAGCTCGGCACTCATCCGGCTGATATTGCGCCGGCCAAGATCGGTCACCATCCCCCAGTCATAGGTGTAGGTGACGGCGTTCATCTTCAGCTCTTTAACAATCAGATGCAGCCCGTAACAGCTATCACGGCCGCCGGAGAATGGCACTATACAGTCGGTAGCACCGGCGCGGCGGTAACCCTCTACGAGATTGAAGAGCTCTTCCTTTGGTTTAGGTACATTGCGCGGAGTATAGGTGTGGCAGTAGTTGCACACACCGTCCGAATCAAAAGCGATGAACGGCATCGTCTCCGGAAGAATGCAGCGAGTGCAACGACGCAGGTTCGGCTGAGGGTAAAGCAGCTGCTTTTCTTCGGACGAAATGAATTGGAAAGGCGGAATCAGATTATTAACACGCTGATTGTTGTCGGAAACACTGATGTCCGTTGAAGCAGGTAAATCCAAGACAACGGCGTCTTGCTTGACCTGCTTGATATCTGAGCAGCCAATCTGGGTGAGCGGGAACATTTCCGAAGAAAAGCAGACCCCCTCCTGAGTGGTACCAACATAAAGACTGCCATTGTTTGAGAACAGCAAAGCCTTGCCCAGACGAGGAATAACTATGGCACAGGCAACAACACCGACACACAAAGTCAGCACCTTGTGCGCCAGCCCGTCGAGGTCGTCCCCCGACTCGTCCAGGTGATGCTCGGTAATGGCAGCAATCACCTCACTATCGATTTCGAGAGCACGGGTGGGCTTGATATGGTTCCACAGCTCAGCATCATTCACGATGATGCCGTTGTGGATAACGCAAATATCGCCACGAACAACCGGTTGGTTGTCGGAAAGACCGTTAGTGATCAAACGACTATGGCCAAAAACGAAAGCAGACTCGAAAGGTTTTACCTGAGAAATCAGTTTTTTGATGTCGTAATCGGCCCGCTTGACTTGATAGCCCGAAGGATCGCCGTAGATCAGACCACTGGAGTCACGTCCACGCTGCCTGGCATGCAAAGCTAGAACCATCAGGTTTTCTTGGTTAACTTTTTCCTTGGCGATAAAGCCAAAAATTCCGCACATAAAATGACTCTTTAAAGTGGCAGCCTCACCGTCTGGGCAGTGATAATTTGCGTAAGGTTGTGAAATAAGGCGTTACGAAGTTAAGAGAATTGAAGCTGCCACCCGTTGCGCCGCGTCACCCGCTCCATAAGGCTGAACATCTTGACCTAGAGTATCCAGCGCAGCATCAATAGCCGACTTTACCACTCCCACATCCTCCGGTGGCGCAAGCCGATTCCACCCAGCCTGTACAAGCTCCACCCATTCGGTTTCGTTACGCAGGGTGATACAGGGCACCCGATAGAAAAAGGCTTCTTTTTGTACTCCGCCGCTGTCAGTAGCAATCAACGCAGCAAATTTTTCCAATTGCACCATGTCCAGATAACCAAGCGGATCAATCAACGTAACTTGACTGGCCAACGCCTCCAGCAAACCGGCTTTTTGTAGCTTGGCACGTGTACGCGGGTGCAGCGGCCAAACTACAGGCAGAGTACGGGCGGTAACACGAAGGGCTTCTACAATGACGGCAAGACGCTGAGGGTGATCAGTGTTTTCCTGACGATGGATGGTCGCAAGCACATAACCCTTTTCTGTAAGACCTAGCGCGGCCATCAAGCCGGTATCCGCTCGTACACGACTGCCATGGTGTAAGGCAACGTCATACATCACATCGCCAACTTCGGTGATACTGCTCTGCGCATGACCTTCACGCAACAGATTAGCGCTAGCAGTATGAGTAGGGGTAAATAGCCAGCGGGAGATGCGATCGGTCAGGATACGATTTATCTCTTCGGGCATTTTCATATTGAAACTGCGAAGTCCAGCCTCGACATGCGCAACTGGTATATCCAGCTTAGCTGCGGCTAAGGCACCAGCCAAAGTGGAGTTGGTATCACCATAGACTAGAACAACATCAGGCTGCTCCTGCAGTAATACCTGCTCCACCGCTTCAAGCATGCGCCCGGTCATGGCGCCATGATTACCGCCATGGATATCCAGGAAATAGTCCGGCTTGCTCATACCTAACTCGTCGAAGAAAACTTCAGACATATTGGCATCATAGTGCTGACCTGTATGAAGCATCACTTCGGCCAGCCCAGAGGTGGAAGCGATGGCGTGACTGACTACGCTGGCCTTAATAAATTGAGGGCGCGCACCCAAGACGGTCAGGACTTTTTTCATGACTACTTACCCTCTGATGCTTCGCTGATCGGAACAACATTCGAGGCTAAAACCTCCTGATAAAGCTGAATCAGCTTCCTTTCTTCATTAAGCCAATTGTACTTTTCTAGAACTGCTCTACGACCATTTTCCCCCATCCGCTCACAGCCGGCGGGATCACTTATCATTTGCGCAATTGCTTGGCGAATATCATCAGGATTAGCGGGATTGACACAAATCCCACATTGAGCACCATCAACAATATCTCGCCAAAGAGGAAAGTCGGAAGCAATCACTGGTAATCCAGCCGCCATATACTCAAATAGCTTATTGGGAAAAGCATTAACATGGTTAGGCTCTGGCAAATAGCAGATCATGCCTACCATTGCCCCCCTCATAGCCTCAACAGCTGACTTACGGTCAATATTTCCCAAGTAATCAACATTGTGCCATCCCGGAAGTCGCTCTAGTTCCTTTCTTGTATCGTCGCTATCAAAAGGACCAGCCAAAACCATCCTTGTCTGTAGAGATGCTAAAGCAACAATAATCTCACGCACCCCACGGACAAGCGTGATCCCGCCTAAAAAGCAGACTACTGGGTTAGGATTTCTAGTAGCCGACACACTAATAATTTCAGATTGTAGGGGGAAATTATTAATAGCGATTGACCGACATCCTATACTCGAAAACCTCTCAGCTATAAATGGCGTTGCCCCAACCACGCAAGCCATTCGGCGCGCGACAAAATTCTCAAAAAACTCGAAGCACATAGAAACTATTCGACGTATCAAAAAAGGGATCCAATCGCGACTCATAATAGATCTAGGCACATCTTCATGACTATCATAGATGACCTTGGCGCCACGCCCCTTGAGCGCAATTGCTATCGTCAACAACTCTGGATCATGAAAGTGGTAGATGCTCGCATTTATCTGCCGCGCTCTACGCAGCAAAAGCTTTGGGAACACCAACATACGCTGAAAACGTCCATGGGGAATACCGACATCTAGAACCTCGACATTACCAATCTTGGCGTCACCCTCACCATCAGCCACTACAAAATAGACACGGTATCCGGCAGCTGCAAGACTATTGCATTGTTTCAAGTGCACGCGTAACTCGTTACGGTGGTGACCTGAACTAACATGAACAACCTTAATCAAAGCAACTCCTTAACTTCGAGCTTTTCCTGCAGCCCCATGTAATATAACGAGCCACAAACTTCGTATCCTGCTGCTTGATGCTGGGCCGGATGCGATAGATATCCGATCGTGTCATTGGCACATGACACAAGAAAATCAGAAGATTCAAAAGCAGTCATTTCAAGATGATAGAGATGTGAAATCTCGAACGGAAAAAAATGAAACTTCACCCCAGGGAAAAACTCGACAGAAAAAGCATCTACAGCCTCTCCACCGAGTAGAATTAGCTGCCGAGTCTGGACATTAAATTCATCGGCCACCAACGAGACTTCTCGATACTTAACTGCCGCCTTGACGGCTTCAATATATTTTCCATTTAAGCGAAAAATGTCCGCAGCATCCGGACGCCAATTGAATTTCCAATTGAGACGAAAACGCGGAAGCCATGAAACCCGCTTCTTTGCAAGATTCGGACGAATATCACCTGCACACCCCTGCAAAAAAACCACAACTTCAACATCAAAACGCTCTCTAACCGCCTGACGAACTGCGCCAATGTAGTCAGAAGACAACTCACAGTTAACACCGCGACTGGTTGGATGACAGGCATGATAAACCAAGACAAAATGGGCACATTTGTCATCACAAAATTCAAAAAAATAAATTGATTTATCGATGACTTTTGCATCATTCGGATAAAACCCGAAACGACTCGATAAAAACCGATTTAATAAATTATCTGGATAATCAAATCTACGATATACCGGAACGTCCAATTCGGACCGATAAAGACGACATACCGTTGAGTCGACTTCATCGAGTTGCATCTGTTCTAGAGCGTCAACATATGCATCAAAACCAACCTGACTAAATTCACCAATATGCGGCTTTCGATCATCAAGCATTGGGGCATAATGGGTATGCGTGGCCGCTAAAATATGATTTATATCACCCTTATTAAAGTAATCGACCAAACGTCCCGCATACAAAGCATCGACTGAAGAAATACGATAATTAAAACCGTCCGCAGTCCGAACCTCGAACCCATTGCATTCGAGCATTTCGCTTGAACTCAACGACATTCGGCTTGCATCCCCCCCCCCCAAAGGCTCACCTGGCTGCAGATTAACTTTAGATGAAAATAGTTTTACCCTCATCAATACAGCCTCAAGCTACAAGTTGGGCAGAAGCTCTTTTCACACTTAACGAATCGCGGCTTTTCACGAAGAACAGACAACTCCACCTGTAAAGCTCTTAACGCTGAAGGGACAAATATCCACGACACACCATTCCACTCACCCTTCACCAGATTATCATCTTGCTGATAAAGTTTATAAAATTTACCGAATGATTCGCTACACCCTGGCGCCTCCGGCGCTACTTTCGAATAAACTCGTTTATCATCTACTACATCCCACCGAAGAAGATAACGAATTAAGTGTCGTTGACTCAACCCCAATATGTTCTGTGCGACATGAATTGTTGAGAAACCCGGACTTTCATCAACACAGCCCAAAAGTAACATCGAAAAATCAAACTGCTCCGCCAACTCCTTAATCGGCAGAAAACAAGGCGACTCAGCAGTATGTCGCTTCAGCACCTGAGCAACACGCTCGCCATACCCTGCAAACGCATGAGTAGGATGTCGACTAGCAACCGCTTCAGGCATATCTGAAACAAGCCTACCTAATGATCCTGAATTGGTTTTGTATGGCTCGCCTACGCGCGCAGGAGTTCTCCAGAAAGGCCGTGCGCCATGAAAATATGGGACAATAAGCTCATCAAACTCCAATCTATTTCGTAAAAAATTAATTACGCCTTTATCTGCTCGAATCTGTTTCGCAAGTGGCGCTAAACCAGCACGCACATACAAAATCCCTGATTTACACGCGATCATTATAATAGCCCCCCGAAATGCTAGGAGTAGACATTCACTCGCCTTCCCAGCATACGCTCAACTAAAAACTGAGCCTTCTTGAGTAACTTATAACGACTATCCCAGTTTTCGAAATCAGTGTAATGCCTATTTGGCTCCTGCATTAATTCATCAAACTCAGCACGCGATATGCGCAATTTTTTGCATAAATAAGCGATATCAACCTCAAGCTCCTGAAAATCATAGAGAGGCTCAGCCAGTTTCACAATCGCTTCATCCCGCGCCATCTGACCAGACACAATCAAACTAGAAAGATGAGGACGGCGCTTATCCATACCAAATTTTTCCGGCAAATAGTAATTCTGGAAAAACTTTGTAAAAACAGACTCCCCATGTTTGCGAGGGTACGGTTTGTAGCCAACAGTCTGCTGCAATTCCTTCAAGGCTTCCGCCTTGTCGTAAACCATGTAATTCAAAGGGCGTACCGTACGCATTTTCTTTACAAACGGATACCAAATATAGTGCTCAGAAAAACTAATAGTTTTATAATTCTTAAGCTTAGATTTTCCATACTTATTATGTATAGCATTCAAATTTATGGCATCCATTGCACTACCATGCCAGGCAGAAGGCGAGACACCCTCTGTCGCCAAATTACCGCCCGACAGGATGTAACGAATGTTATTCTTTGTAGCAAAATGGTAAAGGCTAGAAAAAAACACATGATCTTGCGGCACATCTTGGTTGGCTATTGCGGCGCGTAAATAGGCTAGCTGCAGATCTCTCATCTCTTCCCAATCTACAACATGTGTATGAAGATCATAACCGCAATGTTTGACAATAGATTCAATATTGGCAACGGCTAATTCACTGTTCCAACCGGCATCGACATGCATAACCAGTGGACGTAATCCCCACTCCTGCATTTTGATTGCCAGATAGGAACTGTCCACACCACCGCTCAGCCCCAGAATACAGTCATATTCCTGACCCTTGCCGCTAGTCTTGATTTGCTCGACCAAAGCAGCCCAGCGATTGCGACCCTCAGCATTGGGGAACCACTCGCCACCCGCACGCTGATCAAACTGGTGGCAATGATTACAAATACCCTGCTCGTCAAAAGTAATTTCCGGGTCGGTCGTATCCATCACGCAACGGGTACAGCATTGATAATTCATCGTTCTATGCCTTTTTAAAAATCGCTTCCAGCTCAACTGCCTTGGGGTAGTTGATCAACACAGCACGGTGCTTACCATGGAACACAAACATACTACCTGCCGCTACGGCAGAAGCCCCCCCCTCGTGCACGGCCTGGCGCAGATGCTCTATCGAACCGGCCCCACCACAGACAACGACTGGAACAGGGGCTTGAGCTACGCTGCGCACCAACGCCAAGTCGTAACCCGTCATTGCACCATCTCGCTCCACGTCGTTGATGAGCAATTCGCCCACCCCGGCTTGCACGAGGCTCTGAATATGCTGCTGTAAATTCAGTTTTGTCTCTGCAGTGGCAGATTTCGCCATGACCGCATAACCACCGAAGAGTTTACGTCTTACATCCACAGCCCCCACGATGGCCTGACTCCCAAAAACATCCACGGCGGCACGAATGGTATCAGTGGACTCGGTGGCCAGCGTGTTGATGACCACCTTTTCAACCCCAGAGCGAATCAAACGGCGAATCTGCTCCAGACTGCGCACCCCTCCACCATACGCCACGGGCATGAACGCTTCTCCCGCCATCTCAGCAATCAGCTCATAGTTGGGCTCTCGCCCCTCGCGTGAAGCATCAATATCAAGAATAACAATTTCATCAGCTTCTTTATCGCTGAAAATACGTACGGCATTAACCGGATCACCTACATACACTGCATCTTTAAATTTTCTGGTTTTTACCAAACCATTGCCACGCAGTAGCAAGCAGGGAATTACCCTCGCTTGAATCATGGAGCCCACCTTGCAAAAGCATTCAATAACTGTTTACCAAAACGATGGCTCTTCTCTGGATGAAACTGCACGCCCGCAATATTCTCACGCACAACTCCCGCAGCGAAGTCGATACCGTAATGCGCACTCAACAATACTTCTTCTGAATTTCTGGGCTGCATGTAGTAACTGTGAACAAAATAAAAGCGTGTATCTGCTGCCATGTCATGCGTCAGTGGCTGATCGATTTGCGTTGCAGTTACTTGATTCCAGCCCATGTGGGGCACTCGCAAATTCGGCAGTTCCGGAAATCGCTTAACGGTCATATCCAACCAGCCCAGCCCAGGCTCAACGCCTTCAGCACTGCCAAGTCCCAACATTTGCGCCCCAACACAAATACCCAAAAGCGGCACACCGCGCTGTAAAACCTGCTGTTCCAGGACGGGAACCAAGCCAGTCGCGCGCAAGTTCCGCATACAAGCATCGAAAGAGCCGTTACCCGGAAGAATAATGCGCTCTGCTTGTAGCACTTCGTCCGCTTGTGCAACCACCTTAGAGGGTATGCCAAGGCGTTGCAGCATGTTGACGACTGCAAATACATTGCCGATATCGTAATCAATAATTGCAATCATTTTTAAAATAACCAACAGGAAAATTCAAACACGATTGTTTTCTAGCTTTCTAGAAAAATAAAAAAGCACTGACGCCATTCCAATACCTGAAGACAACAATGCAGTAGTCACTGACTGTTCAAGAATAAGAACACCAAACATCAAAGAAACAAATACAAAAACCTCACTCCTTAGACGCAAAGAATTCAGATAAACCAACACAATACCAACAAGAGTCATGGCACACAAATACCCCCCCAAACCATACTGAAGAAGCAAATATAAAAATGCATTTGTGTTGGCATTTAGCCCCGCAACTCCCAAAAAATCTTCCCCGACATACATGCTCGCCGACTTCGACACTAGAAGACCAGTCGCAAAAGAAAAATCCGCACCACCGATCACTTGAAGATAAGCACCAACCAGATAACTACCGACGTAAAAAACGCGCCTTATTAAATAATCTTCAACATAAGAATAGCCAAACAACAAAAACTCCACCCAAGCCAAAATAAATATCGACAAAAAAATGTAGTAAATGCCATTGAAAAACCTCACCTCGCCGCCACCTCTCCTTAAGAAATAAGCAAACCCTCCCGCAAAAAACATGTACATCAAAGGAGCCTTGACACCATATATATAATAAAACCCCACATATAAAAATATTGAAAAGACAACAAAAACAACCCGACTTCTCAACACCCCCCAGAAAAACATAAGGGGCAGCATGCAATTCATGACAATCGAAGACATATAGGCGACGAAAGTTCTAGTCCCATATAGCTCCCTACTCTCAAGCCTCCTAACATGACTATCCGCAAGAGAAAACGAAGAACTAACAGGAGAATTTATAAGCAAAGCAACAACAGAAAACGCAGATAATAACAAAATAAACTTCACCAACCCTTCTTCCGACACCACAGTTACCGGTAAAACTCTTAATCTCACCCTACAAAAAAACATCACACCAAAAAAAGGCACTAAAACTGCGATAAAATTTACCGCCGAAAAACCTCCCCAAACATCGTACAAAAGTGCATACGGCATTAAAACGATCATGCCATAAAGAAGCAAAAAGTAATCCGACGGCTTCTCATACTCCTTATGAAATAAATACACACCAAAAATAACAACCAGAGCACACATTAAAATATAGACTACATCTACATTGATCTGACCGTACCCGTAGCTCTCATTATTTGGATAACCAAAAAAATAGTACGTACTTGAAATCATTAACACATACATTAACGACTTAGCTAACGACAAGGCCCACATCAATTACCGCCCCCACTAAGTCGATAAGATATAAGTATATAAACCATGTACATCATGGCATAACCCACCCCATACCCAATCAAAGTGGATCGAGATGATGAAAATCCATAAAGAGCTGCCATCGCGACCACCATCAAGCCTACTTGCCATAACAAATCGACATACTGCTTTTCCACAAGGTAAACCATATAACTCAAGGGACTAGCAACCAAACCCAAGGCAAACATTGGCAGTAACCAAATAGCCATGCGGCCCGACTGTATCCATTCATCCCCAAAGGCAACGCGGAATATATCTTCGGCCAGTAAAACAGTGCAAATAACCATGATTATTGACGCCAGTGCAAGCGCCATAAAAGTCTTTATATATAAATTCCGGCAATTACCAGACTCTCTGATACCTAGCACGGCATAACGCTTGAAAACATCTAAAATTGCTTTCCCCACAAGTCCGACTGGAGCACCAAGAACCCGCATGGTCAGAGCCAAATACCCTGCTGTTTCACCGCCAAATCGGTGAAATACGACAAGCACCGGCAATTGAGCTACGGCGGTATTAATGGAGTCCGCCGGCAGTGCATAAAGAGGAAATTTCTTATATCTCAAAAAGAACTTCAAAAACATATCGTGATGGAAAAATGAACCATAGACAAACCGAGGCATTAGAATCACGGCTGTGACAAAGGAAATTCCGCTGGCTATTACAAACCCCAAAACCAGGCTAACAGCAGCTGGATATCTCAAACCGGCGCCAATTTGAATCAACACGATGGAAAATGCCTGAACAAGCCGCATGGTATTCAACTTTCTATAAGTTCCATCAACCGCTGCCCAAGTTTGCCAAATCTGATTCAACGCCACCAAAAACGCCGCAGGAACAATAAGCGACAACAGGACTGGCTGCTCCGGCAGATAGGCTCTGGCTATACTAAAAGAACTCAAAATATAGAGGGCGACAGAAAGAATGCACGTCATCGAAAGCGTTGTAGCAAGTGTAATAAAAACAGCTTTCGCTCTGTCCTCTCCATCTTCAACGATGGCCAGCACGGTCTCTAGCCTTAAGGTAACGACAACTGCAATAAACGACACTAGCGCAAGCCAAGTGGAAAATTCACCGAACTCACTTGGAGCAAAAATCCTCGCGATGGCCAACGAGCCAATGATTGGTATCGACTGTGCAAAAAGGCTACCGGTAAAAACCGTTGAGACATGTCTCCAGTACGCGCTCACTTACTAGTCTCAATTTTTACATTTTTAAAAAACAAGGGCTTTAATATCTCTTTTGCTTGACTTGCATATTCTAAAGCACCCTTTTCGTTAAAATGACTCTCATCATAATATATAAAAAAATCTTGATATACGGGGACAGCATCAAACAATTTAAGCTCATCGAGCTTGACGTAGGTAACATCACCATACTCCCCTGCGATTTTCTTCAAAATATAATTTGCCGCTTTATAGCTTTCATCACGCCGAACGAAATAATCCAACTCCATAGCATCGAAACGATTTGCTCGCATTGGATTATGTCTGAGCAAGGGTATCTGACTCAGGATATATTTATTCGCTTGCGGAGCACCGCTGCGTAAAAAATCCTCTATTGTGCTTTTAAAGTTTTCACCTTCAAACTGCCAACTCCACATACCAGCAATAAATATTACTTCTGCTTTACTAATATATTTTTGAGCTTCTTTAATTTGATCGCGGCAAGCTACTTGCGCCCATTCAGCAATGCGCTGGTAGTCGAAGCCCGGAATAGTAACGCAACTGCTGGCTGTGATGATGCGGGCTTTGAAGCTTAATTCCTTGCCCAGCTGATCGAAAAACAAGTTGAGCATGGCGGCATGGGAGTCACCCAGCACAAGTACTTCCTTGTCGCTGGCCAGGTCACCTTTAAGACAGCTACCCACCATTTGGCCGTGGCAGATGGTGGCGGAGTCAGCGTAACGCTGATATTCAATAGGCATGGGAACAGGCGTCAGCATTTGGTTGATCTTAGCCATACTGGGGCCAGTGACTAGGGCTGTACCTGCTAGCAAGCCATAACCAAGCATTTGCTTGATATGGGTGCGATGGGCACGCAGTGGGGTTTCCAGCGCGTAGTACGAAAGGATAGAAAGCGTCAGAGTGAGCGCGATGAACAGCAGACTAAACGACAAGTCGAGTACCTGTGAGCCGGTGTAGTAGCGTAGCAAAGCAAGCACTGGCCAGTGCCACAGGTATAGCGAGTATGACAACTCGCCCAGCCAAATCATGGGTTTGCTGTCCAGAAGCTGTCCTACAGGTCCTTGTGCTGGCTGTGACAAGATCAGCAACGCACCTGCGACCGGCAGTAGCGCCGGCAACCCGGGAAAGGGTCCTAATTGGGGTTGTAGAATGGCGGAGACCAGTATCAAGACCACCCCCAGACTACCGAACCAGGATGCCCCCCCCCCCGGCTTCTATGCAAATACATCGCCAGCAGCCCACCGGCAAGAAACTCCGGCAGCCGCGCGTAAAGGCTATAGTACGTGGCCTGTTCGATGCCCAGCACACGTAGGCGGTATTCAGCCACTGCAGTCAGACAGATCAGCAAGGAGGCAAACAGCCATTTAAGCAATTTTGATGGGAATAGTAATACGAGCAGTGGAGCCAGAAGATAGAACTGGATTTCCACTGCCAGCGACCAAGTGTGGAGCAGCGGCTGCTCATGGTTGGCCGGTGCAAAGTAGTCGCCGAAGTCAGCAAAGTAGTGATTACTATTGAACCAAACTGCCTGCTTTAAACCTTGTTTGTAGATGGCCAGGTCTGATGGTAGAAAAAGAACCGCTGCCAGCAGCGAGACTACGATCAGCATGGCAAAATATGCTGGGGCAATGCGCTTGAACCGACTCAAGTAAAAGTAACGTAACGTTTTGAAAAGGCGGTATCCAGGCTGGGACTTTTTGTCCAACAGGATACTGACAATGAGATAGCCCGATATAACTAGGAAAACATCTACCCCAACAAATCCACCCGGCAACCAAGCGGGGTTAAAGTGGAATAGCATGACCAGAAGAACAGCTATGGCACGCAGACTTTGAATATCGCGGCGAAATTGCATGATTGTTAAATATCTGCCATAGAAGAAAACAGGAAAATAGAAAAGCCGTATATCAAGGCAATGTTTTTAAAGTGCTTACTATTTTTTCTATATCTGCGCTGGCCAAATAAGGATGAAACGGTAAGCTCATTACTTTTCCCGCAACAGCATCACCTACAGGCAGGCTTACGCTATTGTCGGCAACAGCAGGTTGCTTATTGAGTGGGATGGGATAATGCACTGCGGTAGGCACTCCAGCAGCCTTGAGACGATCCTGCGCCTGATCGCGGCAAAGCACCTGCACCGTATATTGGGCCCAAGCGCTGCGGTTAAAAGACTCAACAAAGGGCGCAGCAATACCGGCATCAGCAAGCAGACAGTCATAGTCTTGGGCTGCGCGCTCCCGCTGCTGCAGCTCAAACGGAAATATATCCAGTTTTGGCAGTAAGATGGCAGCCTGCAAGGTGTCGAGCCGACTATTCACGCCCACACGGATATGATGGTAGCGGCGATCCTGACCATGACGGGCGATCTGGCGCATTACCTTGGCCAATTCGTCATCGTTGGTGAAGATTGCTCCACCGTCGCCATAGCAACCCAAGGGCTTACTTGGGAAGAAGCTGGTGCAGGCAATAGTAGCCAGGTTGCAGGAGCGCTTCCCCTTATACGTAGCGCCGAAACTTTGCGCAGCATCCTCGATCACGGGAATCCCATACCGGGCAGCAATGGCATTGATCGCATCGAAGTCAGCGCATTGGCCATAAAGCGAAACAGGGATGATTGCCTTGGTACGTGGAGTGATAGCGGCCTCGAGCAACTGCGGATCAAGGTTGTAGGTGCGTGGATCGACATCCACATACACCGGCTTGGCCCCTAACAGAGCGACAGTCTCGGCAGTGGCGATATAGGTAAATCCCGGCGTGATGACTTCATCACCCGGACCGACGCCTAGCGCCATCTGAGCAATCTGCAGCGCATCGGTGCCGTTGGCCACGCTGATGCAGTATTTCGCGCCGACGAATGCCGCTAGCTTCTCTTCCAACTCGGACACTTCCGGGCCAAGAATATACTGACCGTGGGCCAGTACCCGCTGGATATTAGCGTCGATTTTGTCTTTGATCAGCGCCTGTTGTGCCCTGAGATCGATGAATTCGATCACTGCGCTTGCTCCTTTCTCAAAATGCCACCACCGAGCACATAACGATCCCCGGAGTAAATGCATGGCGCACTCCCCTGCCCAGTGAGCGGCAGATCCAGCTGCTCGCCGTGCTCGCTCATCCAGCCTATATGTCGGGCAGGAACACCTACCATCAGTGCATAGGCTGGAACGTCCTTATTGACGACCGCACCGGCACCGATGAAGGCGAACTCTCCGATGGTGACACCGCAAACGATGGTGCAGTTGGCACCAAGCGTGGCACCCTTCTTCACCAGAGTGTCGCGGTATTCGCTTTTGCGTTCGATCAGCGACCGCGGGTTGTATACATTGGTGAACACCATGCTCGGCCCACAAAAAACGCCCCCCTCGAGCGTGACATTGTCATACACCGAGACGTTGTTCTGGATCTTGCAGTGGTCACCGATCAACACCTTATTGCCGACGAATACATTCTGACCAAGCGACACACTTTTACCGATACGGGCCCCTCGACATACATGGGCGAAGTGCCAGATACGAGAGCCTTCGCCGATCTGCGCGCCTTCATCAACGATGGCGCTTGGATGCTGATAATAACTCATGAATCAACCCAATAGACGCGCTAGGAACGGATGGTCTTCTCCATTTTGGGCGGGAGTGGAAGCCAGGGTACGGATGGTTTCCACAGTCTCGACGCAGTGCCGTGCATCTTCAACTCCATAGCCTTTGCCATCGAGAATCGCCTGGTAGCTGACGGTGTGCAGATCAGTGAATCCCTCGGAAAACTCGATCTCGGCTCCATCACAAGTGATAGAGCGATAGGTTGGTTTCTTACCCTTTACAGAATCGGGCAGATCATTGGCGTCGATGGAGAGGAACCAGCGAACCCGCGCGTGTTCGTACTCCAGATAACCAGTGGCCTTGTAGTCATCGACGTAATGCACCACATTGCGTTGCAGAGCACCGAAAATGAAATGCAGCATGTCGAAGAAGTGCACGCCGATGTTGGTGGACACGCCGAAGGATTTGCGCGGATCACCCTTCCAGCTTTCCATGTACCACTTGCCGCGGCTGGTAATGTAGGTCAGCTCGACTTCGTGCTTGTGACTCTGCTTGCCGGCACCTACTTGCTGCTTGAGATCAATGATCGCGTGGTGATGACGCAGCTGCAGGATGTTATACAACCGCTTACCCGTTTCACGCTCGACCAGAGCCAGCTCATCGAGAATAGTGGCACTAGGTACCAGCGGCTTCTCGCAAATCACGTCACAACCCAGACGCAGCCCGGCGGTGATGTGTGAATAATGCAAATAATTGGGCGAACAGACCGAGACAATGTCCAACGCGGTCGCAGGGTCGCGCTTGAGTCGCCATGCATGGTCATAGAAGCGCTCGAACTCGGTAAAGAACTCGCTATTCGGCGAGATGCTATCAATGATACCAACCGAGTCGTTGATGTCGTAAGCAGACACCAACACATTGCCGGTATCTTTGATCGCATGCATATGGCGGGGAGCGATGTAGCCCGCCGCGCCAATAAGGGCAAAACGTTTCATATGATTCTCACGGAATAGGTGAAAGCCTTAAGGCCACGGCCTCTGTTAATCAGGCTTTGATGACGTTGGCTGCCGGCGTACGGTACTTGCCGCGACTGTCGATAATCAGTTGCGCACTCGATTGGATTAGCTGGTAGTCAAAACGATCATGATCCGTCGCCAGCACGACAGCATCGAAGGACGTCAGATTCCCTGACGTCAAGGGCTCACTGGCGAGTTCGAAATGATGCTCGCGCATCTTAGGAAACACCGGCACATGCGGATCGCTATAGGCCACGATCCCACCCTTTGCTTCAATCAGCTCCATGATTTCCACCGATGGAGACTCACGCATATCATCGACATTTTTCTTGTAGGCAATACCGAGCACCAGCACTCGACTGCCTTTTAGCGCTTTACCTTTATCGTTCAGGCCATCCATCAGCTTGCCAAGGACATACTCCGGCATAGCTTGGTTAACCTCACCGGAGAGTTCAATAAAGCGGGTGTGCAGGCCGTACTCACGAGCCTTCCAAGTCAGATAAAACGGATCAATGGGAATACAATGCCCGCCCAAACCAGGACCGGGATAATAAGGGGTAAAGCCAAACGGTTTGGTCGCAGCGGCATCGACCACTTCAAAAATATCGATCCCCATGCGGTCAGCTACAATTTTCATCTCGTTGACCAACCCGATGTTAACGGCACGGTGGATGTTTTCCAGCAATTTGGTCATTTCCGCAGCTTTGGTTGAACTGACCGATACAACCTGATCGATTGCCTGCTCATACAGAGCAATACCTACGTCCAAGCAAGTCGAAGTGTGCCCACCGATGACTTTCGGAATCGTACGGGTTTCAAAGTTTGGATTACCCGGATCTTCACGCTCAGGCGAATAAACCAGGAAAATATTCTCGCCTACAACCAGCCCGCATTCCTGAACCCGCGGCAATAACTCTTCTTCTGTTGTGCCTGGATAGGTAGTGCTTTCCAGCGAAATGATTTGACCAGCACGCAAGTATGGTTTGAGCGCGTCGGTGGTATTGATCACGAAGCTCATGTCCGGTTCGCGATATTTGTTCAGCGGGGTCGGCACGCACAAAATCAGGGCATCACACTCGTTGACTCGCAAAAAATCGCTCGTTGCCTCAAAACCGCTAGCACGCGCAGCCGCGATTTTTTCAGCGGGAATATGCTCGATATAACTCTGACCAACATTCAACTTGGTCACTTTGCTTTCATCGATATCAATACCGAGCACCCGAAAACCAATCGAGTTGTAACGTAACATCAACGGCAGGCCGACATAGCCAAGACCGACGATACCAATAACAGCTTCCTTGGACTTAAAACGCTCTATCGCTACTTTATGCATAAACCAATCACACTCATCAAATACTAAAATAGCCACTCCCCCGTGAAGAGCAGTGGACGTAAATCAGAAAATCTCTCCACATCCGAGCAGGTGATAGCTTGCCCTTGCGGTAACTTACCCGCGCGTCCGCCCCAGCAACACCGAGCGCACCAGCGCGGCAAACACCCCAAGCATCCCGCCTAGCACAAGCCCCAAGGTCATAATCAACGATTTATTTGGTTTGATTGGGGTTTGCGGTACCTCAGCAGCGTGGTCCAAGGTATAGACAGCCACAGTACCCGACGCCACATCGAGGCTGCGGAGAAGCGTCAGCCGATCTTCCAACTCACGCAGCTCAGAGATAAAAGGATCATCGCTCTTGCGTTGCTCCAACGCGGCCAGCTCTGCGCGTATTGCTCTAAAACCGCGCATGTAGTCCAAATTACCGCTCACAAACTCAGAGAGTTCACCGCTGGATGCGGTTTCGCTTAGCCCCATCTTGGGACTATCAATGCCGGCAGCCTCTGCGACTAACTTAGCCTCCAGAAGGCGAACGATGCGGTCTTCACGACGCGTTTGCGCGCCACTGCGAAGTATTTCGATCTCTCGCTCAATCGACTGCACCCGGGAGTTGATCTCGGCCAGCAGATTGGCCTCTAGGTCGGCTTCACTCTTCTCTGCCACCTTGCTGAGATAACGGTTCACCCAATCGGCAGCGATTTGCGGGTCCGCATGTTTGAGCGTGATGATGAAGTACCCTGGGCTGCTCTTTGAATCCGGCGCACGCACTTTCAGCATCGAATTAAACTCGGCCCATAGCTGATCTTCGGCCGCGCCCGCCTGCGCATCGCTCAAACTGGGCAGGTAGGTATCCAGAAACAGCTCTCGCTTGAGCCTACCAGCAAGCAGATTGCGAGTAAAAACCCGATAAACGTCTGCGACCTTGAGCTCTGCGAGATTGATCTCACGCCGTATCTGGTTGTAATCAGCGATTTCACTTGGCCGTGGGGGTAAAACGCCAGAACTGGCCTCATAGACCGGCGCACTAAGGAAGGCAAAAGCCGCAGCAAAGGCTATTGCAACTACCATACAGGCGACGATCAGCCACTTTTGCGTCCAGAGATTTTGTATCACCTCGACCAGATCGATTTCATCGTCTCTGGCTTCATAGTGTGTGCCTGGAAATGTACTCACGCCTACTCCAATGTCAACTTCATGTAGCCTTCGACATACACCTGATCCAGCGGCGCACCACTCAAAGCTAAGGCAATCGATTTTTATCCGGATATCAACGCAGCCAGTTTACGCCAAGCCTAACTTAGCGATCATTCAGCCGCTGTTTGGCATCACTATCACCATGCACGACGCACACTTGCGGCAGCCAAGGGCACGCTCGCCTCACGAATCAGACCAAACCGAACCTGATCGGCATTGGCTGAACAGCCACCAATGTTATGGATTTTTGCCTGGACTGCATAGCATTGACAATCGATGACCATATAACCGCCGCACGAGCTAAAGAATTGGATTTCCGCCACCTCGTCTCCGACCTAATCGCTAACAAATAAAAAAGTCGCGGTCCTTATCACCTAGCATGGCTTTAAGTTAGCTGACGATGCGCCCGCCGCGAACTATGAAGGGGGATACTGTTGGTGCACGAGCCTGGCTTACGCAGCTTACCGGCGTCACTCCTCTTCATTCACCCGATCACGCAACTCCTTGCCCGGTTTGAAGTGCGGTACAAACTTGCCATCTAGCCGAACCGAGTCACCGGTCTTCGGGTTGCGCCCCACGCGCGGCGCACGATAGTGCAGTGAGAAGCTGCCGAAGCCGCGAATTTCGATCCGATCCCCAGTCGATAACGCCTGCGACATTTGCTCAAGCATGGTCTTGATCGCCAACTCGACATCCTTGGATGAGAGCTGCCCCTGATGGGTAACGATGCGCTCGATCAACTCCGACTTGGTCATGGTTTTCCCTTCTTTTTCAAGCGGCTAGATCACTAGATAAAAAGGTTTTAGCATGCCTTGCAGATTTTGAACAGCCTATAAAACAACACCTTAGCGCTTTTCAGGGTACAAGAAATTGCCTGGAGCAATTTATGACGTCGCGTAGCGACGACCCTGAAGGAAAAGCATGGATGGCAGACACAAAAAAGGGCGACCGAAGCCGCCCTTTTTCTTTGGATAAACCGAACTTAGTTCTGTTTTTCCATTTGCGCGCGGAGCAGATCACCCAGGGTGGTCGGACCAGCAGTTTCAACTTCCTGCTTGCGCATTTCTTTGATGGCTTCTTTTTCGTCTTCAACGTCTTTCGACTTGACCGACAAGCTGATTACACGGCTCTTACGGTCAACGCTGATGATCTTGGCTTCAACTTCTTCGCCTTCTTTCAGAACGTTGCGCGCGTCTTCAACGCGGTCACGGCTGATTTCGGAGGCTTTCAGAGTGGCTTCGATGCCGTCAGCCAGGGTGATGATGGCGCCCTTGGCGTCAACTTCTTTAACGATACCGCGCACGATGGTGCCTTTATCGTTAACAGCAACGTAGTCGGAGAACGGATCTTCTTCTAGTTGCTTGATGCCGAGGGAAATGCGCTCACGCTCCGGATCAACGGAAAGGATAACGGTTTCCAGCTCGTCGCCCTTCTTGAAGCGGCGTACAGCCTCTTCGCCTACTTCGTTCCAGGAGATGTCGGACAGGTGAACGAGGCCGTCGATGCCGCCATCCAGACCAATGAAGATACCGAAATCGGTGATCGACTTGATGGTGCCGGAGATTTTGTCGCCCTTGTTGAACTGACCGGAGAAATCTTCCCACGGGTTAGTTTTGCACTGCTTGATACCCAGGGAGATACGACGACGCTCTTCGTCGATATCCAGAACCATAACTTCCACTTCGTCACCGACGTTAACGACTTTCGAAGGATGGATGTTTTTGTTGGTCCAATCCATTTCGGATACGTGCACCAGGCCTTCCACGCCCTCTTCCAGCTCTGCGAAGCAGCCGTAGTCGGTCAGGTTGGTTACGCGCGCAGTAACACGGGTGTCCTGCGGGTAACGCGCCTTGATGGCAACCCATGGATCTTCGCCCAGCTGCTTGAGGCCGAGGGAAACACGGTTGCGCTCGCGATCGTACTTGAGGATTTTGACGTCGATTTCATCGCCAACGTTGACGATTTCCGACGGATGCTTGATACGCTTCCAAGCCATGTCGGTGATGTGCAGCAGGCCGTCGACGCCACCCAGATCCACGAACGCGCCGTAGTCGGTGAGGTTCTTGACGATACCTTTGACTTGCTGACCTTCCTGCAGGGATTCCAGCAGAGCTTCGCGCTCGGCGCTGTTCTCGGCTTCCAGAACGCTGCGGCGGGAAACGACAACGTTGTTGCGCTTCTGGTCCAGCTTGATGACTTTGAATTCGAGCTCTTTGCCTTCCAGGTGAGTGGTATCACGCACCGGACGGACATCGACCAAGGAACCTGGGAGGAACGCACGGATGCCGTTAACGTCGACAGTGAAGCCGCCCTTAACCTTACCGTTGATAACGCCCGTAACCACTTCCTCAGCGGCGAAAGCTGCTTCCAGAACGATCCAGCACTCAGCACGTTTGGCTTTTTCGCGGGACAGCTTGGTTTCACCAAAGCCATCTTCAACCGCGTCCAGGGCAACGTGAACTTCGTCACCGACCTTGATGGTCAGCTCGCCAGCGTCGTTGTGGAACTGTTCCAGCGGGATGAGGCCTTCAGACTTCAAACCAGCGTGAACGGTTACCCAACCAGCTTGGTAATCGATGTCGACGATGATAGCGGTGATGATCGAGCCAGCCTGAAGGTTCAGGGTTTTTAGGCTTTCTTCAAACAGTTCAGCAAAGCTTTCGCTCATTTTAATTCCTGTTGATTCAGGGCAGGGAATCCGCCCAAACCACACTCCAGACAATGTGGGTACGTTCATATAAAAAGAGGCAAACGGAACAAGGACTGGGTTCCCGTACGCCTCCTTGCGAGCCGGTCAGCTTAAGCAGCTGTGGCTCTTATCATCCGGCGAGATCGCGATTGGCGACTTCACTCAGAATTCGTTCAAGCACTTGTTCAATCGAGAGTTCAGTGGAATCCAGCTGGATCGCATCGGCTGCCGGCTTGAGCGGAGCCACTGCACGCTGGGTATCGCGCTCATCGCGCGCCTGAATCTCATCAAGAAGACTCGCGAGATTAACATCATCGCCCTTGGCCTTCAACTGCAAGTAGCGGCGGCGGGCGCGCTCCTCGGCGCTGGCGGTGAGGAAAATCTTCAGCGGCGCATCGGGAAATACCACAGTACCCATATCGCGACCATCGGCGACCAAGCCGGGCATCTCCTGAAACGCCTGCTGACGCTGCAGCAGGGCTTCGCGCACGGCAGACAGCGAGGCGACCTGCGAAGCACCAGCGCCAACCTGCTCGTTACGGATCAGGTCAGTGACCTCCTCCCCTTCAAGAATGATGCGCTGACCATGGCCGTCGCCCGCAGCAATGAACTGCACATCCAGATGGGCGGCGAGCAGTTTCATTGCCTCTTCATTGGTCAGGTCGACGCCGTGATTACCGGCGGCAAAGGCCAGCAGACGATATAGCGCTCCCGAATCCAACAAATTCCAGCCCAGTTGTTTGGCCAGCAGGCCAGCAATGGTGCCCTTGCCCGAGCCGCTCGGCCCGTCGATGGTGATAACCGGTGCGACGATCATGCCTTGCCCTCCTCGGCCACACGAATGCCAACCTGAGCCGACAGCGCAAGGAAGTTGGGGAACGAAGTGGCGACGTTGGCGCAATCATGGATGCGGATCGGCGCAGTGGCGCGCAGCGAGGCCACGCTGAACGACATGGCGATACGGTGATCGCCGTGCGCCCAGACCTCGCCACCGCCGATGCTGCCGCCTTCGATAATGATGCCATCCGGCGTTGGCTCGGCCTTGACGCCCAGCGCAATCAGGCCGTCAGCCATCACCTGAATCCGGTCGGACTCCTTGACCCGCAGCTCTTCGGCGCCGCGCAATACGGTGCGCCCTTCGGCCACAGAAGCGGCGACAAACAGCACTGGGAACTCGTCGATAGCCAGCGGCACCAGGTCTTCTGGGATATCGATACCCTTCAGCTTGGCGCTGCGCACGCGAATATCAGCCACGGTTTCACCGCCGACTTCACGCTGGTTTTCCAGGGTGATGTCGCCGCCCATTAGCTTGAGGATATCGATCACGCCAGTACGGGTCGGGTTGATGCCAACGTGCTCCAGCACTAGCTCCGAGTCTTCGGCAATGCTGCCGGCCACCAGAAAGAACGCTGCCGAGGAGATATCTGCCGGTACTTCGATATGGGTCGCAGTCAGCTTATGACCCGACTCGACGCTTGCCGTGCTGCCATCCACGGTTACCGGATAGCCGAAGCCGCGCAGCATGCGCTCCGTGTGGTCACGGGTTGGCGCCGGCTCGGTCACCGAGGTACGACCTGCAGCATAGAGACCGGCCAGCAATAGGCAGGACTTCACTTGAGCGCTGGCCATGGGCATTTCGTAATCCATACCGGTGAGGCGCTGACCACCCTTGATCATCAGCGGCGGACGGCCTTCAGGAGCGGTTTCGATCACTGCTCCCATTTCGCGCAGCGGCTTGGCTACACGGTTCATTGGCCGTTTGGACAGCGAAGCATCACCGGTCAGCGTGGTGTCGAACGGTTGCGCAGCCAACAAACCTGAGAGCAAGCGCATCGAGGTGCCAGAGTTACCCATGTAGAGAGGGCCGGCCGGCGCCTTCAGGCCATTCAGCCCCACTCCGTGAATGGTCACGCGACCATGATGCGGGCCTTCGATGACCACCCCCATATCGCGGAACGCCTGCAGCGTCGCCAGCGCGTCTTCACCTTCCAGAAAACCCTCGACATGCGTGGTGCCTTCAGCCAGCGAGCCGAGCATGATCGAGCGATGGGAGATGGACTTGTCGCCCGGAACGCGGATGCGTCCGGAGAGTTTGCCGCCAGGATTAGCCAGAAAAACCAGATCGTTCGAGTGCATAGCGTCCACATAGGCCCTGCGGGCCAAAATTTTGCCGAAATGCTCACGGGCCACGCGGGCGCGGGTGAATACGCCCAGCAACTGATGCCCATCCCCTGCGTCGACCGCGTCGCGCAAGGCGTCGAGGTCGTCGCGAAATACGTCCAGCGTGCGCAACACCGCCTCGCGATTGGCGAGAAAGATGTCGTGCCACATGACCGGATCACTGCCGGCGATCCGCGTGAAGTCGCGAAAACCACCAGCGGCGTAACGAAAGATCTCCAGGTTCTCGCTGCGTTTGGCCAGCGAGTCAACCAGAGTAAAGGCCAGCAAGTGCGGCAGATGGCTGGTCGCAGCCAGCACCTGATCGTGATGCTCGACCTCCATATGTTCGACATCCGCGCCCAACTCGCGCCACAGCGCATCGACCAGCTCCAGGGCCGACTCATCACTCTGCTCGCAAGGCGTGAGGATGACCTTATGCCGACGGAACAGCTGCGCGTTGGAGGCCTCCACCCCGCTTTGCTCGGAACCGGCAATTGGATGCCCAGGCACAAAGCGCACCGCTTTACCGGCAAAGGCCAGTCGCGCCGCACGCACTACATTGCCTTTGGCGCTGCCCACATCGGTGAGCACCGCCGCGCCCAGATCAAGCTTGGCCAGTTCGGCCAGCAGCTTCTCCATGGCCAGGATAGGCACCGCCAGCTGGATCACATCAGCCCCCTGACAGGCGGCAAGCAGATCAACTTCGCAGCGATCAACCACGCCCAACTCAACCGCCAACCGCCGCGACTCGGGATCGAGATCGACGCCTATCACTTCGCGAAACAGGGCCCGCTCACGTAAACCCTTGGCGAAGGAGCCGCCAATCAATCCCAGGCCAACAATCACTAGGCGGCCGAGCTTAGGGGCGACAGATGGCATCTGAGTGACAGCAGTATTGACCTCACTCACGCGCTCAGCACCTTGGCCAGAGCCTCAAGGAAGCGCGCATTTTCAGCAGGCAGACCAATCGACACGCGCAGGAAATTCGGCATACCGTAACCAGCCACTGGGCGCACGATAACGCCTGCGCGTAGCAATGTCTGGTTGATCGTTGCGGTGTCGCGGCCAAAGTCCACGGCAATAAAGTTGCCTTTCGACGGTATCCAGCTCAGGCCCAACTCGCGCAGACCAGTTTCCAGCTGCGCCATGCCGGCATCATTAAGCTGACGGCTTTGCGCCAGGTAATCGGCATCATCCAGCGCCGCACAGGCCGCGGCCAGGGCCAGGCTGTTGACGTTGAAGGGCTGGCGCACACGGTTGAGCACATCGGCGATCTGTGCCGAGCTCAGCGCATAACCGACGCGCAGCGCCGCCAGGCCATAGGCCTTGGAGAACGTGCGAGAGACCAGCAGGTTGTCATAGCGCGCCAGGTACTTGAGACCGTCCGGCAACTCATCACCTTCGGCGAACTCGATATAGGCCTCATCCAGCACCACCAGCACATTGCTTGGCACGCAAGCGAGAAAACGCTCAAGCGCGTCGGGGCCGAACCAGGTGCCGGTCGGATTGTTCGGGTTGGCGATAAACACCACGCGGGTGTTGGCGTCGATGGCAGCCAGCATGGCTTCCAGGTCGTGGCCGTAGTCCTTGGCCGGCACCACTTTGCCCTGGGCACCTACGGCCTGGGTCGAAATGGGGTAAACGGCAAAGGCGTACTGACTGAACACCGCATTAAGGCCGGGGGCCAGATAAGCGCGGGCGACCAGATCGAGAATGTCGTTGGAACCATTGCCCAGGGTGACCTGATTGATCTGCACGCCGCAACGCGCAGCCAGACGGCTTTTCAGCTCGAAACCATTGCCATCGGGGTAACGGGTCAGCTCGACCAACTCGCTGCGAATCGCTTCCAGCGCCTTGGGGCTTGGGCCTAGCGGATTCTCGTTGCTGGCCAGCTTGACGATGCTGGCAGGGTCCAGATCCAGCTCACGGGCCAGCTCATCCACCGGCTTGCCCGGCACATAGGGCGACAGCTGCTGTACGCCTGGCTGGGCCAGGGCGAGGAAATCGGTCATAGCAAAGCCTCACGCTTAAAGCCGCAAGCCCCAAGTACAGCCCGGCGTCGATGCGCGTATAGCTTGAGACCTGAGGCGTGCCGCAGCAGTTTTAAAGTACCGCTTTCGGGTAGGAGCCCAGCACCTTGAGCGCCACGGCTTCCTGATTGATCTTTTCCAGCACGTCCTTGATCAGCGGGTCGCGGTGGTGACCAACGAAGTCGATAAAGAACACGTAGGTCCACTTGCCGCTGCGCGACGGGCGGGTTTCGATGCGGGTCAGGTCGATGCCGTTGTTGTGGAACGGCACCAGCAGCTCATGCAGCGCACCCGGCTTGTTGCGCATGGAGACGATGACCGAAGTCTTGTCGTCGCCGGTCGGCGGTACTTCCTGGCTGCCGATGATCAAGAAGCGCGTGGAGTTGTCCGGACGGTCTTCGATCTTTTCCGCCAGCTTGGTCAGGCCATACAGACTGGCGGCCATATCGCCGGCAATCGCCGCGCTGTTCCACTCGCTTTTCACCCGTTTGGCCGCGTCGGCGTTGCTCGACACCGCCACGCGCTCGACGTTGGGGTAATGCGCGTCCAACCACTTGCGGCACTGTGCCAGTGACTGCGCATGGGAATAGATGCGGGTGATTTTGTCGGTCTTGGTGGTTTCGCCGACCAGCAGGTGGTGGTGAATGCGCAGCTCGACTTCACCACAGATAACCATGTCGTGCTCAAGGAAGCTGTCGAGGGTGTGGTTGATCGCGCCTTCGGTGGAGTTCTCCACCGGCACCACGCCGAAGTTCACGGCACCGGCCGCCACTTCACGGAACACTTCATCGATAGCCGCCATCGGCACGCTGATCACCGCGTGACCGAAATGCTTCATCGCTGCCGCTTGCGAGAAAGTACCCTCTGGGCCGAGGTAAGCCACCTTGAGCGGATTTTCCAGGGCCAGACAGGAGGACATGATTTCACGGAACAGCCGCGCCATTTCCTCGTTACCCAGCGGCCCCTGGTTGCGCTCCATGATGCGCTTGAGCACCTGGGCTTCGCGTTCAGGGCGGTAGAACACCGGGGATTCACCTTCCGGCAACGCTTTCATCTTCACCCGCGCGACTTCTTCGGCGCAGCGGGCACGGTCGCTGATCAGCTCAAGGATGCGCTCATCAAGATTGTCGATGCGCAGACGCAGGGCTTGCAGTTCCTGTTCGGACATATCAGCCATGCTCCTTCTCGAACTCGGCCATATAGGCCACAAGTGCCTCGACAGCATCCAGGCCCACGGCGTTATAGATGGAAGCACGCATACCGCCGACCGAACGGTGACCCTTGAGGTTGAGCAGGCCACGCGCATCGGCGCCGGCGAGGAACGGCTTATCCAGCTTCTCGTCGGCCAGGCGGAACGGCACGTTCATCCAGGAGCGGGCGTTATGGGCAATCGGGTTGCTGTAGAAATCGCTGGTATCGATGGCCTTGTACAGCAGGTCTTTCTTGGCGCGGTTGATCCGCTCCATGGCGGCCACCCCGCCCTGCTCTTTCAGCCACTCGAACACCAGGCCGGACAGGTACCAGGAGAAGGTCGCTGGGGTGTTATACATCGAGCCGTTATCGGCCGCGATCTTGTAGTTGAGCATGGTCGGGCAGACGCTGCGGGCACGGCCGAGCAGGTCTTCACGGACGATGGTCACCACCAGGCCGCTGGGGCCGATGTTCTTCTGCGCGCCGGCGTAGATCAGGCCGAACTTCGACACATCGATCGGCCGCGAAAGGATGTCGGAAGACATATCCGCCACCAGCGGCACATCACCGACTTCGGGAATCCAGTCGAACTGCAGGCCACCGATGGTTTCGTTGCTGGCGTAGTGCAGGTAGGCGGCATCTTTCGACAGCTGCCACTCGTTCTGCCCCGGGATGGCGAAGTAGTCATAGGCCTTGGCGCTGGCGGCGACATTGATGTTGCCGTAGCGGCTGGCTTCTTCGATGCTTTTCTTCGACCAGATACCGGTGTCGATATAGTCGGCGACGCCGTCTTCCGGCAGCAGGTTGAGCGGGATTTCAGCGAACTGCTGGCTGGCCCCGCCCTGCAGGAACAGCACCTTGTAGTCGGACGGAATCTCCATCAGGTCGCGCAAATCCTGCTCGGCCTTTTCCGCGATGGCGGTGTATTCGTCGCTGCGGTGACTCATCTCCATCACCGACAGGCCTTTACCCTGCCAATCGAGGAGCTCCGCCTGGGCGCGCTGCAGAACAGCATCAGGAAGCGCGGCCGGGCCGGCGCAGAAGTTAAAGGCTCGCTTGCTCACATCCACTCTCGCTCAAAATAGTGGGCGGGCTGGTGCGTGCCAGCAGCCGCCAAATCCTACGCCGTCAGGGGCGAGCGCACTCGCCTCGACAGATCACTCTTCGCTGATCGGGCTTTCGTCAGCTGCGGCTTCGGGTGCATCACCTGCATCCGCAACTGCGCCGTCAACACTTTCTTCGCCCTCCAGCAGCTCTTCGTCGTCTTCCGCCGAAGGCTCCTGCACACGCTCAAGACCCACCAGGGTTTCATCCTTGGCCAGCTTGATCAGTGTCACGCCTTGGGTGTTACGGCCCAGACTAGAGACTTCGCTGACGCGGGTACGTACCAGGGTGCCCTGGTCGGAAATCAGCATGATTTCCTCGCCTTCCAGCACCTGCACGGCGCCGACCAGCTTGCCGTTACGCTCGTTGCTGACCATGGCGATTACGCCCTGGCCGCCACGACCGCGACGCGGGAACTCAGCCATCGCCGTGCGCTTGCCGTAGCCACGCTCGGAAGCAGTGAGAATCTGCGCATCGGCTTCAGGAATCAGCATGGAGATGATTTCCTGGCCTTCCGGCAGACGCATGCCACGCACACCGCGAGCTGTACGGCCCATGGTGCGGACCTTGCTTTCCTTGAAGCGAATCACCTTGCCGCCGTCAGAGAACATCATCACTTCGCGGGCGCCGTCAGTCACGGCAGCGGAGATCAGGGTGTCATCTTCGTCCAGCTTGAGGGCGATCAGGCCCGAGCTGCGCGGACGGCTGAACTGCACCAGCGGGGTCTTCTTCACAGTGCCTTTGGCCGTGGCCATAAAGATGTAGGCACCGGTCGGTTCATCCGGGGTTTCGTCGTCGGCGTCATCGCCTTCGGCCAGGTCTTCGACTTCTTCAGCCTCGACCACTACGCCTTCGATATCGTCCGGCTCGTCGCCTTCCGGCGCTTGCTGACGCAGGGCTTCCAGATCGACCTGAAGCATGGCGGTAATGCGTTCGCCTTCGTCCAGCGGCAACAGATTGACCAGCGGACGACCACGGGCGGCGCGCGAGGCTTCCGGAATTTCGTAGGTCTTCAGCCAGTACACCTTGCCCTTGCTGGAGAACAGCAACAGCGTGGCGTGGCTGTTGGCGACCAACAGGTGCTCGATGTAGTCCTCATCCTTCACACCGGTGGCCGACTTGCCCTTACCACCGCGACGCTGCGCCTGGTAGGCATGCAGCGGCTGGCTCTTGGCATAACCACTGTGGGAGATGGTGACCACACGCTCTTCTTCGGTGATCAGGTCAGCCAGGCTCAGATCCAGACGGTTGTCGAGAATCTCGGTACGGCGCGCATCGCCAAACTCGGCCTTGACCGCTTCCAGCTCTTCGCGGATCACTTCCATCAGGCGCGTGGCGCTGGTGAGGATGCGGATCAGCTCGCCGATCTGGGTGAGAATTTCCTGGTATTCGGCCAGCAGTTTTTCATGCTCAAGACCGGTCAGGCGGTGCAGACGCAGCTCGAGAATGGCCTGGGCTTGTTCCGGCGAGAGGAAATACTTGCCGTCACGCAAGCCGTACTGCGGCTCCAGATCTTCCGGGCGGCAGGAGTCGGCACCGGCGCGCTCG
Source organism: Pseudomonas sp. SG20056 (assembly GCF_031764535.1). NCBI lineage: Bacteria > Pseudomonadati > Pseudomonadota > Gammaproteobacteria > Pseudomonadales > Pseudomonadaceae > Pseudomonas > Pseudomonas sp. SG20056. Next base: position 2,896,897 of record NZ_CP134499.1, read on the forward strand.
ACCATTGCCTCTACGGCCGTGGATTCCCAGGCAGTCGAAATCAGCGCCTGCTTGGCTTCGGCCGGGGTCGGCGAGGCTTTGATCAGAGCGATAACCGGGTCGATGTTGGACAGGGCAACCGCCTGACCTTCAAGGATATGGCCACGCTCACGGGCCTTGCGCAGTTCGAATACGGTACGCCGGGTAACCACTTCACGGCGGTGCAGAATAAAGGCTTCGAGCATGTCCTTGAGGTTAAGGACCTTCGGCTGACCGTCGATCAGCGCCACCACGTTGATGCCGAACACGCACTGCATCTGGGTCTGGGCGTAGAGGTTGTTGAGTACCACTTCCGGTACTTCACCACGGCGCAGCTCGATGACGATGCGCATGCCGTCCTTGTCGGACTCATCGCGCAGTTCGGTGATGCCTTCGAGCTTCTTCTCTTTAACCAGCTCGGCGATCTTCTCGATCAGGCGCGCCTTGTTCAGCTGATACGGCAGCTCGCTGACGATGATCTGCTGGCGGCCACCGACCTTGTCGATGTCTTCAATAATCGCCCGGGCACGCATATAGATGCGGCCACGGCCGGTGCGGTAGGCCTCGATGATGCCGGCGCGACCGTTGATGATCGCCGCAGTGGGGAAGTCCGGACCAGGGATGTATTGCATCAGCTCATCGACAGTCAGCTCGCCGTTGTCGATCAGCGCCAGACAACCATTGATCACTTCCGTGAGGTTGTGCGGCGGAATATTGGTGGCCATGCCCACGGCGATACCGCTGGAGCCGTTGACCAACAGGTTGGGGATCTTGGTCGGCATAACCGCCGGGATCATCTCGGTGCCGTCGTAGTTCGGCACCCAATCCACGGTTTCTTTATGCAGGTCAGCCAGCAGCTCATGGGCCAGCTTGGTCATGCGTACTTCGGTGTAGCGCATGGCGGCCGCGTTATCGCCGTCCACCGAACCGAAGTTGCCCTGGCCGTCGACCAGCAGGTAACGCAGCGAGAATGGCTGCGCCATGCGGACGATGGTGTCGTACACCGCGGTATCACCGTGTGGGTGGTACTTACCGATGACGTCACCGACCACACGGGCGGACTTCTTGTAAGCCTTGTTCCAGTCGTTGCCCAACTCACTCATGGCAAACAGCACACGGCGGTGCACGGGCTTCAAGCCATCGCGTGCATCCGGCAGCGCTCGCCCGACGATTACGCTCATCGCGTAATCGAGGTAGGACTGCTTGAGTTCGTCTTCAATATTGACCGGGAGGATTTCTTTGGCCAGTTCGCCCATGAGTAGCCTTGTTCCTTTTTCTGGTGAAACTCCGCGCCGCTCGTCCTGAGTGGTGTGGAGCCTGTCGCCGTGCCTTGAGGCTCATAGCGACTCACGACAAATCAATAAGTTATGCCATGTATCTGCGCAGGTAAGAGGCCCATAACGGGCCCCCCCGAAAACCGCCGGAGCTTACCACAATCACTGCGGCGCACCTATCCCCAGCGCCCGCCTGCCGACTAGCAGACCGTCGAAAACTACTGCGCTCGGCTATGCCGCGTTGAAAGCAGCCTCGGAATGCTCATGTACAACTCGTACACTGCGCTTCCTCGGCTGCTTTCGCCTTGCCTAGCCATCGCTCGTTACGTTTTCAACGGCCTGCTGTGCGCGGAATAAGCAAAACTCAGTGCAGACGCTTGCGACACATCAATTGCGCCATTTTTTCCGCATCCGGACGATCAACCACGCCCTTCTCGGTGACGATAAAGTCGATCAGGTCCGCCGGGGTCACATCGAATACCGGATTGAGCGCCTCTATCCCGCCGGCGATACGCTTGCCGCCCAGCTCCAGCAGCTCACTGGGGTCGCGCTCTTCCAGCACGATGTCGTCACCGTGCTCCATGGCCATATCAATGGTTGAACTGGGCGCCACCACCATAAAGCGCACGCCGTGGTGCATGGCGTTCACCGCCAACTGATAGGTGCCGACCTTGTTCGCCACATCGCCATTGGCGGCGATGCGGTCGGCGCCGACGATGACCCAGGAGATGCCACGGGTTTTCATCAAGTGCGCAGCAGCCGAGTCGACATTCACCGTCACCGGGATGCCGTCAGCGGCCAGCTCCCAGGCAGTCAGGCGCGAGCCCTGCAACCAGGGCCGGGTTTCGTCGGCATATACCCGCTCAAGCAAACCCTCATGAAAAGCCGCACGAATCACCCCCAGCGCGGTGCCAAAGCCACCCGTGGCTAGGGCGCCGGCATTGCAATGGGTCAGCAGGTTCTGCTGATTGCCTTGGTGCTTGCGAATCAGATCGACGCCCAGCTGGGCCATGGTCAGGTTGGCTTCACGGTCGCTCTGGTGAATACCAATGGCTTCGGCCTCCAGCAGCGCCAGCGGATCATCATGGCTTTTCAGCCGACCCAGTCGCTCACGCATACGCTCAAGCGCCCAGAACAGATTGACCGCCGTTGGCCGCGAGGCAGCCAGCAGGTCGAAATCCGCCTGCAATGCCGCTCGCCAGTCGCCGCCTTCCTGCAGACGAACCCTTACAGCCAGGACAATCGCATAGGCCGCGCTGATGCCGATGGCCGGCGCGCCGCGCACCACCATGCTACGGATCGCCTCGGCGACATCCGCAGCCGAGTGATAGCTCAGCCAGGTTTCCTCGAAAGGCAGCGCGCGCTGATCCAGCAAGTGCAGAGCGCCGTCACGCCACTCGATGGCCTTGACCTTCTCTGCCGCTAGCAGTTGCTCGCGCATGACACACCTCCGCCGGAAAAAGCCGACCATTATACGCACAGCACTGGGCACATCGCGCCAGATCAGCTGCATGCAGCTTCAAGCCTAGGGCGTTCCCCTATAAACTCGCCACTCTACTGACTGCCGGAAGCCTTCCCATGCCCCAAGCTCCGCTCGATTTACTGCTGCTGCCCACCTGGCTGGTCCCGGTCGAGCCAGCTGGCGTGGTGCTGCTGGAGCATGGCCTGGGCATCCGCGACGGGCGCATCGCACTGATCGCACCGCGCGCTGAAGCACTTAAGCACTCAGCCCTGCAGGTGCTTGAGCTGCCCGGACGACTGCTCACGCCAGGCCTGGTCAACGCCCACGGCCATGCGGCAATGACCCTGTTCCGCGGCCTGGCCGATGATCTGCCGCTGATGACCTGGCTGGAGAAGCACATCTGGCCGGCCGAGGCCAAATGGGTCAACGAGCAGTTTGTGCAGGATGGCACCGAGCTGGCCATCGCCGAACAGCTCAAGGGCGGCATTACCTGCTTCTCCGACATGTATTTCTTCCCAGAAACCGCCAGCCAGCTGGTGCACAACAGCGGCATCCGCGGGCAGATCACCATTCCGGTACTGGATTTTCCGATTCCCGGCGCCCGCGACGCTGATGAAGCACTGCGCAAAGGCCTGAATCTGTTCGACGACCTCAAGCACCACCCGCGCCTGAGCGTCGCCTTCGGCCCGCATGCGCCCTACACGGTGAGTGACGACAAGCTGGAAAATATCCGCGTGCTCGCCGAGGAGCTGGACGCCGGCATTCATATGCACGTGCACGAAACCGCCTTCGAAGTTCAGCAGAGCCTGGAGCAGCGTGGCGAGCGACCACTGGCCCGCCTGGCCCGCCTTGACCTGCTCGGCCCGCGCTTCCAGGCCGTGCACATGACCCAGATTAATGATGAAGACCTGGCCCTGCTGGTGGAAAGTAACAGCAGCGTGATCCATTGCCCGGAGTCCAACCTCAAGCTGGCCAGCGGATTCTGCCCGGTAGAAAAGCTCTGGCAGGCCGGGGTCAATGTGGCCATCGGCACCGATGGAGCAGCGAGCAACAATGATCTCGATCTGCTCGGCGAAACCCGCACCGCCGCTCTGCTGGCCAAGGCCGTCGCGGGCTCGGCCACCGCCCTGGATGCCCACCGCGCACTGCGCATGGCCACCCTCAACGGCGCTCGCGCCTTGGGCCTGGATGAGCAGATCGGCTCATTGGAACTGGGCAAGGCGGCCGATATCGTCGTATTCAACCTCTCCGGCCTGGCCCAGCAACCGGTTTATGACCCGGTTTCGCAGCTGATCTATGCCGGTGGCCGCGCCTGCGTCGAACACCTGTGGGTCGGCGGCAAACAATTGCTCGACAGCGGCCAACTGACGCGCCTGGACGAACAACGGATCATCGCCAATGCCCGCGCCTGGGGCGCGAAGATCGCCGGCAAGTGACAGCCAGCCCAGAGAATGCGGGCACTGCGACAAACTGACATACATTGGACGCATAACAGGCGTCCAATCCACACGGCGAAACTGGCAACATGAGCCTCTCGCCGCCGCCTGATTCAGGGATTTATATGAGCAACGTCGACCACGCCGAAATCGCCAAATTCGAAGCCCTCGCCCATCGCTGGTGGGACCGCGAAAGCGAATTCAAGCCGCTGCATGACATCAACCCGCTGCGGGTCAACTGGATCGACGAGCGCGTCGGCCTGGCCGGCAAGAAGGTGCTCGACGTTGGCTGCGGCGGCGGTATTCTCAGCGAATCCATGGCCCAGCGCGGTGCCAACGTCACCGGCATCGACATGGGCGAAGCGCCGCTGGCCGTGGCCCAGTTGCACCAGCTGGAGTCGGGCGTAAGCGTCGAATACCGGCAGATCACTGCCGAAGCCCTGGCTGAAGAAATGCCAGAACAGTTCGACGTGGTCACCTGCCTGGAAATGCTTGAGCACGTACCCGACCCAGCGTCGGTGATCCGCGCCTGCTACCGCATGGTCAAGCCTGGCGGTCAGGTGTTCTTCTCCACCATCAACCGCAACCCCAAGGCTTACCTGTTCGCCATCATCGGCGCCGAGTACCTGATGCGTCTGCTGCCGCGCGGCACTCATGATTTCAAGAAATTTATCCGTCCGTCCGAGCTGGGCGCCTGGAGCCGCGAAGCGGGTCTTGAGGTCAAGGACATCATCGGCCTGACCTACAACCCGCTGAGCAAACGCTACAAGCTGGAAGCCGATGTCGACGTCAATTACATGATCCAGACCCTCAAGGAGGCCTGATGCGCCTGCGCGCAGTTCTTTTCGATATGGACGGCACCCTGCTCGACAGCGCGCCGGACTTTATCGCCATCAGCCAGGCCATGCGCGCCGAACGCGGCTTGCCGCCAATTAGCGACAAACTGATCCGCGACCAGGTGTCCGGCGGCGCGCGTGCCATGGTCGCCGCCAACTTCGCCATGGACCCCGAGGCTGAAGGCTTCGAAGCCCTGCGCCTGGAATTTCTCGAGCGCTATCAAAGCCACTGCGCGGTGCTGACCCGGCCATTCGATGGCATGGATGAGCTGCTCAATGACATCGAACAGGCCAAGCTGATCTGGGGCGTAGCAACCAACAAGCCAGTACGTTATGCCGAGCCGATCATGCAGCAACTCGGCCTGGCGCAGCGCTCGGCGGTTTTGGTCTGCCCGGATCACGTCAGCCGCAGCAAGCCCGATCCGGAAATGATCCTGCTGGCCTGCGCGAAGATGGGCGTGGAGCCCGCCGCAACCCTGTTTATCGGCGATGACGAGCGCGATATCGAAGCCGGCCGCGCCGCCGGCTGCAAGACCGCCGCCGTCACCTACGGCTATATCCACCCACAGGACAATCCTCGCAACTGGGGCGCCGATGTGGTGGTGGACCATCCGCTGGAACTGCGCGCCGTGCTCGAACGAGCCCTGTGCAGCTGCTGAAAATCGCCTGCCGGGCGCGCGCCGACGCCACCCGTTTTTTGAATTAATGAGGCCTTACCCATGCATGACTATTCCGCCCGCCCCGACCTGCTCAAGGGCCGCGTGATTCTGGTGACCGGTGCCGGTCGTGGCATTGGCGCAACCGCAGCCAAGACCTTTGCCGCCCATGGCGCCACGGTATTGCTGCTGGGCAAGACCGAAGAGAACCTCAGCCGGGTGTACGACGCCATCGAAGCCGCCGGCCATCCACAGGCCGCGGTCATCCCGTTCAACCTGGAAACCGCCCTGCCGCATCAGTACGACGAACTGGCGGCAATGATCGAAGCCGAATTCGGCAAACTCGACGGCCTGCTGCACAACGCCTCGATCATTGGCCCGCGTACGCCGCTGGAACAGCTATCCGGCGACAACTTCATGCGCGTAATGCAGGTCAACGTCAACGCCATGTTTATGCTCACCAGCACCCTGCTGCCACTGCTCAAGTTGTCGGCAGACGCCTCGGTGGTGTTCACCTCCAGCAGCGTCGGGCGCAAAGGTCGCGCTTACTGGGGGGCCTACGCAGTATCCAAGTTCGCCACCGAAGGCCTAATGCAGGTGCTGGCCGATGAAGTCGACGGCATTGCCAACGTGCGCGCCAACAGCGTCAACCCAGGCGCCACCCGCACCGATATGCGCGCCCAGGCCTACCCTGGAGAGAACCCGCAGAACAACCCGCTACCCGAAGCGATCATGCCGGTCTACCTCTACCTGATGGGCCCGGACAGCACAGGCGTTAATGGCCAAGCATTTGACGCGCAATAAACCATGACGGCTACCGCCGGTTTTCCGGCGGCAGCCGAATCATCTGGCATCAAATTGCCAGCAACCCCGCCAGTTAACCGGCAAAACTTTGCCGCACGCCTCCCCGCACAAACACTAAACCAATGAATTAAAAGCACTTTTCTAGTGATTTTAAGATTGGCACGGAATTCGCTCTAGCCCTGTTATCGCCGCGTACTGCGCTAGAGGTAGAGCTTCATGGCCCCGCACAACCAGTCCAACACCATTGATTTCGACGCTGCCAAACTACAGCGCCTCGGCTATGCCGGCCGCCTGCAGAAAAGCCTGAAACCAGTCAGCCTGGCACAGTTGCGCCAACAGCTGAGCCTGCGCCTGCAGACCTCACTGGAAGCCGAACGCATTCTTGAGCTGTTCTACAGCGAAGTGCAGCGCCTGGTGCCGCTCAGCTCCCTGAGCTACCAGCTGGCCTCCTGCGACCTGCGCCTGGAACTGGGCGAGCGCGCCAACCATTCGGCTGGCTATCGTTTGAATCACGACGGCGAATTTCTCGGTGAACTGACCTTCCGCCGCAACGTGCGCTTCAGTGAAGATGAGTTGGGCCAACTCGAATCGCTGCTCGCCAGCCTGCTGTTCCCGCTGCGTAACGCCCTGCTCTACCGCGCAGCCGTGCAAAGCGCATTGCGTGATCCGTTGACCGAAACCGGCAACCGTATCGCCATGCAGCAAACACTCAAGCGCGAAGTGGACATCGCCCGACGCACCCTGCAGCCGCTATCCGTGCTGATGGTCGACATCGACCACTTCAAACGCATCAACGACACCCACGGTCACCTGATCGGCGACCAGGCGCTCAAAGCCGTCGCCAGCGCGCTGAAAGAAAGCCTGCGCAATGTCGACATGGTGTTCCGCTTCGGCGGTGAAGAATTTATGGTGCTGCTCTCCAACACCAGCCGCGAATCCGCCTCCATGGTTGGTGAGCGCCTGCGCATGGCCGTTCTCGGCATCCAGTACCTGGTGGAAAACCGTGCCATCGAACTGTCGGTCAGCCTCGGCTGCGCCACCCTACTGCCGGGCGAGTCGATGGAAAGCCTGCTGCGCCGTGCGGATAACGCGCTGTACGTGTCCAAGCGAGATGGCCGCAATCGCCTGTCGATGGCTGGCTAATGCCAACGCAGACAATAAAAAGGCGACCCTAGGGTCGCCTTTTTCATATCCAGCGCAATGGATTACTCCGACTTAGGACCGCGACCGAAGCCTGGACGCTGACCATCACGGGTCGGCTGGCTGCGGCGCTTGACTGGCGCACCGGCCGGCTTGCGCGACGGACGATCAGTCAGTTCAACGCTTGGACGCTGTGCACCCGGCTTGGCCGGACGCTTCTTGTTGACGTCACTCGGCCGCTCGGCGACCGGCGTGCCCTTGCTCTGATCGACACGTGGCGCACGTGGCGTGCGTACCGGGCGCTCGCCACGCTCAGCACCATCGCCACGAGCTGGACGCGAACGGCCCTGGTCACCCGCGCTTGCTGGCGCACCATGGGCCGGACGCAGAGTCCGCTCTGGACGTGCGGCACGCCCCACCGGCTTGGCCGACTTACGCTGCAGCCGATCGATCTTGTCGCGGGCTTTTTCCTTCATATCCGGCAAGGCGACCGGCTTGAGGCCGACTTCCTCGCTGAGGATATCCACTTCGCGCTGGCTCATTTCGCGCCAGCGACCCATGGTCAGGTCCGATGTGATGAACACCGGGCCGAAACGCACGCGTTTCAAACGACTGACCACCAGGCCCTGGGACTCCCACAGGCGACGCACTTCGCGGTTACGGCCTTCCATCACCACACAGTGATACCAGTGGTTGAAGCCTTCACCGCCAGGGGCTTCCTTGATGTCGGTGAACTTGGCCGGACCGTCTTCGAGCATCACACCGGCTTTCAGGCGCTCGATCATCTCTTCGTCGACTTCGCCGCGCACACGCACCGCGTACTCACGGTCCATCTGGTAGGACGGGTGCATCAGGCGGTTGGCCAGCTCACCGTCGGTGGTAAACATCAGCAAGCCGGTGGTATTGATGTCGAGGCGACCGATATTGATCCAGCGACCATCTTTCGGCCGTGGCAGGCGGTCAAACACCGTCGGACGGCCTTCTGGGTCGTCGCGGGTACAGATCTCGCCTTCAGGCTTGTTATAGATGATCACACGACGCACGTTTTCGGCCGCTTCTTCGCGACGGATCACCTTGCCATCGACAGCAATCGCATCGTGCAGGTCAACGCGTACGCCGAGGCTGGCGACTGCGCCGTTGACCTTGACGCGGCCAGCAGTAATCCAGGCTTCGATTTCACGGCGTGAAGCCAGGCCCATGCGCGCCATGACTTTCTGCAGTTTTTCGCCTGCGGGGCTGTATTCTTCGATTTCTTCACTCATCTGGGCACCTCCCGGTGTTTTCTTTAGTGATTGGACGACTCGAGTCGTCGAAGGGCCGCGGAGCATACGCGAAACGCGGCGCTTACGCACGGGTTGAGGCTAGCTGGCTGATCGGTGGCCGTCAGCCTTTGCGTCGACCGATGGTCGCCAAACCCAGCAAACGCATATCCGCTTCAGCCAGAACGGCACGTCGAGTAGGCTTGTCGAGCTTCTTCCAGCCTTTGATCTCAGCCTTACTGCGCCCGCAACCGAGACAGATATCGCGCTCGAACTTGCACAGCTTGATGCAGGGGTCTTTCACCACGCTAACGCCTTCACTGGTGCCACCAGCACTTCAGTCAGGCAGCTGCTCTTTATCCAGGGTTTCGTGCACCTCATCGGCATCGTCACGCTCATCATCCTGCTCGGGTAAGTCGTCGAAGTCAGTCTTCAGACCCTGCTCCATCGAGTCGAGTTCAGCCAGCAGGCTGCTGAAGCTGGTTTCTTCACTCGCTTCCACCGCAGCTTCATCGGCCAGAGCCAGGTCGGCACGCGCCTGCAGGCTTTGCGGTGCCTCCAGATCCTCTTCAAACGCCAAGGCCGGTTCAGGCTCCAGCTCGCGCAGGGCGGCCAAGGGCGGTAATTCGTCGAGGCTTTTCAGGTTGAAGTGATCGAGAAAAGCCTTGGTGGTGGCGAACATCGCCGGCTTGCCCGGCACATCGCGGTAACCGACCACACGAATCCACTCACGCTCCAGCAGCGTTTTGACGATATGGCTGTTAACCGCCACACCGCGCACATCTTCGATCTCGCCACGGGTAATCGGCTGGCGATAGGCAATCAGCGCCAAGGTTTCCAGCATGGCGCGCGAATAGCGCTGCGGGCGCTCTTCCCATAGGCGACCCACCCAAGGCGCAAATTTTTCGCGCACTTGCAGGCGGTAACCGGACGCCACCTCGATCAGCTCGAAGGCGCGCCCTTCGCAAGACTTGCCCAGATGCGCCAGCGCCTTTTTGAAAACCGCCGGCTCCGGCCGCTCGGCTTCTTCAAAAAGCTCGAACAGACGCTCCAGCGATTGCGGTTTGCCGGATGCCAGCAGAAAGGCTTCGAGCAGGCTGGCCAGCTCACGAGGTTCGTTAAGGTTCATGCTTATTCAGCTCGCGCACGCACATGGATTGGCCCGAAAGCCTCATTTTGCACCAGTTCAACCAGGGATTCCTTGATCAACTCGAGCACGGCCATAAAGGTCACCACCACCCCTAGCTTGCCCTCTTCAGCGCTAAACAGGCTGACAAACGGCACAAACGCGCCGCCTTTGAGACGCTCAAGCACTTCGCTCATGCGTTCGCGGGTCGACAGCGCCTCACGGGTGACTTGGTGACTTTCAAACATATCGGCGCGGCGCAGCACCTCAGCCATCGACAGCAGCACTTCTTCCAGGCTGACATCCGGCAGCAGCTTGCGCGCCCGCGCTTCGGGCGCGTCCAGACGCGGCACCGTGACGTCACGGCCAACCCGGCTAAGGCCGTCGATACCTTCCGCGGCGGCCTTGTAACGCTCGTATTCCTGCAGGCGGCGGATCAGCTCGGCGCGCGGGTCGTCTTCCTCGGCTTCCGCCTCACTGGAGCGCGGCAACAGCATGCGTGACTTGATCTCGGCGAGCATGGCCGCCATCACCAGGTACTCAGCAGCCAGCTCCAAGCGTACCGACTGCATCAGCTCGACATAGCCCATGTACTGGCGGGTGATTTCCGCCACAGGGATATCCAGCACATCAATGTTCTGCTTGCGGATCAGGTAAAGCAGCAGATCCAGCGGTCCTTCAAAAGCCTCGAGAAACACTTCCAGGGCATCCGGAGGGATGTACAAGTCCAGCGGCATTTCAGTGACCGCCTGGCCATACACCAGGGCAAATGGCAGCTCTTGCTGCGCATTGGCCTGATCCTGGGGATGGCTCTCGGGATGTTCCTGGGCTGGCACGCTGGACATGGTCACTCTCGAAATTAGATGCAGCGTTAGGTTCAGCGGTAATTCAGGCCAAGAGCCAGGCGCACTTCACTCAAGGTTTCCCGCGCTTCAGAGCGCGCGCGCTCGGCGCCATCGGCGAGAATCTGCCGGACCAGATCTGGGTTGTACTGATAATCCGCAGCACGCGCCTGCAACGGTTGCAGTTCCTGCTGCAGCGCCTCGACCAGCGGCGCCTTGCACTCCAGGCAGCCAATGCCAGCGCTGCGGCAGCCTTGCTGTACCCAGTCGCACGTTTCATTACTGGAATACAGCTGATGCAACGACCACACCGGGCAATTCGCCGGGCTGCCGGGATCATCACGATGCACCCGCGCCGGATCAGTCGGCATGCGGCGGATCTTCTCCTCGATCGCCAAACCGCTGTCACGCAGGAAAATCGCATTGTTATTGGATTTGGACATCTTGCCGCCGTCGAGCCCGAGCAGCTTGGGCGACTCGCCGAGCATGGCCTGCGGCTCGATCAGCAGAATCTTGCCGCCGCCTTCCAGGTAGCCATAGAGGCGCTCCTTGTCACCCAGGGTAATGCTCTGCTGATCCTTGAGCAGCGCCCGTGCGGTTTCCAGCGCTTCAGCGTCGCCTTGTTCCTGATAGGCCTTGCGCAGGTTGTTGTAGAGCGTCGCGGTTTTCTTGCCCAGTTTGATGATGGCCGCCTCGGCTTTTTCCTCAAAGCCTGGCTCACGGCCATACAGATGGTTGAAGCGCCGCGCCACATCCCGGGCAAACTCAATATGTGCCAACTGGTCGCTGCCCACCGGCACCACGCCGGCGCGGTACAGCAAAATGTCCGCCGCCTGCAGCAAGGGATAACCGAGAAAACCAAAGGTGCTCAGGTCCTTGCCGTGCAGCTGCTCCTGCTGCTCTTTATAGGACGGCACGCGTTCCAACCAACTGAGCGGGCAGATCATCGACAGCAGCAGGTGCAATTCGGCGTGCTCAGGGACTTGCGACTGGATAAACAGGGTCGCCGAGCTGGGGCTGACGCCGGCAGCCAGCCAGTCCACCGCCATGTCCATGACGCGCTGGGACAGCGGGCCGACATCGTCGTAATCAGTGGTCAGAGCGTGTAGATCAACGATGCAGAAGAAGCATTCATAGGTGTGTTGCAGCTTCACCCAGTTCTTCAGCACGCCCTGATAATGCCCCAGGTGCAGCAGACCACTTGGGCGCATGCCAGACAGCACGCGGCGTTCAGCGTCAACAAGACTCAAAACGGATTACCTGAATAATCGAAAGAGCTCGATTATATATAGCCAGGCTCAAAGGTCATCCGTAAAAGGCGACGGATCACCACACCCTACGCGAATCACCTCGGGCTCATCGTCGGTCAGGCTGACCACGGTGGAGGCCTCCAGACCGCCAAAGCCGCCGTCGATGATCAGGTCGACCTGATGTTCAAGCATCTGGCGCATTTCATAAGGGTCGCTCATCGGCAACGTTTCGCCCGGCAGAATCAGACTGACGCTCATCAGCGGCTCATCCAGCTCGGCCAGCAAGGCCATGGCAATCGGGTGGCTGGGCACGCGCAGACCAATGGTGCGGCGTTTGGCATGCAGCAGCATGCGCGGCACCTCACGGGTGGCATTAAGAATAAAAGTGTAAGGCCCCGGCGTGTGACTCTTGAGCAGGCGGAAGGCGGCGGTATCGACCTTGGCAAAGGTGCTGAGCTGCGACAGATCGCGGCATACCAGGGTGAAGTTGTGTTTGTCGTCCAGTTGGCGCAGGCGGCGAATACGCTCAACGGCGCTCTTGTCGCCAATATGGCAGCCCACGGCATAGGAGGAGTCGGTCGGATAGATCACCACCCCGCCGTTGCGGATGATCTCCACGGCCTGCTTGATCAGGCGCGCTTGCGGGTTTTCCGGATGAATCTGGAAGAATTGGCTCACGCTTAGTCCCTGGTCAAATTGCAGTAGGCTGCTGGACATGTTGAAACCGTGCCCACAGGGGCGGTAGATCCTCAGGCACCGGGCGATAGACGCCCAGCTCAGACCACTGGCCTGGCGCGTGGAAATCACTGCCTGCGGTGGCGAACATGCCGAACTCCCTCGCCAGAATCGCCAGACTGCCAACCTGTTCGGCCGGCTGCATACCGTTGACCACTTCCAGCGAATGCCCGCCGGCGCCGACAAAATCAGCGATCAACTTGCGTCGTTTACTCCGAGTAAAGTCGTACTGCCAGGGATGCGCCAGGCTCACCCAAGCGCCAGCGCGGCGCAGGGTATCCACGGCCTGGGCCAGCTCCGGCCAGTGCTGTTTGACATCACCCAGCTTGCCCGAGCCCAGCCACTTGCGAAACGCTTCGGCGCGATCCTTTACATATCCGCTGCGCACCAGAAAGTCAGCAAAGTGAGGGCGTGCCGGGGCATTGCCGCTATCACCCAGTTCCTGCTGCATGGCCCGCGCGCCTTCGAGCGCGCCCGGCATGCCTTTGGCCTCCAGACGCTTGGCGATTTCCGCAGCGCGCAACCAACGCCCCTCGTGCAGCTCGGCAATGGCTTGCTGCAACGCCGGCGCATCGCGGTTGAAGGCGTAGCCCAGCACATGAATGGTCGCACCGCCCCAGGTGCAGGACAGCTCGATGCCGTTGACCAACTGCATGCCCAGCGCCTGCGCTGCGGCGCCAGCTTCATCAAGGCCATCGAGGGTGTCGTGATCGGTCAACGCCAGCAAACGCACACCGCGCTCGAACGCCCGCGCCACCAAAACAGCCGGCGCAAGTGCGCCATCTGAAGCGGTGCTGTGGCAATGCAAATCAACATCCATAAGGGGCGCTTTCCGAGTCATTTATGTTTGTTATTATGCCGCCAGATGTGGATTCTTGCTGGCTTGCGCCAATATTTCCTCGACTTTGCCTGACCAGGCTGCTTTTCTCCCCTGGCGCTGATCCGCGCCAACCACCGTATTAAGGATTGAGATGCTCTACGCGATCATTGCCACCGATGTGCAGAACTCCCTGGAAAACCGCCTGAGTGCCCGCCCGGCCCACCTTGCGCGCCTGGAGCAGCTGAAAACCGAAGGTCGCCTGATCCTCGCCGGCCCACACCCAGCCGTCGACAGCAATGACCCAGGCCCCGCAGGCTTTTCCGGCAGCCTGATCGTCGCCGAGTTCGAATCGCTGCTGGTCGCGCAGCAATGGGCCGATGCCGACCCCTACCGCGCAGCCGGCGTGTATGCCTCGGTACTGGTAAAACCTTTCAAACTGGTCTTGCCTTGAGCCAATACCCTCGCTGAATAACCCATAACAACAATTACAAAGATAGGAGTTCCGATGCGTCCAGGCCCGCTGTTTCTGCTCTTGACCCTGTGCTTGCCAGCCGTCACCCAGGCCGAGGAAAGCCCGCCGCAACCCTTGGCAGAAGCCACTTCGGCGCAGACGCAGATCGATGAACTGGAGCAGCGACTGGCGCTCAGCGAAGAACAGCGTGCAGCCCTCAGCGCTGAGCTGCAGAACAGCAGCAATGAACGTGACACCTTACAGCTGCAGCGCCTGCGCCAGGAAAACCAGCGCCTTAAACTGCAGCTGAAAAAAGCCCAGGCCAGCGCCCCACAGCCACTGATCAGCGAACAGCAGATGTGGTTTGCCACGGGCGCCGGAGCCGGCCTGCTCGGGGTGATTATCGGCGCGTTCCTGCGCCGTGGCCGCCGTTCACGCAGCGAGTGGCTCAACTGACCCATGAGTGATCTGCTGTTAATCGACGACGACGTCGAACTCTGCGAACTGCTGACCAGTTGGCTAACCCAGGAAGGCTTTCAGGTCAGCGCCTGCCACGACGGCCACAGCGCCCGCAGCGCTCTCGCCAAGCACAGTCCGGATGCCGTGGTACTGGACGTGATGCTGCCCGATGGTAGCGGCCTGGAGCTGCTCAAGCAGTTGCGCAGCGACCACCCGGAACTTCCGGTGCTGATGCTTTCGGCCCGTGGCGAGCCGCTGGACCGGATTCTCGGCCTGGAGCTGGGCGCTGACGACTATCTGGCCAAACCTTGCGATCCCCGCGAACTGACTGCACGCTTGCGCGCCGTCTTGCGCCGCAGCCTGCCAGCTACGCCCAGCAGCCCGCTCGACCTCGGCGACCTGCATTACAGCCAGGCCCGCGGCACCGTGACCCTGGGCGAACAGGAAGTGCTGTTGACCCTCTCAGAAAGCCGCATCCTCGAAGCCTTGCTGCAACATCCGGGCGAACCGGTGGACAAACAGGAACTGGCGCAACTGGCCCTTGGCCGCAAACTGACCCTGTATGACCGCAGCCTGGATATGCACGTCAGTAACCTGCGCAAAAAACTCGGTCCGCACACCGATGGCCGCCAGCGTATTCTCGCGCTGCGTAGCCGCGGCTACTACTACAGCGTCTGAGCCGTGGTTGTGTATATCAGCCACATCGCGCTCTTTACCTAAGCTTTACCTTGCCCTGACGGCCCTTGACCTTGACCGCCCTAGACTGGGCTCATCCGGTGTTTACCGGTTTCAGACAAGGAGACACACCATGCGCAAGACCCTTACCGCAGTACTGCTCGCCCTGACCCTGCCGACTCTGGCCATGGCCATGCCTGAAGGCGGCCCGCGACACGGCGGCGAGCACGGCTCCCGCATGTTCAAAGAACTCGACCTGAGCAAAGAGCAGCACCGCGAAATCCGCAAGCTGATGGGCGAACAGATGAAAGGTCGCCATGAAATCACCAAACGCTACCTGGACAAGCTGCCGGCGGCAGAACAGAAAGCCATGCAGGACGAATTGCAGGCCGCCAAGGACAAACAGCACAGCGCCATCCGCGCTCTACTCAAGCCCGAGCAGCAGAAGGCCTTCGACGAGCACCAGAAGAAAATGGAAGAGCGCCGCGCCGAGTACCAGGCATTCAAAGCCTGGCAGGCCGAACAGGCGAAAAAGAACTAATCCAGGCACTGTTGCCTTTACGCCCATCAGGCTGCAAAGCCTGATGGGCGTTGCCATTACGACTAAGGAGCCACCGTGCGGTCACTGTTCTGGCGCATCTTTGCCAGCTTCTGGCTGGCTATTGCCCTGGTTGCAGGGTTGTCCATGCTGCTTGGACGCATGCTCAATCAGGACGCCTGGTTGCTCAGCCAACACCCCGGGATGGATGACCTCGCCGAGAAGTGGACGCAACGTTATGAGAAGAAAGGCCCACGCTCCGCCCAAGCGTTGCTTGAGCAACGTAAACGCAAGTTCCGCATTGATGTACAGGTGCTTGATGACAGCGGCCAGCCAGTGGTTCAAGGCACCTTCCCGCCTCGTGCAGCAGCCTTTGAAGCCCGCCATCGCAATGAGAAACGCCTGCCCTGGCGCCGCCTGAGTGTCGACTACACCAGCCCGCACAGCGGCGAAACCTACCTGTTTATCTACCGTATCCCGAACCCAGAAGTCGCCGCCTGGCAGCGCGAAAGCCGACTCTGGCCGCTGAGCGCACTGGCTATCGCCATGCTCGTGCTGACCCTGTTCAGCCTCTGGCTAACGCTTTCCATCACCCGCCCACTGAATCGCCTGCGCGGCGCTGTGCATGACCTGGGGCAAACCGCTTACCAGCAGAACAGCTTGGCCAAACTGGCCGAGCGGCGTGATGAGCTCGGCGTACTGGCGGCCGACTTCAACCGCATGGGCGAACGTGTACAGGGCTTGATCAGCAGTCAACGTCAGCTATTGCGCGACGTGTCCCATGAACTGCGTTCACCACTGGCGCGCCTGCGCATCGCTTTGGCGCTGACCGAGCGCGCGGATGCTGCCGAACGGGAAAAATACTGGCCGCGCCTGAGTCAGGAGTGCGACCGCCTGGAAGCGCTGATCAGTGAAATCCTCGCCCTCGCCCGCCTCGACGCCGAACCGGGCGCAGCGCAGCCGATCCACCTCGACGAACTGCTACACAAATTGCAGGACGACGCGCGCCTGGACGCGCCAGAGCAACAGATCAAGATTCAGCTGGACAACGGCCTACAGCTCAATGGCTGGCCAGACATGCTGCAACGCGCGATGGACAACCTGTTGCGCAATGCCCTGCGCTTCAACCCGGTTGATCAGCCCATCGAATTGACAGCCAGCAGAAGCGCCGAGCAACTATGCCTGAGCGTACGCGACCACGGGCCAGGGGTTGCGCCTGAGCTGCTGGCACGCCTTGGTGAGCCCTTCTTCCGCGCGCCTGGCCAGACCAGCAGTGGTCATGGCCTGGGCCTGGCCATTGCCCGCCGGGCGGCTGAGCGGCATGGCGGACAACTGGAACTGAGCAATCATGTGCAAGGTGGCTTTATCGCCACCCTGCACCTACCACTCACTCCACCGCAGGCCAGGCCCTGACAAAATCACTGACCTGCACCTGCGGCACCGCGCGCAACTCGCGCTCCGGCGTACCCAGGTAGAGGTAGGCAATTACCTGCTCATCGGCGTCCAATCCCAGGCCAGTGGCGACCTGCGGGTTGTAGGCCATATCACCGGTGCGCCAGACCGCACCAATACCTTGCGCATGGGCAGCCAGCAGAATCCCGTGGGCGGCACAGCCAGCGGCCAGCACTTGCTCCTGCGCTGGTACTTTCGGGCTGGCCTGCACACGAGCCACCACCACCACCAGCAACGGCGCACGCAGTGGCATGGCGCGCGCTTTGGTTACGGTTTCAGGGCTGGCATCGGCAGGTAATGCACTGGCAAACAGCTCACCCAGTTGCACCAGCGCTTCACCTTCCACGGTCAGGAAGCGCCAGGGTTTGAGCTGACCGTGATCGGGCGCGCGCAAAGCGGCACGAAACAACAGCTCGCGCTGAGCAGCATCGGGTGCCGGCGCAATCAGGCGCGGCGCGGAAACACGGTTTAGCAACGCATCAAGAGCGTCCATCGGCCACCTCGGCAATTAAAACAGGTGGCCATTCTAGTGCCTGCGCGCAGCTGAAGGGCAATGCGCGCAAATTCTCAGGCTACCCGCTCGGGAGAAACGCTCGGCAACACCGGCGGCATCAACGGCGGCAAGCCGTGTGCGCTGCGGGCTGCATCGCAATGCGGGTTGTGCTCGCCATTGGCCCACGAAGCCTCGAATTCGCGACAGGTGCTGGAGCGCTGTTCATACAGCGTACAGCGCACCCCTTGGCCAACTTCCCCCAGTAGGGCGTTACAACGCGTGGGTTTGCTTTCCGTGCCACGCATGGCAACACGGTGCGGGGTGATCAACACGACCTGATCGTCCGGCATCAAACCACCGGCAGACTGGCACTCACCCCAGAAGAAAGACACACGAAAATGCGCGCAGCAGGCGCCACAGCTAAGACAAGGATTGCTATCGGACATGATTTGGCGGGCTCAGAAACCGGCAAGGGCCGGCACCTGGCGGCTATTCTATGCAGCGCCAAGCGCTTGTAAAGCACGCATTACGACTGCTGTACAGCGGCTGCAGCGCGCGTAGAATAACGCCCCTTTGCCCTACAGAGCCCGAGCCGACTCCATGTCATTGCCGACACTGCGCATCATTGCTTTTATTCTCGGCATCTTCCTGATCACTCTGGCCGTCAGCATGCTGATCCCCATGCTGACGCTGCTGCTGTACTCACGCACCGACGACCTCAACGCCTTTCTCTGGTCCAGCCTGGTGACCGCCGCTGCAGGCATCGCCATGGTCATACCCGGGCGCCCCAAGGATGCACAACTGCGCCCGCGCGACATGTACCTGCTGACCACTGGCAGCTGGCTGGTGGTATGCATCTTCGCCGCTCTGCCGATGGTGCTGATTCACCACATCAGCTACACCGATGCCTTTTTCGAGACCATGTCCGGCGTTACTACCACAGGCTCAACCGTGCTGGCAGGCCTGGACCACGCCTCACCCGGCCTGCTGATCTGGCGCTCGATGCTGCAGTGGCTGGGTGGTATCGGCTTT
The DNA here is from genome assembly GCF_031764535.1 of Pseudomonas sp. SG20056. Classification (NCBI taxonomy): domain Bacteria; kingdom Pseudomonadati; phylum Pseudomonadota; class Gammaproteobacteria; order Pseudomonadales; family Pseudomonadaceae; genus Pseudomonas; species Pseudomonas sp. SG20056. The sequence goes on from NZ_CP134499.1 coordinate 2,915,655, forward strand.
ATCGGCATGGCGGTGGCGATTCTGCCACTGCTGCGGGTCGGTGGCATGCGCCTGTTCCAGACCGAATCCTCCGACTGGGGCGAGAAGGTCATGCCGCGCTCGCACATGGCGGCCAAATACATCCTGTTTATCTACCTGAGCCTGACCCTGATCGGCTTTCTCGGCTTCTGGCTGGCCGGCATGACGCCCTTCGATGCGATCAATCATGCAATGACTTCGATCTCCACTGGCGGCTACTCGACCTCGGACTCATCGCTGGCCAACTGGAGCCAACCGGCTGTGCACTGGGTGGCGGTGGTGCTGATGATTTTCGGCGGTCTACCCTTCACCCTCTATGTCGCGACCCTGCGCGGCAACCGCAAAGCGCTGTTCAAGGACCATCAGGTACGCGGCTTTCTCGGCTTTCTGCTGGCCACCTGGCTGGTGTTCGGCACCTGGCTATGGCTGCACTCGGATAACAGCTGGCTGGATGCGTTTCGCATCGTCGCGGTGAATGTCACCTCGGTGGTCACCACCACCGGTTTCGCCCTCGGCGACTACACCACCTGGGGCAGTTTCGCCGTGCTGCTGTTCTTCTACCTGACGTTTGTCGGCGGCTGCTCGGGCTCAACCTCCGGCGGTCTGAAGATCTTTCGCTTCCAGGTGGCCTATGTGCTGCTGCGGGCCAACCTGCAACAACTGGTGCACCCGCGCGCGGTGATCAAGCAGCAGTACAACAATCACAACCTCGATGAAGAGATTGTCCGCTCGCTGATCACCTTTTCGTTTTTCTTCACCATCACCATCGGCGTGATCGCCCTCGGCTTGACCCTGCTTGGGCTGGACTGGGTAACTGCGCTGACCGGCGCAGCGACGGCGGTGTGTAACGTAGGCCCCGGTTTGGGCCCGATCATCGGCCCGGCGGGCAACTTCTCCAGCTTGCCAGATGCGGCCAAATGGCTGCTGACCATCGGTATGCTGCTCGGCCGCCTGGAAATTCTGACCGTATTGGTGCTGGTAACTCGGGCATTCTGGCGGCATTAAGGTTCTATTGGCCGAGTGATTGGCGCGCAAGACCGGCTACACACCCTAGACTCTTGCTATTACTGGAACGGAACCCGCTTAGATGGCTTGGCCGACCTTACGGATCATCGCGTTTATCAATGGCATTTTTCTTCTGACACTGGCGATCAGCATGGCCGTTCCCATGCTGACCCTGATGCTGTTTGCACGGCCTGACGAACTCAACGCCTTTCTCTGGTCCAGCCTGATCACCTTTATCGCGGGCATCGCGATGATTGCCCAAGGCCGGCCCAAGGATGTGCAGTTACGCCCACGCGACATGTACTTGCTGACGGTGTCCAGCTGGATACTGGTAGGGCTTTTCGCTGCCCTGCCCTTTATGTTTTCCCAGCATCTGGGCGTGACCGACGCAGTGTTCGAGAGCATGTCGGGTATCACCGCCACTGGCGCGACCGTCCTCACCGGGCTGGACAACATGTCGCCGGGCATTCTGATCTGGCGCTCGCTGCTGCACTGGCTCGGCGGCATTGGCTTTATCGCCATGGCCGTGGCGATTCTGCCCATGCTGCGGATCGGTGGTATGCGCCTGTTCCAGACCGAATCATCAGACCGCTCCGAAAAGATCATGCCGCGCTCGCATATGGTCGCCAAGTACATGATTGCCGCTTATCTGGGCATCAGCCTCATTGGCTGCCTGGCACTCTGGACCGCTGGTATGGGCGTATTCGATGCGATCAACCACACCATGTCAGCCATCGCGACCGGCGGGTTTTCCACCTCGGACCAATCGCTGGGCAAATGGACCGAGCCGGCGGTGCATTGGGTCACCATCGTGCTGATGATTCTCGGCAGCGTGCCGTTCGTGCTGTTTGCCTCAATGCTGCGCGGCAACTACAAGGCGCTGATCAGAGACCAGCAGGTACGCGGCTTTCTCGGCATTTTGCTGAGCACCTGGCTGCTGCTCGGCACCTGGTATTACCTGAGCACCGAACTGCATTGGCTCGAAGCTATTCGCCACGTGGCGTTTAATACCACCTCAATCATGACCACGACTGGCTTTGCCCTCGGCGATTACACGCTGTGGGGCGGCTTTGCCGGCATGCTGTTCTTCTACCTGGGCTTTATCGGCGGCTGCTCGGGCTCAACCGCAGGCGGGCTGAAGATTTTCCGTTTCCAAGTCGCCTACGTGCTGCTCAGGGCCAACCTGATGCAGCTGATCCACCCGCGCGCGGTGATCAAGCAGCAGTACAACCGCCATCACCTGGATGAAGACATCGTTCGTTCGATCCTCACCTTCTCGTTCTTCTTCACCATCACCATCGCCGTACTGGCCCTGGGCCTGACCCTATGCGGCCTGGACTGGATCACCGCACTCAGCGGCGCAGCCAGCACCGTCTCCGGCGTAGGCCCTGGCATGGGCCCGATCATCGGGCCGGCGGGCAACTTTTCCAGCCTGCCGGACACCGCAAAATGGCTGCTGACCTTCGGCATGCTGCTCGGCCGCCTGGAAATCCTCACCGTACTGGTGCTCATGCTGCCGGCCTTCTGGCGACACTAAGCGCGCCGTTACAGCCGTGCGCGGTACTCGCCCGGCGTGGTGTCAAACCAGCGACGAAAGGCGCGAAAGAAGTTGCTCGGGTCGGAGAACCCCAGCAGATAGGAAATTTCCAGCAAGGTCAGATTGGCCTGCCCCAGATACTGGCCAGCCAACTCGCGACGCGTGTCATCCAGCAGGTGCTGGTAGCTGGTGCCTTCATCCTGCAAACGCCGTTGCAAGGTGCGTTCGGACAGCAGCAGTGCCTGCGCCACGGTTTCACGCTTGGGCTCGCCTTGGGGCAGCAGACGGCATAACACCTGGCGCACCTGATGAGTTACCCGCGTACCGGAAAAGCGCGCCAGGTAATCGCCGGCAAAACGGTCATGCAGCTGCGCCAATGCCTCGTTGGCCGACGGCAATGGCGCATCCAGATCAGCCCGCTCGAACAGCAAGGCATAGTGCTCGGCGTTGAATTTCAGCGGGCACTGGAATACTTCGTCATAAGGCGCCAGGTCCTCCGGAGCCGGCCCCATCAGACTGACCAGCCGCGGGCGCAGCGGTTTGCCGGTCAGCCAGCGGCAGAAGGCCAGGGAGTGCGCCAGCGAGGCCTCAGCACTTTGCCGCGCCGAGGGCAGCCGATCACCATGGATCGCCAGAAGCATTTCATAGCCTTCCGGGGTGGGGTGAAAACTGAGATCGGCCCCCTCGCCGATGATCCGCTGATAACGCACCAGCCGGGCAAAACCTTCCTGCAGGTTGCGACTGCTCATCACTGCGTACCCAACCACGTTGAAGGACGCTGGCCGCAGGATCTTTGCCATGTTCAGGCCAATGGCCGGATTGCCCGAGGCCTCCACAGCCAGATGCCAGAGCCGGGTCATGGCGTCCTGAGCAAAGCGCGCATCGGAGTCGCTCAAGGCGGCATAGTCGAGCCCCAGCTGGGCAAACAGGCTGCGGCAATCAACACCGCCCAATTCCAGGGCCGCGACAATGCCCGAGGCCCAACTGGATGAAGTGGTACGTTCGCTCATGACGTGTTCTGTTCTTATTAGGGAGTCTGAAGGGCGACAGAAGGATACTAAACTGGCACCTAATGTCAGTGGCCCAGCGCGTCACTCGACCTAGACTGCAAGTAAGCCGCCATAGCCGCAAGCCTGGTGGTGGTCAAAAGAATAAGAGGAGGCCCCGATGAGCACTGAAACCCACGAACGCTACAGCAGCTTCGCCGAGTTCTACCCCTATTACCTGCAGGAGCACAGCAACGCCACCTGCCGCCGCCTGCACTATGTCGGCAGTTTGCTGGTGCTCTGTGTACTGGGCTATGCCCTGACCACTCAGCAGTGGCTGTGGTTACTGTCGATACCGCTGATCGGTTACGGCTTTGCCTGGGTTGGCCACTTTGTTTTCGAGAAAAACCGCCCCGCCACCTTTGACTACCCGCTTTATTCGTTGATGGGCGACTGGGTGATGCTCAAGGATGCCTTTACCGGACGCATCAAGTTTTAACAGCCCGCCTTGAGCGACCGCTGGCTCAGGTGGCGCTGCCGTTCGGCTGCCGCGCTTGGCGGTTGCGGTGGGCTTGGTTATGATCCCTCGCTTATTTTGGCAGCCGGTACGGTGTGCCACCCAGGCGCCCAGCAGAGGTGCCAGACGAGCAGCAGGGATAGTCCCATCGGATGAATGTCAAAAGCGCCCCCCGAATTTCCGCACTGCCGGCACCGCCGCTGCGTGAGTACTACTCCCGCGTCCTGGCCTATATCGCCATCGCTGCCAGTATTGCCGCAGGTACTTATACCCAACATTTCGGTTACGACATTCTCTGGATGGTGCCCTACGCACTGCTCTACCCGCACCTGGCACACCATCTGAGCCTGCGTTTCAAACGCGAGCATCCGCAACGCACCACCCTCAGCCTGCTGTTTATTGACGCGCTGCACTGTGGCGGCGCCGTCGCGCTACTGGGTTTATCCGTTGTGCCATCCCTGATGGCTCTGCTAACAATGGCCTTCAGCGCACTGGTAATAGGTGGCCTGCGCTACCTAGGGCTGGCATCCCTGATAGCCCTGAGCAGCGCAGTCTTTACTTTTGCCATCGCTGGCATCACGGTGAATATCAATACCCCCGCCTTGGTAGCACTGGTCAGCATCAGCTTCACCACCCTGTATATCTGTATCACGGCCTACTTTGTGCACCAGCAGGGCCTGCGCCTGAGTCAGGTGCGCAACGAGATCACCCGCGAGCAGGAAAAAGCCGCACGCCTGGCACGCAATCTGGCCAAGTACTTGTCACCACAGGTGTGGGAGTCGATCTTCACCGGCAAGAAAAGTGTGCGCCTGGAAACCCAGCGCAAGAAGCTCACGGTGTTTTTCTCAGACATCAAGGGCTTTACCGAGCTGGCCGAAGAGCTGGAAGCCGAAGCCCTGACCGACCTGCTCAACACCTACCTTAATGAAATGTCGAAGATCTGCCTGAAGTACGGCGGCACCATCGATAAGTTTGTCGGTGACTGCGTGATGGTGTTCTTTGGTGACCCAAGCAGCAAGGGCGCCAAGAAGGATGCGGTGAATGCAGTGTCCATGGCCATCGCCATGCGCAAGCATATGAAGGTACTGCGCCAGCAATGGCGTGCCCAGGGCATCACCAAGCCGCTGGAAATCCGCATGGGGCTGAACACCGGTTATTGCACCGTGGGCAACTTCGGCGCTGATACGCGCATGGACTACACCATCATCGGTCGCGATGTGAACCTCGCCAGCCGCCTGGAAAGTGCTGCTGAATCCGGTGAGATCCTGATCTCTCATGAGACCTATTCACTGATCAAGGACGTGATCATGTGCCGCGACAAGGGCCAGATCAACGTCAAGGGCTTTACCCGCCCCGTGCAGATCTACCAGGTGGTGGATTTCCGTCGCGACCTGGGCGCCACATCCAGTTATGTCGAACACGAACTACCCGGCTTCTCCATGTACCTGGATACCAACGGCATCCAGAATTTCGACAAGGAAAAGGTCATCCAGGCCCTCAGTCAGGCAGCCGACAAGCTGCGTGACAAGGTAATCATGTAAGCGCCTGCTTATGCCCCGCTGCGTGTGAGTCCTGCACAATCGGCATGCACAACTCACCATCGAGCAACGGCTGCTGCGCCAGAAACTCCAGCGCCGACGCTCGCCAGGATTGCCGCGCGGCCAACTCGGCGCAACGCCCACGATCCAGGCTCAAGGCCTCCAGGCAGGCCGCACGCAAGTCCTCATGCATGACCCCGCTGACGCCCGCCTGCAACACATCCAGCGGTCCGGCTACCGGAAACGCCGCCACTGGCGTACCACAGGCCAGGGCCTCAAGCATCACCAAGCCATAGGTATCGGTACGTGAAGGGAATACCAGCACGCTGGCATTCTGATACGCCTCGGCCAAGGCCTGGCCATGCTGATAGCCGAGAAAGCGCACGTGCGGATAAGCCGCCTGTAACGCCTCGCGCTGCGGGCCATCGCCGACCACCTGCTTCTGCCCCGGCAGATCGAGGGCCAGAAACGCCTCGATATTCTTCTCCGGGGCAATCCGCCCGACATACAGAAACACCGGTTCAGCCAGGCTTGTCGGCGCCACCGGCGGACAGAACAGCCGCGTATCAACGCCCTTGCGCCACAGCACCAGACGCTTGAAATCCCAACCGGAAAACTCCTCACGCATGCGCTCGGTGGTCACCAGCACCGCCTGGCTCGGCCGGTGAAAGGCGCGCAGAAAGGCATAACCCCAACGCAGTGGAATCCAGGGCCAGCGGGTGTGCACGTATTCGGGAAAACGCGTATGGATGGCGCTGGAGAACGCCAGGCCACGCTTGCTTAGCCAGCGCCGTGCGGCCCAACCCAGTGGGCCTTCGGTGGCCAGGTGTACGCAGTCCGGGCGAAACGCGCGAATCGCCGAGCCAACCCGCCAGAGGTTCCACACCAAGGGAATTTCCGGGTAGCTGGGGCATGGCAGCGCGCGAAAGTCCGCCGGTGACAGCAGCTTGACCTGATGACCGAGGCCGCGCAGCTCGCTGATCAGTGCCTGCAGGCTGGTGACCACGCCATTGACCTGGGGTGTCCAGGCGTCGGAGACGATCAGAATCCTCACAGGGCCGGCTCGGCAGCCGCAACTGGAGCGGCCTGCAACTGACGCGCCTGATCTTCAGCCAGACGATACAGTTCGATACTGCCATCCAGATGCTCGATCAGCGCCGTGCAGGACTCCACCCAGTCGCCGCAATTCATGTACTCGACCTCGCCCATCGGACGAATCTCGGCGTGGTGGATATGCCCGCAGACCACGCCATTGAAGCCGCGCTTGGCGCATTCGTGGACGATGGCTTCTTCAAAGTCGCTGATAAAGTTCACCGCCGTCTTGACCTTGTGCTTGAGGTAAGCCGACAGCGACCAATAGCCATAGCCATAGCGGCTACGCCAGTAATTAAGCCAACGATTGAGGGTCAGGGTGAATTCGTAGGCCGAATCGCCGAGAAAGGCCAGCCAGCGGTGATAGCGGGTGATCACATCGAACTGGTCACCGTGAATCACCAGCAGGCGGCGGCCATCGGCAGTGAAGTGCTCGGCCTCATCGACCAACTGGATATTGCCGAGCATCAGGCTGGAATAGCGGCGCAGAAACTCATCATGGTTGCCGGTGACGTAGATCACCTCGGTGCCGCGCTTGCTCATGGTCAGTAGACGGCGGATCACGTTGCTGTGCGACTGCGGCCAATACACCCCGCTACGCAGCTTCCAGCCGTCGATGATGTCACCGACCAGGTAAATCTTGTCGGTCTGGTAGCGCTTGAGAAACGCTGCCAGGTGTTCGGCCTGACAATCCCGGGTGCCCAGGTGCACATCGGAAATCCACAGGGTACGGACACGTTGCTTGCGGCTGGGCTTGGCGAGCTGAGCGCTGGTCATGGACGACCTCCGGCTGGGTTTGCTCGAGTCTGCGCAGTCGGGGTGAAAGGTGCATGACAGCGCCATGGCAATTCGGTGACAACCCCTAAAGGGTATAAACTGACTGGCCGAACAAGGAGCCCACCATGTCCTCGCTGCTCTCGCTGCGTCACTACAGCCATGATCTGCTCAGCCACAGCCATGAGCATGCGCAACTGGTCTTCGGCCTGAGCGGCTTGCTGGAGTTCGAAGTGGCCGGCCATGGCAGCCAGGTAAAGCGTCAGACACTGGCTGTGGTGCCCAGTGATGCGCAGCACGCCTGCGGCAGTAAGAACGGCAGCCACTGCCTGGTGCTCGACGTACCGTGTGAGGACTGGCTGCAACAACAGCTGGGCCGACACCTGGATGCCACCCGTCGCCTGCTGGACAAACCTGCCGCCGTCAGCCTCACCCCCGCACAAAGTCAGCTGGTCAGCTGGCTGGCCGCTAGCCCGATCAATGACCCGGTGATCGCCCAGCAAGGCGCTGCTTTACTTTTGGCCAGCCTGGCCAATGGCGAGATTACTGCCCACGCAGCCAGCCGCCTGCCGCTGGCGGCGCTGGATGCGCATATCGACCAGCATGCCGCGCACCCTTTGCAGGTAGCCGATCTGGCACGCCTGGCCGGCCTGTCGGTAGCACGTTTTCACGCGCGTTTTCTCGCCGAAACCGGGCAAACGCCAATGGATTATGTGCGCAGCCGTCGCCTGCAACTGGCACGTCAACTGCTTCAAGGCAGCAACCTGGCAATTGGCGAAATCGCTGCGCGGGTCGGCTACAGCTCGCAAAGTGCCTTTAGCGCTGCCCTATCGCGGCATCTTGGCGTTACACCTCGGCAACTGCGCCGCACTGACTAATTTGCCGACACTCTCTTGTGAGAGCCTGGCGACAAAACGCGCGATTCCCGAGACAGACAAGGGCGCAGATAGGCACCTAGACTGCCCGCCAGAATCAAGGAGTCGCCTATGCAAAACATCGAATGGCCGGATTTCGAAAAAGTGGAGCTGCGCGTCGGCACCATTCGCACCGCCCGGCCTAATGAAAAAGCCATCAAACCCGCCTACGTGCTGGAAGTGGACCTCGGCGAGCTGGGCATCAAGACCTCCAGCGCCCAGCTCACCGGCCACTACAGCTGCGAGCAGCTCGTCGGCCGCCAAGTGCTGTGCGTGTGCAATTTCGCCGCCAAGCGCATCGCCGGCGTGCGCTCCGAAGTGCTGGTGACCGGTGCATATGATGCCAATAACAACGTAGTGCTGGCCGGCTTCGACAAACCGCTCCCCAACGGCGCGCGCCTGGCATGAATCAACGTAATGCCCTCTGGGCAATTCACCTGGGCGCCCTGCTGTTCGGCTTGTCCGGCATATTCGGCAAGCTAGCGAATACCACCCCGCAGATGATCTCCGCTGGCCGCGCCATCTTCGCCGTGGCGGCCTTGTTGCTGTTCGCCAAGCTGATCAGCAACGCGCGCCTGGTCTGCCTTGGCTTGCGCCAGACCGGCCTGCTGGCCCTCGGTGGCTTGCTGCTGGGCGGCCACTGGTGGAGTTTTTTCGAGTCTGTGCATATATCTGGCGTAGCCATCGCCACCCTCGGCTTTGCCAGTTTTCCGGCCTTTACCGTGCTGCTCGAAGGTTTGCTGTTCCGTGAGCGCACCCGGCCTGTCGAATACGCCATGGTGGCGCTGGTGTGCCTGGGCCTGGTGCTGGTCACCCCGGATTTCGACCTGAGCAGCCAGGCCACCAGCGGCCTGCTCTGGGCAGTGCTGTCCGGCCTGCTGTTCGCCCTGCTGTCGCTGCTCAACCGCGCCAGTACCCGTGGCATCGAACCGGTCCAGGCGGCGCTGTACCAGAACCTCACCGTGCTGCTGGTATTCCTGCCGCTGGCCTGGCCGACGCTGCCCAACGTGCAGGCTCAGGACTGGTTGTGGATGGCCATGCTCGGGATCTTCTGCACGGGCCTGGCGCACAGCCTGTTCGTCGCTAGCCTGCGGGTGCTCAAGGCGCGTACCACCGCGGTGATTTTCGCCCTGGAGCCGATCTACGGCATTGCCTTCGCCTGGCTGCTGTTCAGCGAAGTGCCAACCCTGCGCATGCTGACTGGCGGGCTGCTGATTGTCAGCGCCATCTTTCTATCGGCGCGGATGGCCAGGTGATCAATGACTGCGGTCGTTGTGACCCAGATCCCGCGCCGGATCAATCTGATCGCGCAAGCGCTGCTTGAGCACCTTGGCCTCGGGAAAACCGCCATCGGCCTTGCGCTCCCAGATCTGCACACCATCACAGGTGATGCGAAACACCCCGCCTGTACCGGGCTCCAGGCAAACCCTGGACAAATCATCGGTAAACGTCGACAGCAGCTCTTGCGCTAGCCAGGCAGCACGCAGCAGCCACTGGCATTGCGTGCAATAGGTGATAACTACTTCGGCTTTGGGGCTGGACATTGGCAGGCTCGCGCAAATGAAAGGTCGATGATAACGCGCAGCAGCCTGGCCTCAGCACAAGAAAAACGCCCGCGAACCAAAGGCAGGCGGGCGTTGAACGGCAGCATCTTGCATCAGGCGATTTTTGCCAGCAGCTGACGCGCCTCCTGCTTCTGCTCTTCATCGCCTTCATTGATCACTTCATTGAGGATCTGGCAGGCGCTATCCAGACTGCCCTGTTCGATATAGGCCAGTGCCATATTCAGCTTGGAAAGGTTTTCGCGGTTGCTGGCCAGCTCATCAAAATCATCCAGCAGTTCCACATCGAGGACGTCACCGCCCCAACCATCGCTGGAGGTTTCTTCCACCAGCATCGACTCGGCAAACGGGCTGCGGGCATCACGGCTGCCGGACAGTTCGAAGATATCCGAGGTCTTGCGCTTGGCCGCAGTACTGCTCTCGGTCTTGTCCGCCACTTTTTTCGGCGCAGTTGGGGCAAAGGGGCTGACCAGATCCCAGTCGGCATCCAGCGACATATCGTCCAGATTAAGCTGACCATCATTGGCAGCATCCACCAACGGTTGCGACTCGACCTCATCCAGCTCCAGCACCACATCGTCCAGCAAACTGGCCGGCGGCGCGCTGAACAGCTCGGCATGCCGCGCTTTCAACTCGTCGATCCGTGCCGGAGTAAAGCCGGATGCCCGCACCAAGGCCTCGTGGGCAATAAAACCCTGGGTATCACCCAACAACGCCAGCACTTCCAGCAGACGGAAACCGATATCACTGCGCTGCGGCTGAGCCTCCCAGGCCTTACGCAACGTACTGGCGGCTTCATTCAAGCGGCCGTAGGCGATATACACGTTGGCACTTTGCAGCGCATCTTCACCCGCTGCCGGCCATACTGGCCCACCACGCGGCACCTCGCGCACATTGAGCGCCACTGCGGCTGCCGGTGCGGCCGCGATAGTCGGTGCAACACTTGGTGCCCTGGGCATGGCTGGCGTCAGTTCCGCTGCAACCGCAACAGGTGCTGGCTCAGCGGCTTTTCTGCTACGCCAGAACAGGCCAGCCACACCGGCCAGTAGCAGCGTCAGAAGAGCGGCAATAATCGCCAGCCAGTTGCTACCTGATTCAGCCGTAACCGGCGCGGTTACCGTGACCGGAGCAGGCACAGGCGCGGCACTTGCTTCGGCGCTCGCGCGACGCGCGGCCAACTCGGCCTGCAGGCCAGCAATCTGCTGATCCCGTGCCTCCATCTGCTCCTGCAACTGCTGCACCTGCAAGCCCAGCTGCGCCAGGCTCTGTTGCAATTGCAGAGTCTCACTGATCTGGCTGGCCAGCTCCTGCTCAACGCGGGTCTGCTCCCGGATCAGCTGTTCAGCCGGCGGATCAGTCGGCAGCTCAGCACTGACTATTGGCGCAATTTCTGGGGTCGTACCAGCTGGCGCCGCAGCTTCAGCGACTGGTGCATCGGCCACTGACGGCGAAGCGCTGACGACACTATCGGGCAAGAGCAATTGCGCACCAGCACGCAGGCGATTGATATCGCCATTGATAAAGGCCTGCGGATTAAGCGCATGGATATCATTCATCAGCGCCTGGGGCGCTACCTGTCCGGCATCGACGGCCAGACGCGTGGCTATCTTCCACAGGCTGTCACCGCTTACCACACTGTAGCGATTACCCTGCTGCGCAGCGGGCATTACTGCCGGACGCACAGGCGCGACAGTGGTTACGCGGGGCGCGGGCGTAACGACAGCAGGCGTGGTGGATGCAGCCAGACTGCGGTAGGCGGCAGAGCTGGGCGGGTCGAGCAGCACGGTGTACTCACGGTACAACTGACCATTGGGCCGTACCACTTCGACAATAAAGTTCAGATAGGGCTCACGCACCGGCTGCGTCGACACCACGCGAATCACACTCTTGCCGCCCCGCAGCAACGGGGTAAAACGCAGGTCATTGAAGAAATACAGACGGTCAACGCCGGAACGGCTGAACACTTCGGCGGGCGCCAGACGCACGCGCATGTCTTCAGCGGTCAGGTCGCCCACATCAAACAATTCGATTTCGGCATCCAGCGGCTGACTAAGTGCCGAATGCAAGGTGATTTCGCCCAGGCCAAGTGCTGGAACCAGCCCCGAATACAAGGCCGAACTGGATGCCAGGCCGATCAGTAATTGACGAACCTTTGCCATAAAAACGCTCCCGATGAATCCGCTCCTGCACCCTCGCCACTATACGTCCGAGACGTGCGCTTCCAGCGCTTGCGAAAGTATAGAAGACGGCAAATATGGCCTTGGGACTACGTTCCGTGTTTAACCCGGCTGGTGCATGGCAATGATTACGGCGTACTGAATACAGAAATACCAACCGCCGCTTGGCAAAAAGCCACCACAGGTGCAAGCATAGGCTCGCAGTCAAGAAAATGACAACTCCATCACACTACCGTTTAGCTGTCAGCGTCTTGTCGATTTGACGCCCCAGGCTGCCAGAACCGTGATTGCGAATACCCCGGCCACCAGCCAGAAACTCTGTTTGAAGGCGAGCATCTCCGCGAGGTGATCGCCACCTTCGGCGCTGTGCCGCCACTCCAGAAAGAAGGTCAGCAGGTTGACCCCGAATGCGCCGCCGAGCTGACGCACGAAGGTGATGGCGCCAGCGCCTTGAGCCAGTTCCTCAGGGCTGAGAATATCCAGCGAACCGGTGCTCAAGGCCGGCAGCAACACGCCCAGTCCCACGCGCCCGACGCAGGCCCAGAAACACAGTTGAATGAATGAGGCGCCCTGCTCGACCCAAGCCAATCCTGCAGCCGACAGCGCAAAGATCAGTAAACCGCCACTCAGCAACACGGCCGCAGACAGCCGATCACTGAGCCAGCCGCCGAGAAAAGAGGCCATACCCATCAAGATCCCGGCCGGTAACAGCAACAGCCCCGAACGTCCGGCGCTGAAGCCTTCAACGGTCTGCAGATACAGCGGAATCAGGTAGGTCGAACCATACAGGCCCAGGCCCAGCGTCAAGGCAACCCAGCTGGCGCTGCGAAATCCGGCATGTCGCCATAGCGCAAGGGGCAGCAGCGGCTGGGCGGCACTCCGGCTGCGCAGGATAAATGCCATGCCTGCCAGCAGCGCCAAACAGCCCGGTAACCAAACCCTCGGTGCCGTCCAGGCAAAGCGCTGCGCCTCGGCAAGAAACCCAAGCGCGGAAAATATCGCCACACACAACCAGGCAAAGGCCTGAATATCCAGACGCGGCGTGCTGCGCTCACGTTCACTGGGCAACAACCATTGCCCAGCCAGCATGGCCAGCAGACACATCGGCAGCGGCATCCAGAAGATCGACGGCCAGCCGAAATGATCGACCAGGTAACCGCCAATCCCCGGCCCCAACGACGGCGCCAGCATCACCCCCAGACCATATATGCCAAGCGCCATACCGCGCCCGCCATCGGCGAATACACGAAAGATCAGCACCATGGCCAACGGTTGCACGATTCCCGCGCACAGCCCCTGCACGATGCGCAGGGCGATCAGCTGCCAGGCGGAGTGAGCCACCAGCGCCAAGAGTGAACTGAGGATAAACAGCAGCAGGCCGAATTGCGCCGTACGCCGCGCGCCAAAACGTGCCTGGGCCCATGCGGCCAACAGCAGGCCGGCGGTCATGGCTGCGAGAAAACCGGTGGACAGCCACTGCGCCAGGGGCCGACCGATGGCGAAATCCGCCATGATCGCCGGCAAGGCAACATTGATACTGGTGGAGGCCAAGACCATGGCCATGCTGCCGACCATCAGCAGCGCCAGCAGCCACTGCGGGTAACACGGGCCGAAGCGTTGCTGCAGAGCCTGCAGATCGTCACGCATCAGCGTTTTTCCAGGTTACTCAGCACCTGGGCGTGGACCTTCTGGCAGCGGCGCAACTCGTCTTCATCGATGCCGGCAAAGACTTCCTGACGCAGTTGCGCGGAGATCGCTTCGATTTTTTCAATCAGCGGACGGGCTTGTGGGCTGAGGGCAATCTTCTTGGCGCGGCGGTCTTCCGGTACGGCCTGGCGGCTGACCAGCCCCTGAGCTTCCAGGCTGTCGAGCAGACGCGCCAGGGTCGGCCCTTCGACACCAACGCTCTGCGCCAACTCGCGTTGGGTCGGTAATTCGGCAAAACGCCCCAGGTGCAGCAGCACCAGCCAGCGGGCTTGCGACAACCCCAGACCGACCAGGCGGCGATCCAGTTCGGCGCGCCAGGCACGGGAAAGTTGGGCAACTTGCATGGCAAAGCGGTGTTGATCGGTATGCGACATGGACAACGGCTCTTAACTATAAAAAACTAATTATTAGCCAGCTAACCATAACCCTTTTAACGAGGCAAGCCTGTAAAAGGTTTCACCACTTTACATACTGGTCTTCGACAAAGCCCCAGAGGTTGTCGATGCGTACTTCGGGCCGGCCAATCGGCCGCAGCACACCGGTGAACTGGCCGAAGATCTGTTTGAAGTTGCTCGCCAACAGCCCCACGTTCAAGCGCTCCTTGTGTAGGCCACGCCCCTCGAAGCGCAGTGCCACCTGGCCGTCATAGGAGTTGATCAACCAGGGCTGCAGGGGCTGGTCGCGATCAAAAGTAAAACGCACCGTATCGACTTTGAGCAGCTCGCCATCCAGCCAGAAGCAGTTCTCGGTAAAGCTGCTTTCATTGACCCCGCAGGACAGGTTCAGCCCAACCCTCTGCTCGCCTGCCTGACCAGACAGGCAAGCCCAGTTCCAGTGAGTTTCCGGGCGCATATAACCGGCCGACCAGTCGTGGTGGGCAAATGCGCCGATCTGCGCCAGATCGAAATTCCCCAACACACTGCGCACCTGCCCCGTGCAGCGCACCCCTGCTACCTTTTGCGCATAGACCCAGCCATTGACCGCCGTTGGCGTGTTGATGCACATCGGCTGAAACGCCGGCAGTTCCTCCGAGAAGCAGGCGTCGATGCAAGTGCCGTCATCCAGTTCCACCAGCAGGCGTTTTTCTCTGGGCGAAGCGTTGTTTTCCAAACGCAGCAGATTGCCGCCGCTGCGCACCTCACATACACCCTGATCCGGGGTCTGCGAGAACTGACTGCCAAAGCCCAGCGGCAGCTTGAACTGGCGCTCAATCATCCGCCCACTGGCGGGATGAAACAGGTAGACAAAACCCACACCCAGCAGGCTGAGGTTGGCCAACGCGCAGCCGCCAATCAGCTCGTCACTGATCAGGCCGAAATACTGGAATTGGTGAAAGCGCCGCCACTTGGCCAGGGCGCCCAGCTTGCGCCCCATGGGCGAGCGGAAATCAAAATCGCGGTAGTTGATCAGCCCCGGCGCGGCGGGAAAGATGCCGTAATGCGGCTGACCGTTGGCCTGAATCAGTCGATCCATCGGAGCAATCACTCAAGGAAAAAACCTCAGCGATGCTAGCACCGCGACTTCGCTCCGAGCATTCACCACAGGCGCCAAGCGCAGCGGCAAAATCGGCCACCGCCCCCAAGAATCTTTTTAGGATCTTGCGAGCTAGAGTCCTGCAAGGCGCTACGTAGTTACAGCCTTCGGCTGGTCAAAGCAGGCGAGGAAGCGGACTGGGCTCGCAAACGAGTGTACTGTTGTACATGAGCATTACTCGTTTCACTCGCCCTTCGGGCCGCGCTAAAGCGCGTTAGCCACAAGTGGCTTTCCGAGCCTATTTTTAACGCAGCAGGGCCGACGCGCAGCTGATCGTAAATAGATTCTCAGGCCACGACCTGATTGCGGCCAAAAGCCTTGGCCTCGTAAAGCGCGCGATCCGCATGCTCGTAGAGCTGCGCCAACGCCCCTCCAGCGGCAGGATGGATGCAGGAAATACCAATCGACATGGTTAGCATGCTCGCCGTATCCGAGCCAGCATGTTCGATATTCAGGGTCTGCAGGGTCTGGCGCAGCGCTTCGCCGTGATGCCGTGCTTCGGCTTCGCCGATGTCATAAAGCAACACAGCAAACTCTTCACCGCCCAAGCGCACGGCCATATCCAGCGGGCGCCGGGCAGCGTCCTGCAGCAGGCTACCAATGCGCTGCAACACGTTATCGCCGGCCTGATGGCCGTAGTGGTCGTTATAGGCTTTGAAGTGATCAACATCACAGAGCAGCAGCGCCAGGCTGCGATGCTCACGCTGCGCCTGACGCCACAGGCGCTCGAATTGGCGATTGAAGCTGCGACGGTTGTGCAGACCGGTCAGGCTGTCGTGATCGGCCAATACACGCATCAGCCGGCTGATCAGAAAATGCTCGCGCGATTTGAACTCAAGCAGGTAACAACCCACCGCGCCCATCAGATTGCCGAACAGCAGAAACAGGGTGTTATTGATCAGCCGAGGCACCGGCAAGCCAGCCACCACCAGCTCGACGCAGACGTAAACCAGCAGCACCAGCAAGGAACAGCACAACGCTTCGATCAGCCGTAGCCCCGCCAGAAAATAAGCCGCCATACAGACCAGCAATAACCCCTCATAGGGGTAGCTGGGATCAACCCGATGGGCAATGCCGACTACAAAGGACGCCGACGCGCCGAGGGCCAACAGGCAGACCAGACTCAGCGGTTGTAATAGGTAGGTGTGTTTGCGCTGAATCAGCAGCACGCCGAATAGACACAGCAACAATAAAACAGCGAGACGGATGGCCAGCATCCACCACACCTCGGGCGCCTTGATCAGGACGAAATCGAACGCGGCAAAGGCCAGCCACACCAGAATGCCCACGACCAGAGCAATACGTTTGAGCTCGAAGGTGTCGTCACGTACATAGTTGCGGTACTCCTGCTCCAGCGGCCGAGAGAAGCGCAACAGACGAAAACCCAAGGCGAGCTGATCCGCGTAGGGGCTGGGGCGAACATCGTCTAGCCAGGCATGGGAAAGCGACACCGGAACCTCTGCAGCTGGATGGCTGAAAACACCTTAGTCGCTCGTATCCGGTGTCACAAGATGAACCGGCAGCCAGAGCGAATTCACTCAGGCCTCGAATTCCGCCTGCAAGGCCGCTCGCACGCAGTGCAGGATGCCCAGCTCAACACGCCCGGCAAACTGCTCGCTGATCGCCGCCACCGGCGGCAGCTCACCTTCGCCATCTAGGAAGGCATCCTGAATCTCACCCAGCAATGCATCGGGCACATCCAGCGCCTGCTCCAGGGACAACTGCTGACGACCAATGGCTTCGGCCAGCAGGCCGTAGACATTCTTTTCACTGCAACTGAGCTGGCTGGCGATCTGTGCGGGGGTCATACCGGCACGGGCCAGGCTGACCAGTTCATGGCGTAAATCGACCACTGCACGCGGCGCTTCATCATCCGCACCGAGCACGCCCAGGAAGGCCTCGCCATAACGCTCCAGCTTGCGCGCACCAACGCCACTGACCCGCGCCATCTCGGCCAGGGTGCTGGGCTTGCTGCGTAGCATTTCTAACAAGGTGGCATCCGGGAAGATCACATACGGCGGCACGCCATGTTCTTCTGCCAGCCTGCGGCGCAAGGCGCGCAGCGCTTCCCACTGGCCACGCTCTTCGCCACGCACCAGCTGGCTGGCGGCACTGCTGGAGGCCTTGGCGCTCTGTTGCGGTTTCAGATCGCGGCGAAGCTGCAGACTGACCTCGCCCTTGAGCAAAGGCCGGCAACTGTCAGAAAGGCGCAACCCACCAAAGCCTTCGAGATCGACATCAGCCAGCCCCCGCGCCACCAGTTGGCGGAACAGCGAACGCCATTCGCCCTCGGCCAGTGCCTTGCCGATACCGAACACCGCCAGATGCTGATGCCCTACACCGCGAATCTTCTCGTTGTCACGGCCGAGCAGCACGTCAACCAGATGGCCCACGCCATAACGCTGGCCAGTGCGGTAAATCGCCGACAGTGCCTGGCGCGCCGGCTCGGTGGCATCCCAGGTCTGCACACCATCTGTGCAGTTGTCGCAATGGCCGCAGGGCTGCGGCATGTCTTCGTCGAAGTAGGCCAGCAACGCCTGGCGTCGGCAGCGGGTTTCCTCGCACAGGGCGAGCATGGCATCGAGCTTGTGCTGCTCGACGCGCTTGTGCCGCTCATCACCCTCGGAGTTGTTAAGCATCTGCTTGAGGAAAATCACGTCCTGCAGGCCGTAAGCCATCCAGGCATCTGCGGGCAGGCCATCACGGCCAGCGCGACCGGTTTCCTGATAATAGGCTTCTAGGGATTTCGGCAGATCGAGGTGAGCAACAAAGCGCACGTTGGGTTTGTCGATACCCATACCGAAGGCGATGGTCGCCACCATGATCAGCCCTTCCTCGTTGAGAAAGCGCTTCTGGTGATAAGCACGCAGCTCGTTGGCCAAACCAGCGTGATACGGCAAGGCGGGAAAGCCTTGCTCGGACAGGAAAGCCGCCACCTCCTCGACCTTTTTGCGCGACAGACAGTAGACGATGCCGGCATCGCCCTTGCGCGCCGCAAGGAAATTCAGCAACTGCTTGCGCGGCTGCTCCTTGGGCACGATGCGGTAGAAGATGTTCGGCCGATCAAAGCTCGACAGGAAACGTTCGGCATTCTGCAGATGCAGGCGCTGGACGATTTCCTCACGGGTGCGCATGTCTGCCGTGGCAGTCAGGGCGATGCGCGGCACATTGGGGAACAACTCGGCCAACTGCCCCAGCTGCAGATACTCAGGGCGGAAATCATGCCCCCACTGCGACACGCAATGCGCCTCGTCGATGGCGAACAGGGCAATTTCTAAGTTTTGCAGAAAGCTCAGCATGCGCGGCTGCACCAGCCGCTCGGGGGCCAGGTAGAGCATCTTGATTTCGCCACGCCTGATTCGCTCGGCGATCTCGCGTTGCTCATCGGCGCTCAAGGTGGAGTTCAGCGCCACCGCCGCCACACCCAGCTCATCGAGGGTGGCGACCTGATCGTCCATCAGCGCGATCAGCGGCGACACCACCACGGCCAAGCCATCACGCAGCAGGGCCGGCACCTGGAAGCACAGCGACTTGCCACCACCCGTAGGCATCAATACCAGGGCATCACCGCCACTGGCCACGCGCTCGATAATTGCACCCTGACGACCACGAAAGCTGTCGTAGCCGAATACGTCTTTGAGGATGCGCTGCGCGTGCTCGAGCATGAAAGGTCTCCGAAACAAGCCGCGTATTATACGCAAGTGCCGCTTGGGCACGCGTAGGCATGCTGGAGTTTGATCCGAATTTCACCCGCCATGGCCTGCGGCTATGGCCGCTGTGGCTGCGGTCGACTAGAATCGACCCTCGTTTACTCCTTCAAGGTAGCCCCCCGATGTCCTTCGCCGAGCAACTCTCCCGCCTGCAAGCCTTCCTCGATGCCGATGAGCTGCATGAAGAGGCACTGGACTACATCGCCGCCCACGGCTACCTGACCGCTCTATCAATCTGCCCGCAGCCGGTTCCGGAGCGTGAGTGGATTGACGCGCTGTTCTCCGAGCCGCCGCACTATCGCAGTGATGCCGAGCGTGAAGAGATCGAAGCGACCCTGATCCAGCTGCAAAGTCATATCGCCCGCCAATTGGCCAGCGATGATGATCCGGAAGTGCCGTGCGAGCTCGACCTGGGCGAAGAACCAGACGATTCTGACCTGCGCGGCTGGTGCATCGGCTTTATGGAAGGGGTGTTCCTGCGTGAAGCCGTGTGGTTCGACGATGCTGAAGATGAAGTCAGCGAACTGCTGCTGCCGATCATGGTCGGTTCCGGCCTGTTCGATGAACAGCCTGAGTTTGCTGAAATCGCCCGTGACCGCGACCTGGTTGACAGCATGGTCGAGCAGATCCCTGAGCTGCTGACCGCACTGTTCCTGCTGTGCAATGCGCCGGAAGAAAAGCCGGCCCTTCTGAAGCCTCGCCACCACTAAGCACGCGCCATGGCGCGTGAGATTCAGGAGCAGCGCAACCCTGCCCTGCGCTATGTTCTGCTGGCCATCGGCTGGCTGAGCGTGGCGCTGGGAGTGGTTGGTATTTTCCTCCCAGTCCTGCCTACCACGCCTTTTCTGCTGCTGGCGGCCGCCTGCTTCATGCGCAGCTCGAAGCGCTTCTACCTGTGGCTGGTCAATCACCGCCAGCTTGGCCCGTGGATCGTCGATTACCTCGAAGGCCAGGGCATTCCGCTCAAGGGCAAGGTCTACGCCATCAGCCTGATGTGGCTGAGCATCGGCCTGTCGTGCTACCTGGTGCCACTGTTCTGGGCCAGGGCTTTTATGCTGACCAGCGCGGTACTGGTCAGCCTGTATATCCTCAGCCAGAAAACTCGACATAAAGCCTAAGCACCGCGCCAGCCGACATTCGGTATATTCAGCGCGGCAAAAATCAGCAGCAACACCTAGACTTTCCCAATCTTCGGTCGAGGCGCGGTACATGCCACCCCGTCAGCTCACTCATGGATGGTTCAAGCGCCTCAACCGAGCGTTGCTGGGCGGCTGCATCCTGCTGATCGGTCTGGCCAGCGCCCTGGCCAACTGGGACTTCGGCGTGATCCTGAAAAATGCCGAAAGCCG
Organism: Pseudomonas sp. SG20056; assembly: GCF_031764535.1. Lineage (NCBI taxonomy): Bacteria > Pseudomonadati > Pseudomonadota > Gammaproteobacteria > Pseudomonadales > Pseudomonadaceae > Pseudomonas > Pseudomonas sp. SG20056. The sequence goes on from NZ_CP134499.1 coordinate 2,936,074, forward strand.
CTACGGCAACCTTGGCGCCGCCAAGCAGCGCATCCAGGCCTGGGAAGCACAAATCAAGGCCAGTGGCAGCAGTAGCGAAAGAGACAAACTCACCGAGGTTAATCGCTTCTTCAACCGGCAGATCCGCTTCACCGATGATATCCGCCTGTGGAAACAGAACGATTACTGGGCCACGCCCATCGAGATGCTGGTCAAGGGCTCAGGCGACTGTGAAGACTATTCCATCGCCAAATACTTCACCCTGCGCCGCCTCGGCATTCCCAGCGACAAGCTGCGCATCACTTACGTCAAGGCGCTCAATTACAACCAGGCGCACATGGTGCTGACCTATTACGCCAGCCCCGGTGCCGAGCCATTGGTGCTGGACAACCTGATCAATGAAATCAAACCCGCCTCGCAGCGCAAAGACCTGCTGCCGGTCTATGCATTCAACGCCGAAGGGCTCTATCTCGCAGGCTCCAATAGCAAAAAGAGCGACTCCAAGAAGCTCTCGCGCTGGCAGGACATCTTGAAAAAAATGCGCACGGAGGGCTTCGCCATCGGCGAAGGCTAGGAGGAACCTATGTCTCTACTCAAGCAGCTATTTCTCGCCATCTGCCTGTTCCTGGTCGTGGCCTTTACTGGGAGTTTTATCGCCGGAGTGGAAAGCTCCCGCGAGCAACTGCTCAGCCAGCTGCGCTCCCACGCTCAGGACGCCGCAACCGCATTGGGCCTGTCGATGACGCCACACGTGGATGACCCGGCAATGATCGAACTAATGGTCAGCTCGATCTTCGACAGCGGTTATTTCACCAGCATCCGTGTGGTACGCATCCCCAATAACGAAGTGATAGTCGAACGACGCAGCGACGATGCCAGTGCCGAAACCGTCCCGGTCTGGTTCAGCGATCTGGTCGACCTGCAGCCCCAGGGCGGCGATGCGCTGATCATGCGCGGCTGGGAACAGGCCGCGCGCGTGGAGGTACTCAGCCACCCGCAATTTGCCCTGGCCAAACTCTGGGACAGCGCCATTGGCAGCCTGATCTGGCTACTGCTCTGCGGCCTGGTCAGCGCCATACTCGGCGGCTGGCTGCTGCGTACCCAACTGCGCCCGCTGGATAACATGGTGCAACAGGCCCAGGCCATCACTCGCCGCGAATTCCTCACTCTGCCCAAGGTGCCGCGTACCCCGGAACTTAAACGCGTCGTCACCGCCATGAACCAGATGGTGGAAAAGCTGAAAACCCTGTTCGCCGAAGAAGCCGCGCGCAGCGAGAAACTGCGTGAAGAGGCCTATCAGGACAGCATCACCGGCCTGGCCAACCGTCGTTTGTTCGATATCCGCCTGGCCCATCAACTGGTGGTCAGTGAACAGAATGCCGAAGGCTATCTGTTGCTGCTGCGGGTCAACGACCTCGGCGGGCTTAACCAGCGCCTCGGCGGCCAGCAGACCGACGCCCTGATTGCCGCCATTGGCGAGCTGCTCAAACGCCTGCTCAACCAGACCAACCGCTCGGACTGGCTGGCCTCACGCAGCCGCGGCGGCGAATTCAGCCTGCTGGCCCCCGGAATCGGCAGTGAGGAAGCCGATTTGCTCGCCGGCGAGCTGCACACTGGCCTGGAAAGCCTCCGCCAGACAGGCGCCAGCGACTGCACACCGGTGGCCCATATGGGCATTGCCGCCTTCCGGCCAGGCGAGGAACCCGGCCAGGTCATCGGCCGCGCCGATCAGGCCCTGGCGCAAGCGCAGAACGATCCGAGTCGCGACTGGGTACGTCTGGATGATTACAACGCACAAGCGACTCAGGGCTTGCATGAATGGCGCACCTGGATCGATGACGCGCTGAACAAGCGCAAGCTGCAGTTGTATTTCCAACCCGTCACGCAGTGTGCTGACCGCAACCGGCTGCTGCACCACAAGGTGCTGGCCCGCCTGCTTGACCCGCAAGGTGAAGCGATTGCCGCCGGACGCTTCCTACCCTGGATTGAGCGCCTGGGCTGGACCGCACGCTTTGACCTGGCCATGCTCGAGCACAGCCTGGCGCACCTCAGTCAGCATGCGGCACCACTGGCCCTCAGCCTGTCGGCCGCGACTCTGCGCGATAGCGAAACCCTGAAACGCATGTTCGACATCCTCCGCCAGCACCCACAACAGGCCAGTCTGCTGACTCTGGAGGTGGACGAACGCCATCTGCCGCCGGCCGCTGAGCTGGAAGCGCTTAGTCAGGGCGTCCGTGACACCGGCTTCAGTCTGGGTCTGCAGCACTTCGGCGGGCGGTTCAGCCTGATCGGCAACCTGACCCACCTGGGTCTCGCCTACCTGAAACTCGACGGCACCTATATCCGCGCCATCGACCAGGAAAGCGACAAGCGCATGTTTATCGAGGCGGTATTCCGCGCCACCAACAGCATCGACCTGCCATTGATTGCCGAGATGGTAGAGACCGAGGGCGAGCTGGCAGTGCTCAAGGAGCTGGGGTTGTACGGCGCCATGGGCCGCCTACTGGGCGCGCCGGAACCGTGGAAAGACTGATTAGATAACGCAAACGGGGTAGTCCGATTACGGCCTACCCCCGATCAAGTACAACGCTTAGAGCCCGGCAAACAACGGCTCAACTGGCAAACAGATAACCTTCCACATCCATGCCTGCATCACGCATCTGTGCCAGTTTGTAGCGCAAGGTTCGTGGACTGATGCCCAGGCGCTCGGCGGCTTCCTTGCGCCGGCCACGCTCGGCACGCAGGGTATCGATGATCATCTGAAACTCATGCCGACGCAGATCATCGCCCAAGGCGCCAGCTTCAGCCGGCGAGGCGTCCTGCTGCGCAGGTGCGCTATTGACCACCACCGACAACTGCGGTTGCGCGGACGGCGTAACGGCCGAACCAATAGGTGCCAGCAGGCAAAGATCCTGCGGCTGAATCAGACCACCCTGCTGCAAAATCAGCGCACGTTGAATCGCGTTATCCAGCTCACGCACATTACCCGGCCAGCTATGACTCATCAGGCTCATCTGCGCCTGCGGGGAAAGCCGAATCGGCGCGTGGTTCATTTTCTTCACGTACTTAGCCAGTAAGCGCTCGGCCAGCGGCACAATGTCCGCCGGGCGCTCACGCAATGGCTGCCAGGCCAGCGGAAATACCGACAAGCGATAGTAGAGATCTTCACGGAAACGCCCCGCCGCCACTTCTGCGGCCAGATCGCGGTTACTGGTGGCCAGCACGCGGATATCCAAGGTAATCGGCTTACGCGCACCCACCCGCTCTACCTCGCGCTCTTGCAGCACGCGCAGCAGCTTGGCCTGCAGACCCAGTGGCATCTCGGAAATTTCGTCGAGCAGAATGGTGCCGCCCTCGGCCAGTTCGAACTTGCCCGGAGCACTGGCAATGGCCCCGGTAAATGCGCCCTTCTCATGGCCGAACAGCGTGGCTTCGAGCATGTTGTCCGGAATCGCCGCGCAGTTGATCGCAATGAAGGGTTTGCTGCCACGTGGCGACTGCTGATGGATAAAGCGCGCCAGCACCTCTTTACCGGTACCGGACTCTCCGGTGATCAATACCGTTGAATCGCTCTGCGCCACCCGCGTGGCCAGAGCCAGCAGTTGCACGCTGGCCGGTTCTTCGGCAACGGGACCATCCTGCTCGCTGACAGAAACCCGGCCCAGCGCATGCCGATCAACCAGTGTCAGCAAAGCTTTCGGCTCGAATGGTTTGACCAGGTAATCTGCCGCGCCTTGGCGCATGGCATCCACTGCCCGCTCCACCGCGCCGAAAGCCGTCATCAGCAGCACCGGCAGTTGGGGCTGACGCTGACGAATCTGCTCGAGCAACTGGTGACCATCCATGCCGGGCATATTAACGTCACTGACCACCAGGCCAAACGGCTCTTCGGCAATCGCCAGCAGCGCCGCTTCGGCGCAATCCACTGCTCGGTAATCATGCCCACCCAACGCCAGGGTATCGGCCAGTGCCTCGCGCAATGCACGGTCATCTTCGACCAATAGAATTTTGCTCGCCATGGATGGTTACTCCTGAATCAAGGGGTGCGTAGCACCAAGCAGCGGCAAGGTGAGAATGGCGCAGGTGCCACGTCCCAGCCGCGAACGCAGCTGCACATCGCCCTGATGGGCGCGCGCCACTGCCTTGACCACCGCCAGGCCAAGCCCGGTGCCAGTGGTTTTGGTGGTAAAGAAGGGTTCGCCAAGCCGCGCCAGCGTCGCGCTGTCGATGCCTGGACCGTTATCGCTGATGCACAGGCGCAGCGTTTCGCCGCGCTGATAGAGATGAATCTTCAACCGCGCTTCACGGCCGCCGGCCTGAATCGCGTTCTCGATAAGATTGAGCACCGTGCCAACCAGAGTGTCGCGGTTGCACAGCAACTCGCCTGCGCGGCTGTCGCACTGCCAGCGCACCTGCATATCCAGCACATGGGGTTCGGCGGCACTGCGCAGCGCCGCGAACAGCGCCTTGGGCGCCAGGCGATCCGGCAGCGGCAGCTCACCCCGGGCGAAGATCAGCATGTCGCGCACCTGATGCTCCAGCTCATGCAGGCGCTCTTTCAGGCGACCGGCAAAGCGCTGCTGCTGCTCAACCGGCAGCACCTGTTCAGTCAGATGACTGGCGTAGAGCAATGCAGCCGAGAGCGGCGTACGAATCTGGTGGGCCAGAGAAGCGACCATACGACCGAGGGCAGACAAACGCTCGTGGCGAGACAGTTGATCCTGCAAGCGTCGGGTTTCTGTCAGATCAGTCAGCAGCACCAGCTGGCCAGGTTCGGCGTGCAGTGAACGGGTGGCAATCGACAAGCGCCGGCCATCCTTCAGGGATATTTCGTGACCATCATCCTCGCGCGGGGCGAAGTTGCGCGCGATGACCTGGCGCCAAAGCATGCCCACCAACGGCTGGCCCAGCAGGTTACGCGCCACGGGATTGGCCTCGCGCACCACGCCCTGACCATCGATCACGATCACCCCACCGGGCAGCAGATCCAGCAAACTCTGCAGGCGATGAGCCAGGCGCTCTTTCTCGGCCAGCTCCTGCATCCGCTGGGCACTGACCAGCGCCAATTGGCCCTTGAGCTCAGTTACCCGTGCCTCCAGCATGCTGTAGCTGGTACTGAGCTGGGTCGACATCTGGTTGAACAAGGCAAAAGCCTGTTCGAGCCCGGCACGGCTGGCCTGCTCCACGGGAGCGGGCACTTCGGATTCTTCAGGGCGTTGGGCGTTAGCGTTCATGGTTCTCTCTCGCGCAGCGAGCCGTCATAAGACAGTCAGTTGCAAGAGAGATAGCAATACCCGTGCCTGAAAAAATATCCTTTTAAATCAAAGCTATAAAAAACAAAGCCGAAGGTTACGTCAAACCTTCGGCTTTATTGGAGGGGCAAGCGCCAAGTCACTGACGATTGCCCGACACAGAAAGATCAGTCGTCCAACCCCTCATCATCACGCCGGCTCATGCCGTACTTGCGCATTTTCTCAACCAGGGTGGTGCGCCGAATACGTAAACGCTCGGCAGCACGCGCCACCACACCACTGGCATCGTCAAGCGCCTGTTGAATCAAGCCCTGCTCAAGGTTGCCCAGGTAATCCTTCAGATCCAGGCCTTCCGGCGGCAGCATGGCCATCGAATCTACACCTGGCAGGCCGGCCAGGATGGTGGCGCGCTCATCCAGCTCATCGCGCAGGCTAGCCACCATGTTCTCGTCCTCATCGTCGACATGGCGGAATTTCTTCGGCAGCTCGCCCACGCCAATAACGCCATAGGGATGCATGATCGCCATGCGTTCGACCAGGTTGGCCAGCTCGCGCACGTTACCCGCCCAATCGTGCCGACATAGCGACATGATCGCCGCCGAGTTGAAGCGGATGGAACCGCGCTTCTCGAACTCCATGCGCGAGATCAGCTCGTTCATCAACAGCGGGATGTCCTCGATGCGCTCACGCAACGGTGCCATCTCGATCGGGAAAACGTTGAGGCGGTAATACAGATCCTCACGGAAGCTGCCGTCCTCGATCATTTTCTCGAGGTTCTTGTGGGTAGCTGCAATGATCCGCACATCGGCGCTCTGGGTCTTGTTGCTGCCCACCCGCTCAAACGTGCGCTCCTGCAGTACGCGCAGCAGCTTCACCTGCATTGGCAGCGGCATGTCGCCGATCTCATCAAGGAACAGAGTGCCGCCATTGGCCAGTTCAAAACGTCCAGCCCGGCTAGTAATCGCACCGGTAAATGCACCCTTCTCGTGGCCGAACAGTTCGCTCTCAAGTAACTCGGCAGGAATCGCACCGCAGTTGACCGGTACAAAAGGCGCCTCACGGCGTTTGGAGTGGTAATGCAGATTACGCGCGACCACTTCTTTGCCAGTGCCCGACTCGCCAAGGATCAGCACGCTGGCTTCGGTATCAGCCACCTGCTGCATCATCTGCCGCACCTGCTGAATAGCCCGACTGGTGCCCACCAGGCTGCGGAACAGATTGGTTTCACGCTGCCGGCCACGCTCACGAGCCTGGTCGTACATCTCGCGGTAAACCTGCGCACGGTGCAGCGAGTCGAGCAACTTGTTGTAGCTCATCGGCATTTCCAGCGTCGCCAGCACACAGCGGCGCTGTTCTTCCGGCCACTCGGCCGCGACCTGATCATTGATCAACAGCGTCGGCAGAAACTCATCCCAGGCAGCCAGCTGTTTAAGCATTTCCAGCACGCCACCTTTGGCTTTCACCTCACCAAGCAAGACGCTGAGCACTTCACGGCTGGACGCCAACTCTGCGACGCATTGACGCCAATTCTGGCTATCGCAGGCCAGATGATCTTCACCGAGAAAATTCAAGATTACCGTCAGGTCACGACGGCGCTCGCTGTTATCGTCAATCAGGAGGATTTTGGTTTCACGCCACATAATTTATTTACTGATCCTGGAGTGAAAAACGCGCCCGCCGCCCAAACACTACTCGATCCAGCGCCGGCAATTGGCCACTAGTTAAGTCAATTTTTTGTTAATAGTCAATTTTATGGCGTGCTTTTTATTATGCCTGCCAAGCAGACTAAGCAGCTGTTTCACATAGAAGGGAAAAGATCGTGGCAGAGCACAGGCAAATACTAGAAGGTCGACACTGGATAGCATCGACCGAAAACAGCTAATCAACCGAACAGCTGATAAACCTTGGCGCCTTGTTGTGACTGATTGAGCTGAACGAGCTCATGAGCCAAACGCTGCTGTTCGGCTTGGCAAACGTTAACCAGCTCGCGATAAAGATCCAGCAACTCCTGCATACGCGCACGCAGGGTTTCTTCATCACTGGCAGACTCGACCATGGCCTCGTCAACAGCCTGGCGGCACTGCAGATCCAGCTCGCCAATCGCAGCCCAATCTTGACTGGCCAAGGCAGTGCGCAACGCGCTGCCAGTTTCTTCTAGACGCTGCACGGATGAACTCATAAACAATTCCTCAGGCGGGAAACAGCATCACTTAGCGATGGCATCCCAGCCAGCTTTTACATTACGCAGCAGGCCTGCAACTTCATCCAACGGTGCTATTTCATTCTGCACATTGGCATCAACCAAGCGTGTTGCCATGTATTCGTAGAGGCTATCCAGATTCGCTGCGACCTCACCACCTTGTTCCAGGTTGAGGCCTTCGCGCAAACCACCAATAATCCCGATAGCTTTACTGATAAACTCGCCCTTGAGGGCAACTTGATTACGCTCCATGGCGCCACGAGCTTGAGCCAATCGAGTGAGCCCACCCTCCATCAGCATCTGGATCAATCGATGCGGGCTGGCTTCAATAGCCTGAGCCTGGGTGTTGACGGTTTGATACTGCTTGAGGGCCGCCATCGCGTTCATCGTTGTTCTCGCTGTTCTGTTTGCTGGATACCTTGGGTATCGGCGCTACAGAGCAAAGCTTTAGCAACGAAATCAGTTTCCTACGGCCGGCTCAACTTCTGGACCGATGGCATCCCAGGCACTTTTTATCTGCTCGAGCAGCGCCTGAATTTCTTCCAGAGTACGTGGTGTACTGTCGAGCGCGACACCGGCCAAACGACGCGTCATATAGTCGTAAAGCGAATCCAGATTCTCGGCAATTTCACCGCCCAACTTCTTATCCAGGCTGGCCTGCAATACGCCGAGAATGGTGATGGTACTGCCAACAGCCATGCCTCGAATCTCGGCATCCCCCTCAACCTGGGCATGTTTGGCCAGCATCACCCGTTGCAACGCACCTTCAAGCAACAGCTGCACTGTGCGATAAGGTGAAACATCGTGACTGGTATTAACCTGCTTGTAGGTGTCGATCGGCTTCTTGCTCATTACGAATCCTTTTTCACAAAGCCTGGCAAGCTGGCAAGCTGGTTAGCAAGACTTTCACTGGTTTGTTTCAAGCGACCGACCAAGGAGTCCATAGCGTTGTACTGGGCGTAAAGACGTGTCTGCAGACTCTCGACTCGAACAGCCAATGCTTTGCGCTGCTCATCAACGCCGACCTTAGTGGCCTGCAACGCATCAGTACGCTGCTTAAGCACACCAGTGTCTCCTACATATGCGCCAACTGATTTGGAAAGACGCCCCATCAGGCCATTGTCACCTGCAAGATAACCGGCCACTTGATCGAAATTGCTATCCAGCTGCTTGGTTAACGTCGTGTCATCAATCTTGAGCTGTCCGGTTTTCCAATCGGAGGTAATGCCCAAACCTGCAAGCGCTTTAACACCGCCTTCGCCGGTGATATTGACCATTTCATTACGCAAACTGGACAGCACGTTGCGTATCGAGGAGTCACCGAGCAAAGGGCCTGTTACCGGCTTGCCCCCGTCGACAGGAACAACAGCAGTCAGTTGAGAGGTCGTGCTGATCAACGCGTTGTATGCATCAACAAATTTCTGCAGGTTGCTCTTCACACTGCCCTTGTCGACCCCCACAGTGACACTGATGGTTTTACCGTCAGCCAAATCGGTAGAGCTCTGCGCCGCGACGAGATCAAGTGTTACGCCCTCAAGAGCGTCCTCAATACGGTTGGTGTCGCGGACCAACTCCAGACCATCAATTGAAATCTTGGCCGACTGGGCCTTGGTGATCACACCACCAGCACCCGTAGTGGAATCAGGCTTAACGAAGGCATCGGCATTGCCGGGGTCGACCGTTGGAGCAAACTCCTGAGAGGTCAACGCGTTGGCTCCAGTAGTGACATTGTCTTCGCTGGCTACGACCTGAATATCATTGCCCGCACCGCTCTTGGTGGAGCTCAACACCAATCGCGAACCTGAATCATCCGTGATGATAGTGGCACTCACACCACTACTTTTACCCGTTTCATTGATAGCATCACGCATACCGGCCAGGGTGTTATTGCCTGAGGTAATGTTGACAGCGAAGCTCGAGCTACCCGCAGAAATAGTCAGTGAACCGCTGTTGAATGTAGCGGTATTACCGCCCGTGACCGACTGCAACGCCACCTTGCTGCTGGTCGCCAACTGTTTGACCTGAACGTTGTAACTGCCTGCTGGGGCTGTGGTTGCGGCAGTAACCTTGAGAGCGCTGGTGTTGGAAGAGCTCGCCGTTCGCGACTCGAACAAGGAGGTTTTATTCAACGAGTCGACGGCGGTTTTAAAGGTATTCAGCGCGCTGGTCAGCGAGCCCATGGCCGAGATGCGCGCAACAGTGGTCTTCTCGAGATTGTCCAGCTGATTGGTCTTGGGCGCCCTTTCGGCATTGACCAACGCTGTGACGATTTCGTCGATTTTGATTCCTGAGCCAATGCCCGTAATCCCGACCATGCTTCACCTCGCCAAAATAATGACTGCAATACGCTAGATAAGCGTTAACAGTCAAAAGCTGTGCCAACCCTGTAGGCTAGGCTTCAGCTTTGAATAACAAACTACGAACCTCCGAAAGATTCTCTGCTAGTTGCAGTGCCTCTTCAGAAGGGATCTGTCGGATCACATCACCCGACCCTGCATCGGTCACCTTGACCACTACACGTCCACTGCCCTCTTCGAGGGAAAAATTCAGGCTACGGCGAACCGATTGGACAAAGTCCTGAATCGTCGCAACTGCCGCTTCGACCTCTTCTCGAGAGGCCGCGGAGCCATTTTCAACTTCTGCGACCCTACCGGTTGCAGCGTCTTCAGAAGGCTTACGTTCAACAACATCGGCCACAACTTTGGCAGATGCATTTGGCGCACGCTCTGTTTTAGAAGCAACAGCGATGGATGCAGGCGAACCTTGAATAGAACCAATGTCCATAACTTTCTCCTCAGAATGAGGGAACGGGGAGAAGAGCTAAGCCCTTCTCCCCGCAGTCTAGCGCTTTTACCCTTAGCCGAGCAGGCTGAGTACAGCCTGCGGCAACTGGTTAGCCTGGGCCAAGATCGCAGTACCGGCCTGCTGCAGGATCTGATTTTTGGTCAGTTCCGAAGTTTCAGCAGCGAAGTCAGTGTCACGAATCCGGCTGCGAGCTGCAGAGGAGTTCTCAGAAATGTTCTGCAGGTTCGAGATGGTGTTCTCGAAACGGTTCTGAACAGCACCAAGCTGGGCACGCTGGCTATCGATGTTAGAGATCGCACCGTTGATGATACCCAGAGCGTCCTGCGCACCTGTGGCCGTACCGATGTCAATGGTATTGACCGCATCCAGCTCACTGAAGCCATCAGTACCCAGAGCACCACTCATCCCATTCACACTGAAGGCATCAGCTGCTTCAAGCTGAACTTGACCGTCAGCACGCGCACCTCCGCCAGTCACGATGGTAGCTGCAGTACCCACGTCATCTTCACCGTCGAAGCTATTAGCCTGCAGGGTTGCACCACCGGAGCCTGCGTAGTTGCTAATGCTGATCGCATCGCCACGGGAGCTGGTCAGCTCAATGGTGCTGCCTTTGGAAACAGCCGAAATACCCGTTTTACCGGTTTCACGGTTGATCGCATCAGCCAGGGAAGACAGGTTGCTCAGGTCGTTCACTACGGCAGAAACAGTGGCAGAGTCAGTATCAAGCGATTTGCTGGTCAGGCCAGACAGATCGAAAGAAACAGTACCCGAGACAGTGATACCACCCAATGTGGCAACGGTACGAGCGTTGGCAGTTACGCCGGTTTCGTCGCTCTTAGCGTTGATGGCACGAGCCACTTCACTCGCCGAACCGCTGGCTGTACCGGCAATGGCTACATCACCGTCGGACAGTTTGGAGTTGATATTGAAGGACGCATCACCGTAAGCACTACCCGAGGTAGCACTGAACGCAGCACCCGAAGCAGTAGCAGCAGCGGCCGCACCATCAGTGGTAAAGCGGTTGATACCGATACGATCAGTGGCTGCAGAACCGATCGAAACGCTGATGGTTTCGTAGGCGTTTGCACCCACCTGGAAGCTTTGCGAACCAAAAGAACCATCAAGAATCTTACGACCACCGAAGCTGGTGGTTTCAGAAATACGGTTCAGTTCTTGTTGCAACTGCGACACTTCGCCTTGCAGAGCTGCACGCTCAGTCGCACCGTTGGAACCGTTAGCCGACTGCAGAGCCAAGTCACGGATACGTTGCAGAATGCCAGTCGACTGCTGCAGTGCACCTTCAGCGGTTTGTGCCAGGGAAATGCCATCGTTGGAGTTACGGGTCGCAACGTTTAGACCGTTGATCTGACTGGTCAGGCGGTTGGAAATTTGCAGACCGGCGGCGTCATCCTTGGCGCTGTTGATGCGGAAGCCGGTGGACAGGCGCTGCAGCGAAGTGTCCAGGCCTTTGGATGAGCTGTTGAGGTTACGCTGAGTGTTGAGTGACGCTACGTTTGTGTTGACTGTAAGGGCCATGGTGTTTGCCTCCAAAGGACCGTGCTACTGAGTTTGTCTGAGCCTGCGAGCTTCGGGCCTGCTTTGCTCAGACGCCCCATAAAGTTCGCATTCGATCTTTATATCGGCGGCCTTAGGAACAGCTTTAGCAACTCGTTCTATTTTTTTTTCCGCAGATAGAACAATTACTTAAGCGGCAACACCGAGAAAAATCTGGTATCTGCCGACATCCCGACGGCAAATACCGATTTTTTCACGTACCAAAACAGCTTTATTAATGCACCACACAAACCGGCAGCATGCTGTCGGCATCAATCGGGCAACCATGAGGCTCTCCAAGCCTCAATATTTGCCCCATCCAGCATCCAGCCACCCTGCACCTGACGGCGCAGCTCATCGCCCATCCTGGCACTCGCCTCCAGATCACTGATGTGCATACGAATGGCGTCGACCCAATCCTTGAAACGGTTTTTCACCCGAGTTACCGGCAGTGCGCCCTGGTAGCACACCAGGTCACTGCAAACCACCGGGAAACCACACGCGCCGTACTCAAGAAGACGCAGGTTGCTTTTACATTCATTGAACAGGTTCTGCTCGACTGGCGCCAAAGCCAGATCCAGATCCAGCCGGGCCAATGCGGCTGGGTACAGATCAATTGCAACGCCGGCATGCAACTCATGTACATAAGGGCGAATTCGGTCCGGGCACATCCCCATAAACACCCACTCGACCTCACCTGCCAGCTCTTTGACCACGTCAGTGATCAGCTCAAGATCACCGGTATGACTGATACCACCCGCCCAACCAACGCGCGGTTTCCTGCCGCGTTGTCGCTTGGATGAAAGGCCGCTCCACCAATCCACCGGCAAGCGGTTCTCAATCACCCGAATGTCCCCATGCAAGCCGGCAAAGGCCTCAGCCAACGGCGCAGTGGATACCGTGAAGCGATCGACAAAGCTCAGCCCCTTGCGCAGCGACTTAAGTATGTCTTTTGGCATCTGCGGACGATGCACGCTTTTGAGTGGCAGGTTGGGCAGGTAATCGTCCAACTCATAAATGGTGAAAGCGCGCGAGAACTTCTTGATCCGCCGCATCGCATCCAGCCGCTCATCACCTATTTGTCGTTGCAGCACAATCACGTCAGGATCAAGACGCTCCAGATCCGGCACCTGCAACAACCCAATAGACATCATGCCATCGACCATTCCGTGCTCTTTAAGCGCCGAGAACGGTTTGATCACACGGTAGTTACCGCAGCCAAAGGGATCCGCCGGATGCGCCAGTACCACTGGCAGCGGGCGCCAGCTCAGTGGACGCCAGGTCAAACCGGCGTCAGCTTCTAAATCAAAACCGCGCCCGCTGAGCGCCAGATTACGGTTGTAAGCAGGATCACGTGCAATATCGGGCAGGTGACGTTCGTAGAGAGCATCCTGCCCAGCCACGTCAGGCTCTCGGTATACATGGTCATGCATTAACACCGCATGAGCAGCCCATACGGTCAGGTAACCCGCTGAACGCACCCGAAGGCAGAAATCGACATCACGGTAGGCACTCAGCGTTGTATCCAACCCGCCCACTTGATGATAGATGTCAGCGCGGACCATCAGGCAGGCATCGCTGACGGCGCTGTAGTTCTGATCGACCTGCAGACGCTGCAGGTAACCCGCGCTGTCCATTGCCTCACCGGCAAAAATACGGCCTGCAGGACCGCGCAGCCCGAGCAGCAAGCCAGCTTGATCAATACGCCCATCACCGCTCAGCAGTTTGCCGCCGACGACACCAACTTCAGGACGCTGCGCATGATTGAGCAACTCGCCCAGCCAGCCGTCGCTCACCACAACCGCCTCACCAGACAACAACAGCAAGTACTCTCCTTGAGCTGCCAGGGCTGCCTGATGCTGGGCCTGGGCAATATCCGCAGCTGCAACAACCCGTAGCCGGGCGTCTGCCAGATCAGCAATACCCTGCAGCCACACCTGAGTATCCGCATCCATCGCTTGATGGGCGCCGAACAGTATCTCGTAATGCCCGTAGCGGGTTTTCTCGAGCACACTGTCCAGGCAACGCTGTAGACAGACAAGGGACGTGTCGACCGCAATAATGATCGACACCAGCGGTGTATTCGAATGGCCGTAATCAATGCGATAACGCGCAGGCAACCCCGGAACAACCCGAGCCTGATAGCCACGCTGAGCCAGATGACGCTCAATAACGCGCCGCTCATCCGGGTTGTCCTGCAGCGCAGGTGCATCCGTGATCAGCAGTGGTTCATCGACATGCCCGAGACCAACCAACCCTTCCTGCTCGATGAGCCGGGTCAACAGCTCGAACTCAAATGCCTCAGGGAACTCGGCGTCGAAGCCACCGGCAGCGAGGAACATATCTCGGCGATACAGCCAATGACGCGCCATGACCAGCGGGAAGCTGAGCAGCAGATCGAGGTTGAACCCTGGCAGAAAGGCGCCACCCAGGCTGCCATCAGGCAAGCGCTGCAATTGGTCACCATAAATCGCACGGCACTCCGGGTTTGCCGCCAGCTCGAGCCCGGCGACCATCAGGCCACTGGGAGTGAACTCATCGCCGGCGTGGGCCAACATGAACCAGGCAAAATCACTCTCATTCACTACGCGGTTAATCTGGGATGCCTGGGTTTCATCGCTCAGTCGAACGAAATGCAACTTATCCGCCGCAGAAGTCACCGGCGCCTCAAGGCTGCTGGTGAGCACCACAATTTTCAGGGTGGCATACAGGCAGCGCTCGCCGATCAGGCTCTTTAGGGTTTGCATCAAGGGCGGCGATTGCCCTTCCAGATCAAGCACGATGATGCCGATTAACGGGCCGCCATTTTTATCCTGAAGGTATTCATTAATCAGGCGATTTTCCGTCTCGGTCGGAATACGCTCCGCCAGCCAACGCTGCAGAGTAGGTATTTTGGGGCGTACTTCCACCGATACACCCAGACGCTGCAGCATATCCCCACGTTCATGCGTCAATACCTCACTGCCAGAACCGGGATAACGCTGATATAGCAGTTGATAAAGCGCCGGGAAGTTCTTCCGCTCCCGGCCCAGCATGTGATCGTCACTAGTACTCTGCTCACGCGTATGTACTTCACTGGTCACAACCGGCACATGAACAAAGGGGTAACGCGTGGCCAGACGCAGGAGCATGTCCCAGTCCTCGAACGCGGCGAGGCTGGTGTCGAACTCGCCTACGGTCGCCAGCATCTGCCGTGGGTGCGCCCAGGTATTGACCGGAATGTAGTTCTGCACGAACAAGCGGTCGCGATCGAATACCTCATGCTTGAACGGCTGGCCACGAGCCAATTCGAGGCGCTGCCCGTCTTCCAGCTTTTCGTTGACGTACTCAACGCCGGTATAAATGACACTGCCCGGATGCTGCTCGAAGGCCTCGGCCAGCACCGCGAGGTGATTGGGCAAGTAGATGTCGTCGTCGTCGAGGTAGACGATGTAGCGCCCACGCGCCAGCGCCAGCCCCGCGTTGCGCGCCGCTGAGAGGCCCTGGTTGCGCCCCTGGCGGATGTAGGTGATGGGGAAGTCATAAGCGGCAAGCAGGTGCTCGACCGGCTCGCCGTTGTCATTGATCAGGATGACTTCAAAATCGCGCAGGGTCTGACAGCCCACACTGTCCAGGGCGTCCTTGAGCAGATCCGGGCGGTTGTAGGTGGTGAGGATGATCGAGAACAGAGAACTCTCGCCCAAGGCCGCGAGCGCCTCAAGTCGCTCACAGAGATTGCGTACGCGCATCCCCAAAGGTGAGTCCACTTCGCTCGGATACAGGGCGAGCCGGCGGCGAAGGTGTGCAGCGACATCGAGCTCTCGGCCGCGTAACTTGCCCTCGGCGTTGCGCTCGAACAGCCCCTCAACCAGGCGAATATGATCGGCCAGCGGCGCACTCGACGCGTAGAACTCGGTAGAGAGTTGCGCAGCGTGTGCCCTGTAGGTGACGCCGGGCTCACTCAGGAAAACGAAGTATGGGTGTTTCTCCGCCACCTGCAGCATGGAAAGCCAGTCGCCGGCCCCATTGAGCTGGGGATCTCGACGCCAGACTTGTAGCAATGGCTCGCGCTGGATCAGCGTTGCAGAGGGCGGAATATAGTTGTCATGGATCAACAGCTCAGCGACTTCGTTGCGACCACCATCGTAGTCTTCGCAATGGTAACCGGGGTGTCTTGGCGCAGCGAGAGTCTGCCCCTGCTCATTTACCCAACGGATTGAGGTATATCCCACGACCGCTTCGGGCTTGCGCAACAGACGAGGCAACAGACGAGATAAGTAACCTGGGTTGTAATAGTCATCGGCCATTAGAAGCGACAGATAACGCCCCTGAGCGATTTGAATGCCGTTGAGTACATTGTAGCTGGGCCCCACATTGCGCGAGTTGCGCAGATAGCGCACACAAGACTCTTTGGCGAACGAAGCGACGACTTCGGGTGTGCCGTCCGTTGAAGCGTTATCGAGAACCAGAATCTCGATATCGTCATAGCCCTGATCCAGTACGGACGAGATGGTCTGTTTCAAGAAACGTCCGTAGTTGTAAGCCGGGATTATGACGCTAAGTAACGGTCCACTCCCACGAACTGCAGCCGCATCTCCCGCAATTGCAGCAGTAAGCGCCGCAATCCAGCATTCCGTGGAATAGGGGTAACTGCTCTTGTCGGTACAGAAAGCCGCTATGACCGTAGCGGCAGACGTGACACGCTCATTGCAGCGCGCGGTTAGGTCAGCTTCACCAACGCAGTCGCGAGCGTCGATGTAGCTACCAGGCGGCAACCATGCGGGAACGCTCCACTCCCCCACATGGACAGGCACATCACCGCTTTCCAGACACTCACGCCATTGTGGCGAAAGCAGGCCCGGCAACTCAGGGGTGTCAGCGCAAATTTTCCACTGCGGAGCGCTCGCTGGCGTCGCAGGCAGATTCAGTGGTGGGTTGAGGCATACGAGTCGACCGTCAGTGAAGGGTTCACCAAGCGGTAGGAAGATGCGGGCGAACGACGCTTCCTGTTCAGCGGAGAAGCGTGACTGTTGGCCACGCAGCAAGAGGTAGCGACGCACCTGCACGTACGAGGTGGCCAGTGATGCACCGTCACGGGAATCTGACACCAGCAGGAGGGCGTCATAGATAACCTCTTGCCCGGTCACCACCCGCTCGAAGATCAGGCCGTGGGCATCACCATAGACTTTGAGCTGCTGCAACGGCAGCTCACGTAGCAGAGCCTCCCAAGATGCGTCGCCGACGACGAACAAGTGCTCGGGATTATCACAGGCAACACCTGCGATACCCACTCGCCATGGCTTACCGAGGCAACGCCCGCCGACCATCACATCACTCTGCATCATGTCCCCTGTCATTATGTTGCGCCCTGGCAAGGTACAGACATCGGCAGCTTTGCCGAGAGGTTGAATCCTTGTCCGAAGCGTTCCCGGGCTTGCCGGGTAGATTATTCCTACTGGCCTTGAAGCTTACGAAAGTGCATGGAAAGTGAGCTGATCATGGAACAGGCAGCCATGCGCGACACCTGCCCTTTGCAGATGCTGCTCGGCATAATCACGCCCCGCAAACGTGGCAATGAACACATAGACGCCATCACGCTGCAAAGCCTCCAGATGATCCGAACGCACCACCGGCACGCCACAGAAACGCTCTGCCTGCAGGTACTCGTCCACCACCACAATCAGCTCACTACCGGGGCGTAACTCCCGCAAGGCTCGACTCAAACGGACACCGTGCGTATTGGCCCCCCAGAAAGCAAAACGCAAGGGAGCTGAGTCATCGGGCAGCAACCGGCGTAACGCCTGCTCCATCAGATGGTTGTAGTGGCTACGCTCACGCGACTCGTAGAACGCACTGATTTCGGCCCAAGGCGCCCAGCGCTCGCGTGCGAGTTCTATTTGCCTGGCAGCTGCACTGCGAATTGTCTGTTTGACCTCTTCGATTTCCGGCACCTCGGGGTTCCAATCGATCTCGGCAAAGGTGTCCCGAGTATGGATCTTCACGAAACGATCCAGCCAGGCGAAGCGGTCACTGATGTTGTGTGCCACGACGATGGTCGGTACCCCCATGGCGATACAAGGCGCTGCGCAATGCAGGCGGCTGGTCACCACCAGCACTCCTTCGTCGGCATAGCGACGACACAAGCTGCGGGCCAGAGCATCGAGGCGGTCAGCCTCCTCCTGATCTGAGGGAATACGTTCGTAGGGAAGGATATGGGTGACCCGCTCCACCTTGTCCGCCAGTTCCGCAGGCAGGTATTCCAGCAACTCATCGGGCACGTCAACGAGGAACACCTTGCCATCCACCGGTGCGCGTTCACGGCGGGGGAAGGTAATGGTCAGACAGCCCGAGGTGAAAGCGGCAATGCCGCGCTCGCGGAACATCTGCATAACCCGCTCGTCGCGCGTACCGATCGGCTCGTGGCGGCGAAAATGCTCAAGGTCAGCGGGGTCGTCCACGTCGCTGGACAGGCCAAAGCTGAAATAGACGGGAATGATGTAGGGCGAAAGCGGCAACGGGCTCTGCGCGTTACCGAGTGTGAAGTAGCCGCACATCGGCATCAGGATATAACCATGGCGACCATCGTATCGGTGGAAGTCATAGCGATTCAGACGCACGATCTGCTCGGACGGGATGCCCATGGTCGCATACAGATGCTCGACAGCATGGGTCTGGATGTCGTCTCCCAGGTTGCTCCGACTACCACTGGTCAGATGGCCGAAAGTCATGACATTGGTAATCAGGCCGTACTTCATGGCCGTAGGCGTGAACATGGATCGAACCTCTATCGGACAGGGCGCTGCCATTGGGCAATCGTCTCCGCGTGCTTTTGCGGATGCATGAAGATGTAGTTGGTCTGAACGGTTTCCTCGGTGACCTGAGTGCAGACCTCGAGCCCGCCTCCCTCGACGAAGACCCACGCGCGGTAACCATAGCGCTCCAGCAGGGCAAACACGTCATTGGGATGGTAGCCGAACGCCCGTGACCACTTACGCAATAACTCCATCAGGATGATCGGCGTAGCCTCCAGGATCCTCTCACCGCCCTGCACCACCATCAGCTCAGCCCCCTCCACATCGATCTTCAACAGCGCGGGAACGATGTTGCGGCTGACACAGAACGCATCAAGGGTCGTGGTTCGACAGACGACGTTCTGTATCGAAGCATGTCCCCGGGTTTGTCCGGCCAACTTCAGTGAAGTAGCACCGGATACATCAGGGGCAAAAAGGAAGTTCAGCTCGTCCTCCTGATTGAACAGCCCCATGCGAAGAATCTCGATATTCTCCAAGCGGTTGAGACGGATATTTCTCTCGAACATTTCAACGGTAGACGGGATCGGCTCGAAAGCGTAAATGCGCGAGTTAGGGCAGTGCCGGCCCAGCACCAGAGAGTACCAGCCCAGATTGGCGCCGATGTCGAGGAAGACCTCACCGTCACGCAGTACCGACTTGAGAAAAGCGGTTTCATCGCGTTCGTACTGTCCAAAATCCAGCAGCGTGTAGGGTGTGGCATGCAGATCCACGGCATCCACCAGCATGGCGATGCCATGGGCGGCTGAGCTGACCGAGACCCCATCAGCGGTGATGCGGATTTCCGCCACATCGGTGCCAGTGAGGAACTCGGGATAATCGAAAAGCCCTGCGTGCTCTTGGTTGATCCGCTCGCCGTATTGAAATTTGTCGATCTCACCTGCCTTAAAAGCTTCCCGGGCCCGGACAAGGCGGTTGTGTTGAGTCTTTTCCATATCGGGGTTCCCATTCAGGACTGAAGGAAGTAACGCAGGGTTCGGGCAAACCCCACTTCGGGCAAGATGCTTGGCCGCCAGCCCAAGCGCTCCATCTTGGCGAGGTTGAAATGGCCGCCAACTCGAAACAGTGCCTGCCGCTCCAAGCTCGCCGGCGGGTGTTTCACCTGCAGGCCGGGGGTCGGCGAAAGCCCTGCGATCAACCTGGCCAGTTCGAGGATGGTGGTTTCCTGATCCAGCCCGACGTTGTAGGCGTTGCCGCCCTCGCCGCGCAGCAACAGGATCAGGAAAGCGGCGGTGGCATCGGCAACATAGCAGAACGGACGACTACCGGAACCGTCGCTATTAAGCACGATGTCACGCCCTGCCAATGCATCGGCAACGAAATCGGCGAAGGATCGCCCATCATCAAGGGCAATACCCGGACCATAGGTGTGAGAGATACGCGCCATGACGGCGGCCACACCATGCTGGCGGTGATAATCGGCACACAAGGTTTCTGCCACCCGCTTCCCTTCACCGTAGCAGGCGGAAATATCCAGCGGATCCAGCGCACCGAAATCGGTCTCGCTGATAGGCCTGTCGCTCTCACCATGGCCGTAGACCGCACCACTGCTCATCAACAACAAACGCGCCGAATGCTGCCTGGCCAGTTCCAGCAGGTTGAGCGCACCCAGCACGTTAGAGCGAGTGGTGCCGATGGGGTCGCTCAGATACTGCTTGGGGCTGCCGGCACCTGCCGCGTGGACGATGAAATCCACCCGTTCCAGGACAGGAAGAGGATCACAGACATCCTGAATGATTGGGCGGAACCAGCTCTGAGCGATCAGATGGGGGAAACGCTTGCGCAGTTTCTCCGGGTGCCGCGCCAAGGCATGGATGACGACGGGCTGCTCCGGCCAACGCTCACTAAGAGATGCGAAGAACTCCACAAGGTAGGCGGCCAAGAAACTGGTGGCTCCGGCGATCAGCACATGACAACCGGCAAAACGCCGCCAATCCTCGTCACGGGAAAAAATCACTGCCAAGTCTTCGGCGATCACCGGATGACGGCGCGGGATATCCACTGGCTCCATATCAGGCCCGCCTCGCCAGCACGCCCATCACCTCACCTCGGCTCCAGCCCACATCCACGGGCAGACGCAGGACATCGACCAGCACTAGCCCCTGGCGCTCCAGCAGACGATGCAGGGCCACCTCGCTGAAGAAGTTGACGTGTTCGTGCCAATGGCGCTTGAGCGGCGCCAGCTCCAGGCTCCCTGGATGCTCACGTACCAGAGCCTCATGAGGCACTTCCAAGTACAGCAGCGTCTCAGAGCCCAGGGCCGGCAGCATGCTCCGAACCACTTCCAGGGGGTAGGACACGTGCTCCAATACCTGACTACAGGTCACGAGGTCGTATTGCTGCTGGCCAATCTGCTCAAGATCGATGCGTTCGGCGCC
Organism: Pseudomonas sp. SG20056; assembly: GCF_031764535.1. Lineage (NCBI taxonomy): Bacteria > Pseudomonadati > Pseudomonadota > Gammaproteobacteria > Pseudomonadales > Pseudomonadaceae > Pseudomonas > Pseudomonas sp. SG20056. The sequence goes on from NZ_CP134499.1 coordinate 2,957,030, forward strand.
AGGCACCAGCTCAACGCCGGAAATATCGTGAATGTGCAGCAAGCGATTACGCTTGCGAAACAGACTGTTGATACCACTGTCGCCGCCCCAGTCCAACACCATAGGCGACTCGGGCAGATGTGGTGCCAGCCAGGCCTCCACGTCATCCAGATAGGCGGCGCGCTGGTGGTAGTGAGGTATCACGTTGACGTAACCCGGCTCGAAACGCATACGCTGGGCGTTATATTGCTCGTCGCGGTAATTGTGGTAGAGCGCCGCCATCTGCTCATCGGTAAAACGGAAGTCGAGGAACAGTGCCCCGCACTCCTGGCACTGCAACGAGTTGCACAGGGTATAGGCCATGCCCTGGCGCAAATCGCGCAATCCCCAGTCTGCGGTGATTTCCACCGGCTCATGGCCAAATACTCGCAGGGCGACGAAAGGCATCAACACTGCGGGAGAGCGTTGTAACCGCCCGCTACCACAGCAGATGCAATGCCGAGCGATAAGGTCGCGATTCACCATGCGCTACGGCCTCCATCCACCACCAGATTGGCGCCATTCATATAAGAGGAGGCATCCGAACAAAGAAAGGCGATCGCCCCCCGGTACTCGTCGGCATCAGCCATGCGCCCGAGGGGAATCAGTTGGCTCAGTTTGCTGACGAACACATCGTTCTGCCCGGCATAGACGCCACCAGGCGACAGTGCATTACAACGCACGCCCTGTTCGCACCAGTAGGTGGCCAGGTACTTGGTCAGACCGATCAGGCCATGTTTGACCACCGAATAGGTAACCGGCTTGACCGGCTGCTGCTCGGCCTCACGCCCCGGCACGCGGTACAGACGCTGATCCGGCGCGATGACACCCAGGTCGGAAGCAATGTTGATAATCACCCCACGCCCCTGCCGTGCCATCCGCGCACCGAACACTTTGGCGCAGTTGAAGGCACCGCCCAAACCTACATTCAGGTCGAGCTGCCATTGCTCCCAGGGGAAGTGCTCCAAACGGGAAAAATCCTTGTCGCCGGCGCTCTCCACCTTGGGGTTACGCGCGGCATTGTTGATCAGAATGTCCACTCGACCGTATTGGGCCTGCAAGCGTTCGCCCGCCGCGATCACGGCATCCAGCTCAGTGATGTCGGCCTCAAGCGTCAGGATTTGCTGGCCGGTCTCCTCAGCGAGGCGAGCGGCGTTTGCCGCGAGCGCTTGGGCATCGATATCCAGCAGGATCGGCAAGCCTCCGAGGCCTGCGATGGTTGCGGCATGCTGATAACCAAGCAGCCCGCCACCGCCAGTAATGACCGCCACCCGGCCATCCAGGCGAAACAGCGCTTCCACACTAACCATGGATATCGACCTCGCTCAATGACACTTCGCACTGCCGCTCCAGCGAACGCAGCGCCGCCAAAGCCAGCCGCAGACTCTGCAAGCCGTCGCGGAGCCCGATAGGTGAAGGCTCACCGTGGCGCAGACAATGCAGAAATTGCCGGGTCTGGGCCAGGAACATGTCGTTGCGACTAAAACCGGGGAAATCATCCTGCTCGCACAGCACGCCATGGGCATCATGCACGCGCAGTTGGTTGGCAAGCAGATCGATTTCGGCAACACCAGCATCGCCGATTACCTTGAAGGTACGCACGGGGGGGCGCTGCAAAAAGTCCTGATGAAGCAAAATGGGAAAACGGCCCAGCTCACCCTCATAACGCATCAACGACGAAGCGGTATCCTCAACATCGATCTCCAAACCACTCAGCTTGCCACCATGACAGACGATGCTGCGCGGCAAGCCGAAAAACCAGCAGATCAGATCCATTTCATGAATCTGTGAGCGGATCACACCGCCACCCTGGTCGGCCCGCGAAGCATACATCTCACGGTAGTCCTCGTAGCGGTGCCAATCTGGCAGGTGCTCGCCGATCTCGGCCCGAGCAGACAGCACACGGCCGAAAAAACCGGCTTCGAGCAGCGTCTTGATGCGTTGCAAGCCGGGGTGGTAGCGATAGTTGTAGCCCACGTGAAACAACAGTCCTTGCGCCCGTACCAGGCTATCCAGTTCGGCAACGCCCGACAGGTCACTTGCCAGTGGTTTCTCCATGAAGATGGCAACACCGGCGCGAGCGCAGGCCAAGGCGACTGGCACATGCAAAGCGTTTGGGTTGCAGATGAACGCTGCATCCGGTTTACAGGCAAGAGCCTGCTCCAGACTGGAGTGGACGGTAATGGCGTAATCACACTCCAGATCAGCGCCCTCTTCAACACCTCCTTCGCGTAACTTGATGCGCTGTCCACGCACTCGATAGGCATGTACCTGAAGCTCATCACCCAGCAGTTGCTTCAGGTTGCGCAAATGGCGTTGGCCAATGCTGCCAAGACCGCAAAATAGAACCTTCACGAAAGCCTCTCATTGATTAACGCGCCACCGCGCAGCCAGTTGGCGGTACGCGCTGCCATGCACGTCTGCCAGGCCGGCTCCTGCCCCGGCTCACCTCTGGCCGCTTCCATAACGAAATCGCCGTGATAGTCGATCTGCAGCAATAGTTCACGTAATAGCGGGAAGTCTGCGTCGCCCTCACCCAAGGGGACGGTAGCTGCGCCGCGTCGACGGTCCTTGACATGCACACTGACAATCCAGGCGCCATAGGTCGCGAACTCCTCGCGTGGGTCGAAGCCGGCCGCCGCACTGTTACCTGTGTCGTAATTGACGCCGACCATGGGATGGTCAAGCGCCAGAAGCAGCTCACGGAAAGGCTGTGGCGCCAGATCACTCTCCAGGCTCAAATGCACTCCCCGTTTTTGCGCCAGAGGAAGTATCTGACGCAAACAGTCGACGACCGTGGCCCGCTCTTGCTGTGTGCGGATGCTGGCCGCATCCAGCAGCGGCAGCACGATGCGCCGAATGCCCACTTGCGGACACACGTCGATCAGCCAGGCCAGACGTTCGCAGCGCTGTTTGCGCTGCGCTGACGTGCAGCGCACTAACGGACAATCCATGAAATAGTCCGCACACACGGAATGAAGCTTGAGGCCAGCCTGGGCCAGGCAAATGTTCAGCTGCTGCCGGCCAGACTCGCTTTCCAGCGGATTCGCGCCTTCGCCATACAGGTCGTACATCCACTCGATGCCGCGTATCCCAGGTAGCGTCCCGAGCATCGCCAGCTCCTGTTCCCAGGTCGCTCGAGGAAAGGCCTGATAGTGTCCATCGAGAGGGGGCCCCAGTCGGCCCTGCTTGGTGAAGACACCTGCAGCGGCATAAGCGGTGAGATGGTCGATATCCATCTTCACTCCTGAATCAGCGGTACAAGCATGTTCGCTCGTAGTTCTTCACGGTCGAGGAACGGATACAGGTCTTCCAGCGGGCTGGACACCATCTTGCCATTGACACCGATACGCGAAGTCACACGCGGGCCAATGGGCTGATCAGGCTCTACCAACACCTCACAAACCACCGGCCCGGGACTGTCGAGTACATCGCGGATAGTCTCCGCAAGGGCCGCCTGGTCACTGACTCGCAAACTGCGAATCCCCATGGCACCAGCCAACGCCACGATATCCGGCAGACTCATGCCCGAGGCTGGATCGCAGCCGATGGTTTCCTTGAAGTAGCCGCTCTGCGATGCACGAATAGAGGCATATCCGTTGTTGTTCAGCACGAAGTACTTGATCGGCAGTTGTAGGCGGCGAACCACCTCCAGCTCCTGGATGTTCATTACGAAGCCACCATCCCCGTCGACCGAAACTGTGCGTTTACCGCCAGCTCCCAGGCAACCGCCCAACGCCGCCGGCAGGCCATAGCCCATCGAGCCAAGCCCACCCGTTGCCACCGAACGCTGCCCACGTTTGAGCCGGGCCGCTAGCCAGAAAGTATCAATGGCCGCGCCGGAACTACCGGGAATGAGCAGCTCTCCCTCATCCATGGCTTCGCACAGGGTTTCAGTGAACACGTAGGTGTTGACGAAGCCACGTGGCTCGCGATATCCCGGCAAGACCACCGGATAGCGAGTTTTCCATTGTGTGCAGCGCGCAAGCCAATCATCGAGAACTAGCGGCTCAGCAGGCATCTGCTCGAGCAAGCTTTCAATGAAAGCACCGGCGTCGCATACGAAACGCTCATCGGGCAGTTCGCCCAGCTTGGCGATTTCCGCTGGGTCGATGTCCACGACCACGATTTCAGCTTCACGGGCGAACTGGCTGCGATCGAAACCTGTGATGGAAAAGTCCATGCGACAGCCGATAGCCAGCACTAAATCGGCATTTTGCACCGTGAAATTGGCGCCGCGTGGGGCCACCGTACCACAGCGACCAAAATAGTATGGATGGTCATACTCAAGTAGGTCGGCGCCGATCCAGGTCGTCAGGGTGGGTATACCCAGTTGTTCGATCAACTGGCGTAGGCTGGCTTCGGCACCTGCGCCATGTACACCATTACCGACCAGCAGCACTGGACGCTGCGCCTGCTGCAGTCGCTGCGCCAATCGCACCAACGCCGGGGCATCGGGAGCAGTCGGTTCAACGTGGTGCGGCGCCTCGTACCTTTGCAATTGTTCGGGGTCAACCTCGGTGGCTTGAACATCCAGCGGCACATCGAACCACACCGGCCCTTTGCGTCCGCTGAGCATCAGATACAACGCCTTCTCCAACTCGTAGCGCACTCGCAGAGGATCAAGCAGACACACCGCGTACTTGGTCAGGGGCGTGACCACACTGACGATATCCAGCTCCTGAGTACCGAGCTGACGCAGACCACTGTCGCCTTTGAGATCGGCACGCTTGACCTGGCCGGAAACGAACAGCACCGGGGTCGACTCGAACCAGGCACCGGCCAGGCCAGTGATGGCGTTGGTTGCACCGGGGCCAGAAGTAACCAGGCAAGCGCCGAACTTGCCGGAAGTGCGCGCATAGCCCTCCGAGGCGATGGACGCACCCTGCTCGTGCAGCATGCTCACCGCACTCAGTCGTGGTTGGCGCAGCAAGGCATTGTTCAGGTGCATCGCCCCGCCACCCGGCAGGAAGAACACATGGCCGATACCTTGATTGGCGATGAACTCGAAGATGTAATCGGCGACACGCATGAATCATTGCTCTCTATGGGAGAAAGAGGGAACGCGATCGGCAGGTGCGGCGTAGAGCACCAGATCCCAGCCGTCACTGACATGGGGGCACAGGCTGAAGCGATAGCCATCGTAGTAGCTGTGCAGTTGCAGGAGGATTTGCCATAGGTGGTTCTGCTCGTGGTAAACGCTGACCGCGATCACCGGATGGCGCTCGGTGATCAAGCGGCGACCACCTGCCAGGCACTGTGGCTCGAAACCCTCTATGTCGATCTTGATAAAGGTCGGCGGTAGCCCTTGGCTGGTTAGGTCGTCCAGAGTGGTCATTGGCACGCGCTCATCGCCCAGACCAACCCGTGACGAAGGGCCGTTGGCAGCCTCTATCAGCACCTCGCCGTTGCTGTCGCCCACAGCCAGGCGATGGGCGTAGAGCCCGGGGCGGGCCTGACGCTCCAGGCTGTCGCGCAGCGCCGCGAAGTTCCTCGCCACGGGCTCGAAACAGTGATATTCGCGATAACCGCGCCCCGTGGCTAGGTAGCCTTCCAGCGTGTCGCCGTTGAAGGCTCCCAGGTCAAATACCACTTCGTCAGCGCAGTCGGTACTGAAATGGGGGGCAAAGTAAATCTGTAAGGGTGAGGAAACCGGTAACAGGTTGTGATCCAGGTGCAGACGCCAGGCGACATGATTGACGAACAACCGGCGCGATGCCTCATCGCCCAGCAGGGCGAATGCCTGCCGTATGGCATCGGCTGCGGGCAGCACCTTCTCCGGCAGATCCATGCAGTAATGCGGCAGTAAATGCTGCGGATAGCGCCAGGCCAGGTGACCAAACAGAGCAATGTGCTCGAACCCCAACGCGCGCAGAGGCGCCAGGCGATCCGTCATGCAATCGTGGATATGCCCGCTCCAGATCGTGCAGATAACCGACGGCAACGCCCCTTGCCATTGCTCGGCCAACTGGGCGGGACTGTATACCGGCACCGAGTCGATGGTGGTTCCCCACAGCGCCGGATTGTTGTCCATGAAGGCACAGGGCACCAGGCCCATGTCCCTTAGCACGGCTTGAGCCTTGCGCCCCAGGTGGCTCGCACCGAACAGCGCAAAGGGCCGATCGAGGTCGCCAATCAGGCGCTCCAGCGTGTGGGTTTGACGTTCACGTACGGACTTCAGGGGCTCAGCAAGCAACCTCTCCAGCTCGCTCTCAAGAGTTTCAGCACTCATCGTTTGGCTCCCTTGGCAGGCGGTTTTCCGGTAAGGCGTACAGCACAATGTCCCAGGCTCGGTCATAAAGATGCTGACCCAGCATGAAACGATAGTCGGCCCGATACGCGTGGATCTGCAGCAAGAGACGCCAGAGATGATCCTGCTCGTGGTAAGCACACACGGCCAGCATCGGCTGCTTTTGCGCGATCAATCGGCTGCCGCCAGCCAGGCACTGTGGCTCGAAACCCTCGATGTCCATCTTGATCAGGCTCGGAGGGGGCAGGCTCTCGGCAAGTGCGTCGAGCGTGGTCATCGGCACCATCTCATCGCCCTCGCCGACCTGCAACGTATGCCCGCCGCCCGAGTCGATGGCAATCGAGCCTTCATGATCCCCAACCGCCAGCAGATGGGCATGCAAGTCGCCATAGCCTGTTTCGGCAAGCCTGGCGATAGTGTTTTGCAACTGGCTGAAGTTACCTGTCGAAGGCTCGAAGGAGTGGATCTCTCGATAGCGCCGACCACTTTCTAGGTACCCCAGGATAGAGTCGCCATTGAAGGCTCCGACGTCGTAGAGCACTTCAGCGTCGTCGCGCCGGCTGAAACGATCACTGAAGTAGATTGCCTCTCCGTCCTCACTCGGCAAGACCTCGGAATCGAGGGTCAGGCGCCAGGCAACATGCGCCACATACAGACGTCGTGACGCCTCATCGGCAAGTAAGTGAAATGCTGCACGTACACGATCCGCCTCTGCGAGCACGCGCTCAGGCAAGTCCAGGCACTGGTAGGGCAGCAACTGCGGAAAACGCCAGGCCAGGTGGCCAAAAAGAGCAATGCGCTGGAAGCCTAGCGCGCGCAACGGAGCCCGCCATTGATCCAAGTGGCAGGTGCCAACCCGCACGGCGCCGATACTGGCGACAACGGCAGGTAAACGCCCCGCCATACGCTCGGCCAATTGCGCCGGCCCCAGCACCTCGACGCCGTCGATATAGCTGCCCCAGAGTGCAGGGTTGTTATCAAGAAAGGCCAGCGGCGACAGACCTGCCGCCTGCAGCACGGGCAATACTTGCCGACCAAGGCCACCGGCGCCGAACAGCACGAAGGGCGTCTGCTCCCCCCCGATGATCTGCCCAAGGGTTTCGCGCTGACGCTCACGAACGGACTCCAGCGATTCGCTCAGCAGGCGTTCGAGCTGGGACTCGGTATCGTCTTTATCGATTGTGTTCACCGTACCTCCAATGCGCTCAAATAACGCAAAGCCGACCAGAATCCTGCGCCATGATCCTTGTGCCCCTGCCAAACCTCGGGAATGAAGCTGACCTGCGGGTGCTGGCGAATCTGCGCCCAAGTGGCCGGCCAATCGATGTCGCCGGTGCCCATCAGCACGCCCTCACCGTTGGTGCCTTTGGCATCGGCCACGTGCAGGTGCGCGGAATGCGGCAGCAACAGGGCCAGCGCTTGCTGGAAGTCGAGGCCGAAGTGGAAACAGGTCATCTGCAGGTGCGACAGATCCAGGCACAGGCGCAGACCATGGTCACGCGCCTGAGCGGCCAGTTCCTCGGGCATCATGAAGATGTTCTGATGACGCTGGCCGCCGAAGTGCCAGGGGAACGGCGCCATGTTCTGCGGAATCAGCTCGGTGCCGGCGAAATCCACCTGGCGGCAGGCCTCGTGGAAGCGCTCGTAGAGTTCCGGGCGCATGGCCAGCGGGCGCGGCTCGTCAGCGGAAAAACCACCGATGTTGGCGACGATCAGCCGCGCATCGGCATTGGGGAAAAATTCGCCGATTTCCAGCGTGGCGTCCACCACCCGCTGCAGATTGTCGATCGAACGCTGGCGATACGCCGGATCATCCGACGCCAGATCCAGCAGCTCGCTGTTCTCGAACAACTCCGGCGCATGCACCACCAGGCGCGAACAGTCGACCTCGGCGAGAAACGGCTGCGGCTTGAGGCTGAGGTCGCGGTAGGACAGGTGAAACTCGAACAGATCTGGGCTAATCCGCCGACGGTAATCTCGGAAGTCGTGATAGCGCACCGGCACGCCCCAGCGAATCGGCAGGTCGAACACCAACCGCTGCTCCTGAGCCTGCTCGCTCAGGTCGCTATCGAAGAGAAAATCCCCCAGGGCGATATCGCGCCCGGCCGCTTTGCCCAGTAATTCCGGCAAACGATACGGTGGCAGGCCCTGGCCAGGGCTGGCGATACGCAGCATCGACGCGTCCATGACCGTGCCATGGGCGATGTCGCATGCAGCGATCACGCTCTTGCCGAGATTCTCGCGGTTGAGCAGCTCGCCCTGGCTGGCATGGCGACCAGGGCCTTGCCAGGGCAATGCCAGTTCCAGCTGACGGATGCCGTCGACCAGTTGGCAAAACTCGCTCGGCTCAAGGCTGGCCAGGTGATCCGGTCCTTCCATCCCCCTATTCAGGGTGATGTGCCGTTCCACCAGCTTGGCGCCCAGTGCGACTGCGCCGAGGGTAATGGCGATGCCACGCTCATGGCCGGAGTAGCCGACCAGATCATGCAGCTCCTGCAACCGGCGTAAGTAACCAAGCTGGATATCGGACTCGGGGGCCGGATAGGCGCTGTTGCAATGCAGCAGCGCGAATGGCGTACCAAGCGCATTCAACTGTTCAATGGCCCGAACGATTTCGTGCTCAAAGGACATGCCGGTAGACAGAATCAGGGGCTTGCCCAGGCTTGCAGCCTTGGCAATCAGGTAGGGATTGCACAGATCAGCCGAGGCGATCTTCAGGGCGGCGACATCAAAATCCGCCAACACATCGACACTGGGCTCATCCCAAGGTGTGCACAGGTAAATAATGCCCTTCTGTTTACAGTACTCACGTACCTCACGATGCTCTTCGACGCTCAGCTCAACCTTGTCCAGCAGGTCCTGGATGTACTCCACGCCGAGGTCTTCGGCCCGCGAGCCATCAGCCTTACGACGGTACAGCGCCTCACGGTTGCGCAGCTGGAACTTGACGCAGTCGGCCCCTGCATCGAACGCAGCATCCACCAAGCGTTTGGCCAGCGCCAGGGAACCGTTGTGATTGTTTCCGGCCTCAGCAATCACAAAGACACGCTCGCCGCCCAGCGCAATACCGTCAAGAAAAATAGGAGTCATTGGATTTTTGTTCGCCATGAGGTTACGCCGCTGGATTCAAAGCGGAAGTTCTGGGTCTGACAGCCCAGTGCACGCACTGCATGCACAACCCGCTGCCGATACTGTGGCTGTACGTAGAACAGAAAGAAGCCTCCCCCACCCGCGCCAAGCAACTTGCCGCCCAATGCGCCGGCCGCTAGCGCCGCAGCATAGATCGCATCCAGACGACCATGGCTGATCGCTGAAGAGAAACGCTTCTTCAACTGCCAGGCTTCATCGAGGCACAGGCCGAAATCACGCAGCTCGCCACGCATCAGGTAACGGTGCATACGTCGACATAGCGCCACACTGGCGCTGAGCAGCTCAGTTTGTGACGACTCGGCCTCTATCTCTTCACGTTGCAGCTCATGCAAACGCCCCGAGTCATGGGAAATACCGGTGTCACACAGCACCAGGCATGACTCCAGTTCATTGCGGATAGCTTCTTCCAAGCGAATCGGGTGAACCAGGTTGCGCTGGTTCTCGAACTCAATCAGGTTGAAGCCACCAAAGGCTGAGGCGTACTGATCCTGCCAACCACCGGCAATGCCGAAGCACAGGCGCTCGGCCTGGAAAGCGAGTTCGGCAATCTCATAAGTGTTCCAACGATCCTGGCGCAACTCATTGAACGCCGCGATGCTAGCGATGGTGGCCGCAGAAGACCCTCCCAATCCAGACCCCACTGGAAAGTCTGAGCGCAGATACAGATCAAAACCGTACTTGGGCTTGATCACCGAAACGATGGTTGCCAGCAAGCTCTTCTCTGCAGTCGACAGCAGTGCTGGCAACGAATTGAAGTGTTCTTCACGCCCCAGATCTTCGGAAAAAATATGGATCTGTCTATCGTCACGGGGGACCAGGGTTGCGTGAGCGTAGAGCCCCACGGTGCAGCTGAGCACAGCAGCTGGGTGATCGATAAAAAAGTAGGTCAGATCAGCACCGCCGCCACAAAAACTCATCCGCACCGGGGCACGCGCACGTGCCAGTACAGGCACCTCTGCGCTGGCCGCCATCTGGCGGGTGTAGACCTCAACAAGGCGCCCTTCGGCATCTAGACCCGGCAAAGCGTTATGCCCTAGATCGAATGCTTTCAACAAGTCTTCACGTGGGGTGGTAATCGATACGCTGCGAAACTCGCGGTTCATACAGGCTGTGACCGGCTGATCGGTCAAGCCACCCTGCAACAGGTAACGGCGTATATCGCCATTGGTCACAACACCGAGCAGACGCATATCCGCGGCGACTACGAAGGCGATCTGCAGATTCCCGGACTCGATGCATTTAATGGCATCAAGAATCGTCTGCTGCATGTCGATCGTGAGTTCCTTGACCAGCACGCTCATCAGACGGCACTCCCGCGCAAATTAGACTTGAACGCATCCAGAGAATCAGGGGTTCCTATGTCCACGAATGCTCCGCTGTACTCACATACATACAGCCTGTGCTGACGCATAAGTGACGGCAGTAGGTCATGCTCCATAGAACAACTTGTGACAGGCATATTCTCTAGCGCGCCAGCCGTAAACCCATAGACGCCAGCATTGATCAAACCAGGTCCCGCCTGACCTTTTTCCTCGAAACCAAGTACTTCGCCCAGCGCAGAGCAATCCAAACTGCCATAGCGCGAGCGATCCTCGACCTGCACGCCGACCAGAACGTCTCGCTCGCTGTCCAGTGCAAGGCGATACGCGCAGGGATCAAGGAAAGTGTCCGCGTTAAGCACCAGATAACGCCCCTCAGGCGGCACTTGAAGTAAGGCGTTCAGCACAGCACCACCGGTGCCCAGCGGGGTTTCCTCTATCACCAACTGCAACGGCAAACCAGACTCTGCCTCTAACGAGGGCAACAATACGGCCAGTTGATCAGCACGATAATGCGCGCAGAGCACACCGCGACTGACACCGGCCTCACGCAATTGCGCCAGCACCAGAGCCAGGAATGGACGACCGTGAATATCCACCACGGCCTTCTGCGTGTCGTTAATCACACTGCGCAGGCGGGTGCCAAAGCCACCGCAGAGGATATAGGCATTCATCAGCCCGCCCTCAAACCGAAGAAAGTCTCTAGACAACGCGCAGCGTGCTCCAAATGTTCCTCGCCAAGCCCAGGCCACACACCGACCCAGAAGGTGTCGTGCATCACTTTATCGGTCACCGACAACTCACCTGAGACCCTGAAATTGCGGCCTTGCATATAGGGCTGACGCACCAGGTTACCGGCAAACAGCAGCCGTGTACCGACACCTTGCGCATCCAGATATCGCAGCAGCTCAACCCGACGAATACCGCAACCATCACGCAAGGTCATGGGGTAGCCAAACCAGGAAGGGTCACTTCCTGGCGTGGCCTGCGGCAGTATTAGAAAATCCTGACAGCCGGCCAGGCGCTCACTGAGCCAGATGAAATTGCGCTTGCGGGCAACGATGAAGTCATCAACGCGGTCCATCTGCGCCAACGCACAGGCAGCCTGCATATCGGTGATCTTCAGGTTGTAGCCCAAGTGTGAGTAGGTGTACTTGTGGTCATAACCCTCTGGTAGATCGCCCAACTGCCAGCAAAAGCGCTTGCCACAGGTGTTGTCCTCACCTGGCGCGCAGTAGCAGTCACGCCCCCAGTCACGAAAAGATTCGATAATGCGTTTGAGCGCCGGGTTATTGGTAAATACAGCACCGCCCTCACCCATGGTGATGTGGTGAGCCGGATAAAAACTGAGGGTACCGATATCGCCGAACGTACCGACCATATGCCCTTTATAGGTCGACCCCAAAGCATCGCAGCAGTCCTCGATCAACCACAGGCCGTACTTATCGCACAGAGCGCGAACCATACTCAGATCGAAGGGATTGCCCAGCGTGTGGGCCAACATGATGGCCTTGGTTTTCGGGCTGATTGCCGCCTCAATCTTCGCTGGATCAATGTTGTAGGTCGGCAGCTCGACATCCACAAAAACCGGCACCGCACCGAATTGCAGGATGGGATTGACGGTAGTCGGAAAGCCCGCCGCGACGCCGATTACTTCGTCGCCCGGCTTGATCGCACGGTCACCCAAGCGCGGGGAGGTCAATGCGGAGAATGCCAACAGGTTGGCTGATGAACCTGAGTTGGTGGTGAGGACGCAACGGCGTCCAAGGTACTTGGCCAGACGCTTCTCGAACGCTTCATTGAAGCGCCCGGTGGTCAGCCACCCATCGAGCACAGCCTCGGTCATCGACTGCAACTCACCCGCACCAATTACTTTTCCCGATGGCGGCACTGAGCTCTGCCCCACCACAAACGGCTTAGGCGCCATCTGCAGCTCAGCATAGCGTCCGACCAACTCGGCAATTTGTTGGCGCAGCTGTTGCGCGGTGCTGTCAGTCATTGAATTTCGCCTTGGTGAAGCGCGATCTGTTCGCGGGTAACGCTTGCCATGTCACGTCCGTTTTGCCAGGCCAACTGCCAGTCCAGTGTGTGCTGTAGAGTCGCATCCAATGACCAGCGTGGCGCCCATCCCAGCGATTGTCTGGCCTTGCTGGAGTCCAGCGCCAGTAACCCCGCCTCATGCGGCTGGGCATCGGCAGAGGCAGACCAGCGGGCCTCACCCGGCCAGAGCTCCGCAAGACGCGCCACGACCGCCTCCACTGTCGCGAGCCCGGCACTGTCTGGTCCAAAATTCCAAGCAGCAGCATGACGTTCAGGATCAGTCAGCAGTCCTTGCGCCAGTTGTAAATACCCCATTAATGGATCAAGCACGTGCTGCCAGGGACGAGTCGCATGGGGGTAGCGCAAAATCACGTCTCGACCTTGCTGCCAAGCGCTGAAGATATCGGGGATCAAGCGCTCCGCAGACCAGTCACCACCACCCAGTACATTGCCCGCACGAGCAGTTGCCAAGGCAACACCTGAGGCCCTGAGAAATGAGTCGCGGTAACTGGCGCACAGCACTTCAACACATGCCTTACTGCTGCTATACGGATCAAAACCTCCGAGAGCATCTTGCTCCCGATAAGGCCATGGCCACTCGCGATTCTCGTAGCATTTGTCAGTGGTCACCACCACAACAGCGCGTACAGAATCAGTAGAGCGAATGGCCTCCAGCAGGTTGAGCGTACCCATGACATTGGTGGCATAAGTCTCTGCTGGCGCTCGGTAGGATTCACGTACCAAGGGTTGCGCAGCCAAGTGCAGAACCAGTTCAGGCTGAAACTCCAGCAACGCATCACTCAACCTGGCGGCATCACGAATATCCGCAAACTCACCCGTGATCTGCTGATCCAGTTGCGCCACCTGCCACAGCGACGGTGTGGTAGTCGCGGGCAAGGCAAAACCACGCAGATCAGCCCCGAGCTGACGCAACCACAGCGCCAGCCAGCCACCCTTGAAGCCGGTATGCCCAGTCAGCAGGACTTTTCGCCCTCTCCAGAAGTCCGGGCTCACCGCCATAGCTGCCACTCCGCTTCACCGCTTTTCCAGCGATCTTCCAATAGCACCCGGTCACGCAGAGTGTCCATCGGCTGCCAGAAACCGCGATGCAGGTGACTCATCAACTGCCCTTCGCTTGCCAGCGCACGCATGGGCTCAAACTCCCAGGTCGTGGCGTCATCCTCGATATAGTTGATGACCGCCGGTTCCAGTACAAAAAAACCGCCGTTGATCCAACCACCATCACCCAGTGGCTTCTCCTGAAACCCGCTGACCACCTGCCCTTGGACATCAAGTGCACCGTAGCGACCTGGTGGTTGTACTGCGGTAACAGTGGCCAATCTGCCATGCTGCTTGTGGAAAGCGATCAATGCAGGGATGTCGATATCGGACACCCCATCACCGTAGGTAAAGCAGAAGGTCTCATCACCCAGGTAGTCGCGTACACGCTTAAGACGACCGCCTGTACCCGTTGACTCACCCGTATCAACCAGCGTTACGCGCCACGGTTCAGCGTGACGCTGATGTATGTGCATACGGTTTTCGGCCATGTCAAAGGTGACATCCGACATGTGCAGGAAGTAGTTGGCAAAATATTCCTTGATTACATAGCCCTTGTAGCCCAGGCAAATAACGAAATCATTGATGCCATAGTGAGAGTAGATTTTCATGATGTGCCAAATGATCGGTTTGCCGCCGATCTCGATCATGGGCTTTGGCTTGAGGTGGGACTCCTCGCTGATACGAGTGCCCAAACCACCGGCCAAAATCACTGCCTTCATATGTCAAACCTCATAGCGGGCATCAATCAATAACTCCTGTAGGCCTACATGTGAGCCGTATTGGAAAATGCCAATAAAACAGCACATTACCCACTCTACTACCGATTAAGCAAAACCTTGGCCAACTATGTTTGTTTAAACAGCGGTAAAGGTCCGGACAGGTGAAAATGCCCGATCAGCATCTTTCAGTTCAACGTGCCGGTACAGCTTAAATAGACGTTTTCTTCGTTCGCCAGAAAAACGAAACCCCAGCAAGCTGGGGTTTCACGTCAGACAACTAATACAGTACAAACTCACCACTCCAGCCCTGCTGGCCGATAACAGAGAGCACTCAGAGAAAATCAGCGCAACTGATTAAACAGATTCAGCCCGGCAATCTTCACGTAGCTCTGCTGCGCGGCTTCGAGAATGATGGTCTGGAATGACAAACGCGACAGTGCCTCGGCGTAATCCAACTCACGTAGATCAGCTTGCACGGCCTTGTTGACTAGGGTGACGTCTTCGTTATCAATTTCGGTAGTGTCAATCAAGTTCAACCGCGCACCGATCTCGGTCTGCACTTCCAACACCTTGCCCATCCCGCTATCCAGATTGGTCAAGGCAATTGCCACTTCGTTACGGACACCAAGGTTACCGGCAGGGGATGTCGGTGATGATTCCAGCGCCTGACGCAGGCGGCTGATGGTGTTGAGAATACTGCGCTGCTCCTGAAACTGCGGTTGTACGCCGAACTCGTCGCCGCCAGCAACCGCTGCCGGGGCTGACAGGGTGAAATCAGCACCGAACACGCTGAAGGTGGCCGGATAAGGCCCGACCACTGTGCCGGTGGCGAGTATCGGGCTACCCGGCCCAACGGGCTGGGAGTAGACCTCATAGTTGGTATCGTCGGTAAAGCGCAGAACAACCCCGGAAGTCGGAAACTGGCTGTCAAAGGTTGCCTGGTTGCTAATACCCGCCGGAGCAACAATCGCGGCCGAATTGTTGGTTGATGAGCGGTTGACGGCAAAGTCCGTGGGCGCCGACTGCAGGGTGAAACTATGGGTATTAATGCCCGGCGTTCCCGGCGTGGCGGTATCGGCCAGCAGGTTATCCAGATCCAACTCGTTATCACCAGGCTGCAACACCACATCCAACTGAAAACGCATGCCGCGAAAATTGATGGTATTGCCGCCGCTGACGAGGGGGTCAATCAAGCCACCACCTGGCACTTCGGATGTCACGTCTGCACCGGCGCTGTCATAGATGCGAAATTCGGTGCCACTGACAAACGCCAGCGAGTACGGCTCGCCTGCGCGAAAATTGCTGTTGAAGGTCTGATTGTCCTGTACCAGACCAGGCGACATAAAGACCCGCTGATCTGCCGCCGGCAGCGCCGGAATGTTTGTAGCTGGCAATGGCGGCGTTGGTAACGCGGCGTTATTGACGCCAAGCGCATTAATAATCCGATTGGCATTGCTTACGTCTTCAAACAGCCGTTTGCCGTTGTCGTTGATCGCCACACTGCTTGAGCCGGCTACCTGCAGGCTGCGCTGCCCCTCATCACCCTGATAGGAATAGGTGCCGTCGGGGTTACGCAGAAAGGGTTCGGTTTTACCGAGAAAGCCACTGAAGAGATACTCGCCGCGAGCGTTACGACTGTTCATCAGGTTAAGCAGCTCACCCTCACGCTCACTCAACTCCTTGGCAATCGATCTGCGGTCATCGCCTGACAATGCACCACCACCGGCTTGCACTGCCAATTCGCGAATGCGCTGCAATACATTGACCACCGAGGTGATGGTGGTTTCTTCCTGAGTCAGGCTGTTCTTCGCAGCGGTGAGGTTTTCCTTGTACTGGCCCAATACCGCCTGCTGCTGTTCGAGCTGTAGCAAACGCACCGACGCTACCGGATCATCGGCCGGGGTAAGAATACGGTTACCACTGCTGATCTGCTCCTGAGTGCGGATCAGGTTGGAATAGTTGCGCCCAAGGCCGCTGACACCGTTATTGAAGGCCTGGATCGAAGAGATGCGCATCACCATAAAACTAACCTCGAAGTTCTAGACGGCGCGTCAGAACGTGTTAATCAGTGTATCGAACAGGCTACGGGCAACTTGAATGATCTGCGCCGAGGCCTGGTAGTACTGCTCGAACTGAATCAATTTGGCCGCTTCTTCATCCAGATTGACCGCTGAAATCGAATCTCGGTTGTCAGTGGCCTGCTTGAGAATGGCACCAGTAGCCTCGCCATCGACCCGCGCCTGACTGGTCAGGGTGCCCACCCGCTCCACCAGATCGCCATAGGCATCGGTAAAGCTTGAACCGGTGGTATCCGGCGCCAAGGGGTTGATACCGATCGTCGTGCGGTTTTGCAGATCAATCAGCTTCAAGGCGTTACGGTTATCAGACACCCCATTGGTGTTGAAGGAAACCGAAAAGTTATCGCCTGCTTGTGGCCGACCGCTGATGGTCACTTCGTAATCGAAGGGCACTGGCACCGCAGGTGGGCCGGCTGTCGCCGGCACAGTGATGGTCAGGGTGTTGTTCTGACCCGGCACGATTACCCCGGTATCAATGACGTTGCCATTGATATCCACCACATCATAACCCTGAGTTGCCCCACCACCGGCACCCATGACAATGCGCAGCGGCGGCGCATTGCGCAGACTGGTTTCCAGATCGGTTTGTGCGACCGGGTCATAGATGTCGATCTCAGTCAGCAGGGTTGGCTGGCTGATCACCCCGGTACCGATATTCGCCGGACTGGTCTGTGATTTCAGTGGCGCGGCAAAAGCCAGCTCTTCCGGCCGTTTCATATCCGCACGGATGGACTCGCCCGCATTGCGCGTCGGCATCACCCGAAAGCGGTCCCCGGCGGCAAAGGTGCCGCTGGCGACGTTCAGCGAGATGCCGTCGAACTCCGCCGCTGGCACCACGGTGATATCGAAGGGGCCAAAGTTGGTGCCATCACTGACCCGCCGTACGGTGTAGTCCGTGGCGTTGGTGAATTCCACTTCGTAATCGCTGGTGGCCAGCTGCGTGGTGTCCTCGATCAGCACATTCAGGTTGGCCAAGGGGTCGCTGTTGCCAACCCGCGCCAGGCTGCGCTGCCCAATCAGGATGGGGTCATTGAGCTCACGAAACAGACCATTGCCGAACTGGCCATTGAGATCCAGGCCCTGCCCCAGCTGACGGTTGACTTGATCGGTTACGGACAACGCCAGACGCCCGACCGCGTTCAGCGTGGTGTCCAGCACATCTTCACGGTAGCGGATCAACCCACCCATCTCGCCGCCAGTAATCAGCGAAGTAATGCCCTGACGTGAGCTGCCGCTGACAAACTGCACTTCACTGCGCAGTGGGTCAGACAGCCCAGGACTCACCTCCAGACGCGCAGCCGTACTGCCCACCACCAACGGCTGACCGGAGCCGACAAACAGGTTGTAGCTGCTGTCATCCTGGGCCACCACAGTCACCCCAATAAAGGTCGACAGCTTACGCACTGCCTCCTCGCGAGCATCGAGCAAATCGTTGGGCTGCTGTCCATTGGATGCGGCAATGGCAATGGCATCGTTATAACCGGCAATCGAGGTGGCCAACTGATTGACCTGATCAGTCACTGCCGAGAGCTGCTTGTTGATAAAGGCGTTCTGCTCGTACAAGCGGTCATACACGGTATTGAAGCGCTTGGCCAAGCCCTCGGCTTCGGACAGCGCCAACTGCCGCGCGGGAATGTTGGCCGGGTCCTCGGCCGCAGTTTGCAGTGCGGCAAACACCTTCTGCAGCCCAGGGTTGACGCCGGTGGTACTGCCGGCCAGCAATGAATCGAGCTGATTGATCTGCCCCAGATAGCTCTGGGTATCGCTGTTAAGCGCGGTGCTGCTGCGTACCTGGGTATTGAGGAAGTCGTTATAGATGCGTCGCACATCAACCAGCGTGGTGCCCGAGCCGATATAACCGGCACCGCTGAACTGCGGAATACGCGTGGCCTGGACAGTCTCCTGGCGCGAGAAGCCCGGCGTATTGACGTTGGTGATGTTGTGACCGGTGACTGCCAGCGAAGTCTTGTTCGCGGCAAGACCGGACAGGCCAATATTGAGTAAGTCAGCCATCTTTCATCATCCGTTGGTGGACGGCGTACCGACTGCCGCGACTGTTTGATAGGTCTGCATCTGCCGTGCTATCTGAGCAATCTTGCGGGCGTATTGCGGGTCCGTGGCGTAGCCGGCTTTCTGCAGCTCTCGGGCGAACTGTTCAGGCTTGTCAGTGCTGGCCAGGGCTTTCTCGTAGCGGCCATTGCCCTGCAGGAAGCTCACAAAATCGTTAAAGCTGTGCTCGAAGGAGTCATAGGCACGAAACGAAGCGGCCTCCTTGACCGCTTTACCACCCTTGAATTCAGTGGTCAGCACTCGCGCCGAGTCGCCTTCCCAGGTGTTGTGGGTCTTGATGCCAAACAGGTTGTGGCTGCTGGTGCCGTCCTGCTGACGAATGATCGATTTGCCCCAACCGGTTTCCAATGCGGCCTGAGCCACCAGGTAACGCGGATCGACGCCAATCTTCTCGGCGGCCTTCTCGGCCATCGGCAACATGGCAGCAATAAACTCATCTTTAGAGCCGAACGCGGCTTTGCCCGGTGCCAGCGGTGGTTGGGCAATTCGCCGGCCGGTGATCGCATCCGTGCCGTTGAGCCCCAGCGCGGTATCGGCGGGGGCGGCAAAAGCCTTGGCCGGAATCCAGTCATTCTGTGCCAACGGCTGCCCCTCGGCGGCCGTGGCCGAAGGCACGATGCCCGCCAGCAGACGGTCCGTCAGCTTGCCCGGCAGAGACAGGCGCCGCTGGTTGATCAATGAGGTGTCGTCACGTGCACCGTCGACCCTGGCCAAGGGTTTGCTCGGCGCGCTCGGCACCGGCTCATCGACCTGGGCAAACGGATTAGGGCGGCTGCTCGCATCCTTGATCTTCGACATTTGCCGCACCAGCACGTCGGCCAGGCCGATACCGTTCTGGTGATTGGACATGGTCACCGACAGCTGCTGGTCATGCATGTCTTGGTAGGTTTTGCTCTCGTTGCTGTTCATGAAGTTGCCTTCACCGAACACTTCGTTGGCCGAGCGCATGGCCTTGAGCATTTCATTGAGAAACAGCGACTCGAACTCCTGAGCCACCTTCTTGATGTTCTTTTCGCTGTCACCGCCAACCTTGAATTGGTTGAGGCGATTGAGATCGTTATAGGCACCACTGTCGACAGTGCTGGTGCCGCCGAGCAAACCGGCTGAAAGGCGAGAGTCCATGGCGTGCGCTCCCTTAAATCACGATCAGATCAGCCTGCAGAGCGCCGGCTTGTTTCAGCGCCTCCAGGATGGCCATAAGGTCGGAAGGCGAAGCGCCCACCTGATTCACCGCGCGGACGATTTCATCCAACGTGGTCCCCGGGCCGAACTTGAACATCGGCTTGGCTTCTTCTTCGGCATTCACCTTCGAGCGCGGCACTACGGCCGTTTGGCCACCGGACAGTGCTTCCGGCTGACTGACGATCGGGTCTTCGGTGATGGTCACGGTCAGGCTGCCGTGGGTCACAGCGGCAGGCTGTACGCGCACGTTCTGGCCAATCACGATGGTGCCAGTGCGCGAGTTGATGATGACCTTGGCTACTGCCTGACCGATCTCGACTTCGAGATTTTCCAGAATCGACAGGTAATCCACCCGCTGACCCGGATCCAGTGGTGCACTGACGCGAATCGAACCACCGTCGACTGCCTGCGCCACACCCGGACCAAGCAGTTCGTTGATATGGTCGACGATGTTCTTGGCGGTGGTGAAATCCGGACGATTGAGGTTGAGGGTCAGGGTGTTGCCCTGATCGAAACCGCTTGGCACCGGTCGTTCAACCGTCGCCCCACCGGGAATGCGCCCAGCCGACGGTACGTTGACGGTAATCCGTGAACCATCACCGCCTTCGGCATCAAAACCGCCGACCACCAAGTTGCCCTGAGCAATGGCGTAAACGTTGCCGTCGATGCCCTTGAGCGGGGTCATCAACAGGCTGCCGCCGCGCAGGCTTTTGGCGTTACCGATGGAGGACACGGTGATGTCGATGGTCTGCCCGGGCTTGGCGAATGCCGGCAGATCCGCATGGATCGAAACCGCTGCAACGTTCTTAAGCTGCACGTTGCCACCCTGCGGCACCTTGATACCGAACTGCGCCATCATGTTGTTGAAGGTCTGCACGGTGAACGGCGTTTGCGTGGTCTGGTCGCCACTGCCATTAAGGCCGACCACCAGGCCGTAACCGATCAACTGGTTGGTGCGCACGCCCTGAATGCTGGCCAGGTCCTTGAGCCGCTCGGCCTGAGCCAGCGAAGCCATCAGCAAGGCGGCTACAACCACTAGGTATTTGGGAAGCGTCATGGTGGCCATCCTCAGAACGGCCACATTGGGCTAATAAAGAAACGGCTCATCCAGCCTGGCTGGCTGGCATCGGCGAAGGCGCCAGTACCCGAGTAGGTGATGCGCGCATCGGCAATTCGGGTCGAGGACACGGTGTTGTCGGTGGCGATGTCATCCGCGCGCACCAGACCAGCAATCCGTACCAGCTCATCGCCGGTATTAAGGGTCATCCACTTTTCACCACGCACCAGCAGTACACCGTTGGGCATCACTTCGGCTACCGATACGGTGATCGAACCGGTCAGGCTATTACTCTGCCCGGCAGCACCAGAACCATCAGCTGAACGGGTGGCATCAAAGCTGGCATCCAGCCCCAGAGTGTCATTGGTCAGGCCCAAGGCACTGAGGCCTGCCAGTGGATTTTTTGGTGCCACCGTCATACCGAACAGGTTAGGCACGCCGAGATTGGCCGAGCTGTCTTTACTGATCTGGCTGTTGCTGTTCTTGCTGGCCTGAGTGCGCTCATTCAGGGTGATGGTGATGATGTCACCCACGCGGTAAGCCTTGCGATCACCGAACAGACCATTCTCGAAACCGGCCTGATAGATCGAACCGTTGTTCTGCGCTGCGGGCAGCGGAGTCCGCGGCATCACCGGCGCGTAATAGGGATCATCCGGCTTAGGCGCGGGAGCCATGCAGCCACTCAAAGCCAGGGGGCCAAGCAGTGCACTTATGATTATCAGCCGGTTCATATCTACTACCTCATGCGTTGCCTGGGGTGACGTGTAACCTGAGCCACCAGTGCCAGTTCAAGCGATTCCTTGCTGTATCCAAAGCCAGGCCAGACGCTGCGCGACTAACCCACCCTACCTATCAAAGATTCTGCGAAATAAAGCCGAGCATCTGGTCAGCAGTGGAAATGACCTTGGAGTTCATTTCATAGGCGCGCTGAGTGGTGATCATGTTCACCAGTTCCTCGACCACGCTGACGTTGGAGTTTTCCAGGGTATTTTGCAGCGTGGTGCCCAGACCGTTCAGGCCAGGCGTACCGACCTGCGGAGCGCCACTGGAAGCGGTTTCCAGAAACAGGTTGTTGCCGATCGCTTCCAGACCTGCCGGGTTGATAAAGTCGGCGGTTTGCAGGTTGCCAACGATCTGCGGCTGCGGGTTGCCGGATGTAGTCACCGACACGGTGCCGTCTTCACCCACAGTAAAGGTGCGCACCTCGTTGGGCAGTACGATGGCGGGCTCCAGGGCATAACCGTTGGAGGTCACCACCTGACCATCGGAGTTCAGGTGAAAGCTGCCATCACGGGTGTAGGACACGGTGCCATCAGGCAGCAGCACCTGAAAAAAACCCCGGCCGTTGATCGCCATATCCAGCGGCTGCTCGGTGGTTTGCAGGCTACCGGCAGTGAAGATCTTCTGCGTGCCGACGACCCGCACACCGGTACCCAGCTGTAAGCCGGACGGCAGTTGGCTGTCCTGACTGGACTGGCCGCCTGGCTGACGACGGATCTGGTACAGGAGATCCTCGAACTCGGCGCGATCACGCTTGAAGCCAGTGGTCGAAACGTTGGCCAGGTTGTTGGAAATGGTGGTCAGGTTCATGTCCTGAGCGGACAGACCGGTCTTGCTGACCCACAGTGCCGGAAGCATATCGATTCTCCTCGGGCGCCGTTTTAACGACGCCACGTGCTGATAATTAGGTCATCTGCAAGACGCGCGCCATGGCCGACGAATTGTCTTCGGCGGTGCGCATCATCTTCACTTGCAATTCGAATTGGCGGGACAGCGAGAGGATCGCAGTCATCTCTTCCACGGCGTTGACGTTGCTCGATTCGAGAAAGCCCGAGGTAATCTCCATATTGGCGTCCGCCTGTACCGGGCCTTGGCCCTTGAAGCGGATCAGGCCGTCGGTGCCCTTTTCCATCTGCTTGAGGTCCGGGTTGACCAGTTTCAGACGGTCCACTTCGGCCAACACATTGGGCGCCTCACCCAAGGCACGAATACTGATGGTGCCGTCCTTGCCGATTTCGATTTTCTGCTCCGGCGGCACCGCAATCGGCCCGGCGTTGCCCATCACCGGCAAGCCATTGCCGGTGCGCAGTACACCCAGCGCATCAACGTTCAGGCTGGCGGTACGCACATAGGCTTCGCTGCCATCGGGGGCCTGCACAGCCAGCCAACCCTTGCCGCCAACAGCCACATCCAGATCGCGACCGGTTTCCTGCAAAGAGCCTGGAGTGAAGTCAGTACCTGGACGCTCGCTCATGGCGTAGACCCGCGACGGATAACTGTCACCAAAGATCGGCATGGAACGCGCCTGCTCGAAATCCCGGCGGAAACCATTGGTGGTGATGTTTGCCAGGTTGTTGGCATGGGCACGCTGGGCCAGGGTGTTGTTGTGGGCGCCAGTCATGGAAACGTACAGCATCTTGTCCATGGTTATTCTCCGAGTGGGCTTGCCGCCCCGCTGCTCTATACAAGCTATAAAGCAATGGCTGTGCCAGCACTCGAAAAACAAGCGTAAGCATTTGATAAATATGAAATTAAAAAATAAAAAAGGCTCCAAGCGGAGCCTTTCAAATGCCAGTGCGGCGTACTTTTGCCGCCTGCAACAGGCACGTGCCTGCCGCAGGCAACACTTATCAACGCAGGTTGATAATGGTCTGGGTTACCGCACTTTCGGTTTCAATGGTCTTGGCGTTGGCCTGGTAGTTGCGCTGCGCCACGATCAGATTGACCAGCTGATCCGACAGCTCAACGTTGGAGTCCTCCAGCGCACCCGACTGCAAAGCACCCAGGGTGCCACTGCGCGGCGTACCAACCACGGGCTCACCCGACTGGAACGACTGCACCCAGGCAGTCTTGCCCACTGGAGTCAGGCCTTGCACGTTGGCGAAATTGGCCAGAATCACCTGCCCCTGCACCCGCGATTGGCCATTGGTGTAGCGCGCGAATATCACCCCGGTATCGTCAATCTCAAGCCCTGAGAGCTGGCCGGTGGTGTAACCATCCTGACTGACACTGCTGACGGCAAAGGCACTGGCGAATTGCGTAGAACCGCGCATATCGAAGGTAAAGCCCGCTGTAGCGCTGTCTGCCCCATTGGGCACCAAGTTACCGCTCACCGGGTCACGCTCAGCGGGAATCCAGTCTGCCTGAGCAAATGGAATCACACCGTTGACGGCTGTCCCTGGAATGTTCGGGGCCTCCAGCGGCCCGGGAGTACCAGGCACAGCCTGAATCGGAGTGAACGCTGGCGTAGCTAACTGACCAGCAGCGTCGTAGTTGAGGTCGTAACTGAACGGCTGAGTACTCGACGGATCGCGTGGGTTAACTCCGTCAATCAGCACATGCATGGTCCAGCTGTTGTTAGCCGGTGCTGCATCCTTGACGAAGTACTGCGTCATGACATGGGAGTTACCCTGACTGTCATAGATATTCAGAGAGGTCGAGGAGTTATAAGAAAGCGGATCCGTGGGGTCGAAGGTCGGAGCCGCCATGGTGCCCGCATTGGTTGGCCGCACATTGGTCGAGTTGACGTTGAACGTCTGCAGAATGCTCTCGGTCGCACGCGGCTCCTGACTGGCGGTCTGGATTTGCAGGTCATCGACCACGCCATTCTGCAGATTGCCGTTGGCGTCAACCGCATAACCCTGCAGCCTGTAGCCAAAGTTGTTGACCATAAAACCTTCACGGTCGGTACCAAAATAGCCGGCACGGGTATAACTGACCTCGCCATTGTTGCTGGTGACGAAAAAGCCGTTACCGTTAATAGCCAGATCCAGAGCGTTCTGCGTGTAATTGATGTTGCCCTGATTGAACAGCTGCGACACATCCGCCAACAACACGCCACTGCCCTGCGGGTTCGAGCCGGAACCGAGCACGGAAGCGGCATAGACATCGGCAAACTCGGCACGCGACTGTTTGAAACCGGCAGTCCCGGCGTTGGCGATATTGTTACCGGTCACGTTAAGGTCACTGGTCGCCGCACGTAGACCGCTAAGACCGATATTGAAACCCATGGAAGACTCCTTTGCCGGAAAGCCGGCGGCTAAAACCTGTTAGTTACTGACCGATCACCTGGACTTGCGACATTGGCACGCTGCCGAGCCCCGCCAGGTTCAACATCAACTCTTTGCCGCCCAGGGTCACACTGTCGACGTTGGCCGGTAGCATGGTGTAAAGCCCCTTGGTGCCATCGGCGTAGGTGGCCTGCGCCTCGAACTTGTAAGTGCCAGGCGGCAACAGATTGCCGCTGGCATCCTTGCCGTCCCAGATAAAGCTGACATTGCCGGCCGCCTGCTCACCCAGATTGACGCGCCCTACCGCAGCACCAGCCTTGTCATAAATATTGACGTAGACGTTGCTGCTACTGACCGGCAGCACTAGGCTGGCCTTGAAGCTCTCGCTGGTGTCGACCACGGCCTTGTCACTCGGAATGATCACCTTGCGCCCGACCAGCGAGGACGCCTGCAGCGCCTGGGACGACTGATAACCGGTGAGCAGCGAGCCCATGCTGGTATTCAATTTCTCGATTCCCTCAACCTGACTGAACTGCGCCAGCTGGGCGATAAACTCGCCGTTACCTTGAGGCTCGAGCGGGTTCTGGTTATTCAACTGGGCCACCAGCAAGTTGAGGAACTCATTCTTGCCCAGGTCCTTGTTTGTCTTGGTCTCGTTCTTGATCTGGTATTGATCCAGTGCCGAACCACTGACATCGCCAACAGTACTCATGGGATTACACTCCTTTTCCGTTGGCTTACTGACCCAGGGTCAATACGCGCTGCATCATCTGCTTGGCTGTGTTCATCATTTCAGTGTTGGTCTGAAAAGCCCGACTGGCAGAAATCATGTCGGCCATTTCTTCCACCACATTGACATTGGGGTAATACACGTAGCCGCCCGCATCAGCTGCCGGATGGTTCGGCTCATAACGCGGCATCAGGCTGCTCTGATCCTCGACCACGCCCAGCACCTGCACGCCTACACCGGCCTCATCCTGCTCAGCAAACAGCGACCCACGATCACCGTTCTGCGCTGACTGGAACATGGTGGCGAACACCGGATGACGCGCGCGGTAGGTCTGATCGATGCTCGAAGAAACTGTCTCGGCGTTGGCTATGTTGCTGGCGATGGTATTCAGACGAGTGCTCTGAGCGCTCATACCGGTTCCGGCAATGTTGAACACACTGGCTAGTGACATGGCATCAGGCTCCTGTTATTCGCCGCGCAGGGCGTTGACCAGCCCTTTGAACTTACTATTGAGGAAAGTGAAGCTGGCCTGGAACTGCACCGAGTTCTCGGCGTAGTTGGATTGCTCGATCTGCAGGTCGACAGTGTTCTGATCAATCGACGGGCTGAAAGGAATGCGGTACTCCAGGCTGGCATCCCCGACAATCACACCATCCGCAGGAATATGCT
Organism: Pseudomonas sp. SG20056; assembly: GCF_031764535.1. NCBI lineage: Bacteria > Pseudomonadati > Pseudomonadota > Gammaproteobacteria > Pseudomonadales > Pseudomonadaceae > Pseudomonas > Pseudomonas sp. SG20056. The sequence continues at coordinate 2,983,384 of NZ_CP134499.1, forward strand.
GGCTGTCAGTCCGATTTAGGCTCACCTGGCCGCGCTGGCTCTTCGCGCTTTGCTCAGCCAGCACAGTGGCGAACTGCAGATCACGCGCCTTGTAGTGCGGCGTGTCGGCGTTGGCGATGTTGTTGGCCAACACCTCGGCACGCTGAGCGCGAAAGCCCAGTGCTTGTTCATGAATGCCGAGTGCCCGATCGAAACTGATGCTCATGGTCAGAAACCTTTGCCGGTTGGTGTTGCTACTTTCCGTGCAAGACCATAAGCAATGGCTGTGCCAAATTATTTTTTGCTTATTTATCAATTGCTTGAGTTAAATATTCCACGATAGAAGCGGCAAAGCGGCAAGCGCTTTCCGCCTTTGGGCAAGCAAGCGGCAAGCGGGTTTGGCCTAATTGCCGCTCACGCGTAAACCATCAAGGAAAGCTACGTAGCTATCACGGCGCCACCTCCCCCGCCGCCAGCTCCCTATATCCGCAACCGCCCGTCAGGTAATCCGCAATCATCCACACACAGTTTTGACAAGCATTCTCATTAACATTAGTATCCTTCGCACAAACTACTGCCCTGCCACGAGCCTTAATATGTACGTGTGTCTCTGCGAAGGTGTTACTGACGGTCAGATCCGCGAAGCCATCTACGAAGGCTGCTGCAGCTATCGTGACGTGCGCGCCACCCTCGGCGTTGCCAGCCAATGTGGCAAATGCGCTTGCCTGGCCAAACAAGTGGTACGTGACACCCTGAGCGAAGTTCAGAGCAGCCAAGCGGCCATGGCCTACCGAGCAAATTTTGTTGCCGCCTAAATTTAGCGATATAAAAAAACCGGACCTAGCGTCCGGTTTTTTATGTCTGAAATTCAACACCTTAGCGCCCAAGCGCAGAACTTAAGCATTCGTATTCATATTAATTTTAACTTTAAATTCAAATACTTAGGTTTGACAGTCGAAAACCATCGGCCCAGAATTTAACGCTAACTCCCCTGCAAGGCAGACGCAGACATGAAAGGTGACAAGAAGGTCATCCAGCATCTGAACAAGATCCTCGGTAACGAGCTGGTAGCGATCAACCAGTACTTCCTGCACGCACGCATGTATGAAGACTGGGGCCTGAAGAAACTCGGTGAGCACGAGTACCACGAGTCCATCGACGAGATGAAGCATGCGGACAAGCTGATCAAGCGTATCCTCTTCCTCGAAGGCCTGCCAAACCTGCAAGACCTCGGCAAGATCCTGATCGGTGAGAACACCAAGGAAATGCTTGAATGCGACCTGAAGATCGAACACAAGGCGCACATTGATCTGAAAGCGGCGATTGCCTACTGCGAAAGCATCGGCGACTACGCCAGCCGCGAACTGCTTGAAGAAATCCTCTGCTCCGAGGAAGACCACATCGACTGGCTGGAAACCCAGCTCAGCCTGATCGAGGCCGTAGGCCTGCAGAACTACCTGCAGTCGCAGATGGACGAATAAGCGCAAACCACCGCGCTATAAACAACAAACACCGCACTTGGCGGGGTTTGTTGTTTATGCAGTCGGCTTAACTTAGGCGTCGGCTTTCTGCACAGCGTCCTTGATCAGGGTCTGCAGCTCACCCTTTTCAAACATTTCCACCAGGATGTCGCTGCCGCCGACCAGCTCACCACCGACCCACAGCTGCGGGAAGGTTGGCCAGTTGGCGTATTTGGGCAGGTTGGCACGGATTTCCGGGTTTTGCAGGATGTCGACGTAGGCGAATTTCTCGCCACAGGCCATCACAACCTGCGCAGCTTTGGAGGAAAAGCCGCACTGCGGAGCGTTCGGCGAGCCTTTCATGTACAGCAGAACGGTATTTTTAGCGATCTGCTCTTTGATGGTTTCGATGATATCCATTGGGCACCTCAGGACTTAACTTCCCGACTCACGGGTCGGCACGGTGGCGGCATTGTAGCGAAAAGCCGAGCGCAATGCTCGGCCTTCCCTGCCACATTCCTTGCGCCGAATGTCAGCCGCTCAAGCAGCCTCAACCTGTACCGGAACGCCGTTCAACGCCGCATTACCGGACAGGGTATCGAGCTGCCGCTCATCAGTCAGGTCATTGGCGCTGGCGCCTGGCTGTTCGCTGGCGATGCTCATCTGCACACCGGGACGCGCATGCCCCCAGCCATGCGGCAGGCTGACCACACCGCACATCATTTCATCGCTGCCGACCACTTCCACCTCGATCACCCCCACCCGCGAACGCACGCGCACCCGCTGACCATCGGTCAGCCCACGCTGGCTCAGATCCGCCGGATGCATCAGCAGCTGATGGCGCGGCTTGCCTTTAACCAGGCGATGGTAGTTGTGCATCCAGGAGTTATTGCTGCGCACATGGCGACGACCAATCAGCAGCAGCTCGTCCGACTTGGCCGTTGGCTGCTCAGCAAAGCGCTGCAAGTCGGCCATGATCACCGCTGGCGCCGCCTGAATCCGCTTGTTGGCGGTTTTCAGGCGATTGGCCAGATTGGGCTTGAGTGCGCCCAGATCGAGGCCATGCGGGTGCTCGCGTAGCGCCGCCAACGACAGCTTATGTTCCGACTTGTCGCCGTAAGCGCCAAAGCGCAGGCCCATGTCGATCATCTGCTCGGGAGCCATGGTCGGCTTGAGCTCCACGCCAGTCTTGGCGGCAAAGGCCTTGGCCAGGCTGACGAAAATTTCCCAGTCATGCAGCGCGCCGGCAGGTTTGGCCAGCACCGCTTCGTTGAAGCGGGTGACATTACGCACCGCGAACATATTAAAGGTGGTGTCGTAGTGATCGTGTTCCAGCGGCCCGGTCGGCGGCAGGATCAGGTCGGCATAACGGGTGGTTTCGTTGATGTAGAAGTCGATGCTGAGCATAAACTCCAGACCATCCAGCGCCTGCTCCAACTGCCGGCCGTTGGGTGTGGACAGCACCGGGTTACCCGCCACAGTGATCAGGGCGCGCACCTGCCCTTCACCCTCGCTGAGCATTTCCTCGGCCAGAGCCGACACCGGTAATTCGCCGCCGTACTCCGGCAAACCGGACACGCGGCTCTGCCAGCGATTGAAGTGCCCGCCTGAAGTCGAGGCAACCAGATCCACGGCTGGCTCGGTGCACAACACACCGCCAACGCGGTCGAGGTTGCCGGTGACCAGGTTGATCAGCTGCACCAACCACTGACACAACGTGCCGAAGGCCTGGGTAGAAACGCCCATGCGCCCGTAGCAGACCGCAGACTCGGCAGCAGCAAAATCCCGCGCTAACTGGCGAATCGTCTGCGCTGGCACGCCACAGCGCACGCTCATGGCTTCGGCGGTAAAGCCGGCAATCGCCTGACGCACGTCATCCAACCCATCGACGGTCAGGTGGCTGGCGCGGCCAAGGTTTTCCTCAAACAGGGTATTGAGCAAACCGAACAGCAGCGCAGCATCCTGGCCGGGACGGACAAATACATGCTGGTCGGCAATCGCGGCGGTTTCGCTGCGCCGCGGGTCGACCACCGCCAGTTTTCCACCACGTTTCTGGATGGCCTTCAGGCGCTTTTCCACATCCGGTACGGTCATGATGCTGCCGTTGGACGCCAGCGGGTTGCCGCCGAGAATCAACATAAAGTCGGTGTGGTCGATGTCCGGAATCGGAATCAGCAGGCCATGGCCATACATCAGGTGGCTGGTCAGGTGATGCGGCAGCTGATCGACCGAGGTAGCGGAATAACGGTTACGGGTTTTCAGCTGGCCGAGAAAGTAGTTGCTGTGGGTCATCAGACCGTAGTTGTGCACACTCGGGTTGCCCTGATAGACCGCCACGGTGTTCTGCCCGTGCCGCGCCTGCAGCTCACTCAGGCGCGTGGCCACCAACTCAAAGGCGTCATCCCATTCGATGGCTTGCCACTCATTGCCCACCCTGCGCATGGGCTGACGCAGGCGGTCGGGATCGCTCTGGATATCCTGCAGCGCTACGGCTTTGGGGCAGATATGGCCACGGCTGAAGCTGTCCTGGGCATCGCCCTTGATCGAGCGGATCTGCGTGGAGCCGTCATCCTGTACTTCGGTTTCAATGGTCAGGCCACAGATGGCTTCGCAGAGATGGCATGCACGGTGGTGGAGGGTCTTGGTCATGGCCGGGCCTCTTGTTTTAACGCGATGCACTGAGCACCGTAAAAACATGACTATGGCGGCTGGTGCAGACCTGCGCCAGCAGGGTTCGCTACGTGAATTGCGCGGCATCAGGTCAGCAGATAAATGGTCCCCGCGCCAACACCACGCGCCTGAAAACAGCAGGCAATTTGCGCCTGATCGGCGTTTGCTTATAAGATCGCGACTTCCCCGTTTCGTCGCATAGTGCGGCCCCCCAGCCGCAGGTTCTGCCGTTTCTTCTATTTAATTAGGCCATTGAACCTGCGCCCAGCTGTCAAAAGGTAGTTAACGATGAGCGCAAGACACTTTCTCTCGCTGATGGATTGCACACCGGACGAACTGGTGAGCCTGATCCGCCGCGGCATGGAGCTGAAGGACTTGCGTAACCGCGGCGTACTCTTCGAGCCGCTGAAGAATCGCGTGCTGGGCATGATCTTCGAGAAGGCCTCGACCCGCACCCGCCTGTCGTTCGAAGCCGGCATGATCCAGCTCGGCGGTCAGGCCATCTTCCTTTCGCCGCGCGACACTCAACTGGGCCGTGGCGAGCCGATCGGCGATGCAGCCATCGTTATGTCGCGCATGCTCGATGCAGTGATGATCCGCACCTTCGCCCACAGCACCCTCACCGAATTCGCCGCCAATTCGCGCGTGGCCGTGATCAACGGCCTGTCCGACGACCTGCACCCCTGCCAGCTGCTGGCCGACATGCAGACCTATCAGGAGCATCGCGGCAGCATCAAGGGCAAGACCGTGGCCTGGATCGGCGACGGCAACAACATGTGTAACTCCTATATAGAAGCGGCCATGCAGTTCGACTTCCAGCTGCGCGTCGCCTGCCCCGAGGGCTATGAGCCGAACGCCACGTTCCTCGCCGCCGCCGGCGACCGTGTGCAGATTTTGCGTGACCCACGCGCCGCCGTTGCTGGCGCGCACCTGGTCAGCACCGATGTGTGGGCCTCGATGGGCCAGGAAGACGAAGCCGCCGAACGCCTCAAACTGTTCCAGCCCTACCAGGTCAACCGCGCCCTGCTGGATGCCGCTGCAGAAGACGTGCTGTTCTTGCATTGCCTTCCGGCTCACCGCGGCGAGGAAATCAGCGAAGACCTGCTCGACGACCCGCGCTCGGCCGCCTGGGATCAAGCGGAAAACCGTCTGCATGTACAGAAGGCGCTGCTCGAGTTTCTGGTTGAACCGGCGTATCACCACGCATGAGCCAGCCTCTGCTGAACCTGCGCGAGCTGAGCTGCGGCTACCCCGGTCACAAGGTGGTGCAGAATCTTAATCTGCATCTGAATGCCGGCGATATCGGCTGCCTGCTCGGCCCTTCGGGTTGCGGCAAGACCACCACATTGCGCGCCATCGCCGGTTTTGAGCCGGTGCTGGAAGGCGAGATCCAGCTGGCCGATCAGGTCATCTCCAAGGCAGGCTTTACCCTGGCTCCGGAAAAACGCCGGATCGGCATGGTGTTCCAGGATTACGCGCTGTTCCCGCACCTGAGCGTGGCAGAGAACATCGGCTTCGGCATCCGCAAACAAACCAATTGCGAGCGGGTTACCCAGGAGCTGATGGAGCTGGTCAAGCTTGGCCACCTCGGCAAGCGCTACCCACACGAGCTGTCCGGTGGCCAACAGCAGCGCGTGGCCCTGGCCCGTGCGCTGGCGCCGGAACCACAGCTGCTGCTGCTTGATGAGCCGTTTTCCAACCTGGATGGCGAGCTGCGCCGGCGCTTGAGCCATGAGGTGCGCGACATTCTCAAAGCCCGTGGCACCAGCGCGATTCTGGTCACCCATGATCAGGAAGAAGCCTTCGCCGTCAGCGACCACGTCGGCGTATTCAAGGAAGGCAAACTGGAGCAGTGGGACACCCCGTTCAACCTCTACCACGAACCACTGACGCCGTTTGTCGCAAGCTTTATCGGCCAGGGCTATTTCATTCGCGGCCAGCTGCTTAGCCCGGACTCGGTACAGACCGAACTGGGCCTGATTCGCGGCAACCGCGCCTACACCTGGCCAACCGGCAGCGCGGTCGACGTGCTGCTGCGTCCAGACGATATCGTCTATGACCCAGACAGTACGCAAAAGGCGCTGATCGTCGGTAAGACCTTCCTCGGCGCCGCCACCCTGTATCGCCTGCAACTGCCCACAGGCAGCCAGCTGGAATCGATCTTCCCCAGCCATGCCGATCACCTCCCCGGCCAGCAGGTCGGCATTCGCGTCGCCGCCGACCATCTGGTGGTGTTTGCCGCACCCGGCAGCATCGCCGCCCAGGTCAACCTGGGTGAGTCGGGCGTGCGTCGCTACAGCAGCGACAGCTGACCTACCGCAACAGTAACCGGCCACTGGCAATCAACAGCGCCTGGCCGGCAATCTTTACCCGTTCACCAACCAGTTCACAGTGCAACTCGCCGCCGCGTGCCGAACACTGGAAAGCAGTCAGCTGGGTCTTGTCCAAGCGCTGCGCCCAGTAGGGGGTAAGGATGCAGTGAGTCGAACCGGTTACCGGGTCTTCATTGATCCCGATAGACGGCGCAAAGTAACGCGAGACGAAGTCATGCTGCTCACCGGGGGCGCTGATCAGCAAGCCCAACCCCGGCAACGTGGCCACAGCGGCCAGATCCGGCTTATACGCTCGCACCGCCGCTTCGTTAGGCAGAACCGCCAGCAATTCCTGAATCCCCTGCCCTTCATGCAGCGCCAACACACTGTCCACCGGCAAACCCAGCACCCGCTCAACGTCTGCGTGTAAGTCGCACGACTGCGCGCGGCGCACAGGGAAATCCAGCACCAGCATGCTGCCTGCGCGACTGACCCGCAGCGCACCCGACAAACAGGTGAAATCAAGCACATCACCCGGCTCACCGTAGACCTCGAACAGCACATGGGCACTGGCCAGGGTGGCGTGGCCGCACAGCGGCACTTCCGCCGTTGGGGTAAACCAGCGGATATGCCAGGCCGCGCCTTCCTTCACTACAAAGGCGGTTTCCGCCAGGTTGTGCTCGGCGGCAATCTGCTGCATCAGGGCATCGTCCAGCCAACGATCCAAGCGATAGACCATCGCTGGGTTACCGGTAAACGGTTGCGAGGCAAAGGCGTCGACCTGGTGAAATTCAAGCTGCATGGGGCGCACTCCGGGTTCTTCGTGCGTTTAAGCATGCCGAAAACAGACTCGACATGCCCACTACAGCGGCGGCCAATTACAGCCATACAGCAAGCCCACAAACACCAATCGATGAACATACACCCTACCAACTGTCAGGGTCCCTGTACCCCATAAGCGTCCAGTAAAGCCTGCAGACGGCCGTTGGCCCGATAGCGCTGCACACCCTGTTCAAACAATGCGACATAGCGCGGACTGGATTCCAAGGCAGGCGAAAACGCCAGGTAGATCGGCACATCCGGGCTGCGGCAGCCGGCCTCACGCAGCGCACCAACCCGCCCCTGGCTGGCCAGCATGGCTTGCATCACCCAGGCGTTTTCCAACACCACATCCACACGATCATGCGTCAGTTTGCCGATATTCAAGACCAGCGCCGTATCACCGGCGGCAATCTGAATGCGCTCGCTGTCGCTGTGATGCAGGGCGATATAGGCGTTCAGTTCATCGCCGTAGCTGTAGTCATTGATCACCCCAAGGCGCTGTCCGGCGAGCGAGGCGGTACCAGTAAAGCGCCAGGTCGAATCCGGCAAGGTGAAAAAGCAGTTACGTGACGACGCCACGGGCGTGGTGCCAAAGAGAAAGTCCGGCGCATCCTCGACGCCCGCGCCGATCGCCGCATTCAAGTGCCCACGACGCACCTGTTGCAGGGTGCGTGCCCAGTTCAGCGCCTGGTACTGCACCTCGATACCGGATTCGGCAAAGATCTCCCGCGCCAGCTCAACAAAGATGCCTGGCCGCTCTGAGCCTGGCTGACAATTAACCGGGCACCAGATATCCCCGGCGATCACCAGCGTCTCTGCCCGCGCCCAGCCGGCAAAACCAAGCAGCGTCAGCAACACTCCACGAGCAACCAGCTGACGGCATATCGACATGCAGGGCTCCAAAGATCAATAAGCTTGCAGCGAGTTTTACCATCCTCAGCCTTCGCTGCGCACCCTTTTCACCGCATCCAGCCACCCGTCATAGAGTTTGCTGCGATGACTGTCCGCCATGCGCGGATCGAACCGCTGCTGACGGTGCCAATGCCGGGCAATGCTCGCCAGGTCCTGATACAGCCCGGCCTGCAGACCGGCCAGGTAAGCCACGCCCAGCGCGGTGGTTTCGGTCACTTCCGGGCGTTCCACCGGTACACCAAGAATGTCCGCAAGAAACTGCATGACCCAGTTGTTCTCCACCATGCCGCCATCAACCCGCAGCGCACTCGGTTCGGCTGCGCCGTCCTGGCGCATGGCTTCGAGCAGATCACGGGTCTGGTAGCACACCGACTGCAGGCCGGCGGTGACGATTTCCTTGATCCCGGTATCGCGGGTCAGGCCGAAAATTGCGCCACGGGCTTTCGGGTCCCAGTACGGCGCGCCCAGGCCGGTGAAGGCTGGCACCAGGTACACACCGCAAGCATCGCCGGTCTGCTCGGCCATGGCTTCGGTATCGCGGGCATGGCTGATCAGCTTGATGCCATCGCGCAACCACTGCACAGCAGCGCCAGCGACAAAGATGCTGCCTTCCACTGCATAGGTGACCTGACCATTCAGGCGATAACCAACCGTGGTGAGTAGGCGGTTTTTCGAGATCACCGGCGTGCTACCGGTGTTCTGGATCATGAAGCAGCCGGTGCCATAAGTGCTTTTGACCATACCTGGCTCGAAGCACGCTTGACCGATCAGGGCCGCCTGCTGATCTCCGGCCATGCCCAGCACCGGAATCGCCGCGCCGAGCAGATTGGCATCGGTAATGCCGAAATCAGCGGCGCAATCGAGCACCTCTGGCAGCAGGCTGGCGGGAATCTCGAACAGCTTGAGCAGCTCTTCATCCCACTGCTGGGTGTGAATATTGAACAGCAGGGTGCGCGAGGCGTTGCTGGCATCTGTCTTGTGCGACTTGCCACCGGTCAGGCGCCACAGCAAAAAGGAATCCACGGTGCCAAAGCGCAGCTCGCCACGTTCGGCGCGCTCAAGGGCGCCGGGCACTTTATGCAGAATCCAGCGCAGCTTGGTGGCCGAGAAATACGGATCAATCAGCAGCCCGGTCTTGGCCGCTACCGCGGCCTCATGCCCGGCGTCTTTCAGCTCAGCGCAGTAGTCAGCGGTACGGCGGTCTTGCCAGACAATCGCCGGATGGATCGGTGTGCCAGTCTGCGCATCCCACACCAAGGTGGTTTCACGCTGATTGGTGATGCCGATAGCCGCCACATCACTGGCACTCAAACCGCTCTGCTTGAGCGCCTCACGGCAGACCTTGAGGGTGCTCAGCCACAGCTCTTCGCCGTCATGTTCAACCCAGCCATCCTGCGGGAAATACTGTTTGAACTCCTGCTGTGCACGCGCCACGGGCAGCCCTTGGGCGCTGAAGACAATGGCCCGGCTGCTGGTGGTGCCCTGGTCGATGGCAAGCAGATAATGAGACATGCAGATTTCCTTATTTTTATAGGCTGTAGAGCGGCTGCTAGCCGCGACCAATTGGTGCAAAGATTGCCTGCGTCAGCTGGGCCAGCACGGTAGCCTCCAGCTGCATCTCCAGGCCGCGCCGCCCGGCGCTGACGTAGATATTCGGAAAGTGTTGCGCCGATTCGTCAATAAAGGTACGCAGGCGCTTCTTCTGCCCCAGCGGGCTGATGCCGCCGAGCAGATAACCGGTGGCCCTTTGCGCCGCATTGGGGTCGGCCATATCGGCTTTCTTTACGCCGGCGGCCTGCGCCAGGGCTTTCAGATCAAGCGTACCGGCTACTGGCACCACCGCCACCAGCAGCTCGCCTTTCTCACTGGCGGCCAGCAGCGTCTTGAATACCTGAGCGGGCTCAAGGTTGAGCTTTTCCGCCGCTTCCAGGCCATAGGAAGCGGCTTTGGGGTCATGGTGATAACTGTACACCTGGTGCGCAGCTTTAGCCTTTTTCAGCAGATCGATAGCAGGCGTCATGTTCGAATGTGAAAACAATCTGACAAAGTTGGCGTACCTTAGCCGCAAATTGGCTGCGGTGACAGCCTATAATGGCGCGCACTTCTGAGGAGTTTTCATGACCCTGCCGCCCCGCCAGCACGACATTCTCGAACTCGCCCGCGAACGCGGCTATGTCAGCATCGACGAGTTGGCCCAGGCGTTTGCCGTGACCCCGCAAACCATTCGCCGCGACATCAATCAACTCGCCGAGCAAGGCCTGCTGCGCCGCACCCACGGCGGCGCAGCCAGTGAAAGCTCCAGTACGCAGAACACCGCCTACAGCATGCGCGCCGGGCAGATGCGTGATGAAAAGCAACGCATCGCTGCCGCGATTGCCGCGCAAATCCCCAACCACGCCTCGCTCTTCATCAACATTGGTACCACCACCGAAGCCATTGCCCGTGAGCTGCTCGGCCACAAGGGCCTGAAGATCATCACCAACAACCTGCATGTGGCGGCCCAGCTCAGCGCCAAGGCCGACTTCGAAGTGCTGCTGGCCGGCGGCACGGTGCGCAGCGACGGCGGCATCGTCGGCCAGGCGGCGGTGGATTTTATCCAGCAGTTCAAGGTCGATTTCGCCCTAGTCGGCATCAGTGGCATCGATGAAGACGGCAGCCTGCTCGACTTCGACTACCAGGAAGTGCGGGTCTCCCAGGCGATTATCAGCAATGCGCGCCAGGTATTTCTGGCCGTCGACTCCAGCAAGTTCGGCCGCAACGCTGTGGTGCGTCTGGGCTCGGTCGCCCTGGTCGATAGGGTGTTCACCGATGCCGCGCCGTCCGCGGCCATAAACCGCCTGCTCACCGAGCACAAAGTTCACCTCGACCTGGTGTAAACCCATCCGCCCAGGCCTGACACCGGCTTAACCGATATCCCGTTACTAATTCCTCATAACCGTCGGGCGCGAAAGCGCACTTCGGGGTGGCGAAGCCGTGCATATTCGACTAGCATATTTTCGAAAGTGAACATTTAAAGTTCAATACTGACTTTCGGTGCCGCCATGCCTACTCGTCCCGCCAGCAACACTCCACTCGCTGAAGTCTATGACCTTGCCGTGATCGGCGGCGGTATCAATGGTGTCGGGATTGCCGCCGACGCTGCTGGGCGCGGTTTGTCCGTGTTCCTTTGCGAAAAAGACGACCTGGCGCAACACACCTCGTCGGCCAGCAGCAAACTGATCCATGGCGGCCTGCGCTACCTGGAGCACTACGAATTCCGCCTTGTGCGCGAAGCACTGGCCGAGCGCGAGGTGTTGCTGAGCAAAGCCCCGCATATCGTCAAACCCATGCGCTTTATCCTGCCGCACCGCCCGCACTTGCGGCCGGCCTGGATGATCCGTGCCGGGCTGTTTCTCTACGATCACCTGGGCAAGCGCGAGAAGCTGGCCGGCTCACGCGGTCTGCGTTTCGGCGCCGGTAGCCCATTACAAGCCGAGATCACCCGCGGTTTCGAATACTCCGATTGCTGGGTCGATGACGCCCGCCTAGTGGTACTTAATGCCATGGCCGCCCGCGAAAAAGGCGCACACGTGCACAGCCGCACCCGCTGCGTCAGCGCACGGCGCAGCAAGGGCCTGTGGCATATCCATCTGGAGCGCAGCGACGGTAGCCTGTTCTCGATTCGCTCTCGCGCTCTGGTCAATGCTGCCGGCCCTTGGGTCGCGCGGTTTATCCGCGAGGATCTGAAACAGGAATCGCCTTACGGTATCCGCCTGATTCAAGGCAGCCATATCGTGGTGCCGCAGTTGTTCGAAGGCGAACAGGCCTACATCCTGCAAAACGAGGACCGCCGCATCGTCTTTGCCATCCCCTATCAGGAACGCTTCACCCTGATCGGCACCACAGACCGTGAATACCAGGGCGATCCAGCCAAGGTGGCGATCAGCGAGGAAGAAACCGACTACCTGCTGAATGTGGTAAACGCCCACTTCAAAAAGCAGCTGCAGCGCAGCGACATCCTGCACACCTATGCCGGCGTGCGGCCGCTGTGTGATGACGAATCGGACGACCCATCGGCAGTCACCCGCGACTACACCCTGTCGCTTTCCGCTCATCCCGGCGAAGCGCCATTGCTATCGGTGTTTGGCGGCAAGCTCACCACCTACCGCAAGCTCGCCGAATCGGCGCTGGCGCAAATGGCACCGTTCTTCCCCAAGATGGGCCCAAGTTGGACCGCCAGCAGCCTGCTGCCCGGCGCCGAACAACTGGACAGTCAGAGCGCGCTGGTGGAAGCCCTGTGCGCGCGCTTCGGCTGGCTGCCCACCTCACTGGCGCGGCGCTGGGCCAGCAGCTACGGCAGCCGTAGCTGGGTGATGCTCAAAAGCGTGAGCAACCTCAGCGACCTGGGCGAACACCTGGGCGGTGGCCTGTACACCCGTGAAGTCGACTACCTGTGCCAGGAAGAGTGGGCCATGCAAGCGGATGACATTCTCTGGCGCCGCAGCAAGCTCGGCCTGTTCACCACTCCGGCGCAGCAAGCCAAACTCGATAGCTACCTGCGCATCGAATCACCGCGCAGCCCGGAAGATGCGCACGCCGCCTGAGCACATGCGCCGATAGATCTGAGGCCATAAAAAAGGGCGACCGAAGTCGCCCAAATTGCCTTGCGTGCCCCTTACAGCAGAATCAGCCCTGCTTGCGCTTGTGCGAATCCTGCCAGATGAAATAACCGACACCGGCGAAGAAGGCGACCATCAGACCGACGGTGCCGATACCGGCGAGAACTACGACATCGATAAACATGGTTGCCTCCTGCTGTGAAGCCTGTGTGGGTATGGCTTCAAATTAACAGGGGCTGCAGGGGCGCTATTGATCCAGATCAACAAGCGGCGGGCGCTGGCAGGATGAGGCTTTGATTAGCTGATCCAGATCAATAAATCAGCCTGTGAAGGAGCCGCCTCAAGACTTTTTCGGTTTGCCCTTGGGCTTTTTCTTGCCCTTGGGCAACGGCAGGGCCTGCTCAAACGCATCGCGCATTTCATTGAGTTTCTTGTCGCGCAGGTCATGGATGCGCTTGTCGCGCTCGGCGGCGAAATCAATCAGCTTGTCGTCTTTGCTCATGGTCTCGACTTGATCAAACGAAAGGTCAGGTTCAGGCGTGGCGCGCAGGCGCTGCGCGTCTTCGCCACTTGATGCTGCCAATAATGCTGGGTTGGCCCGCGCATGACCAGCAGCGAACCATGCTGCAGCGGCAATGAGTGCTCGATGCGATTCTGCCCTTTTCGGCGCAGATCGAAGCGCCGCGTGCCGCCCAGGTTTAGCGAGGCGATCAGCGGATTAGTGCCCAGCTCGACCTCATCATCGCTGTGCCAGCCCATGGAGTCCTGACCATCGCGGTAATAGTTGAGCAACACGCCATTGAGTGACTGCCCCACCGCCTGCTCAACCTGCGCACGAATCTGCGCCAGCAGCGGCGTCCAGGGCAACGGCTGATGGGTCAACCCGGAATAGCGATAACTGGCCTCGTCATCACCGTACCAGGCCACCAATCGCGGCACCGGCAGTTGCCGCCCGTATATCTGCACCTGCGGCTGCAGCCAGGGCGTCTGCACACTCAACTCGGCCAGCCAATGATCGGCGGTGGCTGCATCAAGCCAGCTCGCGTGCAACTGCAAGTCAGCATCAGGCAACTGCAACGGGCTGTCGGCAAATAGATCCACGGAACAAAACTCGAACAGGCGGAGCGCCAAGTGTGCCCCGCTCAGACTTCTACATCCACCCACAAGCCCTGGCGTGGCAGCTCACTGACCACCGCCTCATCGGCCTCGGCCACTTCGCCCTCGGCCAGTTCTTCCGGGGTGTAGCCATGGCGGCGCTGGCGACGGCGCTGCTCTTCACGCAAAAGCATTTCGGCTTCCTGCGGATGGCGTTTATCCAGGCTCACGCCACTTTCCTTGGCGCTTTCCGCAGAGGCTGTAACCGGCGGGATTTCCGGGCGCGGCTTGACCACGTCCTGCTGGACGGTAACCGGAACCAGACTGTGGGGGATCGGCGGCAGCATCTATTAGCCCTCCTTTGGTCAGACTGTCGGCCAGCCAAGCCGCGACTTGAGCCTTGCCTCGCTACACTTTTGATCAACCTAATCACACAAAGTGCCCGATGTGCAGCAATGCGCCTTTGGCCACGGCCCGACGCTGCGTTAACATAGTCGGCTTTTTCACGCGGGAGACAAGCATGGCGCAGTATGAACCGGGGCAACGCTGGATCAGTGACAGCGAAGCGGAGCTGGGGCTGGGAACCGTTCTGATGCAGGACGGCCGCATGCTTACCGTGCTCTACCCGGCCACTGGCGAAACCCGCCAGTACGCCCTGCGCAATGCGCCGTTGACCCGCGTACGCTTCTCGCCGGGCGATGAGATCACCCACTTCGAAGGCTGGAAACTGACCGTACAGGAAGTCGACGACATCGACGGCCTACTGGTCTATCACGGCCTCAATGCCCAGCATGAAAGCGTTACCCTGCCGGAAACCCAGCTGTCGAACTTTATCCAGTTCCGCCTGGCCAGTGATCGCCTGTTCGCCGGGCAGATCGACCCGCTGCCCTGGTTCGCCCTGCGCTACCACACCCTGGATTACACCAGCCGTCAGTTGCAATCCAGCCTCTGGGGCCTGGGCGGCGTGCGTGCGCAACCGATTGCGCACCAGCTGCACATCGCGCGCGAAGTCGCCGACCGTATCGCCCCGCGCGTATTGCTGGCCGACGAAGTGGGCCTGGGCAAAACCATCGAAGCTGGCCTGGTGATCCACCGTCAACTGCTCTCAGGGCGCGCGAGCCGGGTGCTGATCCTCGTACCGGAAAACCTCCAGCACCAGTGGCTGGTGGAAATGCGCCGGCGCTTCAACCTGGATGTTGCCCTGTTCGATGAAGAGCGCTTTATCGAAAGCGATGCCCGCAACCCGTTTGAAGACTGTCAGCTGGCCTTGGTTGCGCTGGAATGGCTGTGCGAGGACGAAAAGGCCCAGGACGCGCTGTTTGCCGCCGGCTGGGACCTGATGGTGGTCGACGAAGCGCACCACCTGGTTTGGCATCCGGAACACGCTAGCCCCGAGTACGCCCTGGTCGAACAGCTGGCTCAGGTCATCCCGGGCGTGCTGCTGCTCACCGCGACCCCGGAACAGCTCGGCCAGGACAGCCACTTCGCCCGCCTGCGCCTGCTCGACCCGAACCGCTTCCATGATCTGGCCGCCTTCCGCGCCGAAAGTGAGCACTACAAGCCGATTGCCGAAGCCGTACAGGAACTGCTCGACCAGGGGCGCCTGTCGGATGCCGCGCACAAGACCATTCACGACTTCCTCGGCGCCGGCGGCGAAGAGCTGCTGGCCGCCGTCAATGCCGGTGACAGCGAAGCCTCGGCGCGCCTGGTGCGCGAGTTGCTGGATCGCCATGGCACCGGTCGCCTGTTGTTCCGTAACACCCGCGCCGCCGTGCAGGGTTTTCCGGACCGTGAAGTGCACCCCTACCCGCTGGCCAGCCCCGATGAATACATGGAGCTGCCGATTGGCGAACACGCTGACCTGTACCCAGAAGTCAGCTACCAGGCGCAGCCGGATGTCGATGAAGAGCAGCGCTGGTGGAAATTCGACCCGCGCGTCGAGTGGCTGATCGACACCCTGAAGATGCTCAAGAAATTCAAGGTGCTGGTGATCTGTGCCCATGCCGAGACCGCCATGGACCTGGAAGACGCCCTGCGCGTGCGCAAAGGCATCCCGGCTACGGTGTTCCATGAAGGCATGAGCATCCTGGAACGCGACCGCGCAGCGGCCTATTTTGCCGACGAAGAGTTCGGTGCCCAGGTGCTGATCTGCTCGGAAATCGGCTCGGAAGGTCGCAACTTCCAGTTTGCCCACCACCTGGTGCTGTTCGACCTGCCAGCCCACCCCGACCTGCTTGAGCAGCGCATCGGCCGTCTCGACCGTATCGGTCAGAAGCACCGTATCCAGCTGCACGTGCCGTACCTGGAAAACAGCCCGCAAGAACGCCTGTTCCAGTGGTATCACCAGGCACTGAACGCCTTCCTTGCCACCTGCCCAACCGGCAACGCACTGCAACACCAGTTCGGCAGCCGTTTGCTGCCGTTGCTGGAAAGCGGCGATGACGGTGAATGGCTGGCCCTGGTCGATGAAGCCAAAGCTGAGCGTATTCGCCTGGAAGGTGAGCTTCACGCCGGTCGCGACCGCCTGCTGGAGCTCAACTCTGGCGGTGCTGGCGAAGGCGAGGCATTGGTTGAAGCGATTCTCGAGCAGGACGACCAGTTCGCCCTGCCGATCTATATGGAACAACTGTTCGACGCCTTCGGCATCGACAGCGAAGACCATTCCGACAACGCCCTGATCCTGCGCCCCAGCGAGAAAATGCTGGATGCCAGCTTCCCCCTCGGCGACGACGAAGGCGTGACCATCACCTACGACCGCGACCTGGCCCTGGCCCGTGAGGACATGCAGTTCCTCACCTGGGAACACCCCATGGTGCAAGGCGGCATGGACCTGGTGCGCTCCGGCTCGATGGGCAACACCGGTGTGGCGCTGATCAAGAACAAGGCACTGAAACCCGGCACCGTGCTGCTGGAACTGCTGTATGTCAGCGAAGTGGTGGCGCCTCGCACCCTGCAACTGGGCCGTTACCTGCCGCCGATCGCCCTGCGCTGCCTGCTCGATGCCAACGGCAATGACCTGGCCAGCAAGGTGTCCTTCGAGAAGCTCAATGAGCAGCTGGAGCCTGTGCCACGCGCCAGCGCCAACAAGTTTGTTCAGGCCCAGCGCGACAGCCTCAACCCGCTGATCAACGCCGGCGAAAGCAAGGTGGCGCCACGCCATAGCGAGCGCGTCGACGAAGCCAAGCGCCGCCTGGCCGCCGAAACCGATGAAGAACTGGCCCGTCTGATCGCCCTGCAAGCGGTCAACCCGAGCGTGCGCGACAGCGAACTCAACGCCCTGCGCCAACTGCGCGAGCAAGGCCTGGCCATGCTCGACAAGGCGGCGTTGCGACTTGAGGCTATTCGCGTACTGGTCGCGGGTTAAGCAGCATTGGCTACTGACCGTTGAAACGTAGGCGAGGCCGCCGAAACAAGGCGAAAACAGGCGAGGAAGCGGAGTTTACTGCTGTAAATGAGCATTCCGAGCCTGTTTTCAACGCAGTATCGGCAACGCAGGTAGTTTCAACGGGCTGCTAGAGTCAGAAGCATTACTTCTGTCATCACAGCCCACAGGAGCTTTCCGTGCCTGCACGCGCCGCCTCGCGCCGGTTTCGCCACAGCCTCGGCGGGCTCTGCCTGCTGGCGCTGCTTCTACTTCCCCTGCTGCATCTGTGGCCCGCGCTCAGCGGGTTGAACAACGCCCACCTCGACTGGTTGATCCGCAAGCGCGCCGCCGAACAGACGCCTGACCCACGGCTGCTGCTGATTGATATAGATGATCTGAGCCTGCAAGTGCTGGCCGGTGAAGCCGGTAAATGGCCGTGGCCGCGCTCGCTGCATGGCGAACTGCTGGAATACCTGCTCAGCCAACAGCCCAAGGCCGTGGCCTTCGACATCCTGTTCAGCGAGCCCGACCAGTTCAACCCGGACGCCGACAGCTACTTTGCCGAGGTGCTGCAACGCAGTTCCAACACCTACCTCGCCGCCCTGGTGCAGCAAGCCGACGAAGGCAGCCAGCCACCACTGCTGCGCGACTATCCTGCAGCAACCTGGCAAGCGCCAGGGCAACGCGGCGCGGACGATCAACGCGGGCTCCTTCTGCTGCCCAACGCCTTCCCCAGCGAGCTGTGGCGCCTGGGCAGCATCAACTTTCGCCCGGATGCCGACGGCATCGGTCGGCGCTATGAACTGTACCGCAGCTTTGCCGACTGGCGCCTGCCCAGCATGCCTGCGCGTATCGTGCATGACCTGACTGGCAACTTGCCGCAGCAGCAGAATCTGCTGCTGGACTGGCCCGGCACCAGCCGCTTGCCCTATCCACGCCTACCCTACGCGGCGGTACTGGCGGCGGCGCGCAATCAGGGCGAGCCGCTGGCAGCCGAGCTGTTCAAGGATCGCATCATCGTGATCGGCACCACCGCCGCCGGCCTGCACGACCTGCGCCCCACCCCGCTGGATACCCTCTATCCGGCGCCCTTTATCCTGATGACAGCCATCGACAACCTGCTCAACAACAGCCAACTGCATGAGGCTGATAAATGGTTTGAGCTGCTCGGCCCGCTGCTGCTGTTACTTGGCCTGAGCCTTCTGCTGCTGCGCGAACAGCTGCCGGCGGCTTTTGCCCTGTGCCTAGGCGGCAGCCTGGCGCTGCTTGTCGGCAGTTACTGGCTGGCCTTGCAGGGCACGCTGCTTGGCGTGCTGCCGGGGCTGATCTGCCTGTGGCTGCTGCTGGCGGCGGCACTGGCACTGTTCTATCTACGCCGGCGCCAGCAATTGCAGGACACCATTCGCCTGTTCAGCCGTTTTATGGACCCGGTGGTGGTCAATCAACTGGTATCGCGCGACGACCCGGAAGCCCTGCTGGCAAGCAAGGAATGCCAGCTCACCGTGCTGTTTTCCGATATCCGCAGCTTTACTACCCTCTCTGAGCAACACACGCCAAGCGAAATCGTGCACCTGCTCGAAGGTTATTTCAGCAGCCAGGTGGAGGTGCTGTTCAAACACCAGGCGACCCTCGACAAGTTTATCGGCGACGCCATCATGGCCTTCTGGGGCGCGCCACTGGATAACCCACAACAGGCCGACCAAGCGATTCTGGCGGCCATGGAAATGCTCGATAACCTCGACGCCTTTCGCCGCGATTACAACTGCCCGGATTTCGACATCGGCATCGGCCTGCACACGGGACCAGCGGTCGTCGGCCTGGTCGGCGCAAAGCAGCGCTATGACTACACTGCAATAGGCGACACGGTGAACCTTGCCAGCCGCATCGAAGGGCTGACCAAGGGCCGCGCCCATCTGCTGATTTCTGCCGCCACCCGTGAGGCCTGCACGCTCGATCTGGACTTCGTGCCCCAGGGCGAACACCAGGTAAAAGGTCGCGCCGAAGCCGTAATGCTCTACGAACCGCGAAGGAGACATGATGAATAAAGGCCTCTGCAGTGCCCTTGCGGCGCTGATATTCAGCTTCTACTGCTTCTCGGCGCTGGCCGAAGTGCGCCAAGCCCATACCCTGCAAGACAGCGCCCTGCGCGCTGAGCCCAGTGCCTCGGCCGCCAGCGTCGGCCAGGTCGGCAAACAGGCGCAGGTGCTGGTACTGGAACGCCAGGGCGGCTGGTATCAGGTGGAAACCTCCGGCGGCCAGCGCGGCTGGCTGCCTCTGCTCAGCCTGCGCTTTGCCAAGGATGCCCAAGCCAGCCGCAGCAATGATCTGGGTAGCCTGCTCAAGCTCGGCAACCAGTCCTCTCCCGCCAGCGGCGTAGCCACCGGGATTCGCGGCATCAGCGATGAAGAACTGCGCAGCGGCAGTGCCAACACCTCGGCCAGCGTGCAGAGCCTGGATGCCTTCGCCGCCAGCCCGAGCGAGGCGCGCAGTTTCGCCCAGCAAGGCGGCCTGCGCAGCCAGAATCTGCCCTACGCCCGCTAATACGCTGCGAGGAGAGCGACATGCAAACAACCACATTACTCAAGTGCGCCAGCCTGCTCGGCCTGGTTATCAGCCTCAGCGCCTGCCAGGGTTTGGAGGGCGTGCAGATTCAGGGCGTCGATCTGGGCAAATTGGCCAGCGCCGGTCAGCACCTGACCAACATGGGCCAGAAAAGCGTCGACGAGGAGCGGGTGATTGGGCAGAACACCGCTTCTATCCTGCTGAGCAAAGCGGCGGTACTCAACAACCCGCCGCTGCAGGCCTACGTCAACCGCGTCGGCCTGTGGGTCGCCCAACACAGCGAGCGCCCCGACCTGCCCTGGCGTTTCGTCGTGCTCGATAGCCCGCAAGTGGCCGCCTATGCAGCCCCCGGCGGTTACGTGTTTATCACCAGCGGCATGCTGACGCGGATGAACAGCGAGGCCGAACTGGCGGGCGTATTAGCCCATGAAGTGGCCCATGTGGTGCAGCAACATCACCTCAAGGCCATTCAGCAACAGGCGCAAACCGGCCTGCTCACTGACCTCGCCACCCTCGCCGTGCAAGCCGGCGCTGCCGACAAGGGCGGCAGCCAGGCCGGTGAGCTGACCGACCGGTTTACCCGCAGTGTCAGCGACCTCTACAGCCGCGGCCTTGACCGTGGTGATGAATACGAAGCCGATGCCATGGGCGCGGTAATCGCCACACGCGCCGGATATGACGCCTACGGCCTGGCCGGCGTGCTACAGACCCTGGGTACCACCCGGCAGAACGACGCAGCACTCACCAGCTTCCTCAAGGTGCACCCGGGTATCGACGACCGCCTGCAGCGCCTGCAGCCGGTCTATTTGTATATCGATAAGAACGCCAGCGGCCCAAGCCAAAGCCTGGATACCCGCTATCAGCAGGCGCTTAGAAGCAAACGTTAGATACGGGCAGCCCTACTTCAATGGGTGTGGGGATGCTCAAGGGTGCAGGATGGCTCGTAATCGCACACATGGTGGCTAAACGGTGAGGTGGTGTGCGAGCCAGGCGCACCCGTCACCTGGAAGCAGCGGCTGGCGATAAACAGCTGCACCAACTCGGCATCGAGCAAACCGCTCTGCGCCTCACTCTTGAGAATATCCAGCGCCCGCTCCAGGGGCATTGCAGGTTTGTAGGGGCGATCCGCCGCGGTCAACGCATCGTAGATATCGCAAATGGTCATGATCCGCGAAGCGCAGGGAATCGCATCGCCAATCAAGCCTTTGGGGTAACCGCTCCCATCGAGTTTTTCGTGGTGCGCCCCGGCAATATGCGGCACGCCCTGCAGATCCGGAGTCCAGGGAATCAGGCTGAGAAACTGCTGGGTGTGCACCACATGGCGCTCGATTTCTTCGCGCTCAGCCGTGGTCAGGCTGCCCTTGCGTACGGCCAGAGCACTGAACTCGCCCTCACTAAGCAGGCTGACCAGGCAATTGCCGGGTGCCTTGACCAGCTCGCCTTGCACTTCCTGCAGATGCTGGAAATCCCCCTCACTGAGCATGCTTGGCTCGTTGGCCTGAATAATGTTGTTCAGGTAACGCTCCAGGCGCTCGCATTCATAGGCCAACTCGGCTTCCAGTTGCAGGCGCCGCTCATCACTCAGGCCGCCCTGATGTCGGTAGGCATGCAGCATCTTGCGCAGGGTCTGGTTACGCAGGTTTTCCTGGGCCAGGGCAACGCGATAGCGCAGGTTTTCCAGCACCTGCTCAGGAAGCTTCTTGGCCTTGACCAGCACATGTTCGCGCACCCCGACCTTGCCGAAATCATGCAGCAAAGCGGCGTAGCGCAGCTCGCGCAAACCATCGACGCTCAGCGCCTGTTCGCGCAAGCGGGCTTCTGGGGCGTGGGGCAACTGGTTGGCCAGGGTCAGGCACAGCTCGGCAACCCGAAATGAATGGCCACTGGTGGTCGGATCACGCTGCTCGATGGCAAACACCGAGGCCTGCACGAAGCCGTCGAACAACCGGCTGATGTCATCCAGCAGCTGACGATTCTCGATCGCCACCGCCGCCTGGCTGGCCAGCGCGCGCAGCGACACGGCGGTTTCCTCATCAAAGGCAATCAGTTCAGGCTCAAGCTGCTCGCTGCCTTTACGCTGGCAGTTGATAAATTCCAGCACGCCGACCACTTCATGGCGATGGTTGCGCATGGGGATCGCCAGGATCGACATGGTGCGGTAGCCCATCTGCAGGTCGAAGGAACGGTTGAAGCGATACGGCGCATCGGCAGCAATCGCATACACGTCCTCGATATTCAGCTCGGTGCTGGTCAGCGCGACGTAACCGGCAATAGACGCCTTGCTCAGCGGCATGCGCTGGTCCTGAAAGCTGTTCTGGCTGAGCGTGCCGTTCTGCGTCAGTTTGAAGATCAACTGTGCCGGCGCATCCGGCCGGCGGCTGACCAGAAACAGCGAGGCGGCGTCGCTGTTGGACAAGCGCCGCCCTTCGATCAGGATCTTTTCCAGCAAACGGTCAAGGTCACGCTCGGCCGATAGCGCCAGGCCCACGTCTACCAGCTTGCTCAGGTCATCATGCTTGCCCGCCAGGGCGGCGGCCAGTTGCTCGGTCTGATGGCGCAGGCTGTACTGCTCACCGGCAAAGCGCAGCAACGCCGATAGCTCCTCGGCACTGGCATGCGGCGGCAACGGCAGCACACCGGGCTGATCCATACAGCCCACCAGAATAGCGCCGCAATCCAGCCAGTCGGTCAACGACTGCAGCGCCAGCAACCTTTCGTCAAGCAGCACCAGCGCCAGGTCATCCGGCAACTCGTCAGGCGCGTCAATCGCCTGCAAAGTCAGCGAACACTGAGCCAATACGTTGCACAGGGGATGCGCGTCAAGCGCATTACTGTGGCCCAGCACAAGGCGGGAAGTGCCCATGGTGGTTGTCCTCAGTCGCAGTTGCGTGACAGCAGTGCGACTGAGTATTGCACAGGATTTTGCCGCTGCCCGGCCGTCCGGCGCATGCCGGATAACCTGACAAAATGGCTTAGCTAGCGGGCTGCAGCTGCATGCCTTGCTGCATTTTCGCGGCATCGGCGACGAAGCAGCGCGAGGCCTGCAGCAGCGCCAACATGGTCAGCATCAAGGCCACCGGAATCAGATACATGGCGTTATGCAGGCCCACGGCCTTGAAGGTTTCGTTCATTTCACTGGCCCCGGCAGCGAGCATTGCCGCGTGGGAATAGTGATCCGACAGCATGCCCACCGCCAATGGGCCAAGGCCGCCACCGAGCAGGTACAGACCGGCGAAGAACAGCGCCATGGCGGTAGCACGCAGACGCGGTTCGATCACATCCTGAATCGCGGTATAAACGCAGGTATAGAAGTTGTAGGCAAACAGCCAGCCGATGCTGAACAGCGCCACGAACACGGCGATCTCAATTCGCCCGGCCAACAGGGCGTAGCCCGTGGCGACAGAGGCTATCAACATGCTCAGTGCGGCAAACAGCAGGCGGCCGGTCTGCCAGCGTTGATGGATCTTGTCCGCCAGCCAACCACCCAGGGTCAGGCCAATCAGGCCGGTCAAACCAACGATCACCCCGGTGGCCATCGCCGCCTGTTCCAGCGGCATCAGGAAGTAGCGCTGCAGCATCGGCACCATGAACGAGTTGCAGGCATAGGTGGCGAAGTTGAAGGCCAGGCCGGCCATTACCAACCACCAGAAGGTACGGATCGCCAACACCTTACGCAGCGGTTTATCCACTGCTGTGGTGCGCGATTGCACCAGCTCGGCCGCACCGCGCTTGGGCTCTTTGATAAAGAACATAAACAGCGCCAGGATCAGCCCCGGCACTGCTGCAATAAAGAACGGTGCACGCCAGCTGTCGAACGCCTTGACCATCGCACCGATGGTAAAGAACGCCAGCAGCAGGCCGATCGGCAGGCCAAGCATAAAGATACCCATGGCCCGCGCACGCTTGTGCGCCGGGAACAGATCACCGATCAGCGAGTTGGCCGCCGGCGCATAGCTGGCCTCACCAATGCCGACGCCCATGCGAATCAGCAGGAAGCTCCAGAAGTTCCAGGCCAGGCCGTTGACCGCCGTCAGCCCGCTCCAGACGGCCAAACCCCAGCCCATGATCTTGCGCCGCGCGCCGGTATCAGCCATGCGCCCCAATGGAATACCGGCAATCGCATAGACAATGGTAAAAGCGGTGCCGATCAAGCCCAGCTGCAAGTCGCTGAGATCCCACTCCATGCGGATCGGCTCGATGATGATCGCTGGAATGGTGCGGTCGAAGAAATTGAACAGGTTGGCGAGAAAAAGCAGGAACAGAATGCGCCAGGCATTCGCCGCTTGTAGGGACTGCTGCATGGAATCCATCTCTATTTGTTGTTATCGAAGCAGGTCGGAGGCGCATGGCCAACCGCCGTATCCAGCATGTGCAGGCGCAATCTAGAGCCTTGCGTCTATGCTGTCTGTGACTATTTGTTGCGTGTATGCCGGGTAATGGGCGTCCGAGCAAGCACCCAAGTCACAAAGCGCATCAGAAAAACTCCGGATATGCCTCAGTAAAACCATGTGAAACAGCGAGATTTTCCATTTTTCATGCTACAAACAAGCCTGTTGAGCGAAATGTGGCCATTTGCCGCTCTACCCTCGTTAGCCGCCGGACTGTCTCTAAATGAAAACAAAAAAAGACGCTGTGACCACCCCCGCGACCGAAGCCACACTGGCTGACCTGGCTGATACCCTGCTCGCCCCACTCGAACGTCCCTCCCCACTACAGCCCCCCATGCGGCTGGATAGCAGTGGCGAGCAGTACATGTATTTCACCGAGCGCGACATTGATCGCATCCTCGATAACCTCGACGGCCTGCGCAGCCTGGTATTTCCCCCAGCCCCGCAGGATGACGACAACGAACGGCGGGTGCAGCACTTCCCCTCCGTTTGCCTGATAGGCCTGGGCCGCTGCGGCTCGAACATCGCACTGGATGTTGCATCGCTGGTCTACAACGCCCGGCAGTTCTACCTGAGCGAATTCAACAACGAAGAAAAAACCGTTGCCGAACAGGATTTCCGCCCCACCCGCTGGATTCGCAGCAACCTGCTGCGCGCACCGAGCAAGGACAGCAAGCCGGTCTTTCTGATCGAACCACTGGTCATGCTCGGCGACCTGGACAAGGACATCGAGGGGCGCATCCGCTTCTCACGCAAAGGCGAAACCAGCGGTTTTCTCAGCGACTACAGCAAGATGAAGATCATGGACCTCTCCGAGGTGCATGCGGGCGGTGCCGGTAACGCGCCGATCCTCGGTCAATACCTGGCCAAGATCATCCTTAACAAGGACACCCAGCGTTTTACCAACGAAGACTGGAAATTCATTCACAGTTACCTGATCGATTCGTGCGGCATCAAGGCCAACCAGTCGCGCCTGTACTTCTATATTTTCAGCGCCGGCGGCGGCACCGGCTCGGGCATGGCGTCGGAGTTTGGCCTGGCCCAGCAGTTCGCCTACATGAGCAAGACCTTCGATACCAAGAACTTCGACGAAAGCCCGGAGAACCGCGACCACAGCTTCGTCTTCGAGCCGATTTTCACCAGCGGCATCTGCATCCTGCCGAACATCTCCGACCAGCGCAGCGAGATGTCTGAAGCCCTGCATATCAACGCCGGCCGCCTGCTGTGCAAGTACCTCGCAGAAGAATGGGACTTCTCCTACAACTTCGACAATGAAGAAAACAGCGAAGAAAGCGTGATGCGGCGCATCCGCCCATGGAACGCCATGATGCTGATCTCCAACGACATCATGCGTTATGCCGAAGAAAGCGATGACGGCAATATCCAGAACATCGACGTCAACGCCATGGAGCGTCACGCCAACCAGTACATCTCGCAGCAGATCTTCAACATCCTCACCGCCCAGGCGGTGACCACCGACTACGACCAGAACTATTTCCGCCGCGCGGGCATCGACATCGGCGAAACCATTCGCCTGGACGCCAACGACCTGTTTATGAGCCTGGCCGGCCCGGTGGCCGTGGCCTACGCCGAATCGGTGGTGCCTGAGCAAAGCGCTGCGACGCTGGAGAAGTTCCGCGTGCTGGACAAGGAGCCGTCGCGGCTGAACATTGACGACCTGTTCTTCCGCTCCATCGACCTGCCGCACTTCAACAAGGTGACCCAGGCCATCGAAGGCATCAGCCTGCTGCCGATCGAGTCCAAGCGTTACCGCGAAGCGCTGGATGAGTACAAGAAGTCCGATTACAACGCTGCCAAACTCAGCGACCTGCACTTCTTCAAGAACTGCTCCTCGGTGGTCTCGATTGTCTCGCTGCCGAAAGACTACAAACTGTCCTATATGGACCTGAACCGGCTCAAGACCCACCTCAACAGCCTGTTTCCCAACACCACGCTGAAGCGCTATGCGCTGGTGATCGGCGCCTCGGCCAACCTCTCGCTGACCACTTTGATTGCCAAGAGCCCGTGCCTGTCGGATGACTTCCTGACGCTGATCGTGGCCTTTATCAAGCGCTGCTTCGCCCGCGACCCGCACCGCTTCGACGAAAGCCTGGACAACGCCATTCTCGACTTCATCATGAGTGATGAGTTCGATGAAGTGCGGGTCGACGCCATGCTCAACGAATACGAAAACCCAGCGAAGATCCTCGACACCAACTGGTACGCGATCAAGCCGATGTATGAGAAGAAGTACCGCGAGCTGATCCACGATCAGGACAAATTCGTCTCGATCAACGATATCCGTCTATCCCGTGAAAGCGTGAAAAAGGCGATCAAGTACCTGCGCGAGATCTACCGTCACCGCATCGGCAAGACTCGGGTTATCTCGCTCAACAAGTACGCTGAAGACAAGCCCGAGTAAGCCACTACCACCTGCAACCCGAGGTCAATCGGGTTGCAGATGGTGCCTCAGGCCTCTTGCCATTCACTCAGCCAGCCCAGGCTGGCCTGGGTGCCCGCCTCTCCCGGCCGATACTCGGCCGCCAGCCACCCCTGATAACCACTGTCACGCAGCGCCTTGAGCAGCGGCGCAAAGTGCAACTCGCCTGTTCCCGGCGCACCACGCCCTGGGTAATCGGCAAACTGCACATGGCCGATACGCCCGGCCAACAACGCCATACCCGCCGGCACATCCAGGCCCTGCCGCGCCATATGGTAAAGGTCGTACTGCGCTGCCAGGTTGGGGTGGGCCACCGCCTTGAGCAACGCATCCAGCTGCGCTGGGGTGTTGATCAGAAAGCCTGGCATATCCAGCGGGTTGATTGCTTCCACCACCACGCCAATGCCCAATCGCTGAAAGGCCTCGGCGGTCTTGCGTAGGTTGTCGATCAAACAGGCCATTGCTTGTTCAGGCTCTACGCCCTCGGCCAAACGCCCCGGCAGCACATTGACCAGCGCTGGCCGCACCATAGCGGCATAACTCAGCGCATCCTGCAACGCAGCCTCAAACTCGGTCTGATGTACAGGTACGGCCGCCAGGCCGGCACCGCCACTCATCAAATCACCAGCCGGCAGGTTGATCAGGCGCAGCGGCATGCCCGCTGCCTCCAGCGCCTCTTTCAAGAGAAGCGCCGGCAACTCGTAGGGAAACTGGATTTCCACGCCATCAAAGCCCGCAGCAGCGGCAGCCACCACACGGTCGATCAGCGGCAACTCGGTAAACAGCAGCGACAGGTTGGCCGCAATCTTCATGATTTTGGCCCTTGAGACTCTGGCGCGCGGTACAGCTGCACCAGGGTAGCCGGATCACACTCCAGATTGCCCTGACTGCCGTGCTGACGCATCAGCTGTGCAGCCAGGCCACTGAGCGGCGTAGCCGAGCCGATCTGCTGCGACAGCTTCACCGCCGTATCAAGGTCCTTGAGCAAGGTGCGCACGTGCCAATTGACCGGCTCAAACTGACTCTCGGCCATCTGCGGCGCGAGAATTTGCAGTGGCTTGGAATCGGCAAAGCCACCGGCCAGCGCGGGGGCAATCAGGCTGGCATCGACCCCAGCCTGCTCGGCCAACGCCACCACCTCAGCAATTACCAAGGCGTTACAGGCGACGATCATCTGGTTGCACACCTTGGTCACCTGGCCTGCGCCAACGTCGCCCATACGCGTCAGGCGTTGCCCCAGATGGGCAAGCACCGGCCGCACCCGCTCGATATCCTCAACCCGGCCACCGGCCATGATCGCCAGCGTACCGTTGGCTGCGCCGGGCGTGCCGCCGGACACCGGGGCATCGACCCAGTGCATACCACAGCGGGCGTGCAGCTCTGCAGCCATCTCGCGGGTGGCGGCCGGTTCCAGGCTGGAGAAATCCACCAGTACCTGCCCAGGCTTGGCCATTTCCACAATGCCGCCTGGACCAAACACCACTTCGCGCACCACCTCGGTATTGGCCAGGCAAAGCATGACGATATCGGCCCGAGCACAGAGCTGTGCCGGGCTGGCTATCACCTGCGCACCCAACGCTTGCAGTGGCGCACATTTATCAGGGGAACGATTCCACACACTCAGCGGATAACCAGCGGCCAGCAGCCGCTGGGTCATGGGCAGGCCCATCAGGCCAATACCAGCAAATGCCAAAGCAGGAAGGGAGGTGGACATAGGCAGACTCCGACTCATTGATGGTCGCCATCTTAACCCAGCGGTAACGAAACCTGTCCCGTCAGTCAACGCCCGAGCAACGACCTACAGGCCGTCTTTTTCCAGATGATCGAGATTGACCGGCTCGCCACTGTGCGCACCGAGCTTGGCGCGAATGTCTTCGAACATCAGGTCGTACTCGGCGTGGCTACGCATGATCAGGCTGCTGTTGGTCGGCAAGCCATGTTTGTGCGCCAGGCGCGTGGCCACGCTGGCGAAGTTGAACGCGGTATCGCGGTGCAGTTCGAAGATTTCCTCAAACGCTTTACCCTCCACCTGACCGTGCATGCGCATATGCAACATCGGCCCTTCGGTCGGGTCCTGGCGTACTTCGTAATGCAAGTCGACACTAAACAGCGGCGCCTCGGCCGTAGCCAAGGTATTGGCGCGATGCAGATGTCCGGGTTCAAACATGCTGGCAGCTCCTGCAATCAGTCCATGGTGCTGCCAGCATAGTTGCTCTGGATAAAGCGTGATACGCGCGCCAGATCAGTGCAGCGGCGCGCGCGGAGTGCGTTCCTGCGCCAGCACCCAGGGCGCCACTACCACCGCCCACAGCTCTGGATCGCGGGTTAGCAGGTCTTCGGCACGGCTGTCGTCAGCCTTACTCAAGATCCCGGCAGCCAGCCAGGCGGCGACTTTTTCCTGATCGTTCTGCGCCACAGCCTGCGCCACTTCGATCAGATCCTGAGTGCCGTCGACCAGCAGCAAGGCGCCACGGGCGAAGAAAGGTTGCAGCTCCTGCCAGGTAATAGCTGCAGTTTCACCAAGCAGCTTGGCATAGAGGGTGCTAGGTTGTTCTGTCATGGATTGCCCTGTCATTGGTGACCGCTTTTTTAATCGGCCGCCATGATAGCGTCGACCAGCCCGCTGGCAAATTCGCAACGCTGTTCGCGACGTTGCCAGCGGCGATCAAGACACGCCGTTTTTCTATACGTTTATTGCGTTAAAGCGACACCCCAGGGTTTTGCCCCCAGCAAGCCGCTTTTCAAGCCGCAAAGCCGCGCTCTACACTGCACCGGTACAGTTGCCGGGGGGATGACCGGGGGAACAACCCGGTTCTGCAGCTTTGGCCGCCAGAACTACAACAATCAAAACCAATAAGAGTGGAGCACTATGAACAAGGCTACTAAGCAGATTTCCAAACTGTTTGCCGCCATGGCCATGGCTGGCGTTGCCAGCTACTCGGTAGCGGCTGACACCATCAAGATTGGCCTGGCAGGCCCAGTCACCGGCGCCGTCGCGCAATACGGTGAAATGCAGTTCATCGGTGCCAAAATGGCCATCGAGCAGATCAACAAGGCCGGCGGGGTGAACGGCGCAATGCTCGAAGGCGTGGTGTATGACGATGCTTGCGATCCGAAGCAAGCCGTTGCCGTTGCTAACAAAATCGTCAACGACGAAGTTAAATTCGTCGTTGGCCACCTGTGCTCCAGCTCCACTCAGCCAGCGTCTGACATCTACGAAGACGAAGGCATCCTGATGGTCACCGCGGCTTCCACCAGCCCGGATATCACCGCTCGCGGTTACGAGCTGGTGTTCCGCACCATCGGTCTGGACAGCCTGCAAGGCCCAACCGCTGGCAACTTCATCGCTGACCACGTCAAGCCGAAAGCCGTTGCCGTGATCCACGACAAGCAGCAGTACGGTGAAGGCATTGCTACCGCGGTCAAGCAGACCCTGGAAAGCAAAGGCACCAAAGTCGTTATGTTCGAAGGCATCAACGCCGGCGACAAAGACTTCTCCGCAATGATCGCCAAGCTCAAGCAAGCCGGTGTGGACTTCATCTACTACGGTGGCTACCACCCAGAGCTGGGCCTGCTGCTGCGTCAGTCGGCTGAGAAAGGTCTGAGCGCCAAGTTCATGGGCCCAGAAGGCGTTGGCAACAAGGAAATCTCGGCCATCGCTGGCCCAGCTTCCGAAGGCCTGCTGGTTACCCTGCCGAAGTCGTTCGACCAGGACCCACGCAACAAGGCGCTGGTTGATGCGTTCAAAGCTAAAAACGAAGACTCCAGCGGTCCGTTCGTGTTCCCGGCTTACGCTGCGGTACAAGTGATCGCCGAAGGCATCACCAAGGCTGGCGACACCGACACCGCTAAAGTGGCCGCAGCCCTGCGCGCCAACAGCTTCGACACCCCAACTGGTACCCTGGCCTTCGACGAGAAGGGCGACCTGAAAGACTTCAGCTTCGTCGTCTACGAATGGCACCAGGACGGCACCAAGTCCGAAGCCAAGTAAGCTCTTAGCCTGAACCCAAAACCCACTGCTTCGGCAGTGGGTTTTGTTTATTAGAAGAATTCCGGTTGCATGCTGCGCCAAAAGCGCTGCCTTGCGTGACAACCCAGGAGTTAGGCAATGCCTGATCTTTATCACTACCTGCAACAGCTGGTTAACGGTCTGACCGTTGGCAGCACCTATGCCTTGATCGCCATCGGCTACACCATGGTTTACGGCATTATCGGCATGATCAACTTCGCCCATGGCGAGGTTTACATGATTGGCTCGTACGTAGCCTTCATTGTGGTCGCCGGCCTGGCCATGTATGGCCTGGACAGTTTACCCATCGTGATGATTGCGGCCTTTGCCGCCAGCATCATTGTCGCCAGCGCCTATGGCTACAGCATCGAACGGGTCGCCTACCGCCCTCTGCGCGGCGGTAACCGTCTGATCCCGCTGATTTCCGCTATCGGTATGTCGATCTTCCTGCAGAACCAGGTGCTCCTGGCGCAGGACTCCAAGGACAAATCGATCCCCAACCTGCTACCAGGCAACTTCGTGTTCGGCGAAAGCGCCATGAATGGCGTGGTGATTTCCTATATGCAGGTGCTGATTTTCGTCGTCACCTTCTTTGTCATGGTCGGCCTGACGCTGTTTATCTCTCGTTCACGCCTGGGACGCGCCTGCCGCGCCTGCGCTGAAGACCTGAAGATGGCCAACCTGCTGGGCATCAACACCAACAACATCATCGCCCTGACCTTCGTCATCGGTGCTGCGCTGGCTGCCGTCGCCGCCGTGCTGCTGGGCATGCAATACGGCGTGATCAACCCGCACCTGGGCTTCCTCGCCGGGATCAAGGCCTTCACCGCAGCAGTACTCGGCGGTATCGGCAGTATTCCTGGCGCGGTACTCGGTGGCCTGCTGCTGGGCGTAGCCGAAGCCTTTGGCGCCGATATCTTCGGTGACCAGTACAAAGACGTGGTGGCGTTCAGCCTGCTGGTACTGGTGTTGCTGTTCCGCCCAACCGGTATTCTCGGCCGTCCGGAGGTTGAAAAAGTATGAAGACCTCCATTACCCAAAACCTCAGAACCGCGATCTTCAGCGCCCTGCTGGTGCTGGCCGTGGCCTATCCGGTTATCGGTCTGAAGCTCTCCACAGTCGGCATCAAGCTCGAAGTGCAAGGTGCCAGCCCAGCCGTGCTGTGGACCATCTTCGGCTGCTCGATTGCCATGTTCTTCTGGCAACTGTTCCGCAACCACCTGAGCGCCGCCTGGAGCCACGCGCCCAAGCTGCCAAGCATGCCGGGCAAAGCCAGTGAGTTTCTCACCCTGCCCTCGACCCAGCGCTGGATTGTACTTGGCCTGATCGTCGTCGCCCTGGCCTGGCCGTTCTTCGGCTCGCGCGGGGCGGTGGATATCGCCACGCTGATCCTGATATACGTGATGCTCGGCCTTGGCCTGAACATCGTGGTCGGTCTGGCCGGCCTGCTCGACCTCGGCTACGTGGCTTTCTACGCCGTAGGTGCCTACAGCTATGCGCTGCTGTCGTTCTACTTCGGCCTGAGCTTCTGGATCTGCCTGCCGATTGCCGGCCTGATGGCGGCGTTCTTCGGCTTTATCCTGGGCTTCCCGGTGCTGCGTTTGCGCGGCGACTACCTGGCTATCGTCACCCTGGGTTTTGGCGAGATCATCCGCATCCTGCTGAACAACATGACCTGGCTGACCGGTGGCCCCAACGGCATCGGCTCGATCCCCAAGCCAACGCTGTTTGGCCTGTCGTTCGACCGTAAGGCCGCCGAAGGCATGCAGACCTTCCACGAGTACTTCGGGGTAGCTTACAACTCGATCAACAAGGTGATCTTCCTCTACCTGATCGCCCTGCTGCTGGTGTTGTTGACCCTGTTCGTGATCAACCGCTTGCTGCGCATGCCAATCGGCCGCGCGTGGGAAGCCCTGCGCGAAGACGAAATTGCCTGCCGCGCCCTGGGCATGAACCCCACCGCGATCAAGCTCTCGGCCTTCACCATTGGTGCGTGCTTCGCAGGTTTCGCCGGTAGCTTCTTCGCCGCGCGTCAGGGCTTGGTTAGCCCACAGTCGTTCACCTTTATCGAATCGGCGATCATTCTCGCTATCGTCGTACTGGGCGGTATGGGCTCGCAGCTGGGCATCATTCTGGCGGCCATCGTGATGATCCTGCTGCCGGAGCTGGCACGTGAATTCAACGAATACCGCATGCTGATGTTCGGCGCGCTGATGGTATTGATGATGATCTGGCGTCCGCAGGGCCTGCTGCCCATGCAACGTCCGCACCTGGAGCTGAAGCAATGAGCCGCCCGATCCTGGAAGTAAGCGGCCTGTCCATGCGCTTCGGCGGCCTGCTGGCCGTCAACGGGGTGAACCTGCAGGTCAAGGAAAAACAGGTTGTGTCGATGATCGGCCCGAACGGCGCCGGCAAGACCACCGTATTCAACTGCCTGACCGGCTTCTATCAGCCTACCAGCGGCAGCATCCGCCTCAATGGCGAGCAGATCGAAGGCCTGTCTGGCCACAAGATTGCGCGCAAAGGCGTGGTGCGCACGTTCCAGAACGTGCGTCTGTTCAAGGACATGACGGCGGTGGAAAACCTGCTGGTCGCTCAGCACCGCCACCTCAACACCAACTACCTGGCGGGCCTGCTGAAGACCCCGGCGTTTCGCAAGAGCGAACGCGAAGCCATGGAGTTCGCCGCGCACTGGCTGGAGCAGGTCAACCTGACTGAGTTTGCCAACCGCACGGCCGGCACCCTGGCCTACGGTCAGCAACGTCGCCTGGAAATCGCCCGCTGCATGATGACCCGCCCGAGCATCCTGATGCTCGACGAGCCAGCCGCAGGCCTCAACCCGCGCGAGACCGACGACCTCAAGGCGTTGATCCGCGTACTCAGCGACCAGCACAACGTCACCGTGCTGCTGATCGAGCACGACATGAAGCTGGTCATGAGCATTTCCGACCACATCTACGTGATCAACCAGGGCACGCCCCTGGCGGACGGTACGCCGGAACAGATCCGCGCCAACCCGGACGTGATCAAAGCCTACCTGGGGGAAGCGTGATGCTGTATTTCGAGAACGTTTCCACCTTCTACGGCAAGATCCAGGCGCTGCATGACGTCAACGTCGAAGTCCGTCAGGGTGAGATCGTCACCCTGATCGGCGCCAACGGTGCCGGCAAGTCGACCCTGCTGATGACCCTCTGCGGCTCGCCCCAGGCGAGCAGCGGCAGCATCCGCTACCAGGGTGAAGAGCTGATCGGCCAGGACACCCCGAGCATCATGCGCAAGAGCATTGCCGTGGTGCCGGAAGGTCGTCGGGTGTTCTCCCGCCTGACCGTGGAAGAAAACCTGGTGATGGGCGGCTTCTTCGGCAGCAAGGCCGACAATCAGGAGCAACTGGACAAGGTCCTGCACCTGTTCCCGCGCCTGAAGGAACGCTTTGCCCAGCGCGCCGGCACCATGTCCGGCGGTGAGCAGCAGATGCTCGCCATCGGCCGCGCACTGATGAGCAAGCCCAAGCTGCTGCTGCTCGATGAGCCGTCGCTGGGCCTGGCGCCGATCATCATCCAGCAGATCTTCGACATCATCGAACAGCTGCGCAAGGACGGTGTGACGGTGTTCCTGGTCGAGCAGAACGCCAACCAGGCGCTCAAGCTGGCCGACCGCGGCTATGTACTGGAGAACGGCCGGATCGTTATGCAAGGCAGCGGACATGACCTGCTGAACGATCCGAAGGTGCGCGACGCCTACCTGGGCGGGTAAGCATCCAAGGAAAGAAAACCGCTCTTCGGAGCGGTTTTTTATTGCCGAAGACAAAGCCCACCCTGCCCGCCTGTCTCTGCCTCAATGCTGACAACCGCTTTTATCGCCGCCGTTCGCCCGATGTTCCGTGCACCGGGGGCCTGTCCGGTTACAATGGCGGCCCTTTTTTTGCCGATGACCGCTTTTATGACCGACCCCATTCGCCTGTCCAAACGCCTGATCGAAGTGATTGGCTGTTCGCGCCGCGAGGCCGAACTGTATATCGAAGGCGGCTGGGTCACGGTGGATGGTGTGGTCATAGAAGAGCCCCAGTTCAAAGTCGCCGAACAGCGCGTGGAACTGCTGCCCAATGCCGTCCTGGCGCCGATCGAGCCGGTCACTTTGCTCCTGAATGTACCCAATGGGCATAACCCGGAACGCGCAGTGGAAGGCATCAGCTCAGCCAGCCACTGGCCGGAAGACAGTTCGGGGATACGTCCGCTAAAAGGCCATTTCGCCCGCCTAGTCAGCTGTGCACCGCTGCAAGCCGGCGCCGACGGCCTGCATGTACTGACCCAGGACTGGCGCATCGAGCGCAAGCTCAAGGAAGACCTGAGCAAACTGGAACAGGAGTATGTGGTCGAAGTCGTCGGCACCTTGAGCGCCAGCCAACTCAAGCGCCTGGCTCACGGCCTGACCTTCAACGGCGTGGCATTGCCGCCCTGCAAGGTCAGCTGGCAGAACGAAACCCGCCTGCGCTTCGCCCTGAAGAACCCGCTGCCCGGACAGATCGTGTTTATGTGCAACAGCGTCGACCTCAAGGTGCTGGGCATGAAGCGTATCCGCATCGGCGGCGTGCCCATGGCCAAAGTCCCTGCAGGCCAGTGGCGCTATCTGGCAGGCAAAGAACGCTTCTAATTTTTTAGCTGATGCGTCTTGCGCATCAGCCCATTTCAGGACCACCCCATGCTTAATAACGACGTACTGCGCAGCCTGCGCTACACCCTCGACATCAGCGACGCGCAGATGGTTGAAATCATCCAGCTCAGCGGCAAGCAGGTCGCCCTCGACGACCTCGCGGCCATGCTCAAGAAGGATGACGAAGAAGGTTTTACCCCTTGCGACGACGAGCTGATGGCGCACTTTCTCGACGGCCTGGTGTACTTCAAGCGCGGCAAGGATGACAGCCGCCCGGCCCAGCCGTTTGAGCTGCCAATTACCAACAACATGGTGCTGAAGAAACTGCGTGTGGCCTTCGAGCTGAAGGAAGACGATATGCACGCCATCATGCAGAGCGTCGATTGCCCGGTGTCCAAACCGGAGATGAGCGCGTTGTTTCGCAAGTTCGGCCACAGCAATTACCGCACCTGCGGCGATCAGTTCCTGCGCAATTTCCTCAAGGGTCTAACCCTGCGCGTTCGCAGCTAAATCCCACCGTCGCGCTGCCATGCCTGCCCGCATGGTAGCGTATTTCCACGGGCAATGATGACTGCCATGGCGCCGTCAGATGATTAGGGTAGTGGCACTCATCCGCTAAAAGGATTCGCCATGTACCCCTACTTCAGCCTGCAAGGCCGCACCGCCCTGGTTACCGGCGGCACCCGTGGTATCGGCAAGATGATCGCCAAAGCCTTTGTCGAAGCTGGCGCCACGGTCTACGTCTGCGCCCGCGACGGCGAAGCCTGCGCGCAAACTGCTGCCGAGCTATCGGTTTTTGGCAGCTGCCACGGCATAGCCGCCAACCTGGCCAGCGAAGAAGGTGTGCAGGTACTGGCCGAGCAACTGGCTGGGCAGATCGACCACCTGGACATCCTGGTCAATAACGCCGGCACCACCTGGGGTGCACCGCTGGAAAGCTATCCGGCCAAGGGCTGGGAAAAGGTCATGCAACTCAACGTGACCTCGGTGTTTAGTTGCATCCAACAATTGCTGCCGCTGCTGCGCAAGGCCGGCAGCGCGGCGAATCCGGCGCGGGTGATCAATATCGGCTCGGTCGCCGGCATCACCTCGCATGGTGAAGACGCCTATGCCTACGGCCCAAGCAAGGCCGCGCTGCATCAGCTGTCGCGCATGCTCGCCCGCGAACTGGTCGGCCAACATATCAACGTCAACGTGATCGCCCCTGGGCGTTTCCCGAGCAAGATGACCCAGTTTATTGCCCAGGACGAGGCGGCCATGGCCGAGGACTGCGCACTGATCCCGATGCAGCGCTGGGGCCGCGAAGAGGAAATGGCCGCCCTGGCGATCAGCCTGGCGAGCACCGCCGGAGCTTATATGACCGGCGCGATCATCCCCATCGACGGCGGTTTTCACCTCTAGTCAGGTACTATGGCGGCGTTTTCACTCGATCACGCCGCCATGTCCTACTCCGTCTCGCCCATCGGTTTTGTCCGCTCCTGCTTCAAGGAGAAGTTTGCCATTCCCCGTCAGCCGCAACTGGCCCCGGCGGCCCGTGGCGTGCTGGAGCTAGTCGCCCCGTTCGATAACGGCGATGCCGTGCAGGGGCTGGAGCAGGTCAGCCATGTCTGGCTGCTGTTTCTGTTTCACCAGGCGCTGGAAGACAAGCCGCGGCTCAAGGTGCGCCCGCCGCGCCTGGGCGGCAATCAATCGGTCGGTGTGTTCAGCACCCGCGCTACGCACCGGCCCAATGGCATCGGCCAGTCGGTGGTCAAACTGGACAAGGTCGAAGCCGGCAAACTGCGGCTGTCCGGTATCGACCTGCTCGACGGCACCCCGGTGCTGGATATCAAACCCTACGTACCCTATGCCGACAGCGTCGCCGGAGCCTACAACCGCATCGCCGACAGCGCGCCGGCGCTGATCGAAGTCAGCTGGCAGGACAGTGCACTGATCCAGGCAAACGAACATGGGCAGCGCCTGAATGAACCACTGGTCGAGTTGATCGAGCAGTGCCTGGCCCAGGATCCGCGCCCGGCCTACCAGCAGCCCAGCCCCGAGCGCCGTTATGGCGTGCGCTTCTGGGATGTCGAGGTGCACTGGCACTACCCACAGCCCGGTAGCATCTGCGTACTGGAGGTCGTACCGGCCGACTGATCCTGGTTAGCACGCATAGGCTGAGCAGCAATTTTGTCTTATATTTACCAATTAAATGTATACAAAATAGGATGCTTACCATGCTCGAACGTCCCGGTCGCCTCAATGGCCTGCGCCACATCGCACTGCTGGTCCCCAACCTGGAAGCCTGCGAACGCTTCTACGTGGATATTCTCGGCATGCAGGTACTGCACCGCGCCAATGAAGACCTGGTCTACCTGACCTGCGGCAACGACAACCTCTCCCTAGGCCGCGCCAGTGTGCCCAGCAGCGGCGAGCAGGCGGTGGATCACTATGGCTTTATCGTCGACAGCATCGACGAGCTGCACGCCTGGTATGCCTACTTCAAGGAGCAAGGCGTGACCCTGCTCGACCGCCCTTTCGCCCATGGCGACGGCGCCCATAGCTTCCACCTGCTCGACCCCGCCGGCAACAAGGTGCAGCCGATCTACCATCCGGCCGTCTCCGGGCAGCGCTTCAGCCACGCGCAATAGCTGGCAATACGCCGCCGACGCAGCGTTCTACACTGGGTAGACGTAAGGCGCTAAAGCTACATCAGCCGCGTCTGGCAGAACCTGCGGCGGCAAACAGTCGTTCACTGTTCGCCGCCTTGCGGCTATGGTGAATACAAGGGCCATACTGCCAAATCGCCAGTAACCATCCCGATAAACCGTCATCACGTATCGACATAATGTGAGCGCATGAAAGCCAGCACCTACATGCCGACCGAAAACCTTGTCGATCTGCTGCTCGACGCCATCTGCGTGGTCGACAGACGCGGACGTTTCGTTTTCGTCAGCGCCGCCTGCCAGCGCATTTTCGGCTACAGCGCAGATGAGATGATCGGCCAGGTGATGATCGATATGGTGCATCCCGAAGACCGCGCCAAAACCCTGCAGGCCGCCAAGGAAATAATGGCCGGCGCGCATAAACCGAACTTCGAGAACCGTTACCTGCGCAAGGATGGCAGCACCGTGCACATCCTCTGGTCTGCGCGCTGGTCGGAAGACGATCAGGTACGCATCGCCGTCGCCCACGACATCACCGAACGCAAACGCAGCGAAGCCCTGCAGACCGCGTTATATGGCATTTCCGAAGCGGCCCACTCGGCCAAGGACCTGCTCGGGTTGTTTCAGCAGGTACACCAGATCATCGGCGAGCTGCTGCCGACCATCAGCTTTTCCGTGGCGCTGTACGATGAGCAGAATGACGAGCTGAGCTTCCCCTACCCCGCCGAACAACCACCGGCAACAGCTGCCGATACACCTCTGAATGCCACCACGCTGAGTGCCCAGGTGATTCGCAGCGGCAACACCCTGCTGTTGCCCGACGCCTGCCAGACACTGCCCGATGTTTCACACAGCTGGCTCGGCGTTCCGCTGCGCTCGCACCGCGGAATTATCGGCGCACTGCTGGTGCAAAGCAGTGCCTCCACGCGCTACAGCGAGCGAGATCAGGAGCTGCTGCAATTCGTCTCGACCCAGGTGGCCACGGCCATCGAGCGCCAGCAAATGCTCAGTCATCTGCAGTTTATGGCGCAGTACGATCAGCTCACCCAACTGCCCAACCGCGAACTGCTGCGCGACCGTTTGCACACGGCCCTGGCCCGCGCACGCCGCGAGCAGTCGCAAGTGGCGCTGCTGTTTCTCGATCTGGACAAGTTCAAGCAGGTCAACGACAGCCTCGGCCATGCCGCTGGCGACCAGCTGCTGCAGGGCGTCGCCCAGCGTATCCAGCTGTGCCTGCGCGAGGCCGATACGGTGGCGCGCTTTGCCGGTGATGAATTCGTCGTACTGCTGGAAGACTTTCATTCAGCCGATCACGCCAGCGTGGTGGCAGAGAAAATCCGCCAGAGTCTCAATCAGCCCTTCGAGCTGTGCGGGCAGAGCCAGACCATCCTGCCGAGCATCGGCATCGCTCTGTACCCGCAACACGCCCAGGATGAACAGCAACTGCTGCAGCACGCCGACAACGCCATGTACCAGGCCAAGCAGAAAGGCGGTAACCGCGCACACAGCGCCCTTGCGCTGGAATAGACGCGCACAAAAAAAAGCCCGCCGATTGGCGGGCTTCTGATGAAGGCAGGCTTACTTCTCGACGAAGGCGCGCTCAATCAGGTAGTCACCTGGCTCGCGCATGCGCGGCGAGACCTGCAAGCCAAACTCGTTGAGCACTTCGCTGGTTTCATCAAGCATGCTTGGGCTACCGCAGATCATCGCGCGGTCGTCCTGCGGATTGATCGGCGGCAGGCCGATATCCTGGAACAGCTTGCCGCTGCGCATCAGATCAGTCAGGCGGCCCTGATTCTCAAACGGCTCACGGGTCACTGTCGGGTAATAGATCAGCTTGTCCTTCAGCGCATCGCCGAAGAATTCATTCTTAGGCAGGTGCTCGGTGATGAATTCGCGGTAGGCCACTTCGTTCACATAGCGCACACCGTGAACCAAAATCACCTTCTCGAAGCGCTCATAGGTTTCCGGGTCCTGAATCACGCTCATAAATGGCGCCAGGCCAGTGCCGGTGCTGAGCAGGTACAGGTGCTTGCCGGGTTTGAGATCATCCAGCACCAGGGTGCCGGTGGGTTTCTTGCTGATGATGATCTCATCGCCTTCCTTGAGGTGCTGCAACTGCGAGGTCAGCGGGCCATCCGGCACCTTGATGCTGAAGAACTCCAGATGCTCTTCCCAGTTCGGGCTGGCAATCGAATAGGCGCGCATCAACGGACGGCCGGTTTCCTGCTGCAAGCCGATCATCACGAACTGACCATTCTCGAAACGCAGACCCGGATCACGGGTGCACTTGAAGCTGAACAGCGTGTCGTTCCAATGGTGAACGCTAAGAATGCGCTCGGCGTTAAGATTGCTCATGTTCGGAGCTCCGCAAAGGTAATGTCGCCTGCGCGCCTGCGCGCAATTGCATGGCATTGTAATGAGCGGCAGAATATCTGTTAACTTGATTATCAAGATATAGGTTATCTGTTATATAGATATGCGATTTACCCTCAGACAACTGCAAGTCTTCGTCGCCGTGGCCCAGCATGAAAGCGTGTCGCGCGCGGCCGACTCCCTGGCCCTGTCGCAATCGGCCACCAGCACCTCGCTCAGCGAACTGGAGCGCCAGTCCGACTGCCAGCTGTTCGACCGCGCCGGTAAACGCCTCAGCCTCAACGCTCTAGGCCTGCAACTGTTGCCACAGGCGGTGGCGTTGCTCGACCAGGCCAAGGAAATCGAACGCCTGCTGGGCGGCAAGAGTGGCTACGGCTCGCTGAATGTTGGCGCCACGCTCACCGTCGGCAACTACCTGGCCACCCTGTTGATCGGCAGTTTTATGCAGCGCCACCCGGAGTGCCGGGTCAAGCTGCAGGTGCACAACACCGCCTACGTGGTACAGCAAATCGCCCACTACGAACTGGACATGGGCATGATCGAAGGTGACTGCCAGCACCCGGATATCGAGGTGCAGCCCTGGGTTGAAGATGAGCTGGTGGTGTTCTGCGCGCCGCAACATGCATTGGCGCAGCGCGGTGAGGCGAGCCTGGACGAGCTGACGCGCGAGGCGTGGATTCTGCGTGAGCAAGGTTCCGGCACGCGCCTGACCTTCGATCAGGCCATGCGTCACCACCCCAGCAGCTTGAATATCCGCCTGGAGTTGGAGCACACCGAGGCGATCAAACGTGCGGTGGAATCAGGCCTAGGGATTGGCTGCATTTCCCGCCTGGCACTGCGCGATGCTTTTCGCCGCGGCAGTCTGGTGGCAGTGGAAACCACTGAGCTGGATCTACGCCGGCAGTTCTATTTTATCTGGCACAAGCAGAAGTACCAGACCGCCGCCATGCGTGAATTTATTGAACTGTGCCGTGCTCTGACCGCCGGCGTGACGCGCAGCGATCAGATCGTGCTACCGACTATCGCCTGAGGACGGCGGAGTTAGCCAAGCACGATAATCGCCCACACCAGGGCAATCAGGCTGAGAGCGGTGAACTGGGCGGCGCTGCCCATGTCCTTGGCATTCTTCGACAGCGGGTGCAGCTCCAGCGAGATGCGGTCAATGGCCGCCTCCACCGCCGAGTTGAGCAGCTCGACGATCAGCGCCAGCAGACACACCGCAACCATCAAGGCGCGCTCGACGCGGCTGACATCCAGATAGAACGCCAAAGGCACCAGGATCAGGTTGATCAGCAGCAGCTGGCGAAAGGCGGCTTCCCCGGTAAAAGCGGCGCGCAGGCCGGCCAGGGAATAACCGGTGGCATTGAGAACACGTTTAAGGCCAGTCTGGCCTTTGAATGGCGACATCATCACAACCATCTCGAGAAAGCCCGGCAGGCTACGCCAAGCCCGGGAGAAAAGCACTTCAGTTAGACGGAATCGATTCCAGCTGCTGCAACAGCAGCGCCGCCTGCGTGCGAGTGCGTACCCCAAGCTTGCGGAAAATCGCCGTGACATGGGCCTTTACCGTGGCCTCGGAGACGCTCAGCTCATAGGCAATCTGCTTGTTCAGCAAGCCATCGCAAACCATGGTCAACACGCGAAATTGCTGTGGCGTCAGGCTGGCCAGGCCGGCGCTGGCGGCCTTGGCCTCAGCCGACAGGGCAATCGCTTCCTGAGTTTGCTGCGGCCACCAGACCTCGCCATCAAGCACCAGACGCACGGCCTGCTGAATGGTTTCCAGCGGGCTGGATTTAGGGATAAACCCACTGGCACCGAACTCCCGCGAACGCGCAACGATGGACGGCTCTTCCTGGGCGGAGATCATCACCACCGGAATATGCGGGTATTGCCCACGCAGCAAAACCAGGCCGGAGAAGCCGTAAGCGCCGGGCATATTCAGGTCGAGCAGCACCAGATCCCAGTCAGTCTTCTGCGCCAGGCAGGCTTCCAGTTCGGCAATGCTGGCCGCTTCGACCAGCCTTACATCGGGCCCCAACCCCAGGGTTAACGCTTGTTGCAAGGCACTGCGAAACAGGGG
Organism: Pseudomonas sp. SG20056; assembly: GCF_031764535.1. Taxonomy (NCBI): domain Bacteria; kingdom Pseudomonadati; phylum Pseudomonadota; class Gammaproteobacteria; order Pseudomonadales; family Pseudomonadaceae; genus Pseudomonas; species Pseudomonas sp. SG20056. The sequence continues at coordinate 3,025,746 of NZ_CP134499.1, forward strand.
GTGATCGTCGGCAATGAGGATTTCAAAAGCGGCCATGGTGAATCCTGTTTTTGTTATGTGGGTACCCGCCAGGGTACTGTCCAGGGCACGGTGAACAATGCGCACAGGCCGCAGGGTTGCGGCGCAACCAAGCCTGAAAACGCAGAAAAGCGACCAAGCATGCCCAGCACTGACGGGGTGGTCAAGCACGACGCTTTGCGGCACAGTTCGCAGCTTTGCCGACGAGAGTCTGAAATGCGAAGCCACGCCCTGCGCGCCGACCTGTTAATGCTGCTGACCGCGATGATCTGGGGCTCCTCGTTTGTCGCCCAGCGCCTAGGTATGGACTCCATCGGCCCCTTCCTCTACAGCGGCCTGCGCTTTGGCTTGGCGGCGCTGATTCTGCTACCCGTGCTGCGTCTACTGGAAGGTCGCAGCAGCAGCGCAACGGTAGCGCCACTGAACCGCCAACTGCTGCGTGGCGGTGTGCTGATGGGCCTGGCGCTGGCCCTGGGGATCAATCTGCAGCAGGTGGGCCTGCTGTTTACCAGCGTGACCAACTCCGGCTTTATCACCGGGCTGTACGTGATCATCGTGCCGCTGCTGGGGCTGTTTATCGGCCATAAAACCGGCCTGGGTATCTGGCTGGGTGCCTGCCTGGCTGTGGTCGGCATGTTCCTGCTCAGCGTTGGCGAGGGTTTTACCGTGGCCTCCGGTGACTGGCTGCAACTGGCCGGGGCATTCGTCTGGGGCGTACATGTGCTGCTGGTGGGTTTCTTTGCCGGCCGCCATGACCCGCTGCGCTTGGCCCTGGTGCAGTTCATCACCTGCGCAGTAATCAGCCTGCTACTGGCGGTGATCTTCGAGGAAATCCAACTGCAATCGATCATCGCCGCTGGGCCGGCGATTCTCTTCGGCGGCATCTTCGGTGTGGCCGTCGGCTTTACCCTGCAGGTGGTGGCGCAGAAAGACGCTATCGCTTCCCACGCTGCCATCATCCTCTCGCTGGAAGCGGTTTTCGCCGCCATCGCCGGGGCCTGGCTGCTGGGTGAGTCGCTGGAGCTGCGCGGCTACTTCGGCTGTGCGCTGATGTTTGCCGGCATGCTGTTGGCGCAGTTGTGGCCGAAAAAATTAGCTCACTAGTGCCTAGAGAAACTCGCGCAGGCGATCATGCAACGGATCATCCAGCGGCACCGCGCGCGGCGCCTTGGCTGCCAGGTAGTGCTGACTGAAGACATCCAGGTAGGCATTCAAACCATCCGCCGCCCGCTGGTCGCCGGCCAGTTCCAGGCACAGGGCCGCGACTTCAGCGGTGCAGAAATGATCATCGCGTTTGGAGCGGCGCAGTTTGTAGCGCGACAGCTGCTCGGCCTGCAGGCTGAGCACCGGCAGGCTGTCGAGGTAAGGGCTTTTGCGAAACATCTTGCGCGCCTCGCTCCAGGTCGCATCCAGCAGCACAAACAACGGCCGCTTGCCGGGCGCTGGTTGAACTTCGCTGACCACCCGTTCGGCGGCGACATACTCGCCCGGAAACACCAGGTAAGGCTGCCACTGCGGGTCGCGCAGCAACGCCGGCAAGCCGGCATCGACCTCAACCCGTGACCAGCCAAACGCCGAGGTATCGGCCAGTACGTCGGCAATCAGCCAGCCTGTATTGCTGGGTTTGAGCGCCTCGACATCGTGCATCAGCAGACACACCGCGGAAGTTGCGGCAATACGCGGGCGCCAGGCGCACAGGCAGTGGCTCATCACCAGGCGGCAATCATCGCAACGTACCGAGCGGCTACCACGGGCAAGAAAAGGTTTGGCACTGCGGGCAATCCGCGCAGCCCGCAAACGCGCGACGGCGTGGCTCATCAGGCATACACCTGACAGAAGAGAAGAAACGGCATGAGTCATCCAGGGGTCAGCAAGCGCGGCAGTCTAGCAAAGCCCGCTGCGGCTTATTCAACCGTGCGTCTTGCACCACCTGCCGTGGCAACTGCGTAAGTGTCGGCAGGCGAGTAAGATAACGGCACTGAACCTCTGCCAGGCACTGCCGGTCAGAAGGTGCGAATCGACTTTGGAGAACCCCATGCTGCGTTTGACCAGCCTGACCCTGGCCTTGAGCCTGCCCCTGTTTGCCCATGCCGCCACCCTGAAAGATTTTGAGCTGAGCAAGACCCTGGAAAAAGTCGCGCGCGAAAGCAGCGTGGGCACACCACGAGCGATCAACGAAGACATTCTTGATCAGGGCTACACCGTTGACGGCAGCGAACTGGTCAACCACCTCAGTGTGCGCAGCGAGCATGCGGCACAAATGCGTGGCAATCCGGACGTGGTTCGCGCACAACTGGCCAACAGCGTGTGCCGCAATGCCGGTTATCGCCAGTTGTTGGCGCGCGGTGCAGCGCTGCGTTATGAGTTCAGCGAATACAAGAGCAATCGCCCGGTGACCACCGAGCGCTTCAGCAAAGCAGATTGCGGCTTGTAAGGCTCAGCCGCCACCCTGTTGCGCGCGTCGCTGCTCATCATCGGCGCGCAGATCCGCCAGCAAGGCGTGCATATAACGCGAACGCCGCGCCGCACCTTCAAGCCGCTGCAAACACTCTTCTTCCAGGCTTATCTGGTTGTTGTGCGCGGCCTGCTGCAACAGGCGATACAAATCCACATCAAGATCCAAGGTCAACTTAGGCATACCTGCCCCTCCTTTTCCCGCATCCACTAGCCTGCGCTAACGCAGACAACGTGGTTCTCCCCGCCCTTGCACGGCAGCCTGCTCCTCGGCACTGAGCAAATCGCCAATCGGCTTTTCCAGCAACTCGGCAGCGGCCTCCAGCACATGCGCCCAGCTCGCCTGATTGGCGAACAGCATGCCGGCTTCATCCAGGGTGCCACCTCGATTACAGTAGCCCAGCACCCTGCTGTGTCGAGCCTCACCGAGCAGCGGCCACAGATGCCCACGGGCGACTTCCGGACGCATATGGGTCAGCAGCACACGCCTTGTGCTGGCAGCCGGGAATAACCGCTCAACCCGCTCGGCATCGACAATCACCGCCTGTTCCCAGGTATCGCGGGCCGCACGAAAACGCCCCGGCTCTTGCAAGTAAACCAGACGCCAGGCGCATCCGGCCGCGCTCAGACGAACGGCCGTGCGCTGCATTTCCGCCAACTGATAACTGCCGGTAGCGATCAGCAGCAAAGGCTGCTCGCCTTGGTGCTCGGCCAGCACAAGGGCGCCGTCCTGCGCCAGCTGCTCGGCCTGTTCGCGAGTGAATACGCAAGGCCGCTCGCGCTTGGCAATCACCATGCAGGCGAGCTGGCCACGCGTCTGGTAGATGCCCGGCAGCAGCGCCAATACAGAGTTGTGATCGGCTGGAAACAGCACCCGCACCATATCGCTCATCTCACCGAGCAAGGCCTCACAGAAGGTGGTGTCCTGGTGCGATTGCTGATTCTTGCCGTTCTCCCAGATGTGCGAGGTGGCCACCAGCGGCCAGCCAAGCCAACCTGCGGGGCGTCCCGCCTCTTTTTGCTGCCGGGCAAAAATGATCCGCTGGCGCACCGCGCCGAGCATCTTCACGCAGAAGGCCTCATAGCTGGCCACCAGATTCAAGCCACCCTGGTTGGCCAGGCAGGCGGAGACCACGGCTTCCTCATTGAGCGCAGTGATGATGGCGCCATCCAGCGCTTCCAGCTCGCTCTCCGGCGCGGTCACCCGGTGCTTGAGCGCCTTGAGAACGCCGCCCAGGCGATTGCTGGCCAGCTCATCGGGGTTACCGACACGCGGACGCAACTGCGGATTGGCCTGCACCAGATCGACAAAGAAACGATCCAGGGCCAGCATCGGCGAGCAGGCGCTGTCCTGATACTGCAACTCAGGCAGTTTTGGCAGCGCTGGATGACGCAGCGCCAGCGGGTTATCGCGCTCCAGCGGGCGGGAGCCTCGATCCGCAAACAATGCGCAGGCGGCGCTCAGCTCTTCCGGCGCGACCCAAAGCTGCGCCGCATGCTGATTGAACAGCTCGCGGGCCGCTGCATCGGTATGCGGGTTGGCCGGTAACGGCAGGTTGTGCGCCGCATTGCTGCCAGCGCCGTAAAAGCCGAAACCCTTGAGCGTTTCGGCAATGCCGTAGGGCATGGGCAGCGGGTAATTCAGCACGCCATCACGCAGCTCCTGCACACGGTGCCCCATACGCTGCTCCATGTCCCACAACGCGCAGACAAAAGCCGCCGGGTCGCAGCCATCGAAACTCACGGGATCAAAGCCGCAATGACGCAGGTGCTCACGGAAGTTATCCAGCCCGGCGGGCGTCGCCAGCTCGGTGCGTTGCTCGATGCGCCGACCATTGGCAATCATCAGCGGCAACGCCACACCGCAGTCCTCGGCGCGCCACCAGCGTGGCATCCAGTCACTGCCGCGTTGCTCTTCGGCCGCACCATCAGAGAGGAAGGCCACCAGCTTCTCGCCGGGTAACGGCAGATGAGCATATTGCAGCTCGGCAAAACCCAGATAGCCGCCTTCGGCAATGCCACCTGCCGTATGCGGATTAACGTGGCTGCCCAGCGGCGCGCTGACCTGGCCGGCGGCGTTCTGCGCATAGCTGTAGAAGTCCGCCACCAACTGGCTCATCCCGGCCTCGTCACAGGGGTAACGCTCGGCCTGTTCCGGGTGCTGATTGGCCGTTAGCAGGTTGAGCGCCTCGATGGCTGCCACACAGTGGCCCTGGCCCATCAGCCAGCCACGGGTTTCCCCGGTCAGGTTATTCAACGCCAAGTAACCGGCATAGGCCGGCACCATATTCAACGCGCCGCCGGTATGCCCTTCGGGCGACACCTTGAAGTCCTCTGCAGCCAACGCCACGCCATCGAGGCGCACGCGCTGGGCATAGGTCATATGCACCACCAGCCACAGCCCTGCGGCCGTCAGCCGATCCAGCGCGTGAAAGTGGCGGTAGACGCTCGGCAGATCCGCCTGCACGCCGGCCTGCACCAACTGGTGGGCCATGCGGTAGACCGCAGCGCAGGTCTGCGGACTGTGCTGCAAAGGACCATAACCGCGCTGCCAGGCGGCGAAGGCCGGCTCAAGGCGGGCATGCTCGGCCAACTCGCTGGCGCTGGGAAATAGCTGGGTCATATGCGGCTCCGATAGTTTTAGTCAGCTTAGAGCGCGGGATACAGGCAGATGCTGACCTGTATCAAAACCCCCGGTTACCTGATGGGACAGCCTTAAGCGCCACCCATTCAACTTGTTCAAGGATTAGCCATGGCCCTGCTCAACTTCCTCGGCGCAATTCAACAAGTCACCGGTTCCTGCTACCTGATCGAAAGCCGCGACGGGGCACGGGTATTACTCGACTGCGGCATGCGTCAGGGCCGCCGCGAAGAAGAGGACGGCAACCGCGCGCCGTTTGCCTTTGACCCGAACAGCCTGGACGCCGTGGTGATTTCTCATGCGCACATCGACCACACCGGCCTGCTGCCGAAACTCACAGCCGCCGGCTATCGCGGGCCGATCTTCGCCACTGATGCGACCTGTGAGCTGATGGAATTGATGCTGCTCGACGCAGCCTTTCTTCAGGAGAAAGACGCGGAGTGGGAAAACAAATGGCGCGCGCGGATGGGCAAGGCGCCAATCAGCCCGCTGTACACAACAGCCGACGCCAAACAGGCGCTGAGCCAACGCAGGCCAATGATGTATGGCGAAAGCCGCGAAGTGGCCAAGGGCGTACAAGTGACCTTTCACGATGCCGGGCATATCCTCGGCTCGGCGATTGTCGAACTCGAAGTGCAAGACCATCACCTGACCCGCCGCCTGGTGTTCTCCGGCGACCTGGGCAATACCTGCTCGCCTTTGATGCAAGACCCCAGCACGCTGAACAAAGCCGATGTGGTGCTGCTGGAGTCGACCTACGGCGATCGCGATCACCGCTGCAGCGAGGATACCCTCGAGGAGCTGGCGGAGATTCTGCAGCAGGCCCATCGCGATGGCGGCAACGTGCTGATCCCGTCCTTCGCCGTCGGCCGCACCCAGGACCTGATCTACTACCTAGGGCGCTTCTATCAGGAAGGCCGCCTGCCACAACAGGCGGTGTTTCTCGACAGCCCGATGGCCATAAGGGCCAACGCCATCTACTCACGCTTTCAGGACCAGTTCGCCGCCGAAGACCGTGCGGCGCTGGCAGCCAAAAAGGTTAAGCGCATCGAGGACTGGTTACCCATCCTGCGCGGCACGCCCAGTGTGGAAGAATCGATGGCCATCAACCGGATCAAGAGCGGTGCGATCATCATCGCCGGCAGCGGTATGTGTACCGGCGGACGCATCGTCCACCACTTCAAGCACAACCTCTGGCGCGACGACTGCCACCTGATCTTCCCCGGTTTTCAGGCCAAGGGCACGCTAGGCCGCAATATCGTCGACGGTGCGCAGAACGTGAAAATCCTCCACCAACGCATCGCGGTAAAAGCCAAGGTGCACACCCTCGGCGGCTTCTCCGCGCATGCTGGGCAATCACAGCTGCTCGACTGGGTCAGCCACTTCGAGCGCCACCCTGAGCTGTACCTGGTGCATGGCGAACTGGAGAAGATGCAGGCCCTGCAACTGGCCTTGCGCGAACGTCTGAACTGGATCGCCAACATCCCTGAACCTGGCGAGCAAATCGCCCTCTGATGCAATCCTGGCATGGGCTGTAGGTTGTAACGAATAGGCATGCGCCGCACAATCCATCAGCCAGCAGCCATACTCAGGACAAGGCCAATGCGGCAATAGCCTGCTCGGCCGGTCAGCAGAAGGAGAAGTTGTATGCCCGATGAATCGGACGATTTTCTGTCTCGGCATTTTCAAACCAGCGGCGTCGACCTGACCAACAAAGTGGAAGAACTGGGCATCCTTGCCGCACCGCCTGACAGCCCCAATACCAAGCTCTACCAAGCCATGCTCGGCACGGTTGTGCGCATGGCGCAGGCCGACCGCAACCGCTGGGACGCCAAGATCATGCTGCAGACCCTGCGTGAAATGGAGCTTGCCTTCAGCACGCTGGAACAATTCAAACGGCGGCGCAAGGTCACCGTTTTCGGCTCGGCACGCACACCGCCCGACCATCCGGTTTACCGCCTGGCCCGTGACCTGGGCGCGACCCTGGCCAAACACAACCTGATGGTCATTACCGGCGCCGGCGGCGGCATCATGGCGGCTGCCCACGAAGGAGCCGGCCTGGAAAACAGCCTGGGCTTCAATATCACCCTGCCCTTCGAGCAAGGCGCCAATGCCACCGTACAAGGCAGCAACAATCTGCTGTCATTTCACTTCTTCTTTCTGCGCAAACTGTTCTTCGTCAAAGAAGCCGATGGCCTGGTGCTCTGCCCAGGTGGTTTCGGCACTCTGGACGAAGCTCTGGAAGTGCTGACCCTGATCCAGACCGGCAAAAGCCCGCTGGTACCCGTGATACTGCTCGACCAGCCTGGCGGCACCTTCTGGACCAGCGCCCTGACGTTTTTGCAGGAACAGTTGCAGAACAACGGCTATATCCTGCCCAGTGATATGCGCCTGATGCGGTTGGTCCACAGCGCCGAAGAGGCTGCCGAGGAGATTGCTCAGTTCTACCGTAACTACCACTCCAGCCGTTGGCTCAAGGAACGCTACGTGATCCGCCTCAACCATGCGTTGAACGAGGCAGCCATGCAGCAGCTGAACAATGAGTTCCGCGATCTGTGCACGCACAGCGACTTCCAGCAACAAGCGCACTGCGACTCCGAGCAGGATGAACCGGAGCTGTGCCATATGACGCGCCTGGCCTTTTTCTTTAACGGCCGCAACCACGGCCGCTTGCGCGAACTCCTCGACCTGGTCAATCAGCCGCACAACTGGGCAGAAAACGCCTGAGTTTCCGCCCAGCCGATAGCCTGCTGCGGGCTATCGGCAATAGCGGCTCCGCTGGTTAAAGGAAAAAGGTCGGCTACACGCATTTCAGTACAGAAAGCATTGGCTTCCGATACTGCTGCATCATCGGCGTGTGGGAGTAGATAACGGGGAAAACGGAGAGAGTTGATACAACGGGTCGGCGAACAGCGGGCTTCCGCTTAATCGTCCAGCGCACCGCGTAGCAAGCGCCCGATTAGCTCAGGCGGATAACCCCGATAACTGAGAAAACGCCCTTGCTGGGCACGCTCGCGCGCATCACGGGGTAGCTCACCGGCAAACTTGCGCTGCCAGGTTTCCTGCAGATGTTCACGCCAGTCGATACCACTGTCGCGCAGGGCCTGATCGACATCACTGCGAGTTAGACCACGCTGGGTCAGCTCTTCACGAATGCGCAGCGGCCCATAGCCGGAACGCGCGCGGTAGCTGACAAAGGCTTCCAGATAACGCGCCTCAGACAACAGGCCTTCTTCAGTCAAGCGATCGAGGGCGGTTTCGATCAACTCATCTGCAGCCCCGCGACTGCGCAACTTGCGGGTCAACTCGACCCGGCCATGTTCGCGCCGTGCCAGCAGATCCATGGCCGCCCGCCGCACCGCGACGGGGTTATCCAGAGCAATGGACATGGCAGGCAAATCAGGCGTCGGCGTCAGCCAGGTCATCGGCCGTGGAGTTGGCCTTGACCGTCGGGCTGGCCACCAGCAATTTCTCACGGATCAAGCCTTCAATGGTGCGTGCCACTTCCGGGTTGTCTTCCAAGTACTTGGCCGAATTGGCCTTGCCCTGGCCAATCTTGTTGCCTTGGTAGCTGTACCAGGCGCCAGATTTTTCCAGCAGACCGAGCTGCACGCCGAGGTCGATGATCTCGCCGTTACGGTAGATGCCCTTGCCGTAAAGAATCTGGAATTCGGCCTGACGGAACGGCGGAGCGACCTTGTTCTTCACCACTTTGACGCGGGTTTCGCTACCGACCACCTCGTCGCCTTCCTTCACCGCACCGGTACGGCGGATATCCAAACGAACCGAAGCATAGAACTTCAGGGCGTTACCACCGGTGGTGGTTTCCGGGCTACCGAACATCACGCCGATCTTCATACGGATCTGGTTAATGAAGATCACCAGGCAGTTGGCGTTCTTGATGTTACCGGTGATCTTGCGCAGCGCCTGGCTCATCAAGCGGGCCTGCAGGCCTACGTGCATATCGCCCATTTCGCCTTCGATTTCCGCCTTCGGCACCAGGGCCGCCACGGAGTCGACGATGATCACGTCAACAGCGTTGGAGCGTACCAGCATGTCGGTGATTTCCAGGGCCTGTTCGCCGGTATCCGGCTGCGACACCAGCAGGTCATCGACATTGACGCCGAGTTTACCGGCATAGTCCGGGTCGAGTGCATGCTCAGCATCGACGAAGGCGCAGGTGGCGCCGAGCTTTTGCGCTTCGGCGATCACCGACAGGGTCAGGGTGGTTTTACCCGAGGACTCTGGGCCATAGATTTCAACGATTCGGCCTTTCGGCAGACCGCCAATGCCCAGCGCGATGTCCAGACCCAGCGAGCCAGTGGAGATGGCCGGGATCGCCTGACGATCATGATCGCCCATGCGCATCACTGCACCTTTGCCGAATTGCTTTTCAATCTGGCCCAAGGCTGCCGCCAAGGCGCGCTTCTTATTCTCGTCCATTTAAGTCCTCACGTAATCAAGAAGGGCCAGCTAGCGGCCACCAACAACTGTATAAGTAGACAGTATTATTCCACAGGGCAAGTCGCCCGCCTACCCCGCGTTTGGATTTTCTTGCGCAAGCAGGCGCAACAGCCCAGCCAGTGCGGCCTCGACCGTTTGTCGGCGAACTTCGCTGCGATCCCCGGCAAACTGCCGGCGCACACTAAATAGCTGCGCGCCATCGCCCCAGGCCAGCCAGACCGTGCCCACTGGTTTCTCCGCCGATCCGCCATCCGGCCCCGCGACACCGCTGACTGCCACCGCAAAACGCGCACCGCTATGAGCCTGCGCGCCCCGCGCCATAGCCTCGACTACCTCCTGACTCACCGCGCCAACCGCAGTGAACAGCACCTCGGGCACATTCAGCTGCTTAGTTTTCTGCGCATTGGAATAGGTGACGTAACCAGCTTCAAACCAAGCCGAGCTACCGGGAATGCGGGTAATCGCCTCGGCAATACCGCCGCCGGTGCAGGATTCCGCCGTGGTCACCTGGGCCTTAGCGGCAATCAGTTGTGCGCCCAGTTCGGCAGCCAGTTGGGTCAGGGCATATTCATTAGCAGTCATCTGCACTCCGGGGTTAAAGCCAGCCAGGCCGATACCGTACACTAGGCGCTTTTGCGATTCAGCCGGACAGTTAAAACGATGAACCAAAGCGACCTCAGTTCTCACACGCCGATGATGCAGCAGTACTGGAAGCTGAAAAATCAGCATCCCGAACAGCTGATGTTTTACCGCATGGGCGACTTCTACGAGATCTTCTACGAGGACGCGAAAAAGGCCGCCAAGCTGCTGGATATCACCCTGACCGCCCGTGGCCAGTCCGCTGGCCAGGCGATTCCCATGTGCGGTATCCCATTCCATTCGCTGGAAGGCTACCTGGCCAAGCTGGTCAAGCTGGGCGAGTCGGTGGTGATCTGCGAGCAGGTCGGCGACCCGGCCACCAGCAAAGGCCCGGTGGAACGCCAGGTGGTGCGCATCATCACCCCCGGCACCATCAGCGACGAAGCCCTGCTCGATGAGCGCCGCGACAACCTGCTAGCCGCGGTACTGGGCGATGAGCGCCTGTTTGGCCTGGCCGTACTGGATATCACCAGCGGCCGCTTCAGCGTGTTGGAGATCAAGGGCTGGGAAAACCTACTGGCCGAACTTGAGCGCCTGAACCCGGTTGAACTGTTAATCCCCGATGACTGGCCGCAGGACCTGCCTGCTGAAAAACGCCGGGGCTCACGCCGTCGCGCGCCGTGGGACTTCGAACGCGACACCGCGCACAAGAGCCTGTGCCAACAGTTCGGCACCCAGGACCTTAAGGGTTTTGGCTGCGAGAATCTGACCCTGGCCATCGGCGCTGCCGGCTGTTTGCTGGCTTATGCCAAGGAAACCCAGCGCACTGCTCTGCCGCACTTGCGCAGCCTGCGCCATGAGCGCCTGGATGACACGGTGATTCTTGACGGCGCCAGCAGGCGTAATCTGGAGCTGGACATCAACCTGGCCGGCGGTCGCGAGAACACCCTGCAATCAGTGGTCGACCGTTGTCAGACAGCTATGGGTAGCCGTTTGCTCAGCCGCTGGTTGAATCGCCCGCTGCGTGACCGCAGCATTCTCGAAGCGCGCCAGGAATCGATTGCCTGCCTGCTGGAGCGCTACCGCTTCGAAACCCTGCAGCCGCAGCTGAAGGAAATCGGCGATCTGGAGCGCATCCTCGCCCGGATCGGCCTGCGCAATGCGCGCCCGCGCGATCTGGCGCGCCTGCGCGACGCCCTCGCCGCGCTGCCCACACTGCAGATGGCCATGGCCAATCTGGAAGCGCCGCACCTGAGCGAGCTGGCGGGCGTAGTCAGCACTTACCCGGAACTGGCCGAGCTGCTGGCCCGGGCGATTATCGATAACCCACCGGCGGTGATCCGCGATGGCGGTGTGCTGAAAACCGGTTACGACGCCGAGCTGGATGAGCTGCAATCGCTTAGCGAGAACGCCGGCCAATACCTGATGGACCTGGAAACCCGTGAGAAAGCCCGCACCGGCCTGGCCAACCTCAAGGTCGGTTACAACCGCGTGCACGGCTACTTTATTGAGCTGCCGAGCAAGCAGGCCGAATCGGCTCCGGCCGACTATATCCGCCGCCAGACTCTGAAAGGCGCCGAGCGCTTTATCACGCCTGAGCTGAAAGAGTTTGAGGACAAGGCGCTGTCGGCCAAGAGCCGCGCCCTAGCCCGGGAGAAGATTCTCTATGACGAATTGCTGGAGCGCCTGATCAGTCACCTCGGCCCACTGCAGGACAGCGCCGCGGCCCTGGCCGAGCTGGATGTACTGAGCAACCTGGCAGAACGTGCGCTGAACCTGGATCTCAATCGCCCGCGCTTTGTCGATGAGCCGTGCATGCGTATCGACCAGGGCCGTCACCCTGTGGTCGAACAGGTACTGACTACACCCTTTGTGGCCAACGACCTGAGCCTGGACGATGACACGCGCATGCTGATCATCACCGGGCCGAACATGGGCGGTAAATCCACCTATATGCGGCAGACCGCTCTGATCGTGCTGCTGGCGCATATCGGCAGCTTTGTGCCGGCGAAAAGCTGCGAGCTGTCGCTGGTTGACCGCATCTTTACCCGCATCGGCTCCAGCGATGACCTGGCCGGTGGCCGCTCGACTTTTATGGTGGAGATGAGCGAAACCGCCAACATTCTGCACAACGCCAGCGAACGCAGCCTGGTGCTGATGGACGAAGTCGGCCGCGGCACCAGCACCTTCGACGGTCTGTCGCTGGCCTGGGCCGCTGCCGAACAGCTGGCCAAGCTGCGCGCCTACACGCTGTTCGCCACCCATTACTTCGAGCTGACCGTGCTGCCGGAAAGCCAGCCCATCGTGGCCAACGTGCACCTGAATGCCACCGAGCACAATGAGCGCATCGTGTTCCTCCACCACGTGCTGCCTGGCCCTGCCAGTCAAAGCTATGGTTTGGCGGTAGCGCAACTGGCGGGTGTACCGAATGAGGTGATCCTGCGTGCCCGCGAGCACCTGGCACGCCTGGAAACCACCAGCCTGCCCCATGAACTGCCGCCGACGCAGCCTGGTCAGACGGCGGCTCCGATGCAGAGCGATATGTTCGCCAGCCTGCCGCACCCGCTGCAGGAGGAATTACGCAAGATCAACCCGGATGATCTGACTCCGCGTAAAGCGCTGGAACTGTTATATACATGGAAGACACGCTTCTAACGCTATTGCGCGCGAACTGTTAGAATCTCGCGCATTTTTATGACTGCCCGACTTAAAGCCTGAGCCGTGGCCATTACCCCTAGCCTGCTGAAACCCGCATAGAACGGGGCAGGCTGGCGCCCGAGGAGAGAATCAGAAATGACCTTCGTCGTTACCGACAACTGCGTCAAATGCAAATACACCGACTGCGTAGAAGTCTGCCCGGTGGACTGCTTCTACGAAGGCCCGAACTTCCTGGTGATCCACCCGGACGAGTGCATCGATTGCGCACTCTGCGAGCCTGAGTGTCCTGCACAAGCCATCTTCTCCGAAGATGAGGTGCCGGAAGATCAGCAGGAATACATCGAACTGAACGCTGATCTGGCCGAAGTCTGGCCGAACATCACCGAGAAGAAAGAGTCCCTGCCGGACGCTGAAGAGTGGGATGGCGTGAAGGACAAGCTGCAGTATCTGGAGCGCTAGTACTTAGCTGCGCTTGCTGCACAAAAAACCCGCCTTGCGCGGGTTTTTACTTTTCTGCAGGTCCGAAATTGCCTGAAGCCAGGCCGCAGAGTGATCTGCAAACGATAGACACAAAAAACGCAGGCAAAAAAAGGGGCGACTCGCGTCGCCCACTCTTTTGTCCCTAGTCCCTGTATTTCCCAGCTCATCATCCTGATGAATCGCGTCTTGCGATGTCCTGATTGTCTTCCTGACAACCTGTGCTTGTCCCTGAGCACAGGTGTAATACTAGCGATTTCCGCCCTCTGAACAAGCGCTGAAAACGCCACACGGATGGCATTCAGCCCTCCTTATAAAAAACAAATATCTTTTAAAAACAGCAACTTAAAACAAACAAGAGCACTTCACCCGCCGTATTCCGCACCAATGGCTTACGCACCCTGTAAGCAATGGCTTACATAGGCACGCACAAAACTCGCCCGCAACAACTTCTGCCGTCATGTATTTCTCTCACGAGAGGAGTAGCGAGCATATAACACAAGCACAAAAAACCCGGCCAAGGCCGGGTTGAGTGTTAACGCATCAAGCTCACTGGAATAGCGAATCGCTCGACAGACCATTCTTTTCCAGAATCTCCCGCAAACGCTTGAGGGCTTCGACCTGAATCTGCCGAACGCGCTCACGGGTCAGGCCGATTTCCTGGCCAACTTCTTCCAAAGTGCAGCTTTCATGACCACGCAAACCGAAGCGGCGAATCACCACCTCACGCTGCTTGTCGGTCAGTTCAGACAGCCACTGGTCGATGCTCTGCGACAGATCATCATCCTGCAGCAACTCGCAGGGATCGGTCGGACGATCATCGGTCAGGGTATCGAGCAGGGTTTTGTCCGAATCCTGGCCCAGTGAAACATCCACCGAGGAAACACGCTCATTCAGACCGAGCATGCGTTTAACTTCGCCCACCGGTTTTTCCAGCAGGTTGGCAATTTCTTCTGCCGACGGCTCATGGTCGAGCTTCTGGGTCAATTCGCGAGCTGCACGCAGGTAGACGTTGAGCTCTTTGACCACATGAATGGGTAAACGAATGGTACGGGTCTGATTCATGATCGCCCGTTCGATGGTCTGACGGATCCACCAGGTGGCATAGGTCGAAAAACGGAAACCGCGCTCAGGGTCGAATTTCTCCACGGCGCGAATCAGACCGAGGTTGCCCTCTTCAATCAGATCCAGCAGGGACAAGCCGCGATTGACGTAACGACGAGCGATCTTCACCACTAAGCGCAGGTTGCTTTCGATCATGCGCTTGCGGCCAGCAGGGTCGCCCTTCTGCGCCAGGCGAGCGAAGAACACTTCTTCTTCAGGAGTCAGGAGAGGGGAAAAGCCGATTTCGTTGAGGTACAGCTGAGTGGCGTCGAGCGCACGGGTGTAATCGATGTATTTGTGTTGCTTGCTGCTGGTTGCGGATGCTTTTGCTTTGCTGCGGGAAAGTGGCGGTTGCGCTTCTTCGTCTGAATCATCGTCAAGGACAATAGCGGGCTCCATCAGGAGCACTTCATCATCGACGTCAAACTCCGGCGCTTCTTTTTTATTGAGAGCCATTTTTGTTATTCCTTGCTGAGTTCGACAGCAAGCCCTAGCGTGACCAAGTCCCTGGTTACACCAAAGCCTGTCCCTCCCACGTGGTGGAGACAGGCCAGCGCTAGATCAACGTCGCGGCAGGTATTGCAGCGGGTCTACAGGTTTACCTTGGCGGCGCACTTCAAAATGCAACTTCACCCGGTCGGTTCCTGTGGAACCCATCTCGGCAATTTTCTGCCCGGCTTTGACCTGTTGCCCCTCCTGCACCAACAGCCTGCGGTTGTGACCGTAGGCGCTTACGTAGGTATCGCTATGTTTGATGATCACTAATTCGCCGTAGCCCCGTAAACCACTCCCGGCGTAGACCACTGAACCATCAGACGCAGCTAAAACAGGCTGGCCCAATTCTCCGCCGATATCAATGCCTTTATTCAAACTGCCGTTTGAGGAAAAACGCCCGATAACCGGCCCATTGGAAGGCCACAACCAACCCGATGCAGAGCGCTGCGTCGGCGGTAACGCGGTGACGCTTGGAGCGGTTTTCACCGGTGCCGGCGGTTGGGTTTGCAAGGGTTTGGTTTGAATGGGTGTACTCGGGCGGCCGGGCGGAGGCGTGCTGACCACAGGAGCGGTCGCCACTACAGGCGGGCGACTGGCAGACTGCCCATCAAAGCGGATGATCTGACCAACGCGGATCAGGTAAGGCGGTGCAATGCCATTGCGTGCCGCCAGCGCTTTCCAATCCCAGCCATAACGGAATGCAATCGAGTACAGCGTATCGCCACGCTGCACCTGATATTGGCCACTGCTGACCGGCTGGCGCTGCGGTGCCTGAGTACCGCCGCCCTGGGTACGGTCAACCACCTTGACGCCACCCGGAGGCGGGCTTGCACAGGCGCTGAGCAACGCACCGAGAACAAGACCACTCAACAGGGTACGAGCACTGCTGGCGCGAATCGGCAATTGAATGGCTGTGAAACTCACCTGCATCCCCCTCGGGCAAAACTGCTTACATCTAACTGGCGTGCATTGTGCCGCAATTATCGGTTATCACCAGCGCTTTGCGGATTACGCCCGGCCAGCCACTCCAGGCCCAGCACCAGCAGAATGCCGGCAATCGCCAGAGCAACGGCCAGCAGCAACTGTGGGTCCTGACCGCTGATTTCAGCGAATTGTTGAGGCCAGAGATTGGCTTGCAACAGCGGCACCTGCTCACCACGGCTATCGGCACGCCAGGTCAGGGTTTCCTTCCAGGGCCAGATCTTGTTCAGCGAACCAATCATCAGCCCAGTGAGAAACGCCAGGGTCAGGTCACGCCAGCGCGCTAGCAACCAACGCAAAATTCCGGCGAAGCTAACAATGCCCACCAGGCAACCGCTGACAAAAATCAGCAGCACAGTAATATCCAGGCCCTTCACCGCCGTCAGCACAAAGCTGTACAGGCCCAGCAACACCAGAATAAAGCTGCCGGAAATACCGGGCAGAATCATCGCGCAGATAGCGATAGCACCGGCGAAGAACAGGCTCAACGGGTCATGCCCCAACTGCAGCGGCGAAGCCACGGTAATCCAGTAGGCGAATGCCGCTCCTAGCACCAAACTGGCAACCCGCGTCCAGTTCCAACGCTGGACTTCGCGTACCACTAGGTGCGTGGAAACCAGAATCAAACCGAAGAAGAACGACCAGACCGGGATCGGCTGCTCATCCAGCAGGTAGGTGATCAAACGAGCGAGGCTCAGGACACTGGTCATGATGCCCAGCAGCAGCACCAGCAAAAATGTCGCATTGGCAGCCTTCCAGGCCTCGACGATACGCCCGCGCAGAAATAGCCCTAGCGCTACCGGCACGCTGGCAATCGAGCGCAGCAGCTCGTCGTAAATACCGGTAATAAAAGCCACGGTGCCGCCGGATACGCCGGGCACAACGTCCGCAGCGCCCATGGCAATGCCTTTGGCGTACAGCAGGAAATACTTCTTCATCGGTTCATCCGTAAACAATCGAGTCAGGCCAGGGGCCCGTTAAGCAAGGGCACAAAGCGCACCGCATCCAGCACATGACGGGAGAAGCCATCGTCTTCACGGACGATCAGCAACAGCTCCTGTACATCGCCTGCACCGACAGGAATCACCAGACGCCCGCCCGGAGCCAGCTGATCGAGCAACGCCTGCGGCACATTGGCCGCCGCTGCGGTGACGATGATGCCGTTGTACGGCCCCAGAGCATTCCAGCCTTCCCAGCCGTCACCCCAGCGGAATACCACATTGCGCAGATTGAGCTGAGTCAGGCGCTCCTTGGCCTTGTCTTGCAGGCTCTGGATGCGCTCGACACTGAACACCCGCTCCACCAGCTGCGCCAGAATCGCGGTCTGATAGCCCGAGCCGGTGCCGATCTCCAGCACCTTGTCCAAGGGACCTGCCGCCAGCAGCAGCTCGCTCATGCGCGCGACCATATAGGGCTGCGAGATGGTCTGGTTGTTGCCGATTGGCAGAGCGGTGTCTTCGTAGGCGCGATGGGCAAGGGCCTCATCGACAAACAGATGACGCGGCGTGCGGCGAATGGTTTCCAGCACATGGGCGTTGGACAACCCTTCCTCGTACAGCCGCTGAATCAGCCGCTCGCGGGTACGCTGCGAGGTCATGCCAATACCGCGATGGTGCAGCTCGTCCTGTTCACGGCGGATCACAGCAGCCCCTCCAACCAGGGCTGCAGGCTGTTGAAGCCATCAGCAAAGGTACGGTCCAGCTGCAGCGGGGTGACCGAGACATAGCCCTGCATTACCGCATGGAAATCCGTGCCGGGACCGCCATCTTCGGCATCACCGGCCACCGAGATCCAATAGCCTTCCTTGCCGCGCGGATTGACCACCTTCACCGGTGCAGCAGCACGAGCACGATGGCCCAGGCGGGTCAGCTGAATGCCGCGAATATGCTCCAGCGGCAGGTTAGGGATATTCACATTGAGCACAGTGCGCGGCGGCAGATCGAGCTGCTCATGCGCCTCGACCAGCTTGCGGGCGAAATAGGCTGCGGTGGCCAGGTTATCCGGCATGCGCGAAAGCAGAGAAAAGGCAAACGCCGGCCGGGCCAGAAAGCGCCCTTCCAGCGCAGCGGCCACTGTGCCGGAATACAGCACGTCATCGCCCAGATTGGCGCCCAGGTTGATGCCGGACACCACCAGATCCGCGACCTGCGGCAGCAGGCCGTTGAGGCCCAGGTGCACGCAATCGGTCGGCGTACCGTTCAGGCTGATATAGCCATTGGGCAGCGTGGTCGGGTGCAGCGGGCGGTCGAGAGTCAGCGAGCTGCTCGCGCCGCTCTTGTCCTGATCGGGGGCAATCACCGTGCACTCGGCATAGTCGGCCAGCGCCGCATGCAGCGCAGCCAGGCCTGGCGCAGCAACGCCGTCATCATTGGAAATCAGAATACGCATGGGTTGTCCGTCTGCCCTGCAGGCAACAGATCGACGAGCTCACGCACCAAGACGGTGGCGAAGCATCCAGCCGGCAGGACGAATTCCAGTTGCAGAATGTCAGGTTCCGGATAATGCCACGACAGGCCGCCAATGGGGAGGCGCAGGATACGCCGTTCGTGCGTCATGTCTGCTTCTGCCAACCAGTCGACCAGAACGCTTTCGCGTGCGGCCAGATCCTGCTCAAGCGCCTGCGCCACACCGCCGGCGCTGGAGACACCTGCGCCCCACAACGGGCCCGTTGGGTGCAGATCGAGAATCGCCAGGCGCGGATCGCTGCACTCCGCCTCGCCGGCCACAAAGAAGCTGCGGCTGTCGGTAAAGGCCAGCAGATCACCAAGCAGCGCCTGATTCCAGCTGCCGGCTGCTACTCGCGCGGCTAAAACCTGATTGAACAGATAGCTGCGCGCAGCCGAGAGCACTCGCGAGCGCACATTGCGCTTCTCCGGCAGGCTCTTGTTCGCCGCAAAATGCCGGGCATGGGCGACATTGCCGCCCTCAAAACCAAAACGCTGCAAGCCGTAATAGTTGGGAATGCCCTTGGCAGCGATTTGCGTCAGGCGCTGATCCAGCACCTCACGATCCGCAGCCAGCTGAGTCAGGCGCAGGGTAAAGCCGTTGGCCGCATGGGCGCCGCGCTGCAGTTTGCGGGTATGCCGCACCTGCTTGAGGATGCTCAGACTGGCATCTTCGGCGGCGCTCAGGTCTGGGTCAACTTTGCCCGGCAGGTGCAGGCTGAACCACTGACGGGTCAGGGCCTGACGATCTTTGAGGCCAGCGTAGCTGATCAACTTCAACGGCACGCCGGCGGCACGGGCGATGCGCTTGGCGGCCTCTTCGGTGTTCAGCTCACGCTTTTCCACCCACAGCCAGAGGTGCTCGCCCTCGCCGGCCAGGGGAATATCCAGCACTTCATCGACCTGAAAGTCCTCCGCCACGGCCTTGAGCACTGCCGTGCCACAGGGTTCGCCATAGGCGCGCGGGCCTAGCAGTTCAAGCTCGTTCATCGGGCGACCAACAGCGCAACGGCATGCACGGCAACGCCTTCTTCGCGACCGGTAAAACCAAGTTTCTCGGTGGTAGTGGCCTTGACGTTGACCTGATCCAGGCCCACCTGCAGGTCTTCGGCAATCCGCGCGCGCATGCTCTCGATATGCGGCGCCATCTTCGGTGCCTGGGCGACGATGGTGGCGTCGACATTACCGACTTGCCAGCCCTTGGCATGCACCAGACCGAGCACATGGCGCAGCAGCATGCGGCTGTCAGCGCCCTTGAAGGTCGGATCGGTATCAGGGAAGTGTTTGCCGATATCACCCAACGCGGCCGCGCCGAGTAGAGCATCGCTCAGGGCATGCAGCAGCACGTCACCATCGGAATGGGCCAACAGGCCGAATTTATGGGGAATCTGCACGCCGCCCAGGGTGATAAAGGAACCCTCACCGAAGCGGTGCACATCGTAGCCGTGGCCAATACGCATAAGAAACAACGCCCTGAAAAAGTCAGGGCGTGATTCTAACTGAAAGCTACAGGATCAACCCGGCTAGCTGGCCATCGGTCAGTAGCGGTTCAGCTCAACAACGCCTTGGCGTGATGACGCAGGTGGTCATCGATAAAGCTGGCGATAAAGTAGTAGCTGTGGTCATAGCCCGGCTGCAGCCGCAAGGTCAGCGGATGACCTGCAGCCTGTGCTGCTGCCTTGAGCGCATCCGGCTTGAGCTGGTTTTCCAGGAAGTCATCACGATCGCCCTGATCCACCAGAATCGGCAGTTTTTCCGTTGCCTCGGCAAGCAAGGCGCAGGCATCCCATTCGCGCCAGCGTGAGCGCTCGTCGCCCAGGTAACGCGAGAACGCCTTCTCACCCCAAGGGCAGTTGCTCGGGTTGCTGATCGGCGCAAAGGCCGACAGCGACTGATAGCGCCCCGGGTTGCGCAACGCACAGACCAGCGCGCCATGCCCGCCCATGGAGTGGCCACTGATACCGCGCTTGTCGGATACCGGGAAGTTCGCCTCGATCAGCGCCGGCAGTTCCTGCACCACATAGTCGTACATGCGGTAATGCCGCGCCCAGGGCTCCTGGGTGGCGTTCAGATAAAAGCCCGCGCCCAGACCGAAATCCCAGGCCTTGTCCGGATCATCCGGCACATCGGCGCCGCGCGGGCTGGTATCCGGCGCAACGATGATCATCCCCAGTTCGGCCGCCAGCTTGTGCGCGCCGGCTTTCTGCATAAAGTTCTCATCGGTGCAGGTCAGACCGCTCAGCCAATACAGCACCGGCAATGTACCGCCCTGCTCAGCCTGCGGCGGCAGATACACAGCAAACACCATGTCGCAGCCCAGCACCGCCGAGCGGTGGCGGTAACGCTTGTGCCATCCACCGGCACTCTTCTGGCAGGAAATATTTTCCAAGGTCATAAGGCCTCCAGTGAGCGGCCATCACAGCCGCCCAGCGTGATCAGAAGTGGATAACGGTGCGGATGCTCTTGCCTTCATGCATCAGGTCGAAGGCCTTGTTGATGTCATCCAGCGGCATGTTGTGGGTGATAAAGGTGTCCAGCGGGATTTCGCCCTTCTGCGCCTTTTCCACATAGCTCGGCAGCTCGGTACGGCCCTTGACCCCGCCGAACGCTGAACCGCGCCAGACGCGGCCGGTGACCAGCTGGAACGGACGAGTACTGATTTCCTGACCGGCACCGGCCACGCCGATAATCACCGACTCACCCCAGCCCTTGTGCGCGCACTCCAGCGCGGCGCGCATCAGTTGCACATTACCGACGCACTCGAAGGAGTAGTCCACGCCGCCGTCGGTCATCTCGACGATGACCTCCTGAATTGGCTTGGCGAAATCCTTGGGGTTAACGAAATCAGTCGCCCCCAGCTCACGGGCCACCTCGAACTTGGCCGGGTTGATATCGATGGCGATGATGCGCGAGGCCTTGGCCATCTTCGCACCGATAATCGCCGCCAAACCAATACCACCGAGGCCGAAAATCGCCACGGTAGCGCCCTCTTCCACCTTGGCGGTGTTGAGTACGGCACCGATGCCAGTGGTCACGCCGCAACCAAGCAGGCAGACCTTCTCTAGCGGCGCGTCCTTGGGAATCACTGCCAGGGAGACTTCCGGCAACACGGTGTATTCGGAGAAGGTCGAACAGCCCATGTAGTGGTAGATCGGCTCGCCGTTGTAGCTGAAGCGGCTGGTGCCGTCCGGCATCAGACCCTTGCCCTGGGTGGCGCGTACCGAGCTACACAGGTTGGTTTTGCCGGATTTGCAGAATTTGCAGGCGCGGCATTCGGCGGTGTACAGCGGAATCACGTGGTCACCCACCTGTACCGAGGTCACGCCCTCACCGATCGCCTCAACGATGCCACCGCCTTCATGACCGAGAATCGCCGGGAATACCCCTTCGGAATCCTCACCCGACAGGGTGTAGGCATCGGTATGGCACACACCGGTGGCGACAATGCGCACCAGCACTTCCCCAGCCTTGGGCGGCGCCACGTCGACTTCGACGATTTGCAGCGGCTGATTGGGGGCAAAGGCTACGGCAGCACGGGACTTGATCATGATCGCTCTCCAGCGGATTCGACGGTGGCGCAGAGTGTAGATCAGTGATGCAGATAGATAATCCAACAAAAAACAAAACATTCTTGCTATACAGGGACAATTAACCCACCACAGGACATCCGTATGAACCGTTGGGAAGGCCTCGATGAATTTGTCGCCGTAGCCGAATGCGGCCAGTTCACCGCCGCCGCCGAGCGATTGAGCCTGTCGTCATCCCAGGTCAGCCGGCAGATCGCCCGTCTGGAAGAGCGCCTGCAAACCCGCCTGTTCTACCGCAGCACCAGGCGCGTGGCGCTGACCGAAGCCGGGCAAACTTTTCTGCAGCACTGCCAACGCCTGCAGGATGCCCGCGAGGAAGCCCTGCGCGCCGTCGGCGACCTGGGCAGCGAACCCAAGGGCCTGCTGCGCATGACCTGCGCCGTGGCCTATGGCGAGCGCTTTATCGTGCCGCTGGTCACCGACTTTATGGTGCTGCACCCGCAGTTGCGGGTGGACATCGAGCTGAGCAATCGCACCCTCGATCTGCTGCATGAAGGCCTCGACTTGGCCATCCGCCTCGGTCGCTTGCAGGACTCGCGCTTAGTGGCCACACGCCTGGCACCACGACAGATGTATCTGTGCGCCGCCCCGGCGTACCTGCAACGCTACGGGCGCCCGCATTCGCTGTCGGAACTGGCGCGGCATAACTGCCTGATCGGCAGTTCGGATCTCTGGAGTTTTCAGGCCAGCGGCCGCGATTCAAGCCTGCGGGTGCAAGGCAACTGGCGCTGCAACAGCGGCCAGGCGGTGCTGGAAGCCGCGCTGCGCGGCATTGGCCTGTGCCAACTGCCGGATTATTACGTGCTGGAGCATTTACGCAGCGGCGCACTGGTCTCATTACTGGATAACCAACAACCGCCGGACACTGCGGTGTGGGCACTGTATCCACAGCAACGTCACCTTTCGCCCAAGGTGCGGCAGCTGGTGGAGTTTCTTAAGCAAGGGTTGGCACAGCGCAGCGAGTATCGCTAGCTCTTCAGGTGCCAAAGACTGGCCAGACTGCGCAAGTCTTCCGGGCGAGTGACTTTCAGGTTATCCGCACGTCCCTCGATCAGGCGCGGTGCCTGCCCGGCCCACTCGATAGCTGAGGCCTCATCGGTAATCGCCACACCGGCGATCAACGCATCAGCCAGCGCTCGCTGCAACTCGCCAAGACGGAACATCTGCGGGGTAAAAGCCTGCCAGATGGTTGAGCGATCCACCGTAGCTTGCACCCGGCCATCAGCACCAGCACGCTTGAGCGTATCGCGCGCCGGCACGGCCAACAGGCCGCCCACCGGATCATCGGCCAGTTCGCTGAGCAGCAGATCGAGATCGCTACGTGCCAGGTTAGGCCGCGCTGCATCGTGCACCAGCACCCAATCCTGCTCCTGAGCGCCAAGTTCACTCAAACGCAGCAAGCCATTGAGCACCGAATCAGCGCGTTCGGCACCGCCATCGGCGCGCTGGATGCGTGGATCATGCGCGCAGCTCAGGGCCGGCCAGTAGGGATCATCCGCCGCCAGGCTGACCACCACCGCACGCAGCTGCGGATGCTCGAGAAAGCACGCCAGGGTGTGCTCGATAATGCTTTTGCCGGCCAGTTGCAGGTACTGCTTGGGCCGATCGGCGCGCATCCGGCTGCCAATACCGGCAGCAGGGATTAGCGCCCAGAAAGGGGGTAATTCAGAGGTATTCATTCAGCCAACTGATAGAGGGTTTCGCCCTCTTTAAGCATGCCCAGCTCGTGCCGCGCACGCTCTTCGACGGTTTCCATCCCGCTTTTCAGCTCCAGAACCTCGGCTTCGAGAATCCGGTTACGCTCTTGCAGCTGCTGGTTTTCGCCCTGTTGATCGGCGATCTGCTGCTGCAACTGGGCCACCTGTGCCAGGCTGCCATCGCCGACCCACAGGCGATACTGCAGGCCTGCCAACACGGCAATCAGCACGATAAATACCCAGTAAAAGTTATTGCGCATAGCGTAGAAAGCTTCCGAACGAAAAAGGGGCGACTCGCGCCGCCCCTCTTTTACCATGCCTGGGTTCAACCACGGAACTCGGCGCGACCTTTGTAAGGTGCTTTGCCAGCCAGCTGCTCTTCGATGCGCAGCAGTTGGTTGTACTTGGACACGCGGTCCGAGCGGCACAGCGAGCCGGTCTTGATCTGGCCAGCAGCAGTACCGACCGCCAGGTCAGCGATGGTGCTGTCTTCGGTTTCACCCGAACGGTGCGAGATCACGGCGGTGTAACCGGCAGCCTTGGCCATCTGGATGGCTTCCAGCGTCTCGGTCAGGGTACCGATCTGGTTGAACTTGATCAGGATCGAGTTACCGATCGACTCGTCGATACCGCGCTTGAGGATCTTGGTGTTGGTTACAAACAGGTCGTCACCCACCAGCTGTACTTTCTTGCCGATCTTGTCGGTGAGGACTTTCCAGCCAGCCCAGTCGGACTCGTCCATGCCGTCTTCGATGGAGATGATCGGGTAACGCTCGGACAGACCAGCCAGGTAGTCGGCAAAACCAGCAGCGTCAAACACCTTGCCTTCGCCAGCCAGGTCGTACTTGCCGTCCTTGAAAAACTCGCTGGAGGCGCAGTCCAGTGCCAGGGTCACGTCATCACCCAGCTTGTAGCCAGCATTGGCCACGGCTTCGGCGATAGCAGCCAGAGCGTCTTCGTTGGACGCCAGGTTCGGCGCGAAACCGCCTTCATCACCCACGGAGGTGCTCAGGCCACGGGCCTTCAGCACAGCCTTGAGGTGGTGGAAAATCTCGGTACCCATGCGCAGCGCGTCGGCGAAGGTCTTGGCGCCAACCGGCTGGACCATGAATTCCTGGATATCGACGTTGTTATCGGCGTGTTCGCCGCCGTTGATGATGTTCATCATCGGCACCGGCATCGAGTAGACGCCCGGAGTGCCATTCAGGTCGGCGATATGCGCGTAAAGTGGCACGCCCTTGGCCTGTGCAGCAGCCTTGGCCGCAGCCAGGGATACCGCGAGGATGGCGTTGGCACCCAGGGTGGCTTTGTTCTCGGTACCGTCGAGGGCAATCATCGCCAGGTCGAGGGCTTTCTGGTCAGTGGCATCTTTGCCCAGCAGCAGGTCGCGGATCGAGCCATTGATGTTGGCCACGGCCTTCAGCACGCCCTTGCCCAGGTAACGGCTCTTGTCGCCATCACGCAATTCCAGCGCTTCACGCGAACCGGTAGAGGCACCGGACGGCGCGCAGGCGCTGCCGATGATGCCGCTGTCGAGAATTACATCGGCTTCCACAGTCGGGTTACCACGGGAATCGAGAACCTCACGGCCTTTGATGTCGACGATCTTTGCCATTGCGTGTAGCACTCCAAAAAATTGACGAAAAGGGTAGTACCGAGTTGCACACTCATTGCGCGCTGGCAGTGACTCCAGAGCACAACATGTACTGACTATTTATTCAGATTGTATACAAATGGCACTTTACCGGAGATTTGCCGTTTCAGGCAGTCTCAATCGGCGCAAAACTCTTGATCAAGTCATCCAGCTGCTTGAGCTGGGTGAGGAACGGCTCTAGCTTGTCCAGACGCAGGGCGCAAGGGCCGTCGCATTTGGCATTGTCCGGGTCCGGATGGGCTTCCAGGAACAACCCGGCCAGGCCTTGGCTCATGCCGGCCTTGGCCAGATCAGTGACCTGAGCACGGCGGCCACCCGCGGAATCGGCGCGGCCACCCGGCATTTGCAGGGCGTGGGTCACGTCGAAGAACACCGGGTAGTTCATCTGCTTCATGATGCCGAAGCCGAGCATGTCCACCACCAGGTTGTTGTAGCCGAAGCTGGAACCACGCTCACAAAGAATCAGCTGGTCATTACCGGCTTCTTCGCACTTGGTCAGGATGTGCTTCATCTCCTGGGGCGCGAGAAACTGGGCCTTCTTGATATTGATCACCGCGCCGGTCTTGGCCATGGCCACCACCAGGTCGGTCTGCCGCGAAAGAAACGCCGGCAGCTGGATAATGTCGCAGACATCGGCCACAGGCTGCGCCTGATGCGGCTCATGCACATCGGTGATCACCGGTACGCCGAAGGTCTTTTTGATTTCCTCGAAGACCTTCATGCCCTCTTCCAGGCCTGGGCCACGGAATGAGGTCACGGACGAGCGATTGGCCTTGTCGAAGCTGGCCTTGAACACGTAGGGAATGCCGAGCTTGTCGGTGACCCGGACGTACTCTTCACAAGCGCGCATGGCCAGATCGCGGGATTCGATAACGTTGATCCCGCCGAACAGCACGAACGGCTTGTCATTGGCAATTTCAATACCGCCAACCTTAATGATCTTCTGCGTCATATCCCTATGCCTTCTTAGCTTTCTGCGCCAGCGCTGCAGTGACAAAGCCACTGAACAGAGGATGACCATCACGCGGAGTCGAGGTGAACTCAGGGTGGAACTGGCAAGCGACGAACCATGGATGATCCGGTGCTTCCACCACTTCAACCAGCGCACCGTCGCCGGAGCGACCGGTGACCTTGAGGCCGGATTCAATCAGCTGCGGCAACAGATTGTTGTTCACTTCATAGCGATGACGATGGCGCTCAACGATTACATCCTTGCCGTAGCAGGCATGTACTTGCGAGCCGGCTTGCAGCTGGCAGTCCTGTGCGCCCAGGCGCATGGTGCCGCCCAAGTCGGAAGCATCGGTGCGCTGCTCGGTCACGCCGGTGGCATCCTGCCATTCGGTAATCAGACCGACCACTGGATGTGTGCTGACGGTGTCGAATTCGGTGGAGTTGGCATCAGTCCAGCCCAGCACGTTGCGGGCAAACTCAATGACCGCGACCTGCATGCCGAGGCAGATACCCAAGTAGGGAATCTTGTTCTCACGGGCGTATTGCACGGTCTTGATTTTGCCTTCCACGCCGCGCAAACCGAAACCACCCGGCACCAGAATGGCATCCACGCCTTCAAGCAGCGCGGTGCCTTTGTTCTCGATGTCTTCGGAGTCGATGTAGCGCAGATTGACCTTAGTGCGGTTCTGGATGCCGGCATGGCTCATCGCTTCGATCAGCGATTTGTAGGCATCCAGCAGCTCCATGTACTTACCGACCATGGCGATGGTGACTTCGTGCTCCGGATTCAGCTTGGCATCAACCACGCGGTCCCACTCGGACAGGTCGGCACCGTTGCACTCCAGACCAAAGCGCTCGACGACAAAATCATCCAGGCCCTGGGCATGCAGCACGCCTGGGATCTTGTAGATGGTATCGACGTCTTCCAGACTGATCACCGCACGCTCTTCAACGTTGGTGAACAGCGCAATCTTACGACGCGAGGAGATATCCACCGGGTGGTCGGAGCGGCAGATCAGTACGTCCGGCTGCAGGCCGATGGAACGCAGCTCTTTTACCGAGTGTTGAGTCGGCTTGGTCTTGGTTTCGCCAGCGGTGGCGATATACGGCACCAGAGTCAGGTGCATCAGCATGGCGCGCTTGGCGCCCACTTCCACACGCAACTGGCGAATGGCTTCGAGGAACGGCTGCGACTCGATGTCGCCCACCGTGCCGCCAATTTCAACCATGGCCACGTCAGCGTCGCCAGCACCCTTGATGATACGGCGCTTGATTTCGTCGGTGATGTGCGGGATGACCTGAATGGTCGCACCCAGGTAATCACCACGGCGCTCGCGGCGCAGCACGTCTTCGTAGACGCGGCCGGTGGTGAAGTTGTTGTTCTGGGTCATGGTGGTGCGGATAAACCGCTCATAGTGGCCCAGGTCGAGGTCGGTTTCAGCGCCGTCGTGGGTGACGAACACCTCACCGTGCTGGAACGGGCTCATGGTGCCCGGATCGACGTTGATATAGGGATCCAGCTTGAGCATGGTGACCTTCAGGCCCCGCGCCTCCAGGATAGCCGCCAATGAAGCCGAGGCGATGCCTTTCCCCAATGAAGAAACAACACCACCCGTGACGAATATGTAGCGCGTCATGAAAAACCCTAGAAGTCTGCGTTTAAGCGGTCAATGCCGCCGGGGAAAGCGAAGGAATACCGAAGCGGCCAATTGCAATACACCGCAATTAGCTAACCCTGCCGATTCCCAAAGGGAGTCAACAAAAGCTGTAGTAAGACGGGAGCGTAGTCTACCGGAAAGGGCTTATCAGCTCAAACCTTGATCATTCGTCGGTGGCTGCCAATGCAATTGCCAACTGCCATCGGCGGCGCCCTGCGGAGCTGGCAGGTTGGCGATTGCCATGACCTGGTTATTCAGACGCAGCAACGGCAGGCGATCACGCACAAAAACCGGTACGCGCAGTTCATTGAACAAGCGTTTGAGATCGCGATGCCCGCGCCCCGGTATAAGAAGCTGATCGCCGCCTTGGCGGTAACCCAGCTGCCAGTTACCCGCCGGCAACTGGCCGTCAATTCGCACACTGCCGTTAGCGGGCAATATCAACGGCTGATTACCTTGCACCGCCAGATTGACTGGCACGGGAGCGCGCAGCCAATCACCCGCCAACCACCACACCCGCTCATCACTGCGGCGCAGCTCCCCCGCCGCCAGCATCCAGACTGGCGCAGCATCCGACGCGGCATCGCGCAGCGCCTGCCAGCCGGCCCAGTGTTCGCTATCCGGCATCGTCGTCAGCGGGCGGAGCCAATAACGCAGGGCATTGCGCTGACGCGGCTCACTCAGGCTGCGCAGCGCAGGCAGCGCCAGGCTGGGTAACGGTAACCAGGCAAACTCGGCTGGCACCTGCGCAGCAGCCATATCCTGCTGCGCCAACTCATCGAGCAACTGCGCGGCCTCACTCAAGTGCGCGGCGCTACGGGCCATATTGGTGGTGGCTTGCGGCCAGCGACTGAGCAACGCAGGCAACACCTGACGGCGCAGGTAATTGCGCGAGAAGCGCTCATCGGCATTTGACGGATCTTCAACCCAGGCCAGCTTGTGCTCTCGGGCATAAGCCAACAGTTCATCGCGCGAGCAGTTGAGTAGCGGTCGAACCAGCCGCCCCGCGCCCAATGCACGACTCACCGGCATGGCCGACAAACCCTGCACGCCGGCACCGCGTAACAGGCGAAACAACAGGGTTTCAGCCTGATCATCGCGATGCTGCGCGGTCAGCAACAGTTCATCAGCGCCGAGACGGACCGCAAAAGCCGCGTAGCGGGCCTCGCGGGCCGCACGCTCCAGACTGGCGCCTGGAGCAACCTGAACATATTCAACCTGCAACGGCACGGACAAGGCAGCGCACAGCTCACGGCAATGCGCCGGCCAGGCATCAGCCGCAGCCTGCAGGCCGTGATGAATATGAATGGCGGAAAGAGGCGGCAATGCCTCGCGTTGCGCGAGGCTGGCCAGCAGGTGCAGCAGCACCGTGGAGTCCAGCCCGCCAGACAGGGCCACACACCAGCCAGGGGCACTGAGCCAGGGCTGCAGGGCATCACGCAAACGAATATGCACAGGAGTCATCGGCCAAGCTTAAAACAACAACGGGCCCGAAGGCCCGTTGTATGCGCAGCTGCCGAGCAATCAGGCAATTCCGTAGCTCATCAGACGCTCATAACGACGCCTGAGCAGCGCGTCGGTATCGAAGGTTTTGAGCATTGCCAGCTGTGTCAGCAAGGCCTGACGAATCGACTCGGCCGCAGCGGCCGGGTCGCTGTGCGCGCCACCGAGCGGTTCACTGATCACCTGATCAACAATGCCCAGGCCTTTCAGGCGTTCAGCCGTGATGCCCATCGCTTCGGCGGCATCAGGGGCCTTTTCTGCGGTTTTCCACAGAATCGAAGCACAACCTTCCGGCGAGATCACCGAGTAGGTGGAGTACTGCAGCATGTTCAGCTGATCGCATACGCCAATCGCCAAGGCACCGCCGGAACCACCTTCACCAATTACGGTGGCGATAATCGGGGTTTTCAGGCGCGCCATAACACGCAGATTCCAGGCGATGGCTTCACTCTGGTTGCGCTCTTCAGCGTCAATGCCCGGGTAGGCACCCGGGGTATCGATAAAGGTCAGGATCGGCATCTTGAAGCGTTCGGCCATTTCCATCAGGCGGCACGCCTTGCGGTAGCCCTCCGGACGCGGCATGCCGAAGTTGCGGCGCACCTTCTCGCGAATCTCACGGCCTTTCTGGTGACCAATCACCATCACCGGCTCACCGTCCAGACGGGCAACGCCGCCCACCAGGGCCGCGTCGTCGGAGAAGTGGCGGTCGCCATGCAGCTCATCGAATTCGGTAAAGATGTGCTGCAGATAATCCAGGGTGTAAGGACGGCGTGGGTGGCGCGCCAGCTGAGCGATCTGCCAGCTGCTCAGGTTGCCGAAAATGCTTTCGGTCAGCGAGCTGCTCTTGTCCTGCAGGCGGGCGATTTCATCGTTGATGTTCAACGAGTTGTCGTTACCGACCAGGCGAAGCTCTTCGATCTTGGCTTGCAGGTCGGCGATCGGCTGTTCGAAATCGAGAAAATTCGGGTTCATAGTCATCCGTCTTGCGTCGACGGCCAAGTGGCCGGGAGCTGTATCCGTTATCGCGCCCTACCTTATAGCAGCAGGCGCATTCAGGTCGACACCCGGTTCTGCACGAAAGCCTTCAATACAGAACATGCCGGGTATCACGACCGACCGGCGAGGCCGCAGCCCCGCAAATCAGCGGTAGTGCAAAAAGACGTTGTCGCGACCGAACTGGTCACGCAATGCCTGAATCAGACTGTCAGCCGGCTCGATACGCCAGCTCTCGCCAAACTGCAGTTGCGCCCTGGCATCGCTGCCGCTGTAGTCGACGGTGATCGGGCAGGCGCCACGATGACGGCCGCACAAATCAGCCAGCCAACGCAGACGATCGCCCTGCAAGGCACTACTGGCGACCTTCAGACGCAGGCTGTCGGCTAGGCCGGTGCGCGCCTCTTCCAGGCTCATCACCCGTTTGGCACGCAAGCGCAGGCCACCGGAGAAATCGTCATTACTCACCTCACCCTCAACCACCACCAGGGCGTCGGTCTGCAGAAGGGCCTGCGCACTGTTGAACGCATCGGCAAACAAGGAGGCCTCGATCCGCCCAGAACGGTCATCGAGGGTGATAAAGCCCATCTTGTCGCCCTTCTTGTTCTTCATCACCCGCAGGTTGACCACCAGGCCGGCAATCGTCTGATCGCCGCGCGCGGCTTTCAGGTCGACGATGCGCTGGCGGGCAAACCGCCGCACTTCGCCTTCATACTCATCAATCGGGTGGCCGGTCAGGTACAGACCCAGGGTGTCTTTTTCACCCTTGAGACGCTCCTTCAGCGTCAGTTCACGGGCGCGCAGATGGTTGAGATAGACATCCGCCTCGGCATCGGCAAACACCCCGCCGAACAGGTCCATGTGCCCGCTCTCGGCGCTGCGCGCGGTCTGTTCGGCGGCCTGTACGGCTTCCTCCATCGCAGCTAGCAATACCGCGCGATTGCGGTCGATATTGGCCTTGTAGGCTTTCAGTTCTTCATGGAAATGCGGCCCCAGGCGATCCAGCGCACCACTGCGAATCAGCGCTTCGAGGGTGCGCTTGTTGATGCGCTTGAGATCGACGCGCGAACAGAAGTCGAACAGGTCCTTGAACGGCCCGTCCTGGCGCGCCTCGACGATGGCCTCCACCGGACCCTCGCCCACGCCCTTGATCGCGCCCAGGCCGTAGACGATCCAGCCTTCGTTGTTAACCGTGAACTTGAACTCGGAGATGTTCACATCCGGCGCGTCGAGGCGCAGCTTCATGCTGCGGCATTCCTCGATCAGGGTGACCACCTTGTCGGTGTTGTGCATATCCGCCGACAACACCGCCGCCATAAAGGCCGCCGAGTGGTGCGCCTTGAGCCAGGCCGTCTGATACGAGAGCAAGCCATAGGCGGCGGAGTGCGACTTGTTGAAGCCGTAACCGGCGAACTTTTCCACCAGGTCAAAGATGTTACCGGCCAGATCGGCATCAATACCGTTATTGGCACAACCTTCAATAAAGCCGCCGCGCTGCTTGGCCATCTCCTCGGGCTTTTTCTTACCCATTGCGCGGCGCAGCATGTCCGCACCACCGAGGGTGTAGCCGGCCATCACCTGGGCAATCTGCATCACCTGTTCCTGGTACAGGATGATGCCGTAGGTCGGTTTCAGTACCGGCTCCAGGCCCGCGTACTGATAGTCCTGATGCGGGTAGGAAATCGGCTCACGACCGTGTTTACGGTTGATAAAGTCGTCCACCATGCCCGACTGCAATGGCCCCGGACGGAACAGGGCCACCAGGGCGATCATGTCTTCCAGGCAGTCCGGCTTGAGCTTTTTGATCAGCTCCTTCATACCGCGTGATTCCAGCTGGAACACCGCAGTGGTCTCAGCCTTCTGCAACATGGCGAAGGTGGCTTTGTCATCCAGCGGGATAAAGTCGATGTTCAGATCCGGCAAGCCCTGCTTGGCCTGCTCGCGGTTGATGGTCTCCATCGCCCACTTGATGATGGTCAGGGTACGCAGGCCGAGGAAGTCGAACTTCACCAGGCCAGCGGACTCCACGTCGTCCTTATCGAACTGGGTGACCAGGCCGCCGCCCTCGTCATCGCAAGCAATCGGCGAGAAGTCGGTGAGTTTGGTTGGAGCGATAACCACACCACCGGCGTGCTTACCGGTACCGCGACAGATGCCTTCGAGCTTGAGCGACATTTCCCAGATTTCCCGGGCGTCTTCGTCGACCTTAAGGAAATCGCGCAGCGGCTCCTCCATCTCGTAGGCTTTTTCCAACGTCATGCCGACTTCGAAAGGAATCATCTTCGACAGGCGGTCCGCCAAGCCGTAGGACTTGCCCTGGGCCCGCGCCACGTCGCGCACCACCGCCTTGGCCGCCATAGTGCCGAAGGTGATGATCTGGCTCACTGCGTTGCGGCCGTATTTCTCGGCCACGTAATCGATCACCCGGTCACGGCCATCCATGCAGAAGTCGACGTCGAAGTCGGGCATGGATACCCGTTCCGGGTTGAGGAAACGCTCGAACAGCAGGTCATAGGCCAGCGGGTCGAGGTCGGTGATCTTCTGTACGTAGGCCACCAGCGAACCGGCACCCGACCCACGACCTGGCCCCACCGGCACGCCGTTGTTCTTCGCCCACTTGATAAAGTCCATTACGATCAGGAAGTAACCGGGGAAGCCCATCTGGATGATGATATCCAGCTCGAAATTCAGCCGATCAATATAGACCTGACGCTTCTCTTCGTAATTGGGCGTGGTTTCCTTCGGCCAGAGCACCGCCAGGCGCTCTTCCAAGCCCTCAAACGAGACCTGGCGAAAGTACTCGTCCATGGTCATGCCGGCCGGCACCGGGAAGTCCGGCAGGAAGTATTTGCCCAGCTGCACTTCGATATTGCAGCGCTTGGCAATTTCGATGGTGTTTTCCAGGGCCTCTGGCAGATCACTGAACAGCTCGGCCATTTCCTCCGGCGTTTTCAGGTACTGCTGATCGGAATAGGTGCGCAAACGGCGCGGGTCATCCAGGCTACGGCCTTCACCGATACACACGCGGGTTTCGTGGGCGGCGAAGTCGTCCTGCTTGATAAAGCGTACATCGTTGGTCGCCACCAGCGGCGCGCCGACCTTGTCAGCCAGGGCCACCGCAGCGTGAAGATGTTCTTCGTCGTTAACCCGATTGGTGCGCTGCACTTCCAGATAGAAACGCTCAGGGAACACCGCCATCCACTCGCGCAGTATGGCTTCGGCAGCCGCCGGCTCGCCATCGAGCAAGGCATGGCCGACTTCGCCTTCTTTCGCGCCGGACAGGGCAATCAGGCCTTCGGCCGCTTCCTTGACCCAGTCACGCTGGATGATCACCAGATCATTGCTCTGCCCTTCGCTCCAGCCGCGCGATACCAGTTCGGTGAGGTTGCGATAACCCTTGGCATTCATCGCCAGCAGGGTCATGCGGCTGAGCGGGCCATCTTCATCGGCACTGGCCAGCCAGATGTCGGCACCGCAAATCGGCTTGATACCGCCGCCCATGGCCGCTTTATAGAACTTCACCAACGAGCACATATTGCTCATATCGGTAACCGCTACCGCCGGCATTCCGGCTGCCGCCACCGATTTGATAAGTGGTTTGACCCGCACCAACCCGTCGACCAGGGAAAACTCGGTGTGCAAACGCAGGTGGACGAACGAAGCGGTCATGGCAGTCCTATACAAAACGCAAAAACGACAAGGCAGGGATTGTACAACCGCAGCAGCGCGCGACAAGCGCTACCGGGCACAGGATAACGAGGGAATCTCAGAAGCGTTGCGTCAGTCGTCTAACAACGCACGTACCGGGCCAAAGGAGCGCCGGTGAATCGGGGTTGGCCCCAGGCGCCGCAACGCTTCCAGGTGCACCGGAGTCGGATAGCCTTTGTGGCCGGCGATACCGTAACCGGGGTATTGCTGATCAAGCGCCTGCATCTCGCGATCACGACTGACCTTGGCCAGGATCGATGCCGCAGCAATTGCCGGCACCTGGCTATCGCCCTTGATCACCGCCGCGCTGGGCACCTGCAGTTTCGGGCAGCGATTGCCATCGATCAGCGCCAGCTTGGGCGTGATACTCAGGCCTTCGACCGCGCGCTGCATGGCCAGCATGGTGGCCTGGAGGATATTCAGCTGGTCGATTTCCTCGACCTCAGCGCGGGCAATGCACCAGGCCAGGGCTTTTTCACGAATCTCGTCGAAAAGTTTCTCGCGACGCGCCTCGGTCAACTTTTTCGAATCATTCAGGCCGAGAATCGGCCGCGCCGGGTCGAGAATCACCGCCGCCGTTACAACCGCACCGCAGAGCGGGCCACGGCCGACTTCATCAACGCCAGCCACCAACTCCTGCACCAGGGTGAAATCCAGCCCGAGCTGCATCAGCCGCGCCCTGTCAGCTGCAACACGGCTTTGGCAGCCTGCTCCGAGGCATCACGTCGCAACGCCCGGTGAATCACATCAAAGCCTTCGGTCTGCACCTCGCCGCCGTCCAGCAGCGGAGCCAGCAACTGGGCCAAAGCTTCGGGCGTAGCGGCGTCCTGAATCATCTCAGGCACTAGCAAACGCTCAGCCAGTAGATTCGGCAGAGAAATATAAGCGCTGGTAACCAGGCGTTTGAGGATGCGATAAGTCAGTGGTGCAACCTTGTAAGCCACCACCATCGGCCGCTTGTATAGCAGAGCCTCAAGGGTCGCCGTACCCGAGGCGATCAACACCGCATCACAGGCCGCCAGCGCCTCATGGGAACGACCATTGAGCAAGGTCAGCGGCAGATCGCGGCCCACCAGCATCTGCTCAAGCTGCGCACGACGCTCCGGGCTGGAACAGGGCAGAACAAACTGGATACCGGGGCGCAAGGTGCGCAACCGCATGGCGGCATCAAGAAACAGGCTGCCAAGGCGCGACACTTCGCCGCCACGGCTGCCCGGCATCAAGGCAACCACCGGCTGATCCTGCGCCAAATTCAGCGCCTCACGGGCCGCTGCGCGATCCGCTTGTTGCGGAATGGTATCGGCCAACGGGTGACCGACAAAACGCACCGGCACCTGATGATCCTGATAGAACTGCGCCTCGAACGGGAACAGGGTCAGCATCAGGTCGCAGGCCTCGCGAATCTTCAGTACGCGCTTCTGCCGCCAGGCCCACACGGACGGGCTAACGTAATGCACGGTCTTGATGCCAGCCTGACGCAGTTTGAGCTCTAAAGTCAGATTGAAATCCGGCGCATCGATGCCGATAAAGACATCCGGCTTGGCCTCTATCAAGGTGTTGATCAGCCGCTTGCGCCGTGACAGCAGTTCGGGAAGACGACCAAGTACCTCGACCAGGCCCATTACCGACAGACGCTCCATCGGAAAATAGGAATTCAGCCCCTGGGCCTGCATCAGCGGACCACCGATACCGATAAATTCGATCTGTGGGTATTGGGCTTTGAGGGCCGGCATCAGGCCCGCACCGAGAATATCGCCAGACGCCTCGCCGGCGACCAGCGCGACACGCATCAGGTCAGTCATAAATTATCGGGTAATGCCGCGGCTTGAAGCCTGAATGGAGTCGCGAAAGATCGCGACTTCGGGAAACTCTGCGGCCGACGCGGCCAGCTCGGCCATCGCCTGCTCAACCGTAAGGCCCTGGCGATAGACGATCTTGTAGGCACGGCGCAAGGCAGCAATCGCCTCAGCGCTGAAACCACGGCGGCGCATACCTTCAAAGTTCATGCTGCGCGCTTCGGCCGGGTTGCCGAACACGGTGACGAACGCCGGTACATCCTTGCCAATCGCCGTGCCCATGCCGGAAAAGCTGTGCGCACCGATACGACAGAACTGATGAACCAGGGTGTAACCAGAGAGAATCGCCCAGTCATCGACCCACACATGCCCGGCCAGCGCAGTGTTGTTGACCAGGATGCAATGGTTGCCGATCACACTGTCATGGCCAATATGGGCATAGGCCATGATCAGATTGTGGTCGCCAAGGGTGGTTTCGCTGCGATCCTGCACGGTGCCGCGATGGATGGTGACACCCTCGCGGATCACGTTGTGGTCGCCAATGACCAGACGAGTCGCCTCGCCCTGATACTTGAGATCGGGGGTGTCTTCACCCACCGAGGAGAACTGATAGATGCGGTTGTGTTTACCGATCCGGGTCGGCCCCTTGAGGATCACATGGGGGCCGATCACTGTACCCTCGCCAATTTCTACATCGGCCCCGACTATCGACCAAGGGCCGACGACTACGTCGTCAGCCAACTTGGCGCTGGGATCAATGATGGCGCGAGGGTCAATCAAACTCATAGTTTGCGTTCCGCACAGATGATTTCTGCCGAGCAGACTTCCTTGCCGTCGACGCTGGCCTTGCATTCAAACTTCCATATGCTGCGCTTGCTGCTCAGGTAGCGAGCCTCAAGGATAAGCTGATCACCCGGCACCACTGGCTGGCGAAAGCGTAGCTTGTCGGAGCCGACAAAGTAATACAGGGTGCCATCGGATGGTTTCAGATCCATCATCTTGAAGCCAAGAATGCCGGCGGCCTGAGCCATGGCTTCGATGATCAATACGCCCGGCATGATCGGGTGCTCAGGAAAATGCCCGTTGAAGAACGGCTCATTGATGCTGACATTCTTGTAGGCGCGAATTCGCTTACCTTCAATATCCAGCTCAGCCACCCGGTCCACCAAAAGGAACGGATAGCGGTGCGGCAAGTATTCGCGAATCTGGTTGATGTCCATCATGTGCAGAGAAGCCTGTAAGAGAAAAAAGAGAAACCGGTAAACACCGGCTCAGGCATCAGATGAAGTGTCGGCAGCTGGGGTCACGGCGGCCAGCTGCTTTTCCAACTGTTGCAGGCGTCGCGCCATGTCATCCAACTGACGAATCCGTGCCGCGCTCTTGCGCCACTCAGCCGCTGGCTGCATGGCGGTGCCCGAGGAATAGGAGCCCGGCTCGGTGATCGAACGAGTGACCATGGTCATACCGGTGACGAACACGTTGTCGCACACCTCGATATGCCCAACCATGCCCACCCCACCGGCGATCATGCAGTTCTTGCCAATTTTGGTGCTACCGGAAATTCCCGCGCAGCCGGCCATGGCCGTGTTGTCGCCGATCTGCACGTTATGCGCGATCATGATCTGGTTATCCAGCTTGACTCCATTGCCGATCAGCGTGTCCGACAGCGCGCCACGGTCGACGGTGGTATTGGCGCCGATCTCGACGTCATCACCGATGGTTACCCCACCGATCTGCGCGATCTTCTGCCAAACGCCCTTCTCGTTGGCAAAGCCGAAGCCCTCGCCACCGATCACCGCACCGGATTGAATCACCACCCGCTTACCGATCCGTACGTCGTGATACAGCGTCACTCGCGGGGCCAACCAACCACCTTCACCTATAACCGAACGCGCACCGACAACGCACTGCGCGCCTACGGTTACACCGGCAGCGATGTACGCACCACTTTCGATCACCGCATAAGCACCGATACTGGCAGTCGCATCGATCTGCGCATCTGCAGCCACCACAGCAGTGGGGTGAACACCAGGCAATGCCTGGGGCTTGCGGTCAAATAGATGCGAGAGTTCGGCATACGCTAGGTAAGGATTAGCGACGACCAGGGCATTGCCGGCATAGCCTTCGGCATCCGCTGCGGTCAACAGCACCGCGCCCGCCTGACAGCCCGAGAGAAACTTGCGGTATTGCGCATTTGCGAGAAAGCTCAGCTGATCAGCGCCGGCTTCCTGCAAGGTAGCCAAGCCACTGATCTGCTTGTCCGTGGCGCCACGTAAGGTAGCGCCCAGACGCTCGGCCAACTGGCCAAGGGTATAAACCGTTGCACTCATGATCAGCGCAGCTGATTCATGCGCTCGATAACCTGGCGGGTGATGTCGAACTGAGGTTTGACATCAATCACCGCACCGCGCTCCAGCACCAGGTCGAAGTTACCGGTCTTGATCACTTCTTCCACAGCCTTGTCCAGGTTCGGCTTGAGCTTCTTCAGCATTTCACGATCAGCAACAGCCTTAGACTCGTTCAGTTCTTTGGACTGGAACTGGAAATCACGGGCTTTTTGCTTGAACTCAAGCTCCAGGCGCTCACGCTCGGCGGTCTGCATTTTTTCGCCGTCTTTGACCAGACGGTCCTGAATGCGCTTGGCGTCGCTTTCCAGGGTTTTCAGCTTGTTCAGCTGCGGACCGAATTTCTTCTCGGCATCCACGGCGTAACGCTTGGCAGCATCAGATTCCAGCAAGGCCATTTGGTAGTTCAGTACCGCTACTTTCATCTCGGCAAAAGCCGGGGTCGCCAGCAAGGCAACGCTTAACAAAACCAGTTGAGTCAACTTACGCACGGTGCAACTCCTGCAAAACTGTTGGTATTCAAAAATCCGACGCTTAGAACGTCTGACCGAGAGAGAACTGGAAAATCTGCGTATCGGCATCATCCGGCTTGATGATTGGCATGGCCAAGCTAAAGCTCAACGGACCCAGAGCTGTAATCCAGGTCAGGCCAACACCGACGGAGCTGGCCAGGTTGCCTGGATCAATGCTGCCGCACTCTTCCTGCGACTTACCGCAATTGGTGTCGAAGACGTTACCCACATCCCAGAACAGCGCAGTACGCAGGGAACGCTGATCCTTGACGAACGGCATGGGGAACAGCAGTTCAGCGCCACCTTGAATCAGGACGTTACCGCCAAATGGCAGCGGATCTTGATCCGGATCGAAGGCTGTACCTGGGTTAGTACCACGGCTCGGCGTACTACGCGGCCCGAGGCTGCTATCTTTGAAACCACGCACCGAGTTGAAACCACCCGCGTAGTAGTGCTCGTAGAACGGCAGATCGGAAGTAGAGCCATAGCTCTCGCCATAACCCAGCTGGGTATGCAGACGCAGGGTATAGGTGTCACTCAGTGGTTTGAAAACCTGACCACGGTAATCCACCTTGAAGAACGACAGGTCACTGCCCGGCACTGTGGTTTCGAATACCAGACTTTGCGAGTGACCACGATTAGCCAGCACGCCGCGGTTTAGAGTCGACTCAGACCAGCCAATGGATGCCTTGAGGTTCAGGTAGCTGTCACCTTCTTCCTCGATAAAGTTAAAAATTTCGTCGACGGTATACACGCCAGTGCCGATGCTATCGTTCTGGATGGTCAGGCCATAAGTCAGGCGCGAGGTATCGCTGATTGGATAACCAATGCTGGCACCTGCACCATAGCTGTCCACCGAATAGCTGGACACATCGGTATTCAACTCGTCGTAATCGGTCTCACGGAAGAAGGCGTTATAGCCCAGGCTAACGCCGTCTGGTGTCCAGTAGGGGTCAACGAACCCGAAGTTGTAGTTGCTCTGGTATTCGCTGCGCGTAAGCCCGACGCTGACCTTGTTACCTGTACCAAGGAAGTTGTTCTGAGTAATCGAGCCACCGAGAATCAGGCCGGCGTTCTGGGCAAAACCGACGCTGGCAGTGATGGAACCGGAAGCCTGTTCTTCAACGCTGTAGTTGACGTCGACCTGGTCATCGGTGCCCGGCACCTGCGGGGTTTCGACGTTGACTTCCTTGAAGTAACCCAGGCGCTCCAAACGGGTCTTGGACTGGTCAATCAGGTAAGTTGAAGCCCAACCACCTTCCATCTGACGCATTTCACGGCGCAGCACTTCGTCTTCCGACTTGGTGTTACCACGGAAGTTGATGCGATTAACGTAAGCACGCTTGCCCGGATCGACCACAAAGGTAATCGACACGGTGCCATCATCATGGGCTTCTGGCACACCGTTGACGTTGGCGAAGGTATAACCTTCGTTACCCAGACGCCGGGTGATCAGTTCGGACGTGGTGGTCATCACTTTGCGCGAGAACACCTGCCCTTCCTGAACCAGCAGCAGGGCACGGACTTCTTCTTCCGGCACCTTCAGCTCACCGCTGAGTTTGACCTCACGCACGGTGTACTTCTCGCCTTCGTCAACGTTGACCGTGACATAGACATGCTTCTTGTCCGGGGTAATGGATACCTGAGTCGAACTGATATCCATATTGATATAGCCGCGATCCAGGTAATAGGAACGCAGGCGCTCCAAGTCACCGGAGAGTTTCTCACGGGCGTACTTGTCATCATTCTTGAAGAAGGACAGCCAGTTGGTGGTCTTCAACTCGAACAGGTCAATCAGATCTTCATCGGAAAAGACCGAGTTACCCACCACGTTGATGTGCTGAATCGCGGCTACCGAGCCTTCATTGATATTGATCTTCAAGGCCACGCGGTTGCGCGGCTGCGGGATCACTTCGGCTTCGATTTCGGCGGAATAACGACCCTGGGCAACGTACTGGCGCTGCAGCTCGTTGCGCACGCCCTCAAGGGTGGCGCGCTGGAAGATCTCACCCTCGGCCAGACCAGACTGATTCAGACCTTTTAGCAAGTCTTCACTGCTGATGGCTTTGTTGCCCTCAATCTCGATACTGGAAATCGATGGACGCTCAACCACAGTGACAACCAGTACATCGCCATCGCGACCGAGCTGGATATCCTGGAAGAAACCAGTTTTGAACAGTTCGCGAGTAGCCTCAACCAGTGACCGGTCATCGGCTTGCGCGCCCACATTAAGGGGCAAGGCACCGAATACACTGCCAGCGGAAACACGCTGCAGACCGGTAACCCGGATATCGGAGATGGTGAAGGACTCGGCGTGAACTTCGGTGATCATCAGTGCGGCAAGCACCGCAGGTAGCAGCAGACGTTTCATGAAGTCCTTTCTTATTCCAACTGACAATAAAAAATCTGCCGCTTAGCGCGACACGTCTTGTTCGTACCGAGAGCGTAATTCAGCAGCGGCTACAGACGACCCAAATCGTTTACCAGGGCCAGCAACATCACCCCGATGACCAAACTGATGCCGATCTGCATCCCCCAACCCTGTATCCGTTCCGACAGCGGGCGACCACGCACCCACTCGACCAGATAAAAAAGCAGATGCCCCCCATCCAGCACGGGGATAGGCAACAAATTAAGAACCCCCAGACTAATGCTCAAGTAGGCAAGAAATTTAAGAAAATCACTCAAACCCGACTCAGCAGAAGCGCCCGCCACTTTAGCAATGGTTATCGGCCCGCTCAAGTTTTTTACCGAGAGCTCACCAAACAGCATTTTCTTCAGAGAATTAAGGGTTAGAACGCTCATTGTCCAAGTATTTTTGGCACCTTCGGCGATGGCTTCTAACGGGCCATAGCTGACTTCACGCAGCATCTCCGGCGGCCATTTGCCACCCGCCACCCCGGCGCCTAGATAACCACTAAGGGCCTCACCCTCACCTCGTGCAGCCAAGGTAAGCGGTACATCCAGCTGCTGACCTTGACGCTCGACCGACAAGCTGATTTTTTTACCTGGTAAACCGCGGACCTGATCTACAAGCTGTTGCCAATCCGCAAGGGGCTGACCATCTAGCGCAAGCAAACGATCACCGACCTGCAAGCCCGCAGCAAATGCAGGGCCTTCGGGGTCAAGCTGCGCCAGAATCGGCTCCAGCGCCGGACGCCAAGGCCGAATACCTAATGAAGAGATAGGGTCCGGCTCATCGGCACCACGCAGCCAGTTATCCAGGACGATCTGCCGAGGACTGTCGACCGAGGAACCCGGCTCGCGTACCGCGAGATCCAGTCGACCACTTTCACCCAACCGGCTGACCAGCTGCAGATTCACCGCAGCCCAGCCCGTAGTGGGCTCGCCATCAATCGCGACAATTTCCTGCCCGACCTGCAAGCCGGCGACATCGGCCAGGCTACCCGCCTCAACCGCGCCGATAACCGGGCGCACCTGCTGGCTGCCCAGCATCGCTACAACCCAGAAAAATAGAAGAGCAAGGAGGAAATTCGCCACTGGGCCGGCCGCCACAATGGCAATACGCTGCTGGACCGACTTGCGATTGAACGACTGATCAAGCAACTCCGTCGGCACATCACCTTCGCGCTCACCAAGCATTTTCACGTAGCCACCCAGCGGGATGGCGGCCACTACAAATTCGGTCCCCTGGCGGTCATGCCAACGCAGCAACGGGCTGCCAAAGCCTACGGAAAACCGCAGCACCTTGACGCCACAACGGCGGGCGACCCAGAAGTGTCCATATTCGTGGATGGTTACCAGCACCCCAAGCGCAACAAGGGTACCGACCAGCATATAAAGCGCACTCATCAAACTTCTCCGCGTCGGCGATCAGCGCCGACTCAGCCATTGTTCGGCCAGATGGCGGGCCCGACCATCAGCGGCCAGCACCGTATCCAGGCTCTCAACCGCCAAGGCGGGCTCAGCATGCAGAACGTCTTCGATGATACTCGCGATCTCGGGAAAGCGGATGCGCCGCTCAAGAAACGCGGCAACCGCCACTTCATTGGCCGCATTAAGCATGGCAGGAGCAGTGCCGCCAGCCTGCGCCGCTTCACGCGCCAGGCGCAGACAAGGAAAGCGCTGTTCGTCCGGAGCCTGGAAGTCCAACCGAGCGATGGCGAACAGATCCAGCGGTGCAACACCGGAGTCAATACGCTCCGGCCAGGCCAAGGCATGACTGATGGGTGTACGCATATCCGGATTGCCCAACTGGGCCAGTACCGAACCGTCGACATAATCGACCAGCGAGTGGATCACGCTCTGTGGATGCACTACCACCTCAACCTGATCAGGACTGGCATCAAACAACCAGCAAGCCTCGATCAGCTCCAGGCCTTTGTTCATCATGCTCGCCGAATCAACCGAAATCTTGCGCCCCATTGACCAGTTCGGGTGAGCGCACGCCTGCTCGGGAGTGACAGCATGCAAATGCTCCAGCGGCATCTCGCGAAACGGCCCGCCCGAGGCGGTCAATAGAATACGCCGCACACCGACTTGCTGCAGGCCGCGAGCGTAGTCACCCGGCAGGCACTGGAAAATCGCATTGTGCTCACTATCGATGGGCAACAGCACAGCGCCGCTTTTACGCACAGCCTGCATAAACAGCGCGCCCGACATCACAAGAGCTTCTTTGTTGGCCAGCAGCACCTTCTTGCCAGCCTCAACGGCTGCCAGGGTCGGCGGCAAGCCTGCCGCACCGACGATAGCAGCCATCACCGCATCCACTTCAGGATGCGCTGCCACTTCACACAACCCCTCGGGACCATGCAGCACGTGAGTAGCTAGACCAGCTGCACGCAGACCTTCTTGCAGGTGACGGGCATCCAGAGCCTGCGGCACCACAGCAAAGCGCGGGCGGTAGATCATGCACAACGCCTCCAGTTCAGTCAGACGACTGAAGCCAGATAGCGCAAAGACTTGATAACGCTCAGGGTGACGCGCAATGACATCGAGGGTGCTCAGACCAATCGAGCCGGTCGCCCCCAGCACAGTGATCTGCTGCGGATGACTCACAGCGCGCCCCAACCCGCTAGCCATAGCAGCGCGGCGAACACAGGAATCGCCGCCGTCAGGCTGTCGATACGGTCCAACACGCCGCCGTGGCCCGGCAGCAGATTGCTGCTGTCCTTAACTCCGGATTGGCGCTTGAACATGCTTTCGGTCAGATCACCGACCACCGAGATCAACACCACCACGGCGGTGCCGGTCAAGCCCAGCAACAGACTGGCAAACGACCAGTCACGGTAAATCGCCACACCCACACAGATCAGCAGGGTCGCCAGCAGGCCACCGAATACCCCCTCCCAGCTTTTACCGGGACTCACCTGCGGGGCCAGCTTACGTTTGCCGAAGCGGCGGCCGGCGAAATAGGCGCCGATATCCGCCCCCCACACCAGCACC
The DNA here is from genome assembly GCF_031764535.1 of Pseudomonas sp. SG20056. Taxonomy (NCBI): domain Bacteria; kingdom Pseudomonadati; phylum Pseudomonadota; class Gammaproteobacteria; order Pseudomonadales; family Pseudomonadaceae; genus Pseudomonas; species Pseudomonas sp. SG20056. The sequence goes on from NZ_CP134499.1 coordinate 3,069,871, forward strand.
ATCACCGCGAGAATCAGCCAATTCGCCTCAGGCCACTGCTTGAACAGCACCAGGCCCTGCCAGGCTGGCAGCAGAATCAACAAGCCAATCAGCAATCTGATCGGAGCCTGAGTCCAGTAACGGCTGCTGGCTGGATAACCCAACACCAGAAAGGTTGCTACTACCCACCAGACAACCCCAAGCAACAGCACCCAAAGCGCCAACGCCGGCAACAGATACAAGCCAAACAAAAACGCAGCTACCAGCGCGGCGTAGGCCACGCGCTGCACCTGAGCAGTAAATCCTGCCAGCCGCGCCCACTCCCAGGCGCCCAAACTGACCACCGCACCGATAAACAGCGCAAACAGAGCGCCATTGAGCAGAAAGAAGCCACCCAGAGCGAATGGCAACAGCACCAGCGCCGTGATAATTCGTTGTTTGAGCATCAGCTACGGGCCTCAGCAGCCACCTGATCGCTGGTTTTCCCAAAGCGACGCTGGCGGCTAGCAAAATCGGCCAAGGCTTTGCGCATGGCGTCGTGTTTGAAATCCGGCCAAAACAGGTCGGAGAAATACAGCTCGGTGTAAGCCAGCTGCCAGAGCAGGAAGTTACTGATGCGGTGCTCACCACCGGTGCGGATGCACAGATCCGGCAGCGGCAAATCGCCGGTTACCAGGCAGCTCTGCAGTAACTCAGGGGTAATGTCCTCGGCGCGCAAATGACCACCTTGAACTTCACGGGCCAAACGTTGCGCCGCCTGAGCGATATCCCACTGGCCACCATAGTTGGCCGCCACTTGCAGGACAAAGCGTTTGTCGCCAGCAGTCTGCGCTTCAGCCTCACGCATCGCGGCCTGCAACTCAGGGTGAAAGCGTGAGCGATCACCAATAATGCGCAGACTGATGTCATTGGCATTGAGTTTCTTCGCCTCGCGGCGCAGTGCACTGAGGAACAACTCCATCAGCGCACTGACTTCCTCGGCCGGGCGCTGCCAGTTTTCACTGGAAAAGGCGAACAGAGTCAGCACCTCGACGCCCGCCTCGGCGCACACCTCGATCACCGCACGCACCGCATCGACACCGGCTTTATGACCGGCCACGCCGGGCAACAGACGCTTCTTCGCCCAGCGATTATTACCGTCCATGATGATCGCCACATGCCGTGGCACGGCGAACGGACTACCGTCTTTGGTCTTTTCCATGACGATATCCTGGCCGTTAAACGGCCATCAAATCCGCTTCTTTCTGCTTCACTGCCACTTCGATTTCCGCGACAAACTTGTCGGTCAGCTTCTGGATTTCGTCGGCCGCACGGCGCTCTTCGTCTTCGCTGATTTCCTTCTCTTTAACCAGGTCTTTCAACTGGCTCAGGGCGTCACGACGAATATTGCGCACCGCCACACGACCATCTTCAGCCGCATCACGCGCCTGCTTGGTGAAGCCCTTACGGGTTTCTTCGGTCAGCGCCGGCATGGATATCAGCAGCAGCTCACCCAGGTTGGTCGGATTGAAGCCCAGGCCGGAGCTCTGGATCGCCTTGTCGACAGCAGACAGCATGTTGCGCTCGAAGGCCACAACCTGCAGGGTGCGGGCGTCCTTGACGGTGACGTTGGCCACCTGGTTCAGCGGGGTGTCGGAGCCGTAGTAAGGCACCATCACGCCACCTAGGATGCTTGGGTGGGCCTGACCGGTACGGATTCGGCTGAAGGCATGAACCAGTGATTCCAGGCTCTTTTGCATACGCACTTGGGCGTCTTTCTTGATCTCATTGATCATGTTTATCTTCCTCAATCAGAGTGCCTTCAGCGCCGCCGACTACAACGTTCAGCAGGGCACCAGGCTTGTTCATGTTGAAAACACGCAACGGCATATTATGGTCGCGGCACAGGCAGATGGCCGTCAGGTCCATTACGCCCAGCTTGCGGTCGAGCACCTCATCGTAGGTCAGGCGATCGAACTTCTCGGCATGCGGGTCTTTGAATGGATCGGCAGTGTACACACCATCGACCTTGGTGGCCTTCAACACCACGTCGGCATCAATCTCGATGGCGCGCAGGCAAGCGGCCGAGTCGGTGGTAAAGAACGGATTACCAGTGCCAGCGGCGAAAATCACCACCTCACCGGTTTTCAGATGGCGCATAGCCTTGCGGCGATCGTAATGATCAGTCACCCCGACCATGGAGATGGCCGACATAACGATGGCCGGAATGTTCGAACGTTCCAGGGCGTCGCGCATGGCCAGGGCATTCATTACAGTGGCCAGCATACCCATGTGGTCGCCGGTTACCCGGTCCATGCCCGCAGCACTCAGCGCCGCGCCACGAAACAGGTTGCCACCGCCGATCACCAGCCCGACCTGTACGCCAATACCGACCAACTGGCCGACTTCCAGAGCCATGCGGTCAAGCACCTTGGGATCGATGCCGAAATCTTCCGACCCCATCAGGGCCTCGCCGCTAAGTTTGAGCAGAATGCGCTTGTAGCGCGGTTGACGACCACTCATCTGCTGAGCCATTGCGAGTCTCTCCTGCGGCGTTTGAATTCTGTGCAAACCTTCGGTTCGCTTTTATCGAGCGCTTCGACAGCGCCCCGAGTCATTGGTGCCAAAGCCCCAACCACCCCACAGCTTAGCTGTGCCCTCAATTTGACAAAGAGGCCGCGCGCGTTAGCGGGCAGCCTCTTCGGGGCAACAGCGGTTAGCCGTCTTACTGCTTGCTGGCAGCAGCTACTTGCGCAGCAACTTCTTCAGCAAAGTTGTCGACTGGCTTCTCGATACCTTCGCCAACCTTGAAGTAGGTGAAGGAAACGATTTCAGCACCGGCTTTCTTGGCCAGAGCACCGACCTTGATTTCCGGATCCTTAACGAAGGCTTGCTCAACCAGGCTGGCTTCAGCCAGGAACTTCTGGATACGACCAGCAACCATCTTCTCGACGATTTCAGCCGGCTTGCCCTTGATCTTGTCTTCGTTGAGGCTGACGAACACGGCTTTCTCGCGCTCGATGGCTTCAGCAGACACTTCCGAAGGCAGCAGGAATTCAGGGTTGCTTGCAGCTACGTGCATGGCGATGTCTTTAGCCAGTTCGACGTTGCCGCCCTTGAGCACAACCACAACACCGATCTTGTTGCCGTGCAGGTAAGAACCCAGAACGTCACCTTCAATACGCGCCAGACGACGGATATTGACGTTCTCACCAGTTTTGGCAACCAGGGCCAGACGGGCTTCTTCTTGAGCAGCGATCAGCGGCTCAACTTCGGTCATCTTGTCAGCAAAGGCTTTCTCGACGCTGGCAGCAACGAAGTTCTTGAAATCGTCCTGCAGAGCCAGGAAGTCGGTCTGCGAGTTGACTTCGAGAATGACGGCAGTCTTGCCATCTTCCTTGATGCTGATGGCGCCTTCAGCAGCCACGTTGCCGGCTTTCTTGGCAGCTTTGATCGCGCCGGAAGCACGCATGTCGTCGATGGCTTTTTCGATGTCGCCGCCAGCCTTGGTCAAGGCCTTCTTGCAATCCATCATGCCTTCGCCAGTACGCTCACGCAGTTCTTTAACCAACGCTGCAGTAATTTCTGCCATTTCAAAATCCTCTGGATAGGTTGTTAACCATTCCACCCGCGAAAACGGGCGCTCAATTCGTAACGCATTGCCGACAATGACCAGAAACGATTGCAACTGCACGTCGACGATGGTTTTCAAGGTGGCAAAAAGGGGGCAAAGCCCCCTTTTTGCGAACTAAGCAAACGCTAGGCGCGTTTTACTTAGCCTTCAGCAGCTTCTGCAGCCGGGGCTTGCTCAACGAACTCGTCGGCGCCGCCGTTAGCGTTGGTGCGACCACGGATTACCGAGTCAGCCATGGCACCCATGTACAGCTGGATGGCGCGAATGGCGTCATCGTTACCTGGGATGATGTAGTCAACGCCTTCCGGGCTGCTGTTGGTATCGACGATGCCGATAACTGGGATGCCCAGCTTGTTGGCTTCGGTGATAGCAATGCGCTCGTGGTCAACGTCGATCACGAACAGAGCGTCTGGCAGACCGCCCATGTCCTTGATACCACCCAGGCTGCGATCCAGTTTTTCCAGATCACGGGTGCGCATCAGGGCTTCTTTCTTGGTCAGCTTGGCGAAAGTACCGTCCTGAGACTGAACTTCCAAATCACGCAGACGCTTGATCGAGGCGCGGATGGTTTTGTAGTTGGTCAGCATGCCGCCCAACCAGCGATGATCAACGTACGGCGAACCACAACGTGCTGCTTCTTCAGCAACGATCTTGCCAGCGGAACGCTTGGTGCCCACGAACAGAATCTTGTTTTTGCCCGAAGCCAGTTTCTCAACGAAGGACAGCGCTTCGTTGAACATTGGCAGGGTTTTTTCAAGGTTGATGATGTGGATCTTGTTGCGCGCGCCGAAAATGTACTTGCCCATTTTCGGGTTCCAGTAACGGGTCTGGTGGCCGAAGTGCACACCGGCCTTCAGCATATCGCGCATGTTGACTTGGGACATGATAGTTCCTTGATAAGTCGGGTTAGGCCTCCACGCATCCCGATCTCCAACCCGGCGAACTTGTCGCAAGGCACCCAGGAAACCGTGTCGATACGTGTGTGGGTTTAAGCTTTCGAGCACACAGCCCGTAAAGCGGCGCGTTTTATACCATAAAAGTCAGGAGCAAGCTACTCGCAGACAGCAACATATGCAGCCAAGTCAGCCGCATGTTTAACGTGGCGCTTATGGCTGGCGACTTGTAGCTGTTAAGATGTCGCCCTTTCTGTTCGCGTTCGAGAGCCGCACATGACCGTCACCATCAAAACGCCCGACGAAATCGAGAAAATGCGCGTAGCCGGTCGCTTGGCTGCCGAAGTTCTGGAAATGATTGGCGAACACGTCAAGCCCGGCGTCACCACCGAAGAGCTTGATCGCATCTGCCATGACTATATTGTCAACGTGCAACAGGCCATCCCTGCGCCGCTCAATTACAAAGGCTTTCCCAAGTCGATCTGCACTTCGGTCAACCACGTGGTCTGCCACGGCATCCCGAATGACAAGCCGCTGAAAGAAGGCGACGTGATCAACATCGATATCACCGTAATCAAAGATGGCTACCACGGCGATACCAGCAAGATGTTTATGGTTGGCAAGGTGCCGGAGTGGGCTGAGCGCCTGGCCAAGATCACCCAGGAGTGCATGTATAAAGGTATCGAACTGGTCAAGCCGGGCACGCGCCTGGGCGACATCGGCGAGGTGATCCAGAAGCATGCGGAGAAGAACGGTTTCTCGGTGGTGCGCGAATACTGCGGCCACGGCATTGGCGCGGTGTTCCATGAAGAACCGCAAGTGCTGCACTACGGCCGCGCCGGCACTGGTATGGAACTCAAGGAAGGCATGACCTTCACCATCGAGCCAATGATCAACCAGGGGCGCCCGGAAACTCGCACCCTAGGTGACGGCTGGACCGCGATCACCAAGGACCGCAAGCTCTCCGCCCAGTGGGAGCACACCATTCTGGTGACCGCTGATGGCTACGAGATCTTCACCCTGCGCAGTGATGACACCATCGCCCGCACATCGGCCTGAGCCGCTCGCTGAGTCTGCTGTATAGATAGAAGGAAGGCCGCAATGCCGCAGGTAGATCCCGAGCTGTTCGACCGCGGCCAGTTCCAGGCGGAACTGGCCCTCAAGGCCAGCCCCATTGCGGCTTTCAAGAAGGCCATCCGCCACGCCCGTGAAGTACTCGACGGGCGCTTCACCAGCGGCCGCGACGTACGCCGCCTGGTCGAGGACCGTGCCTGGTTTGTCGATCAGATCCTGCGCGAAGCCTGGGACCGCCTGTCCTGGAGTGGAGACGCCGATATCGCCCTGCTGGCCGTCGGCGGCTATGGCCGCGGCGAGCTGCACCCCTTCTCCGATATCGACCTGCTAATCCTGCTCGACAACGCCGACCACGAAACCTTCCGCGAGCCCATAGAACGCTTCCTTACCCTGCTCTGGGACATCGGCCTGGAAGTCGGACAAAGTGTGCGCAGCGTGGATGAGTGCGCTGAAGAGGCACGCGCCGACCTCACGGTGATCACCAACCTGATGGAAAGCCGCACCATCGCCGGCCCCGAACGCCTACGTCAGCGTATGCAGGCGGTTACCAGCACCGAGCAGATGTGGCCAAGCAAGCAGTTCTTCCTGGCCAAGCACAAAGAGCAGCGCGCTCGTCACGGCAAATACAACGACACCGAATACAACCTGGAACCAAACGTCAAAGGCTCGCCCGGCGGCCTGCGCGATATCCAGACCATTCTTTGGGTCGCGCGCCGGCATTTCGGCACACTGAACCTGCACGCCATGGTCGGCCAGGGCTTTTTGCTGGAAAGCGAATACGCCCTGCTCGCCTCCAGCCAGGAATTCCTCTGGAAGGTGCGCTACGCCCTGCATATGCTTGCCGGCCGCGCCGAAGACCGCCTGCTGTTTGACCACCAGAGCAAGGTAGCGGCCCTACTGGGTTACGAAGACAGCGACAGCAAGCGCGCCATCGAGCGCTTTATGCAGAAGTACTACCGCGTGGTGATGGCGATCGCCGAACTGAGCGACCTGATCGTCCAGCACTTCGAAGAGCAGATTCTGCACGCCGGCGAAATCGGTCAGGCCACGCCGCTTAACAGTCGCTTCCTGCTGCGGGATGGCTATATCGAAGTCGCGCACCCCAACGTCTTCAAGCGTACGCCGTTTGCCATCATGGAAATCTTCGTGCTGATGGCGCAGCACCACGACATCAAAGGCGTCTGCGCCAACAGCATTCGTCTGCTGCGCGAGCACCGTCACCTGATCGACGATGATTTCCGCCGTGACATCCGCAACACCAGCCTGTTCGTTGAACTGTTCAAAAGCCCGCAAGGCATTCATCGCAATCTGCGCCGAATGAACCGTTACGGCATCCTCGGCCTGTACCTGCCGGAGTTCGGCCATATTGTCGGGCAGATGCAGCACGACCTGTTCCACATCTATACGGTCGATGCGCACACCCTGAACCTGATCAAGCACCTGCGTAAGTTCAAGTGGACTGAGCTTGCGGAAAAATTCCCCCTGGCCAGCAAGCTGATCGACAAGCTACCCAAACCCGAACTGATCTATATGGCCGGGCTTTACCACGACATCGGCAAAGGCCGTGGCGGCGACCATTCGGAGCTAGGCGCAGTGGATGCCGAAGCCTTCTGTGTACGCCACCAGCTGCCTAACTGGGACTCCAAACTGATCGTCTGGCTGGTGCAACACCACCTGGTGATGTCCACCACGGCGCAGCGCAAGGATCTCTCCGACCCGCAGGTGATCTTCGACTTCGCCCGCCTGGTCGGCGACCAAACCCGCCTGGATTACCTCTATGTGCTGACCGTGGCCGACATCAACGCCACCAACCCCAGCCTGTGGAACTCCTGGCGCGCCAGCCTACTGCGCCAGCTGTATACCGAGACCAAGCGTGCAATGCGCCGCGGCCTGGAAAACCCGCTAGACCGCGAAGAGCAGATTCGCCTGACGCAGATCGCCGCGCTGGACATCCTGGTGCGCGGCGGCACCGACCCAGACGACGCAGAGCAGCTCTGGTCGCAACTGGGTGACGATTACTTCTTGCGCCATACGGCATCGGACGTGGCCTGGCACAGCGAGGCGATCCTGCAGCACGCCAACAACAGCGAGCCGTTGGTGCTGATCAAGGAAACTACCCAGCGCGAGTTTGAAGGTGGCACGCAGATATTCATCTACGCCCAGGATCAGCACGACTTCTTTGCCGTGACCGTGGCGGCTATGGCCCAACTCAACCTGAACATCCATGACGCGCGAATCCTCACCTCCACCAGCCAGTTCACCCTCGACACCTACATCGTGCTCGAAGGCGAAGGCGGCTCGATTGGCGAGAACCCGGCGCGGATCAAGGAAATTCGCCAGGGCCTGATCGACGCGCTGAAAAACCCGGACGATTACCCGAATATCATCCAGCGCCGCGTACCGCGCCAGCTCAAGCACTTTGCCTTCGCGCCGCAGGTGACCATTCACAACGATGCGCACCGACCGGTGACCATCCTCGAAGTCACGGCTCCCGACCGCCCTGGCCTGCTCGCGCGGATCGGGCGAATCTTTCTCGACTTCGACCTGTCGCTGCAAAACGCCAAGATCGCCACCCTGGGCGAGCGGGTGGAAGACGTGTTCTTCGTCACCGATGCGCAAAACCAGCCGCTGTCCGACCCCGAGCTATGCATGCGCCTGCAGGAAACCATGGTGGCGCAACTGTCCGATGCCCCAGGCACGCAGGCCGAACCAAGCCGAATCGTTATTTAAAGCCCCTTATTACCCTTGAGCCGCCCGACATCCAGGATGCGGGCGCAGGCAGAACTCAGGAATGAACAATGAATGACGCGTTAAACCAGCTGCAGCCCTACCCGTTCGAAAAGCTTCGCGCCCTGCTGGGCAGCGTGCAGGCTCCAACCGACAAGAGCACGATTGCCCTGTCGATCGGCGAGCCGAAACACCGCTCGCCGGAGTTTGTCGCTGAGGCATTGCGCACCAACCTCGACCAGCTTGCGGTCTACCCGACCACCCTGGGCATTCCGGCGCTGCGTGAAGCGATCGCCAACTGGTGTGATCGCCGCTTTGGCCTGCCAGCCAGCACGCTTGATCCGGCGCGCCACGTGCTGCCGGTCAACGGTACGCGCGAGGCACTGTTTGCCTTTACCCAGGCGGTGGTTAAGCGCGATGTAGGTGGTTTGGTAGTCAGCCCCAACCCTTTCTACCAAATCTATGAAGGCGCGGCTTTTCTCGCCGGCGCGCAGCCGCACTACCTGCCATGCCTGGAAGAACACGGCTTCAACCCGGATTTCGACGCCGTCAGCGACGAGGTCTGGCAGCGCTGCCAGATCCTCTTTCTCTGCTCACCCGGCAACCCGACCGGCGCGCTGATTCCGCTGCCGACGCTGAAGAAGCTGATAGCCCTGGCCGACAAATTCGACTTCGTTATCGCAGCGGATGAGTGCTACAGCGAGCTGTACTTCGATGAAGCCAATCCACCGGCCGGCCTGCTGACCGCCTGCGCCGAACTGGGCCGCCATGATTTCAAACGCTGCGTGGTGTTCCACAGCCTGTCCAAGCGCTCCAACCTGCCCGGCCTGCGCTCGGGCTTCGTGGCCGGCGACGCCGCCATTCTGAAATCTTTCCTGCTGTACCGTACCTACCACGGCTGCGCCATGCCGGTACAAACCCAGCTGGCCAGCGTCGCCGCCTGGTGCGACGAAGCCCACGTCAAAGCCAATCGCGACCTGTACCGCGAGAAGTTCGATGCAGTGCTGGCGATTCTCGACGGTGTGCTGGATGTGCAGCGCCCGGATGGCGGCTTCTACCTGTGGGCGAAAACCCCGATAGACGATGAAACATTTACCCGCGAGCTGTTTGCCCGCGAGCATGTCACCGTGGTGCCTGGCTCGTACCTGTCGCGCGCAGTGGACGGCAGCAACCCGGGTGCCGGCCGTGTGCGCATGGCTCTGGTCGCGCCGCTGGCTGAGTGCGTGGCGGCAGCCGAACGTATCCGTGATTTTGTGAAGAGCCTCTGATGAGTAAGACCCTGTTTGGCATAAAAGCCTGCGACACCATGAAAAAAGCTCGCACCTGGCTCAACGAGCACGGGGTAAGCTACGCCTTTCATGATTACAAAGCCTGCGGCATAGACCGTGGCAACCTGGAAAAGTGGTGCAATGAGCATGGTTGGGAAACCATCCTGAACCGTGCAGGCACCACCTTCCGCAAGCTGGACGAGGCGCAGAAAAGCGACCTCGATCAGCACAAGGCGATCGAACTGATGCTCGCCCAACCGTCGATGATCAAACGCCCGGTGCTGGATCTCGGCAACAAGACCCTGGTTGGCTTCAAAGCCGACCGTTATGCCGCCGAACTGGTTTGAACCAGACGGCCCACACGAATTTGCGGTAAGGAAAACAACATGAGCACAACCCTATTCAGCCTGGCTTTCGGCGTTGGCACCCAGAACCGTCAGGGTACCTGGCTGGAAGTCTTCTACGCCCAGCCACTGCTCAACCCGAGCAGCGAACTGGTCGCCAAAGTGCTGGAAAAAATCGCGTACCAAGGCGGCAACCAGGCTCTCAGTCTGACCAACAGTCAGGCAGGCGATCTGGCCGAAGCGCTGAAAAATGTCGACAGCCAGCAGTCCGCCCTGCTCACCCGCCTGGCCGAAAGCCAGAAGCCTCTGGTGGTCACTCTGCTCGCCGAAGACGCCGCGCTGACCAGCACCCCTGAGGCCTACCTCAAGCTGCACCTGCTGTCGCACCGCCTGGTCAAGCCGCACGGCCTGAACCTCACCGGAATCTTCCCGCTGCTGCCAAACGTAGCCTGGACCAGCCAGGGCGCCGTCGACCTCGGCGAACTGGCTGAGCGTCAACTGGAAGCGCGCCTGAAAGGCGATCTGCTGGAAGTCTTCTCAGTGGACAAGTTCCCGAAAATGACCGACTACGTGGTGCCGGCTGGCGTGCGTATCGCTGACAGCGCGCGCATCCGCCTGGGCGCCTACGTGGGCGAAGGCACTACCGTGATGCACGAAGGCTTCGTCAACTTCAACGCCGGTACCGCCGGCCCAGGCATGATCGAAGGCCGCGTGTCGGCGGGCGTATTCGTCGGCAAGGGCTCGGATCTGGGCGGCGGCTGTTCGACCATGGGCACCCTGTCCGGCGGCGGCAATATCGTGATTTCGGTGGGTGAAGGCTGCCTGATCGGCGCCAACGCCGGTATCGGCATTCCGCTGGGCGACCGCAACACCGTGGAGTCCGGCCTGTACATCACTGCCGGCACCAAGGTGGCGCTGCTGGATGCTGACAACCAGCTGGTCAAGGTGCTCAAGGCCCGTGATCTGGCGGGCCAGCCGGACCTGCTGTTCCGCCGCAACTCGCAAACCGGCGCTGTGGAGTGCAAAACCCACAAGTCGGCCATTGAGTTGAACGAAGCCCTGCACGCCCACAACTAAAAAGTTGGGTTTAGCGCGGCTGCGCTCGCAACGCGCTAAACCCAACTTTTAGCCGCCAGATAGACGCTGAAAAACCATGTCACTGACTTCCCCCTGGCGCGCTGACTTCCCTGGCATTCTGGCCCTTGCTGCCGAAGGCCAGACCTACCTGGACAGCGCCGCCACCGCGCAGAAACCCCAGGCCATGCTCGATGCGCTGCTCGGCTATTACGCCGGTGGTGCAGCCAACGTGCACCGGGCCCAGCATCTGCCGGGCGAGCGCGCCACCCGCGCCTTCGAAGCAACGCGTGAGAAAGCTGCGCGCTGGCTCAACGCCGCCAACGCCGAACAGATCATCTTCACCCGCAGCGCCACCGAGGCCTTCAACCTGCTGGCATATGCCCTGGAGCAAAGTTTTCAACCAGTCGATGAGATCGTTATCAGCGCCTTGGAACACCACGCCAATCTGTTGCCCTGGCAGCAACTGGCGCTACGCCGTCAGCTCAAGCTGGTGGTGCTGCCACTGGACAGCGACGGGCTGATCGACCTCGCCCAAGCCGCGCAGCTGATCGGCCCGCGTACTCGCCTGCTGGCGGTCAGCCAGCTATCCAATGTGCTCGGTTGCTGGCAGCCGCTTGATCCACTGCTCGCGCTGGCAAAGGCGCAAGGCGCACTGACAGTGGTCGACGGCACGCAGGGCGTGGTACATGGCCGCCAGGATATGCAGGCCTTGGGCTGCGATTTCTATATCTGCTCCAGCCACAAACTCTACGGCCCGGATGGCGTCGGCCTGCTTTATGGCCGCCCTCAGGCCCTGGAGCAGCTGGCGCACTGGCAGTTTGGCGGCGAGATGCTGCTGCACACCGACTACAGCAACGCCACCTTCCGCCCTGCACCATTGGGTTTTGAGGCTGGCACGCCACCGATTGCCTCGGTGATCGCCCTGGGTTCCAGCCTGGATTACCTCAGCAGCCTTGATGCCAATGCCGTCAGCGCTCACGAAGCGGCATTGCATGCCGAGCTGATAACAGGGTTGCAGCAGCGCCAGGGCCTGCGCCTGCTCGGCACGCCGACTGTCGCCCTGGCCAGCTTTGTGGTCGATGGCGTGCACCATGCCGACATTGCTCACCTGCTGACAGAACAAGGCATCGCCGTGCGCGCCGGCCATCACTGCGCCATGCCGCTGTTGCAGAGCCTCGGTCTGAGCGGGGCGATTCGTGTGTCGCTGGGTTTGTATAACGATGGCGGCGATTTACAGCGTTTTTTCAGTGCACTGGATCAAGCCTTGGAGCTGTTGCAATGAGCCTGCCCGTCAGAGCACAGACTGCGCTGCAGGCTTTTAGCGCCTGCCCAGGCTGGGAACAGCGCGCCCGCCTGCTGATGCAATGGGGCGACCAGCTCACCCCACTGAGTGACGCTGAACGCTGTGAAGCCAACCGGGTGCAAGGCTGTGAAAGTCAGGTGTGGCTGCTGGCTGAGCATGACGGCGCGCACTGGCAGTTTCGCGCCGGCAGTGATGCACGACTGTTGCGTGGCCTGCTCGCGCTACTGCTGGCCAGAGTCAACGACTTGCCGGCATCCGAACTGGCACAACTGGATCTGCCGGACTGGTTTACCCAGCTCGGCCTGGCCCGCCACCTGTCCCCATCACGCAGCAATGGCCTGCAGGCCGTGCTGACGCGGATGCAGCATTTGCTCGATGCCAATGATCAGGGCGCGGCGCGCCACTGATCGGCATTGCCGGAATACAAGGCCTGTTGCAAACGCTGCAGCTCACCGCTCTGCGCCATGCGACGCAGCCCGGCATTGAATGTCTCGCGCAACTGATCGGCCTTGGTATCACCTTTGCGAAACAGCAGGTGCAGCGGTTCAGCATGCAAAATACGCGGATTGTGGGTAATCAACGCTCGCTCCTGTTCGGAAAACAAGCGACGCAGCATGGCATAACCAACCGCTCGATCCTGAGGGTGGAAATCCACTCGCCCCAGGCTCAGTAAACGGAAGCCGGTGTCTTCTTTGCCATGTTGCTGCACCTGCAGCTGCCCAGCATCAAGCGCCGCATCAAACTCCGTACCATAGGAATAGCCCAATGTCGTGGCGATGCGGAACCTCTTAAGATCGTCGAAACGGCTCCAAACAAGTTGCTGATCGCGGCGCTGGAATAACACCACGTCCCCCGCCACTACTGCATCACTACATACAGTGAAACGCTGGCGACTCTTGCTGCAGATATACGGCATCACAGCATCCAGGCCACCCTGTTCAAGCATCAGCAGGTTGCGGTCCCAGGGGTAATAGACGAACTCAACCTGATAACCAGCCGCCTTGAAAATGTCGCGCACGAGCCGCGACAAGGCACCGCCATCTTCGCGTTGCTGATCAACATAGGGCACCCAATCACCGGTGCCAACGCGCACAACCGGGTGGGCATGGACACTCAGGCAAGCAGAAAGCGCAGCAAACAACAGCGCAGATCGCGGGATATGACGTACTACATGACACAGCAGGGACAACACAGCACACCTCAAAAGAGAACTACCAGCACATCCCTGCTGAACATCGACCGTAACCGGTCATTCTTTAAATATTAGCCAACATCATTATGCGCGGGCCGCCGCTCTGCCGGCCGCCGCGTACCGGCGACCAATTTATCGACGATGCGCGCCGCAGCAACCATGCCAAAAGTCGCGGTCACCATCATCACTGCACCAAAACCACCGGCGCAGTCGAGCTTGACCCCATCACCCACAAAGCCCTTGTACTGACACACCGTGCCGTCGGGCTTGGGATAACGCAGCTGCTCGCTGGAGTAGACGCACGGCACGCTGTAATTGCGCCCAGGCGTGCGTGAAAAACCGTAATCGCGGCGCAGGGTGGAACGCACCTTGGACGCCAGCGGATCGTTCCAGGTCTTGTTCAGATCGCCGACCTGAATCTGCGTCGGGTCGATCTGCCCGCCGGCGCCGCCAGTAGTAATCACCTGGATCTTGCGCCGCTTGCACCAGGAAATCAGCGCAGCCTTGGCATTGACGCTGTCGATGCAATCGATCACTGCATCCAGCTGCTCAGTGATGTACTCGGCCATGGTCTCGCGGGTCACGAAATCCGCCACCGCATGTACCACACAGGCCGGATTGATCGCGCGGATACGCGCCGCCATTACCTCGACCTTGGGCTGACCAACCGTGCTGTCGAGCGCATGCAGCTGACGGTTGCTGTTGCTGACGCAGACATCATCCAGATCAAACAAGGAAATCTCGCCCACCCCGGAGCGCGCCAACGCTTCGGCTGCCCAGGAGCCCACTCCGCCAATACCGACCACCGCCACATGCGCAGCCGCCAGCCGTTCGGCTCCCTGACGACCATACAGACGGGCGATCCCGGCAAAGCGTTGTTCATCCACAGGCATTCTTCTCTCTCGCAAGCCACAAGCGGCGCGCATTATAGGTAGCCGACGTGCTGCACCCAAGCACTGTCTTGGCCTAGTCCTCGCTAACCGATGAACAGTCGTAGCACATCGCCACCAGCGGAACCTTCAAGGCCGCCAATCGTCCCATCAATATGCCGGCCTGCCAGCTATACAGCCCAATGGCGGCGGCGTAGCATGCGCCACCCGACGCTCGTCGCTTTTTATTGCCCCTTCGCTGGACCTGCACACTATGCCTTCGCGTAAGTTTGGACTGAACCTGGTCATGTTCCTGGCAATTGCCGCCGTGTTTACCGGTATCTGGGCGCTTTATAACCGCCCGGTAACCGCACCAGACTGGCCGGAACAGATATCTGGGTATTCATTTTCGCCCTTCCGCGCCGGGCAGAACCCACAGCAGGACACCTACCCCAGCGATGAGCAGATGCGTGCCGACCTGGAGTTGCTGAGCACGCAGACCGACAACATCCGCACCTACTCGGTAGACGGCCCACTGGGCAATATTCCCGTATTGGCTGAAGAGTTTGGCCTGCGCGTGACCCTAGGCATCTGGATCAGCCCAGACTTGGAGCGTAACGAGCGGGAAATCGCCAAGGCCATCGAAATCGCCAATAACTCACGCAGCGTAGTGCGCGTGGTGGTCGGTAACGAAGCGCTGTTCCGCAGCGAAGTGACCCCGGAAAACCTGATTGCCTACATCGACCGCGTGCGCGCGGCGGTCAAGGTGCCGGTGACCACGTCCGAGCAGTGGCACATCTGGCAGGATCATCCGGAACTGGCCCAGCACACCGACCTGATCGCCGCCCACGTGCTGCCGTATTGGGAGTTTGTGCCGATGGAGGACTCCACGGAATTCGTCCTCGAGCGCGCCAAGGACCTGAAAAAACTCTTCCCGAAAAAACCCCTGCTGCTCTCCGAGGTCGGCTGGCCGAGCAACGGCCGTATGCGCGGCGGCGCCGATGCTTCCCAGGCAGACCAGGCCATCTACCTGCGCACCCTGGTCAATGCACTGAACGCCAAAGGCTACAACTACTTCGTCATCGAAGCCTTCGACCAGCCGTGGAAGGCAAGCGATGAAGGCTCGGTAGGTGCTTACTGGGGCGTGTACAACCTCGAGCGCCAGGCCAAATTCGCCTTCGAAGGCCCGGTGGTGGCCATTCCCCAGTGGCGTTTGCTGGCCATCGGTTCGGTGGTACTGGCCCTGCTCAGCCTGGCGCTGATGCTGATCGACGGCAGTGCCCTGCGTCAGCGCGGGCGCACCTTCCTGACAATTGTCGCGTTCGCCGGCGGCTCCGCCCTGGTATGGATCGGCTACGACTACAGCCAGCAGTACAGCACCTGGTTCAGCACCTTGGTTGGCCTGCTGTTGGGCATTGGCGCCTTCGGCGTGTTTATCGTCCTACTGACAGAAGCCCACGAACTGGCTGAAACCGCCTGGACCCGCGCGCGGCGCAGGCCGTTCCAGCCGGTCTTGGCCGACAGTGCCTACCGCCCCAAGGTATCGGTGCACGTACCCTGCTACAACGAGCCGCCGGAGATGGTCAAACAGACCCTCGACGCCCTGGCCGCACTGGATTACCCGGATTACGAAGTCATCATCATCGACAACAACACCAAGGACCCGGCCGTGTGGGAGCCGGTTGAGGCGTATTGCAAAGTCCTGGGCCCACGCTTCCGCTTCTTCCACGTAGCACCAATTGCCGGTTTCAAAGGCGGTGCACTGAACTACATCCTGCCGCACACCGCGCCAGATGCCGAAGTGGTGGCGGTGATCGACGCCGATTACTGCGTCGACAAGAACTGGCTCAAGTACATGGTGCCGCACTTCAGCGACCCGAAAATCGCCGTGGTGCAATCGCCGCAGGATTACCGCGACGGCAACGAAAACATCTTCAAGAAGCTCTGCTACGCCGAATACAAAGGTTTCTTCCATATCGGCATGGTCACGCGTAACGACCGCGACGCGATTATCCAGCATGGCACCATGACCATGATTCGCCGTACCGTGATGGACGAGCTGAAGTGGGCCGACTGGACCATCTGCGAAGACGCCGAACTGGGCCTGCGCGTATTCGAGAAAGGCTACAGCGCCGCCTACGCCCACGAAAGCTTCGGCAAGGGGCTGATGCCGGACACCTTTATCGACTACAAGAAGCAGCGCTTCCGTTGGGCCTACGGCGCCATTCAGATCATGAAAGGCCATGCCCGCAGCCTGTTCCTTGGCAAGGATTCCGAACTCAAGAGCGGCCAGCGCTACCACTTCGTCGCGGGTTGGCTGCCATGGATCGCCGATGGCCTGAATATCTTCTTCACCGTCGGCGCGCTGCTCTGGTCGGCCGCGATGATCATCGTGCCGCAGCGGGTCGACCCGCCGCTGATGATCTTCGCCATCCCGCCGCTGGCGCTGTTCTTCTTCAAGCTGGGCAAGATCCTGTTCCTCTACCGCAAGGCCATGGGCGTCGACCTGGTGCGCTCATTCCAGGCGGCCCTGGCAGGCCTGGCGTTGTCGCACACGATTGCCAAGGCGGTGCTCTACGGCACCTTTACCAAGACCATCCCGTTCTTCCGAACCCCGAAGATGGCCAGCAACCACGGCATCCTGGTGGCCTTGGCCGAGGCCCGCGAAGAAGTGTTTATCATGCTGCTGCTGTGGGGTTCGGCCATCGGTATCAGCATCGTTCAGGGATTGCCCAGCGCCGATGTGAAGTTCTGGGTGGCCATGCTGCTGGTGCAGTCGCTGCCCTACCTGGCGGCGCTGATCATGGCTTTGCTGTCGTCACTGCCGGCGCCTCAGGCAAGCGCGCAGGAAACCGCCGCGGCCAGCTGATCACAGGTGTGCCTGAATGCTAGACGGCGGCCAATGGTCGCCGTTTTGCTTTAAGATGGCGACCTTTCCGCTTGATGCCGCCTTGGAGCCGCAATGACCGCCAACGCCACGCCCCTCTCCCCGACGCTGGAGCTTGCCTGTGAGCTGATTCGTCGTCCTTCCGTCACGCCGCTTGATGAGGGCTGCCAGGAGCAGATGACGCGCCGCCTTGCCGCCTGCGGTTTCACCATCGAGCCGATGCGTATCGAAGATGTGGACAACTTCTGGGCCAGCCACGGCAGCCAAGAGGGTCCCGTACTGTGCTTTGCCGGACACACCGATGTGGTGCCCACCGGCCCGGTGCAGAAGTGGCAGCACCAGCCGTTCGATGCGCTGATTGATGAAGACGGTATGCTCTGTGGCCGTGGCGCGGCGGACATGAAAGGCAGCCTGGCGTCGATGATCATCGCCGTTGAACGCTTTGTTGCGGAATACCCGGACCACAAAGGCCGTATCGCTTTTCTGATCACCAGTGATGAAGAAGGCCCGGCGCACCACGGCACCAAGGCGGTGGTTGAACGCCTGCGCGAACGTAAGGAGCGCCTGGACTGGTGCATCGTCGGCGAACCCTCGAGCACTACCCTGGTCGGCGACGTGGTGAAAAACGGCCGCCGCGGCTCGCTCGGCTGCACCCTCAGCGTACGCGGCAAGCAAGGTCACGTGGCCTATCCGCACCTGGCGCGCAACCCGATTCATCTGGCCGCGCCGGCCCTGGCCGAACTGGCCGCCGAGCATTGGGATGACGGCAACGCGTTCTTCCCGCCGACCAGTTTCCAGATTTCCAACCTCAACGCCGGCACCGGCGCGACCAACGTGATTCCGGGTGAACTGAAGGCCATCTTCAATTTCCGCTTCTCGACTGAATCGACGGTCGAGGGCCTGCAGCAGCGTGTTGAAGCCATCCTCAACAAACACGGCCTGGATTTCGAGCTGGACTGGGCGCTCTCCGGCCTGCCCTTCCTCACCGAGCCGGGCGCACTGCTCGACGCCGTGGCCGCCAGCATCAAGGCGGTCACCGGTCGCGACACCAAACCCTCGACCAGCGGCGGCACCTCCGACGGTCGCTTTATCGCCACCCTCGGCACCCAGGTGGTCGAACTCGGCCCGGTCAACGCCACCATCCATCAGGTCGACGAGCGCGTACTGGCCAGCGATCTGGATGTGCTGACCGAAATCTATTATCAGACCTTGGTCAATCTGCTCGCATGAGTCTGATCTGCCCGATCTGCCAAGCGCCGCTGCAAACGCTCGATAACGGCGTTGCCTGCCCGGCCAACCACCGCTTTGACCGCGCACGCCAAGGCTACCTAAACCTGCTGCCGGTGCAGCACAAGAACAGCCGTGACCCGGGCGATAACGCCGCCATGGTCGAGGCGCGGCGCCGCTTTCTCGAAGGAGGCCATTACGCGCCACTGGCCAAACGCCTGGCCGAACTGGCGGCCAGTTATAGCCCAGTACGCTGGCTGGATATCGGTTGCGGCGAGGGTTACTACACCACACAGATCGCCGATGCCCTGCCGCAGGCCGATGGCTATGCCCTGGACATCTCCCGCGAGGCAGTCAAACGTGCCTGCAAGCGCGCGCCCCAGCTGACCTGGCTGGTGGCGAGCATGGCCCGTGTGCCGCAGGCAGACGCCAGCTGCCAATTACTCGCCAGCGTCTTCAGTCCGCTCGACTGGCAAGAAGCCAAGCGTCTGCTCGCCCCCGGTGGTGGCCTGCTGCGCATGGGCCCAACCAGTGAACACCTGATGGAATTGCGGCAGAAGCTGTACGACGAAGTGCGTGACTACGATGATCAGAAACACCTGGAGCTGATCCCTGAGGGCATGCGCCTGACCCACAGCGAAACCCTGACCTTTAATCTGCACCTGGACAGCAGCGAGGCCCGCGCCGACCTGCTGGCCATGACCCCACATGGCTGGCGCGCCAGCGCCGAACGCCGCGCGGCAGTGATTGCCGAACCCTGCGACGTGACTGTCGCCATCCGCTACGACTGGATCGAGAAACTATGACCATGCGCCAACCGGATATCGAGATTTACCTGAAAGACGCCGACCACACCGCCATCGGCGAATGGCTGAGCCAGGCGCTGGGCAGCTGCACACCCTGGCAGCAGAAAGGTCAGACCTTCAAGTGTATGGCCGGTGAGGTGCCTGTCACCTGGCTGCCCAAGGCCGTCGGCAAATGGCACAGCCTGTTTCTGGAAAGCGATACCACGCCCTGGGCCGACGACCTGGCCTGCGCCCAGGCTGCCTTCGCCGCCCTGAATGTCGAAGTGCGCTGCGCCCCAGGCGGCTGGCAGGAAGAAGAAAGCGATGAACAAGCCGACCGCTGGATGCGTATCAGCGCCGACGGGGTGGAAGAAATCACCTGGCGCACCGCTTAACCGACCGCTGAAAACTACTGCACTCGGCTATTCAGCGTTGGAAGCAGCCTCAAAATGCTCATGTACAGACGTACACTCCGCTTTTTCGGCTACTTCCGCCTTGCCTAGCCATCGCTCGCTACGTTTTCAACGACCGGTTTATAGACGAGCATAAAAAAACCCCGCCTAGGCGGGGTTTTGTTTAACCGGGCGTTTACTTCTTGCCCAGTTTCTTCAGCTCTTCGTCACGCAGTTCGCGGCGCAGGATCTTACCGACGTTGGTGGTCGGCAGTACTTCGCGGAACTCCACGGCTTTCGGCACCTTGTAGCCGGTGACGTTGGCGCGCATGTGCTCCATAACCTGCTCTTTGGTCAGGGTTTCACCCGGCTTGACCACCACGAAAATCTTGATCGCTTCGCCTGACTTCTCATCCGGCACACCGATGGCCGCGCACTGCAGCACGCCCGGCAGAGTGGCGAGCACGTCTTCCAGCTCGTTCGGGTAGACGTTGAAGCCGGACACCAGAATCATGTCCTTTTTACGGTCGACGATGCGCATGTAACCGTCTTCCTGGATCACCGCGATATCGCCAGTCTTCAACCAGCCTTCGGCGTCGAGGATTTCGTCGGTGGCTTCCTGGCGCTGCCAGTAGCCCTTCATCACCTGCGGGCCTTTGACGCACAGCTCGCCAATCGAACCCAGTGGCTGCTCGACACCTTCGTCGTCAATCACCTTGCAGACTGTCGACGGTACCGGAATACCGATGGTGCCGATCTGGATATTGCTGAACGGGTTGACCGAGGCCACCGGGCTGGTTTCGGTCATGCCGAAGCCTTCGCAGATCGAGCAACCGGTCACCTGCTTCCAACGCTCGGCAGTCGCCAGTTGCAGCGCCATGCCGCCGGAGAAGGTGGCCTTCAGGGTGGAGAAGTCCAGCTTGCGGAAGTCCTCGTTGTTGCACAGGGCAACGAACAGGGTGTTGAGGCCGACAAAGCCGGTGAACTTGTACTTGGCCAGGTCCTTGGTCATTGCCGGCAGATCGCGCGGGTTGGTGATCAGCACGTTGTGCCCACCAATCAGCATCATCGCCATGCAATGGAAGGTGAACGCATAGATGTGGTACAGCGGCAATGGCGCGATCAGCACTTCGCTGCCTTCGCTCATTTCCGATCCCATCAGCGCCTTGACCTGCAACATGTTGGCGATCAGGTTGCGGTGGGTGAGCATCGCGCCCTTGGCCACGCCGGTGGTGCCGCCGGTGTATTGCAACACGGCAATTTCACCATTGGCCGGAGCTGCTTCTTTCACGCTCTGACCACGGCCTTTGGCCATGGCGGCGGTGAATTTGACGGCTTGCGGCAGGTTGTAGGCCGGGACCATCTTCTTCACGTGCTTGACCACGCTGTTGACCAGCAGGCGCTTGAGCGGCGAGAGCATGTCACCGACTTCGGTGATGATGACCGTCTTGATCCCGGTTTTCGGCAGAACCTGCTCAGCCAGGTGGGCCATGTTGGCCAGGCTGACCAGAGCCTTGGCGCCGGAATCGTTGAATTGGTGTTCCATTTCCCGCGCGGTATACAGCGGGTTGGTGTTGACCACCACCAGACCGGCGCGCAGGGCACCGAAGACCACAACCGGATACTGCAGCACGTTGGGCAGTTGCACGGCGATTCGGTCGCCAGGCTGCAAGTTGGTGTTCTGCTGCAAGTAAGCGGCAAAAGTGCCGGACAACTCGTACAGCTCACCATAGGTAATGGTTTTACCCATATTGCTGAAAGCTGGCTTGTCGGCGAAGCGTTGGCAGGACTCTTTCAGTACCGCCTGGATGTTCGGGTACTGGTCAGGATTGATTTCGGCAGCAATCCCAACGGGATACTTATCCTTCCAAAAGTTTTCGGTCATGGAAGCCCACTCCTCAGCAACAGCTTGATCTTCACCGCGCGTAGACGGTTGTTTATTGTAGATTTGCGTGTTTTCTGCGATTTGAACGGCAAAAAAATTGCCGGGAGCAATTTTTGACGTCACACAGCAACAGCCTGGAAAGCAGGGTCGCCATGGATGGTGGATCACAAAAAAGCCGCCCGAGAGTAGCAGCTTTGCCAAACAGCGACTAGCACCAATAAGCGCCGCAGCAGTCACGAAAATGACCAGCACGGCAATTTAAGTCACTTTTATTGATGACGCTGAAAGCAGCGAGTTACAGGGGTTGCGCGGAGGTTGGCGGAGGTTTCATACAGCCGCAGTTAAACCTGCGGCTGTATTGAGGCGACCGTGTATGCGTCAGGCGATATCGCGCAGCTCGCGACGGAGAATCTTGCCGACCGGGGTCATAGGCAGCGAGTCGCGGAAGACGATCTGCTTGGGCACCTTGTAGCCGGTGAAGTTTTCCTTGCAGTAGGCCTTCAGCTCATCAGCACTGAGGCTGCTGTCGCGGGCCACCACGAACAGCTTGACCGCTTCCCCGGACTTCTCGTCCGGCACGCCGATGGCCGCGCAACTGGCGACTTTCGGGTGAGCCATGACCACATCTTCGATCTCGTTGGGGTACACGTTGAAACCCGAGACAATGATCATGTCCTTCTTGCGGTCGACAATGCGCACAAAGCCGTCCGGGTCGATCACCGCCACATCACCGCTCTTGAACCAGCCCTCGGCGTCCAGCACCTCGGCGGTAGCCTCTTCACGGTTCCAATAGCCCTTCATCACCTGCGGGCCCTTGATGCACAGCTCGCCACGCTCGCCCAGCGGTTGTTCAACGCCATCATCATCAATGACCTTGAACGCCGTACCCGGCACCGGAATGCCCACCGTGCCCAGACGCGCTTTATCGCCATAAGGGTTGGTACTGGCCACTGGCGAGGTTTCGGTCAGGCCATAGCCTTCGACCACGGTGCAGCCGGTCATGGCCTGCCAGCGCTCGGCGGTGGCCTTGACCAAGGCGGTGCCGCCAGAGTTGGTGACCTTGAGTTTGGAGAAGTCGAGGTTCTTGAACTCGGGGTTATCCATCAACGCGACGAACAGCGTGTTGAGGCCCAGTAGCGCGGAGAACTGCCACTTACCCAGTTCCTTGACGAAGCCTGGGATGTCACGCGGGTTGGTGATCAGCACGTTGTGGTTGCCATTCACCATCATGCACATGCAGTTCGCGGTGAAGGCATAGATATGGTAGAGCGGCAGCGGCGCGATCATGATTTCCTGGCCCTGCTTCATCAGCGGGGTGCCATCGTTGCCCAGCTGCGACAGGCAGGCATCGACCTGCAGCATGTTGGCCACCAGGTTGCCGTGGGTGAGCATCGCGCCCTTGGCCACACCAGTGGTGCCGCCGGTGTATTGCAGCACGGCAATATCTTCCTGGCCGACCTTGACAGGCTTCAGCGCATGCCCTTGGCCCTGCTTGAGCGCATCCTTGAAACCCACCGCCTGCGGCAGATGGTAGTCAGGCACCATCTTCTTGACCTTCTTCACCACAGTATTGACCAGCCAACCCTTGAGGCTTGGCAACAAGTCACCCATCTTGGCTTCGATCAGGTAATCGATCTCGGTATCCGGCAGGACGTCCTGCACCAGCTTGCCGAACATGTTCAAGTACACCAGCGCACGTACACCGGCATCCTTGAACTGGTGGCGCATCTCGCGGGCGGTGTACAGCGGGTTGGTGTTGACCACAATCAGCCCGGCACGCATCGCGCCGAACACGGCAATCGGGTACTGCAGCACGTTGGGCATCTGCACAGCGATGCGCTCGCCCGGCTGCAGGTCAGTATTCTTCTGCAGGTAGGCGGCAAAGGCCGCCGAGAGCCGATCCAGCTCGGCATAGGTCAAGGTTACACCCAGGTTGCTGAAGGCGGGCCGGTCGGCGAACTTCTTGCACGAGCGCTCGAACACCTCGATAACCGACTTGTAAGCCCCCAGGTCGATGTCATTGGGTACGCCGGCCGGGCGTTTGTCGCTCCAGAAATCAGGCTGCATTATTTTTATCCTCTTGCCCTGAGATGGTCTGATCCGCGCTGCGGAGTTGGCTGGAAGTTAACAGTTAACGCCAAACAGGCAAATAGCCGGGCAGCGTCATTGACGCACTGAATCTTGCCGCTCCGTGTGGAACTATCCTGCCGCACCACCTATAACCAATCTGCCCCCTGCACTTGCGGCTTACCATGCCTATCGTTCTATTCGCTGCAACCCTGCTGTTTCTCTTCGCGCAATCGGCGCAGGCCCAGCCACAACTGCGTATGGCCACCCTGGAATACCCTCCCTACAGCTCTGAACAGCTGCCGGATGGCGGCAGCATCGTCGCCCTGACTCGCCGCGCCTTTGCCGTACGCGGCTATCCGCTGCAGATCGACTTTCTACCTTGGGCGCGAGTACGCATGGAGCTGAGTAACGGCAACTACCAGGGCGCGCTGGCGCTGTGGCCCAAGGAAATTAACGAGGAAGGCCTGCAGCCCTCGCGCCCGCTGTTTTACAGCGAACTGGGCCTGTTTATTCGCAACGGCTATCCGCTGCATTTCGGCCGCCTGCAGGAGTTACGCGGGCGCACCCTGGGCATCGTGCGTGGCTACGGCTACCCGCAGCATATTCTCGATGCCGGACTGACCCTCGAAGACGCCGTGGACGACATCAGCAATCTGCGCAAACTCAACGCCCGGCGTTTCGACATGGTGCTGCTTGAACGCATCGTCGGTAACCATTTGATCGCCAACGATGAGCAGCTGCGCGGCAAGCTCAGCTGGCACGGCAATGTGCTGGAGCGCATTCCGCTGCTAGTCGGCTTTGTTCCGGCAAAGCCCGGCGAACCGGACTGGAGCGCAGTGTTTGAGCAAGGCCTGCGCGACCTGCACAGCAGCGGCGAATATATGCAGATACTGCGCAGCCATAACCCTTGACCCCGCACGGACTTTGCGCCGCGCCGCGCGGGGTGCACAATGCGCAGCTTCTGCAGGCTTAAGGGATTCGCCATGCTCCACCAAGCGTTCTGGCTCAATAGCACCGATGCAGCGCCCCTCTTTGTCAACCGCTGGTATGCCGAACAGCCGCCGAAAGCGTTGCTGATGGTCGCCCACGGCATGGCCGAACACAGTGGGCGTTATGCACGCCTGGCCGAAGCGCTGGTGGCGCAGGGCTTCGAGGTTTATGCGCATGACCAGCGCGGGCATGGCAAAACCGCCGAGCACGGCCTGCTCGGCCACTATGCCGACAGCAAGGGCTGGGAGCTGGTGGTCAATGACCTGGCCAGCCTTAACCATCATATGCGCCAAACCCACCCGCAAACGCCGATATTCCTGCTCGGCCACAGTATGGGCAGCTACATCAGCCAGGCCTACCTGATGCAGCACAGCTGCAGCCTGCAGGGGGCGATTCTTTCTGGCTCCAACTACCAGCCCGTGGCGCTGTACCGTGCCGGGCAACTGCTGGCTCGCTTCGAGCGCTGGCGACAAGGCCCGCTGGGACGCAGCGCCCTGCTGGAGTTCGCCTCATTCGGTTCATTTAACAAAGCCTTCAAACCCAACCGTACCGCCTTCGACTGGCTGAGCCGCGACCCGCAGGAAGTCGACAAGTACATCAACGATCCGCTGTGCGGCTTCCGCTGCAGCAACCAGCTGTGGGTTGACCTGCTGGGCGGGCTGCAACAGATCACCCCACTGGAAAACCTGGCGCAGATCGACAGCAGCCTGCCGCTGCTGGTGATCGGCGGTGCCTGTGACCCGGTCAGCGACGGCCACCGTCAGCAAGACCTGGGCAACGCCTTAAGCGCCGCCGGCAATCAGCACGTACAGGTCAAACTCTACCCCGACGCACGCCATGAACTGCTCAACGAGAGCAACCGCGACGACGTCACCGCCTACATCATCGACTGGTTGCAGCAGGCCCTCAGCCAACCGCGCCAGTGCCACCAACAGAGCCAAGAGAGTCACCCATGACCCAGAGCAGCAACACGCCCTACGACGCCCTCGAAGTCGGCCAGACCGCCAGCTACAGCAAGACCGTCAGCGAACGCGATATCCAGCTGTTTGCCGAAGTGTCCGGCGACCACAACCCGGTGCACCTCGACGCCGAATATGCCGCCACCACCATGTTCAAGGAGCGTATCGCCCATGGCATGTTCAGCGGTGCATTGATCAGCGCCGCCGTGGCCTGCGAGCTGCCTGGCCCAGGCACTATTTACATCGGCCAGAGCATGCGCTTCACCGCACCAGTGAAGCTCGGTGACACCCTCACCGTGCGCCTGGAAATCCTGGAGAAACTGCCAAAATTCCGCGTGCGTGTAGCCACTCGCGTGTTCAATCAGAACGATGAGCTGGTGGTCGACGGAGAAGCGGAAATCCTCGCCCCGCGCAAGGCGCAGACCGTTGAACTGACTCAACTGCCGCCCATCACCATTGGCTAAAACTTACTCACGATCGACTGCCGCTTGCTCGACGGCAAGATCTTCAACAGCCTCTAAGCTTGTTAGCCCACGTCACCGTCGCTGCCTGCGGCGGTGCACCGCCCTTCTACACAATCACGCCCGGGGCAATCCGCTTCGGCGTTTCTGGAGATATCCATGTCCCTGTCCATGTACCAAGCATCCATCCCAGTCTTCACTCGTCAGCTGAACAACCTGTCGACCATCCTAGGCCTCGCCGCCGCCCACGCCGAAGAGAAGAAGATCGAGCAGAGCGTGTTTCTCAACGCCCGTCTGGCCCCCGATATGTTTCCACTAAGCCGCCAGGTACAGATCGCCTGTGATGGCGCCAAGGCCGGCGCCGCCCTGCTGGCCGGGGTCGATGCACCGAGCCATGCCGATGATGAAGCCAGCTTTGCCGAGCTGCAGGCACGCATCAGCAAAACCCTGGATTTCCTCGCCAGCCTCAGCGCAGCGCAGATCGACGGCAGCGAAGCGCGCACTGTGGTTCTCAAGCGTCGCGACAAGGAAACCCACTTCCAGGGTCAGGCCTTCCTGCTCGATCACGTCATGCCGAACTTCTATTTCCACTACACCACTGCCTACGCCATTCTGCGCCACAACGGTGTCAGCATCGGTAAGCGCGATTTCCTCGGCACTCGTTAAAAATCGATTTACGATCTGCTGCGCGTCGGCCCTGCCGCGTTAAAAACAGGCTCGGAATGCTCATTTACAGCCAGTAAACTCCGCTTCCTCGCCTGTTTTGGCCTTGCAGGTCTCTAGCTCGCTAGATCGTAAAACAGATTTTAAGAGCCGATAGCCTTAAAGCCGCGTCCACTGCCCATCGCCTCGATGGGCCTGCAGGTGCGGCAACACCGCCGCTAGCAAGGGTTCTTTGAACGCTTCCTGAAAGCGGTGGGCCAGACCGGGGATAAGTCTCAATTCACTGTTCTTGATATGCGCCGCCACATGCACGCCGTGCATCACCGGCAGCAGCGGATCGGCCGTGCCATGCACCACCAGGGTTGGCACGCGCAGACGATTAAGCAGCTCGACCCTGCTCGGCTCCGCGAGAATGGCCAACAACTGACGTTGCACGCCTTCGGGGTTGAACGCCCGGTCGTAGGCAATCTGCGCCTGTTGCAGCAGTAACTGCCGGTCATCGCTGACCGCCGGGCTGCCCAGCGCGGCCAGCAGGTCGGCCTGCTGCTCCAGGGCTATCGCGCGGTTGGGCGCTTCACGTTTGGCCAGCAGACTCAGCAGCGCGCTGCTTGGCGCCGGCAAACCCTGAGCACCGGAGCTAGTCATGACCAGAGTCAGGCTCTGCACCCGCTCAGGTGCAAGGTCGGCCATATGCTGAGCGATCATTCCGCCCATGCTCGCCCCAAGCACGTGAACCTCACGCACGGCCAATGCATCCAGCAAGCCCAGGGCATCCTTGGCCATATCGCGCAGCCCATAGGGTGCTGCCACCGACAGACCGAGGCGATAACGCAGTGCTTCATAGGTCAGATTGATTTCTGGCGCGTTGCCAGCCCATGCGCTCAGCCCAACATCGCGGTTATCGAAGCGGATCACCCGAAAGCCCTGCTGACACAGGCGCGCCACCACTTCATCCGGCCAGTGGATCAACTGCCCGCCCAGGCCCATCACCAGCAGCAGCGCAGGATCGCTGTCGCGACCAATGCTCTGATACGCCAGACGCACCTCGCCCACATCCGCCGTGTGCGTCGGCACCTCTACATCACAACGCTGCGCCGCAAAAACCGGCAAGCCGCACAACAGTGCAGCGAGAAGAATCAACCCACGCATAACATCACCCAGACCCGGGACAGCAGAACGCAGCACCCCATTAAGACGCGAGTGTGGTGATGTTTGTGCGAGCGCGCTGCCACACAAGCGTGACAATTTGATGAAGGGAGACGAGCGGTCTTTCTACCGCGACAAAAAAATAGCGAAAGCCCCTGCGAAAGCCGATCAGGGCAGTCACAGGGGCGTGCTCGTGAAGACGATCAGGCCAGTTCGCTACGCAGCTGACGAGCCGCCGCCACCATATTGATCAACGCCGCTTCGGTCTCCGGCCAGGCGCGGGTTTTCAGGCCGCAATCCGGGTTGACCCACAACCGCTCGAGCGGAATGCGCTGCGCAGCCTTGCGCAGCAGGTTGGCCATCTCCCGGCTATCCGGCACCCGTGGCGAGTGAATGTCATACACGCCGGGGCCGATGTCGTTGGGGTAGTCGAAACGCTCGAAGGCCTCCAGCAGCTTCATGTCCGAACGCGACGTTTCGATGGTGATCACGTCGGCATCCATCGCAGCGATGGACTCGATCACATCGTTGAACTCGCTGTAGCACATGTGGGTGTGGATCTGCGTTTCGTCACGCACGCCCGAGGCGCACAAGCGGAAGGCTTCGGTGGCCCAGTTCAGGTAACCCTGCCACTGCGCCTGGCGCAGCGGCAGGCCTTCGCGGAAGGCAGCTTCGTCGATCTGGATGATCTTGATCCCGGCTGTTTCCAGGTCTACCACCTCGTCACGAATGGCCAGAGCCAGCTGGCGCGCTTGCTGTTCACGGGAAATGTCGTCGCGCGGGAAGGACCACATCAGCATGGTCACCGGGCCGGTCAGCATGCCCTTCATCACTTTGCGGGTAAGGGTCTGCGCATAACCGATCCAGGCCACAGTCATGGCCTTGGGCCGACTCAGGTCGCCGTAGATCACTGCCGGTTTGACGCAACGCGAACCGTAGCTCTGCACCCAACCGAAACGGGTAAAGGCATAGCCGTCGAGCTGCTCGGCGAAGTACTCGACCATGTCGTTGCGCTCGGCCTCACCGTGCACCAGCACATCCAGAC
Organism: Pseudomonas sp. SG20056; assembly: GCF_031764535.1. NCBI lineage: Bacteria > Pseudomonadati > Pseudomonadota > Gammaproteobacteria > Pseudomonadales > Pseudomonadaceae > Pseudomonas > Pseudomonas sp. SG20056. The sequence continues at coordinate 3,098,720 of NZ_CP134499.1, forward strand.
CGAGGTTTTCCTGCACCTCGACGGCATGACGGATTTCGCTGTGCATGGCCTCGGTGTAATCCCCCGCCGACAGCTTGCCAGTCTTGAATGACTGACGCGCCAGACGGATGGCGGCGGTTTGCGGAAACGAGCCGATGGTGGTGGTCGGCAAGACCGGCAACTGCAGACGTGCGCGCTGCTGTTCGATGCGTGTGACAAATGACGACTGACGCTGGCTGTCGGCAGCAGTAATAGCCGCCAAACGGGCCTGTACCGCCGGTTTGTGGATACGTGGCGACTGCGCGCGACTGGACTGCACGGCGCGGCTTTCAGCCAGCGCGGCCTGCACCTGAGCATCCTGCGGGTTATTAAGCGCCGTGGTCAGCAGTGCGACTTCCTCACACTTCTGCACGGCAAAGGCCAGCCAGCTTTTCAACTCATCATCCAGCTTGTCCTCACGACTCAGGTCGACCGGGCTGTGCAACAGCGAGCAGCTCGGCGCCACCCACAAGCGCTCGCCCAGGCGTTCCTGAGCCTGCTGCAGCGTCTCCAGTACCGCTTGCAGATCGGTACGCCAAACGTTACGGCCGTTGACCACGCCCAGCGACAGCACCTTGTAGGCCGGCAAACGGTCGAGGATGGTCGGGAACTGCTCGGGGGCACGCACCAGGTCGATATGCAGGCCATCCACCGGCAGGCTGGCGGCCAGGCCGAGATTATCTTCCAGGCCGGCGAAATAGGTGGCGATCAGTTTCTTGCCGGGCTCGCGCTGCAGCAGGTTATAGGCGCGCTCGAAGGCGTTCTTCCAGGCTTGCGGCAGGTCCAGCACCAGAATCGGCTCATCGATCTGCACCCACTCCACACCCTGAGCGGCCAGGCGCTGGAGGATTTCGCCGTAGACCGGCAGCAGCCGCTCCAGCAGGTCAAGCTTGTCGAAATCGCTGCCCTTGGCTTTGCCCAACCACAGATAGGTCAGCGGGCCGATCAGCACCGGTTTGATGCGGTGGCCCAGAGCGTGGGCCTCTTCGACTTCCTCGAACAGTTGTTCCCAGCTCAGCTGGAACTGCTGCTCGACACTGAATTCGGGCACGAGATAGTGGTAGTTGGTGTCGAACCATTTGGTCATCTCTTGTGCATGAGCAGCGCAACAGGCGCTCTGGCTGCTCTTGTTTGCCACGGCACCGCGCGCCATGCCGAACAAGGTATCCAGAGTCGGCTTGCCGTCTGCCGGGCGAAAACGCTCGGGGATCACGCCGAAGGTCAGCGAGTGGGTTAGCACCTGGTCGTACCAAGCAAAGTCGCCAACCGGCAGCAGATCGATGCCAGCGTCCTTCTGCAGCTGCCAGTGGGCGGCGCGCAGTTCACGACCTACAGCCCGCAGGCCGGCCTCGTCCAGTTCGCCCTTCCAGTAGTCCTCCAGGGCTTTTTTCAGTTCACGGTCGCGACCGATACGCGGAAAACCAAGGGAATGGGACAGGGCCATGTCAGAACGCTCCAGCAGATCAATAAGATGCTGGCTATTCTCGGCACCCCGCCTAAGTGAGACAAACTCAATCTATTCGCCTTGATCTATAGTTTTACTCATGTTCTGCTTGTCGCTAGAACGCCGACCCGCCAAACACCGAGGCCCGCCATGCTCGAATTGCGCCACCTGAAAACCCTGCATGCCCTGCGCGAAAGCGAAAGCCTGGTGGATGCCGCCGAACGCCTGCACCTCACGCAATCAGCGCTGTCGCACCAGTTCAAGGAGTTGGAAGAGCGTCTGGGCATGCCGCTGTTCGTGCGCAAAACCAAGCCCGTGCGTTTCACCAGCGCCGGCCTGCGCCTGTTGCAGCTATCCGACACGGTATTGCCGCTGCTGCGCGGTGCCGAGCGTGATTTAGCCCGCCTGGCCGGTGGCACCGCCGGCCGTCTGCACATGGCCATCGAATGCCACAGCTGCTTCCAGTGGCTGATGCCGACCATCGACCAGTTCCGCGATGCTTGGCCGGAAGTGGAACTGGACCTGGCCTCGGGCTTCTCCTTCGCCCCACTGCCCGCCCTGGCCCGCGGTGATCTGGACCTGGTGGTAACCAGCGATCCACTGGAGCTGGCCGGCATCACCTATGTGCCGCTGTTTACCTATGAAGCCATGCTCGCCGTGGCCAACCAGCATCCGCTGGCCAGCAAACCGTGCATCAAGCCGCAGGACCTGGCCACGGAAACCCTGATCACCTACCCGGTGGAACGCGACCGCCTGGACATCTTCACCCGCTTCCTTGAGCCGGCGGATGTCGAACCAGCGCAGGTGCGCACCTCCGAGCTGACGGTGATGATGATGCAACTGGTGGCCAGCGGTCGCGGCGTGTGTGGTCTGCCCAACTGGGCGCTGCATGAATACAGTTCGCGTGGCTACGTGACGGCAAAACGCCTGGGCGATAAGGGCCTATTCGCCACCCTGTACGCCGGCATCCGCACCGACATGCTCGACGCGCCGTTTATGCGTGACTTCCTGCTGACCGCCAAGGACACCTCCTTCGCCAATCTGGAAGGCGTCAGCGTGGCACGCGGCTAAGCTTGCATAACCCGCCGCCTGAATATCGAGCACTGCATGCGTTGTTTGCTTTCCGTTTTGCTGCTCTGGGCTGGCCTTTGCCAGCCCCTGCATAGCCAGGAAAAAATACACATCGCCATCGGCGAATGGCCGCCGTTTATCAGCGCATCGCTGCCTCACTACGGCGTAGTGCCGCAGTTGATCAGCGAAGTCTTCGCCAGCCAGAACGTCAGCGTGGAATACGGTTTCTTCCCTTGGAAGCGCGCCTACACAGAGGTCAAACAGGGTCACTGGCAAGCCTCGGCCATCTGGGGTCGCACGCCGGAGCGCGAGGCCGACTGTCTGTTTTCTGCTGTGGTCTACAGCGATGAACTGGTGCTGTTCTACCGTCGCGACAAACCGATCAGCTGGGACGGCCGCCTCGCAGGGGCCGAGCAGCTCAATGGTCTGCGCATCGGCATTCCGTTGGGATCGGCGAAGATGCCAGTGCTGGAGCAAGCCGAACAGCGCGGCTGGGTGCGGTACGAAGCCAGCGGGGATGAGCTGATCAACCTGCGCAAGCTGGCCGCCGGGCGCATTGATGCGGTGGACATCGTCAAAGGCTCGGGCAGCCATGTGCTCAGCCAACTCAGCGCCAAGGAACGCGCCCACCTGACCACCACGCAAACCTACGATACCTGGGATTACCACCTGATTTTCTCCCGCCAGTTGCCTGAGAGCGAACGCCTGCAGCAACTCTTCGATCAGGGCCTGCGCGAGCTGAAAGACAGCGGCCGTTATGCGCAACTCTGGCAACCACTCAGCACATCACACCATCCTTAAACGCTGATCCATCCAATCACGGCAAAGCCTGTTACAACTGCCGGCTTGCCGCATCGTGACCAACAGTCATAGCATGACCGCCGGTCACAACCTCCGACAAATCCGTATGCGCTACCAAGATCAACTCTTCGAACAACGTGAGAACGCCCTCCTAGACGCGGCCCGCCAGCTGTTTGCCGAGCAGCCCTGGGATCGCGTGACGATTGCCGAAGTGGCGCTTGCCGCCGGCATCGGCAAAGGCACGGTGTACAAGCACTTCCCCAGCAAGGAAGCGCTGTATGCGCGCCTGGTGCTCGACCTCAGCCGCGCCAACCTGCTGGAACTGCGCCAGCTGCATGCCGCCAGCCCCGCACAGGACGCCATGCGCCGGGTGATCCACCGCGCCTTCGAGCAGATGCTGGCCAACCCGATCCAGGCGCAGCTGTGCCTGCACTGCGACCGCCCGGAGTTTCAGGAGCGCCTGGAAAGCCCGTACCGCCAGCAATTCCTCGATATAGAGCGCGAATTCCAGCTGTTCTTCAGCGACATGCTCGGCGTGGCCCTGAACAACCAGGCGCTGAGCCAGAGCGACTGTCAGAACCTGTTGTGGGGCGTGGAAGCCTGCGTCAACGGGGTAATGGCACGCATCGCCTCCGGTGGCTTTGCCCACTGGGCCGAGCCGATTGCCCTGGATGAGTACTTCGCCCGCGTCACCGATTTCATCATTGCTGGCCTGCGCACTCAGGCCGCCGAACTGCTTGCTCAACCCCATTGCCACGAGTAACCACCATGTTCAGTCAGCTGTCCAAACGCCCCTGGTTGATCGCCGTCGCCATCAGTCTGCTGCTCGTGCTGTGGCTGTTCAGCGGCTCGCTGTTCAAGACCCAGGAAACCGCCACCGCCGATGCGCCAGTGGCGGAAAAGGGTCTGACCAAGGTTGAAGTGCAGTGGCTGGAAGCCAGCCCGATGCAGCGCCAGCATGTGGTGCAAGGGCAGATCGAAGCCTGGCGCCGGGTCGAGCTGCGTTCGCAGATCAGCGGCACGGTGACGCGCCTGGATCAGGACAAAGGCAACCCGGTCAAGCAGGGTCAGTTGCTGCTCAGCCTCTCCACCGACAACCGCCCGGCCCAAGTGGCCAAGGGCGAGGCCGATGTACGCCAGCGCGCCGCCGACGCCAGCGCCGCCGAACGCCTGCGTGAACGCAACCTGGTTTCCACCAATGAACTGATCCGCCTGCAGAGCGAACTGGCCAAAGCCCGCGCCGAACTCGACCTGGCACGCATCCAGCTGGGCAACACGCAGATCAACGCGCCGTTTGCCGGGGTGTATGACCAGCGCATGGTCGAGCTGGGTGATTTCGTTCAGCCGGGGCAAAGCTTGCTGACCCTGGTGGACATCAGCCAGCTCAAGGTCAGTGCGCAGATTGCCCAGCAGGAAGTCACCCAACTCAAGCTGGGGCAGCCGGTGAAGGTCGAATTGCTCGACGGCCGCGAATTACAGGGTGAATTGCACTTTATTGCCGCTGCCGCCGACCCGGGTTCACGCAGCTTCCGCATCGAGGTCAAGGTCGCCAACCCGCAGGCCCTGCGCTTGGCGGGCGCCAGCGCGACCCTGCATGTACAGACCGGCGAAGCCCTGGCCCATCGCCTGTCGCCCGCCCTGCTGAGCCTGGATAAAGCCGGCCGGCATGGCGTCAAGTGGGTTAACGAGCAGCAACAGGTGGAGTTCACGCCCGTGCAGCTGATCAGCGTCGACAACCAGGGCGCCTGGGTCAGCGGCCTGCCTAACAAGGTCGCCTTGATCACCCTCGGTCAGGGCTTTGTCGAGCCGGGCCAGCAGGTGATCAGCCAGCTGGCCAAAGGGGGTAGCTGATATGCACGGCCTGATCGCTGCGGCGCTGGACCGCAGCCGCACCAGCCTGCTGGTGCTGCTATTTCTTATGCTGGGCGGACTGACGGCGTATTTCGCCATCCCCAAGGAAGCCAATCCGGATGTCAGCATCCCAATCATCTATGTTTCGGTAACCCTCGAAGGCATCAGCCCGGAAGACGCAGAGCGCCTGCTGGTTCGCCCCCTGGAGCAGGAGCTGCGCAGCCTCGAAGGGGTCAAGGAAATGCGTTCCATGGCCAGCGAAGGCCATGCCTCGGTAACCCTGGAGTTCGACGCCGGCTTCAACGCCAAGTTGGCCCTGGCCGATGTGCGTGAGAAGGTTGATACCGCCCGCAGCAAGCTGCCAGAGGAAGCCGAGGAACCGACAGTCAATGAAGTCAACGTGGCGCTGTTTCCGGTGCTGTCGATTGGCCTGTCCGGGCCGATTGCCGAAACCGAATTGGTCTACATCGCCCGGCGCCTGAAAGAGAACGTCGAAGGCATCGCCGAAGTGTTGTCGGTGGAAATCGGCGGCGACCGCGAAGACCTGCTGGAAATCGTCGTAGACCCACAGGTGCTCGACAGCTACGGCATTGACTACAACGAGCTGTTCAACCTGGTTAGCCGCAACAACCGCCTGGTCGCAGCTGGCAGCCTGGACACCGGTGCCGGGCGCATGAGCATGAAAGTGCCCGGGGTAATCGAAGACCTCGAAGACGTACTGTCCATGCCGATCAAGGTGGTCGGCGACAGCGTGGTGACCTTCGGCGACGTTGCCACCATTCACCGCACCTTCAAGGACCCCACCGGTTACGCGCGGATCAATGGCCAACCGGCGGTGGTACTGGAGGTGTCCAAGCGCAGCGGCGCGAACATCATCGACACCATCGAGCAGGTCAAGGCGTTGATGGTCAAAGCCCAGCCACTGCTGCCCGAAGGCCTCAAGGTCAGCTACATCATGGATCAGTCGCAGCAGGTGCAGAGCATGCTCAGCGACCTGCTCAACAACGTGATGACCGCCATCGTGCTGGTGCTGATTCTGGTGGTGGCGAGCATGGGCATGCGCTCGGCGCTATTAGTCGGGCTGACCATTCCGGGGGCTTTTCTCAGCGGCATCCTGCTGATCTGGATGCTCGGTTTCACCCTGAATATCGTCGTGCTGTTTAGCCTGATTCTGGTCGCCGGCATGCTGGTGGACGGCGCCATCGTCGTCTCCGAACTGGCCGACCGCTACCTGCACCAAGGGCAATCGCCGCGCCAGGCCTGGGCTAACGCCGCCACGCGAATGGCCTGGCCAGTGATCGCCTCCACCGCCACCACCCTGGTGGTGTTTCTGCCGCTGCTGTTCTGGCCCGGTGTGGTCGGCCAGTTTATGAAATACCTGCCGGCCACGGTGATCGTCTGCCTGCTCGCTTCGCTGGCCATGGCCCTGGTGTTTTTGCCGGTGCTCGGCGCCGTCACTGGCGGCCAACCCCTGCCGCAAGCCACCCAGCCTGGCCTTGGCGCCGTCGGTTATCGCCGCCTGCTCGGCACCTTGCTGAAGCGCCCTGGGCTGACCCTGCTGGGTATGCTCGCGCTGATTGCACTGATCTACACCGCCTATGGCCGCTTCAACCATGGCGTGGAGTTCTTCCCCGAAGTCGAACCGGAGAACGCCCAGATCTGGTTGCGCGCCCGTGGCGATCTATCAGTGCAGGAGAAAGACGCCCTGCTGCAGCAGGTAGAGAAACGTCTGCTCGGCATGAGCGAGGTCAAGGCGCTGTACGCCCGCTCCCTGGCGCAACCGGATGGGCAGCTCGGTGCAGACGTGATCGGCACCCTGCAGTTCCAGTTTGTCGAATGGCATGAACGGCGTTCAGCCGGCAAGATTCTTGCCGACATGAGCACGCGCACCGCCGATATTCCCGGCATCGTTCTGGAGTTTCGCAAGCAGGAGGAAGGCCCGAGCAGCGGCAAGCCGGTGAAATTGCAGATCAGCTCGCAGGACCCGACCAAGGCCGATCAGCTGATCGAACAGGTACGCGGCAACATGCAGCGTCTGGGCGGGTTCAAGGATATCGAGGATGACCGCGCCCTGCCGGGCATCGAATGGCGGATCAAGGTCGACCGCGAAGCAGCTGCGCGTTTCGGTGCAGACGTGCTGAGCGTGGGCAATGCCGTGCAGATGGTCACCAATGGCCTGAAACTGGCCACCTACCGCCCGGAAGACGCCACCGATGAAGTGGATATCCGCGTGCGCCTGCCAGCCAACTGGCGCTCTCTCGACCAGCTCGGCCGGCTGACCCTGAACACACCGGCCGGGCAGATTCCGCTGAGCAACTTCGTCTCGCTGCAACAAGCGCCGAAGGTCGGCACCCTGCGCCGGGTCGACGGCAACCGCACCATTACCCTGCAAGCCGACATCGCCGAAGGCGCACGCCTGGACGAACGCCTGCAAGCCTTGCGCAAGGCCATGGGCGAGGTGCCCAGCGATGTACAGGTGAAGTTTGCAGGCGAGGACGCCGACCAGCGTGAAGCGGCAACCTTCCTTGGCACGGCCTTTGTGGTGGCGATCTTCCTGATGTTCATTATCCTGGTGACGCAGTTCAACAGCATCTATCAGTCGCTGCTGGTGCTCTCGGCCATCGTGCTGTCCACCGCCGGGGTGCTGATGGGGCTGCTGGTAAACGGCCAGTCGTTCGGCATCGTCATGGTCGGCATGGGCCTGATCGCCCTGGCGGGCATTGTGGTGAACAACAACATCATCCTCATCGACACCTACAACCAGCTACGCCGCCAGGGCCTGGAACCGCGTGAGGCGGCGCTGGAAACCGGCAGCCTGCGCCTGCGCCCGGTGCTGCTCACCGCCGTGACCACGGTGCTCGGGCTGGTGCCGATGGTAATCGGGGTCAACGTCGATCTGCTCACCCCCAGCCTGGGCTTTGGTGCGCCGTCGACCCAATGGTGGACCCAGCTGTCCAGCGCGATTGCCGGTGGCCTGACCTTCGCCACCGTGTTGACCTTGCTGTTGACGCCTTGCCTGCTGGTACTTGGCTCGCGCTTCGAACGTCGCCCGCCGCCGCTGGAAACCTTCGACGACGACCTGCTCGACTTGCCGGAGCACCTACTGGCCAGTGCCACCGGCAAGGTCGAGCTGCAACGCACGCCCTAAGCTGTTCGCCCAGGCCAGCAATGGCCTGGGCATGGCGCCCCCAACGAAAGCCTGGACTGCCGATTGCGACTGGGTAGTCGGCGCAACAGGCCGTACACTCGACGCACTATTGTCGAGGGCCCACCATGCGCACGCTTTATCAGTTCCCGATTTCCCACTACTGCGAAAAAACCCGCTGGCACCTGGATCACAAGGGCCTCGACTTTCAGGTGGACAACCTCTTCCCCGGCCTGCATCGGCTGAAAAGCAAGCGCCTGGCCAATATCGTCACCCTGCCGATCCTCAAGGACGGCGACAAGACGATCGGTGACTCCACCGAGATCGCCCTGTACCTGGAACAACATTATCCCGAGCGCCCGTTACTGCCTGCCGATGCCGCGCAACGGGCCGAGGTGCTGGAACTGGAAGCGCATTTCGACCATATGGGCGTGCATGTGCGCCGCTGGTTGTATGGCCAGATCAAGCAATGGGATTCGGTGATGCATGCCATGCTCAAGGTCTACCGCCCGCTGCTGGGTTTGCGCGACCTGATGAAACCGGTGCTGATCAACGGCGTACAGCGCCTGTATGGGGTAACGCCACAGCGCGTGGCGAAATCTCAGGCTGAACTGCTTGAAGGCCTGGCGTTGATCGAGTCGCGTATCCACGGCGATCCATCACGCTATCTGGTCGGTGAGCAACTGACCCTGGCCGACATCAGCGCCGCCGCGCTGTTCGCCCCGCTGTTCACACCTGCCGGCACACCATGGGAAGGCATTGTCGGGCACGATGCCAAGACTCAGTCCTTCCTCGATGAGCTGCACGCCCACCCGGCCGGTCAGTGGGTGATGCGCCGCTATGCCGAAGATCGCCAGCGTCGCAGCTGAGCGGTTTGACTAAAGGATTCACATTATGAACATCAGCGATATCCCATTCGGCGTTACCGACTGGAGTCAGATTGAACGCAGCGAACATGCCGGCGAGACCGGCATGGCCTACTGGCGCACCCAGGTATTTGGCAGCATCCGCGTGCGCATGGTCGAGTACAGCGCCGGCTACCTGGCCGATCATTGGTGCAAGAAAGGCCACATCCTGCTGTGCCTCGAAGGCGAACTGCACACCGAGCTGGAAGATGGTCGGCGCTTTGTGATGACGGCAGGCATGAGCTATCAGGTGGCTGATCAAGCTGAAGCGCATCGCTCATCAACCGCCAGCGGGGCGCGGCTGTTTATCGTCGACTGAAGGCTTTATCAGGCCTGATCAGTTGCGCTCGGAGCTCAGCAGCATCAGCAGCGACACCGGCTGCTCGCTCTCCGGGTGCAACGGCTCCTGTAGCCATTGCAGGCGCCAGCCGGTTTCACTGAACAACGCCAGCCAGGACTCCAGCGTGCGGAAGAACCAGGGCATCGGCTGAGCAAAGCCCTCGCCGAAGCCGGCAAAGGTTTCCACCCGCCAACCGTCGCGATAGCTCGCATCGTTGCAGGCACGCCAGGGATGCAGGGTCTGGATCAGTAAGCGACCGCCCTCCGCCAGTAAACCATGCAAGGCATTCAGGGTCGGTGCCAAGGGCTCTTCCAGCAGGGCAAAGTTGCACACCAGCACATCGAAACGGCCCAGCAGCTCAGCCTGGCTTTCCAGCTCGGCATAACCACATACGCGGTACTGCGATGCACCTGTCGCCGCCTGCTGCGCCACGGCGATCAGCGGGGCGGAAGCGTCCACGCCAACCGCCTCAATGCCATGCTCGACCAGCCCACGGCACAACCAGCCCTCGCCACAGCCCAGATCCAGCACACGCTTGGGTGCCAGGGCGAGAATCGCCTGAACGATGGCGGCATCAGTCACCAGTCGACGGCTTTCAATGCGCTGCTCGCGCACGGCCGCCGTCCAGGCATCAGCATTAGCCTGCCAGCTGAGGTTGAGTTGCTCCCGATGGTCGCGCTGCATAGCTCACTCGTCGCCTGTTCCGTCACGGCAAAATTCTAGCAATCTGCAGTTGCCCGCAACGCCAGAGGCAATCCTGCGCCAGTTGCGGGACATCTGTGTTGCCGCTGATCACTTAATCCACGTATCGGCAGATAAAAAACAATGAAAAACCCTCCGTCTGCCAAGCCCATCCCGGCCTGCCCGGTGCGCCAGCGGCTAAACTGCAGACAGTGGCCAGCTGAGAGGAACTCAGTGTTTAAGCCCGCTGATGTTATTCAGCAACCTGTCAAACCTATGGATGAGTACATCAGGCTAAATGAATATGGGCGCACCTTGGCAACTCGACATCACCACCCTGCCGGCCGGCGAGCAACCCAACCGGCGCAAGCGCACCAGCAAGCTGAAAGTCACCTTCTGGCTGCTTGTTCTGTTGCTGTGCATCGCTAGCGGTTTTTTGCTTGTCGAAGAAGCCCGCACCTCGCGCTTGCAGGCTCAGGAGCTCAGCCGCTATGCGCAAACCCTCAGTTATCGGGTCAAACCGGGGCCCAGCCCATCGATCATCTACCCCAAGGAAGGCCCTTTCGATAAGCGCCAGGGCTACACCTACCTGCCCTTGATGCTGGAACGCCTTGGCCAGCGCAACTTTGTTGTGCAGCAACAGGCGCAGTTTTCCCCCGCCTTGCTCGACTATGCCCAGCGCGGCCTGTTTGTACCCTACCCGGAGAAGATCCAGAGCGGACTGCGCATCAGTGACTGTAGCGGCACGCCGTTCTATGAGTTCCGCTACCCACAGCAGCGCTACCCAAGCTTCAACGCCATCCCGCCACTGGTAGCCGGCAGTCTGTTGTTTATCGAAAACCGCAAACTGCTCGACCCCGAGCAGCCGCTGGCCAACCCGGCAGTGGACTGGCCACGCTTCGTTATGGCGGCCATCTCCCAGGTCGGCAAGCTGCTGGATATGCAGGACCAGTCTGCAGGCGGCAGCACCTTGGCAACCCAGCTGGAGAAATACCGCCACTCCCCGGATGGCCTGACCTTGTCGGCCACGGAGAAACTGCGGCAGATGCTTTCCGCCAGCGTGCGCGCCTACCAGAGCGGCCCGCAGACACTGGCTGCACGGGAAAATATCGTGCGCGACTACCTCAATAGCGTGCCGCTCTCCGCCGCCCCCGGGCATGGCGAAGTGCATGGCCTGGCCGATGGCCTGCGCATCTGGTTTGGCGCGGACTTCGCCCAGGTCAATCTGCTACTCGACCCAGCACGCTCACCAGATGCCAGCCTGGCCGAGCGCGGCCTGGCGCTGCGTCAGGTACTGGCCCTGATGATTGCCCAGCGCCGCCCGTCCTATTACTTGGCTCAGGGCCGTAATGACCTGGCCGAACTGACCGATAGCCATATCCGCCTGCTGGCCGGCGGCGGCCTGATTGACGCGGCGCTACGCGATGCGGCGCTGAACCAGCCACTGGCCTACCGCGACTGGGCACTGGAGCCCAACCTGCAGGTGGTGGACAGTAACAAGGGCATCAGCGTTTCGCGGGCGCGGCTGTCAGCCATGCTCAACATGCCGCTGTATGACCTGGATCGCCTCGATCTGAGCGCCACCAGCACGCTGAACAACGAACTGCAGCAAGCCGCCAGTCAATACCTGCAGCAATTGGCCGACCCGGAATTTGCCGGGCAGATCGGTCTGTTTGGCGAACGCCTGCTGTCCCCGGAAAAGACCGCCGACGTGCGCTACAGCTTCACCCTGTTCGAACGCACCAGTAACGGCAGCGTCGTGCGCGTGCAAACCGATAGCACCGACCAACCGTTCGATATCAACGAAGGCAGCAAGCTGGAACTGGGCTCCACCGCCAAGCTCCGGGTACTGGCCACCTACCTGGAAATCATTGCCGAACTACATCAGCGTCATGCCGGCCAAAGCGCCAGAGAATTGCGCGCAGTCAACGCCCAGGACAACCTCACCCGCTGGGCCATCGGTTATCTGCAAAGCACTCCCAACGCCAGCCTGCCAGCCATGCTGGATGCCGCGCTGGAGCGCAAATACTCGGCCAGCCCTGGGGAACGTTTCTTTACTGGCGGCGGCATTCATACCTTCGCCAACTTCCGCCGCGAAGATAACCAGCGCATTGCCAGCATGCGTGAAGCGTTGCGCGAATCGCTGAACCTGCCATTTATCCGCTTGATGCGTGATCTGGTGCGCTACAGCACCTATCAGGGCCCGAACAACAGTGCCGAGCTGCTCAAGGACGACAAGGATCCACGCCGCCAGGCCTATCTGCAGGACTTCGCCGACCGTGAAGGCACTACCTTCCTGCTGCGTTTCTGGCGCAAATACCAGGGCCAGCCGGAGCAGCAGCGCCTGGACACCTTTCTCAACGGCCTGCGCCACACCTCGGTACGGCTCGCCGCCGTGCACCGCTACCTGATGCCGCATAGCGATGAAGCCAGCTTCGCCGCCTTCCTGCGCAAATACCTGCCCCAGGAAAAGCTCAGCGATAAGCGCATCGCCGAGCTCTATAAGAGCTACGGCCCCGGCACCTACAGCCTGCCTGATCAGGGCTATATCGCCCGCGTCCACCCGCTTGAACTGTGGCTGTTGGGCTACCTGATCGAACAACCGCAAGCCACCTTCAGTAATGCGGTGGCCGCCAGCCAGGACGAACGCCAGGAAGTCTACGGCTGGCTGTTCCGCAGCCGGCATAAGAGCGCCCGCGACAGTCGCATCCGCATCATGCTCGAGGTGGAAGCCTTCCTCGATATTCACCGGCGCTGGCAGAACCTCGGCTACCCTTTCGCACATCTGGTGCCGTCGCTGGCCACCGCCATCGGCAGCTCTGGCGACCGCCCGGCGGCGCTGGCCGAGCTGGTGGGAATTATTCAGAACGACGGCATTCGACAGCCCACTGCACGCATCGACAGCCTGCACTTCGCCGCGGATACCCCCTATGACACTCTGGTGGTACGCGACCATACCGAGGGCAAGCGAGTCATGGCCTCCGAGGTAGCGGCCGCGCTGCGCAGCGCCCTCGCCGATGTGGTTGAGGCCGGCACTGCGCGACGCTTGCTGGGCAGCTTTATCCAGGCCGACGGCCAACCGCTGAAAGTCGGCGGCAAAACCGGCACGGGCGATAACCGCATCGAAACCGTCGGCGCCGGTGGCCGGGTACTCAGCTCGCGGGCGATGAACCGTACGGCAACGTTCGTGTTCTACCTCGGCGCTCGCCACTACGGGACGCTTACCGCTTTCGTCCCAGGCCGCGCGGCAGAAAGCTTTCGCTTCACCTCCGCACTACCGGTGCAGGTACTCAAGGGCATGGCCCCAATTCTGCAGCCCTACCTTGAGCCGGATACCCACAGCCAGTGCTTGCCACCCAGCCCCGCGACGCGGGTCAGCAACTCGTAGGGCCAGCATCAAAAACTGTCCACAATAAAAAACGGGAGGCCAATGCCTCCCGTTTTTCAATACAACGACTGTTACTTCGCCTTGTAGATGATTCCAGGACTGCACTGGACCATCTGATAGTGGTTAGGCAGACCATTGAGCGCTTCAGAAGCCCCCAGGAACAGATAACCGCCGGGCTTCAACATGGCATGAATGCGCGTGAGGATGTCCTTCTTCACCTCGGCCGAGAAATAGATCAGCACGTTACGGCAGAACACCACATCGAACTTGCCCAGGCTGGCGTAACTGTCCAGCAGGTTCAGCGGGCGAAACTCGATACGGCTACGAATCGCCGGTTTGACCACCCAGCGCCCCGGCCCCTTGGGGTCGAAGTAGCGCTGCAGACGCTCCTGGGAAAGCCCACGCCCCATCGCCAGACTGTCGTATTCACCGGATTTACAGTTGATCAACATGGTCGGTGAGAGGTCGGTGGCAACAATCTGCAAGCCGCCCTTGAGCTGACCAATATTGGTCTTCTCAAACTCATCGATAGTCATCGACAACGAATAAGGCTCCTGACCGGAGGAACAAGCCGCCGACCAGATGCGCAGGCGCTGACCGGGGCTGGCCTTGATCATCTCCGGCAGCACACGGTTCTTCAGTACCTCGAACGGATAAGTATCGCGAAACCAGAGGGTTTCGTTGGTGGTCATGGCATCAACCACCTGCTCACGCAGACCGCTGCGTGGCTGACTCTGCATGCGCTGCACCAGCTCACCCAGGGTCTTGATGCTGTTCTGCTCCATCAACTTGTTGAGCCGACTGGAAACCAGATACTGCTTGTTGGTGCCAAGCAGGATGCCGCAGGCTTTTTCCAGGAAAGTCCGGAACTGCTCGAAATCCAAATTACCTGTAGACACTCGCGAGGCCTCGACAAACATATGATTCACTGAGGGCCAGGCCCTCAGTCCCCTGCCGCGATATTGATGCGGTCAGCTACCCGTGCAGCCAGGTCATCCGGGCGAAACTTGGCGAGAAAATCATCCGCGCCGACCTTCTTCACCATGGCCTGGTTGAACACGCCCGATAACGAAGTATGCAGGATGATGTGCAGCTTTTGCATGCGCGGATCAGCGCGGATCTCTGCGGTTAGCGTATAGCCATCCATTTCCGGCATCTCGATGTCGGAAATCAGCATCAAAAACTCCTCTGCAGGGTTTTTGCCTTCGTCAACCATCGCCTTCAGATAATCCAGCGCCTGACGCCCGTCGTTCAGCGCCACCACCTCAACGCCAACAGTCTCCAGGCAGCGGGTTACCTGTTTACGCGCCACCGATGAGTCGTCGCAAGTCAGTACACGTTTACTGACCGCACGAGCCTGGGTTTCGGCATTCAGAACGCCTTCTGAAATGACTTCTGATGTCGGCGCCACCTCGGCAAGAATCTTCTCGACATCAATGATCTCGACCATTTTGTCGTCCAGGTGGGTGACCGCCGTCAGGTAATGGTCACGCCCGGTGCCCTTGGGTGGTGGATGAATCGACTCCCAGTTCATGTTGACGATGCGTTCGACCGAGTGCACCAAAAAGCCCTGAACCTTCGTGTTGTACTCAGTGATGATCACAAAGCTATTGTCGATATTGGCCAGCGGCGCGCTACCGGTGGCCATGGACAAATCAAGAATCGGGATAGTGCCGCCACGGATATTGGCGACACCGCGAACAACCGGACTGGATTTCGGCATGATGGTGAGTTTGGGGCATTGCAGCACCTCTTTCACCTTGAACACGTTGATCCCATACAGCTGGTTGCTGTTCAGACGAAACAGCAACAACTCCAAACGATTCTGTCCAACCAACTGAGTTCGCTGGTTAACCGAATCCATCACACCGGCCATACCCAAACTCCTTATTTGAGTAACAGATTGCTGTCAGCGTAGCAGGCGGCACGCGCCTTGCTATCCAACCCATATGAACACTGAAACGACAACTAACCGACACTCACTGGCAAAATGCCGCTACTGGCTGGCAGTTGTACCCGCTTTGCTGGCACTCGGCTATAGCGCTTTGGCAACAGCCAACGCCACGCGGCCTGAACAACTTATCGGCGCTGGCGAAGTTTTTCTTGAGCAAGCGGTGAGTGATTATTTACAGCGTAGCAACATCGCTGGCCGCCATGAGATTCAAATCAACCGACTCGACCCACGCTTGCGCCTGCCGCTGTGCCCGCAGCCATTGACTACTACCCTGGAAAGCCCTGCTGAGCCTATTGGCCGCGTGACCTTACGCGTGCGCTGTGACGGTGCGGCCCCCTGGACAGTGTTTGTGCCTGGGCAAGTACGCCTATACCGCGAAGTGGTGATCGCCAGTCGCCCGCTGAAACGCGACAATCTGCTGACGGATATGGATGTGGTGTTAGCCGAACGAGATGTTGGGCTACTCAACCAGGGCTATCTCACTGCCCTCAAGCAGGCAATCGGCAAAAAATTGACGCGCCCACTGCTGCCTGATCAGGTGCTTGCGCCGATTCATGTGCAAATGGCCGAAGCCATACGCAAAGGTGATCAGGTGGTGATCAGCGCCCGCAGCGCTGGCATCAGTGTGCGTATGCCCGGCGAAGCCTTGTCGGACGGCACGATTGGCAAACAGATCAGCGTGCGCAATCAACGCTCTAATCGAGTGATCAGAGCCAGAGTAGTTGGCCCTGGACAAGTTGAAGTGGCGATGTAGGCATGATTCTTGTTTTAACTTTGTGCACTTGGTGAGCTGACGATTATCCACACTGTGTTTAGACTGTTACCTGACGCACACTTTTTTGTCCTAAAGTTTTCCAGGTCAATGCCGACAAGCTAGGCAAGCGTCCAAACACTGTTCGAGGTTTTGCATCATGGTCATTGACATCAACCGGCTCAACAATGCCGCATCGCCAGCCAATTCGGGGCGGACCGGCAGTGCGCAGGCAGGTGGCCAGAACGAAGCCATCGGCGGTAAACAACCCGGCAATGTACCTAGCCCCGTCGAGCAGGCGCAGCAAGCCGGCAAGAGCGGTGAGTCGGTACAGCTGAGCCGCGAGGCCCAACAGTTGCAAAAAGTCAGCGAAAAGCTGCGCGATCAGCCGACCGTCAACAAAGAACGCGTCGCTCAGCTCAAGCAGGCGATCGAAGATGGCAGCTACCAAGTCGATAGCCAGCGCGTCGCCAGCAAACTGCTTAATTTCGAATCCCAGCGCTAGTCACCGGGCTACGCTGGGGTAATTGGTCGCCCAATAGACACTGCACACCACATCCTGCAGCGTCTGTTACCCCGAAGAGCCCGCAATGCACGACACCAGCCTGCTTGAACTGTTCACCAACGATATCGGCACCGCCGAGCAGTTGCTTGAATTGATCGACACCGAATTCCAAGCCCTCAGCGACCGCGACCTCCCCCGCTTGCAGAGCATTCTGGCTGACAAGCTGCCGCTATTGAATCTGCTTGACCAGCATGGCAAGGAGCGCAGTCAACTACTCGCCAGCCTCAACCTCAGCCCCGACCGCACAGGCCTGCAAGTGCTTGCCACACAATCTAGCCAGGGCGAACTGCTGCTTGAGCGTGGCGATCAACTCAACGCCCTGCTTGAGCGCTGCCAAGCGGCCAACCTGCGCAATGGCAGGCTGATTCGCTCCAGCCAGGCATCGACTCACAGCATGCTCGGCATTCTGCGTGGCAACGATACTCCCAGCCTCTATGACAGTCGCGGCAGTGCCGCTAGAATCGGCCAGCAGCGCCCGCTCAGCCAGGCCTGAAACCTATAAAAGGCACAGGGGACATACTGTCACATTGCCAGTATGCTAGTGCCATAGCATTTGCTCGGAGAGTTATGGACCGTGTCCAGTCCTTTTAGCCAGGAAGATGGCCCGCAGCCACCCAAGGTGCTCAAGGCACCGGTGGAAATAGTTGCCAACCTGCGCCAACTGCAACAAAACCATGACCCGCTGATCATCACCTTCCACGAACGCAATCAACGCTTCCAGAGCTACGTGATCAACGTTGATCGCGACAAGAACCTGTTGATTCTCGATGAGCTGGTGCCAAATGATGGCGAGCGCTACCTGGCCAATGGCGAGGCGTTCAATGTCGAAGCCTTCCATGAAGGTGTACGTGTAGCCTGGAAATGCGAACAGAGCGTGCGCATCACCGAACATGAAGGTGCGCGCTGCTATTTCAGCCCGATGCCGCTTGAGGTGACCTACCACCAACGACGCAGCGCCTTCCGCGCCCCGCTCAAGCAAAGCGAACTGATCAAGATCGAGTTGGCCGGCGATAAACTACGCACAGCCATACCCGGACATTTACTGGATATCTCTGCTACCGGCTGCAAATTGCGCTTCCCCGGCAATATCAGCAGCAGCCTGCAAGCAGGCCAGGTATACGAGCGGTTTACCGCCCGTTTTCCTTTTGGCGCCATGACCACCGCCATTGAAATGCGTCATGTGCAGTATGAAGATAAGGTCGACACCACCTTTGTTGGCGCACGTTTTCACCGCATCAATGGTCAAGAGCAGCGCCTGGTCGAACGCTTCGTCTACCAGCTGCAACGTGAAGCGCGGCGCTTCGAGAGTGACGGACTGTTCTAGATCAGAATATTCAGTGCCGCCAGGCGTGATAAATCCTCAGGCCGATCCACATCCCACAACGCAGGCAGCAGCGCCGGACGCCAGTCCAGCTGCTGCAGCCGCTGCAGCGTCATATCGAAGACCCGCTCCGTCCCCCAGGGCATATCGCTGAACAAGGCAGCATCTATACGGCGCAGCCCCAGCAGCACGTAACCACCATCTTCTGCCGGACCGATCACCACGGGCTGCTCCTGCAGCGCGCCGCAAGCCGCCCGCAGATAATCGCCGTCGAGTGCCGGGCAGTCATTGCCCATCAGGATCACCGCATCGCTTTCCGCCAGCCCCAGGGTGGCGATACGACGCATGCGTTCACCCAGGTCGCCCGCCGGTTGCTCGACCAGCGTCCAACCAAGACGTTGCGCAAACGCCTGCAAATTCGCATCAGGTAAATCATCCAACCACAGAAAACGCTCACTAAAGCCAAGCGCCGGTAACTGCAGCGCACGCTCCAGCAACAACTGCTGCAAATCGCAGGCGCCCTGAGCACCCAAGGCCGGGATCAGACGCGTTTTCACCCGCCCGGCAACAGGCGCTCGCGCGAGCATATGCAATGAAATCGACAGGTTCATAGCAGCGACCCTCGACGGTACTGACGAGCCAGCTTGTCCGGGCTGGCACCACAGTAATAGGCCAGGCGCAGACACCACATCAGCATCACGGTACGCCAGATCCCGTTCTGCTCCCAGCGCCGACTGGAGGTCGACAAAGGTGGCCGCAGGCAACGCGGGCGAGCCAGCGCCTTCAAACGACGGCACAGCTGCAAATCCTCCATCAGCGGAATCTGCGCATAACCGCCCAAAGCCTCAAATCGCTGCCGGGCAACGAATATGCCCTGATCACCCGAGGCAATCCCGCTAAGGCGCGAACGCAGGCTGATCATCGCACCAATCACTCGCAATGCCAGACCTGGCCCGGACAGGCGCACATCAAAGCGCCCCCACAGCGGCCGCTCGCTAAGCGTGCGTTGCAGACTTTCCAACGCCTCAACACTGACCCGCGTATCGGCATGCACGAACCACAGGTACTCACCACACGCCGACGCGGCGCCAGCATTCATCTGTAATGCACGACCAGGGGCGGTTCTGAGCAACTGATCAACCCGCCCCAGCGCCAGCTCGCAGGTGCCATCACTACTGCCCCCATCGACCAGGATCAACTCGGCACCACCAGCGCGCAGATCCATCAGATCATCCAACAAGGCCGGCAGCGCCTGAGCCTCATTGCGCACCGGGATCACCACACTAAGCAGCGGCGTCATCCGCGCGTCTCTGTGTGAGTAGGCGACTCCCCTGCTGGTTCGGCGCCCGGCTCTTGCACGGCGCTGTTGTCATGCATCTGCTCATGCACTACCTGCTCATCGACACGCGGATCAAGTGCTGCCGTGAGCGGCGAGCTGGTGGTGCTGTCCGGCATGGGAATGTGATGCAACGGTGCGTCGTCGACCTGATGCAGGTGAGTGACACGTTCCGGCCGAATACGCAGCACCAGAATCAAGGCGCAGCCACAGACGAAGGCGTACAGCATGTTGGCGCCGAGAAAGCGCATCAGCACGCCAGCCAGCAACGGCCCGATACTCGCGCCAACACCGAAGGTGACCAACAGCATGGCCGTCAGCGATACCCGTCGCTCGGCCTCGACATGGTCATTGGCCAGCGCCACTGCCAGCGGATAGAGACTGAATTGCAAGGCGCACACCGCAAAACCGCCGGCGAACAAAAGCGGCAAGCTGGCCTGCGACAGAATCGCCAGCGGCAACGCAGCCAGCGCCAACAAGGCGGCACAGCCGCGAATCAGCTGCACGCGGTCATGTCGGTCAGACAACCAGCCCAACGGCCACTGCACCACCAGACCAGCGATGATGCAGCAGCCCATAAACAGACCGATCTGCTCGGTAGACAAGCCCATACGCGCGCCATACAGCGGCGCAAGGCCGTAAAACGAGCCGATCAGCAGGCCCGACACCACAATGGTGGTCAGCGACAACGGCACACGGTCGATAAAGAAGCGCATTTCCAGCGGCGCTGGATGCAAGGGCGCAGGATGCAGTTTGCGAGTCAATGCCACCGGCACCAGACACAGGGCAAAACACAACGCCACTAGCATCAGCAGCTCAAGGCCCAGCGTCGGATGCACCACCAGCACCAACTGGCCGAGGATCAGCCCGAGGTAAGAGGCCCCCATATAGCCGGCAAACACCTGGCCGCGCTGGCTGGTTTCTGCCTGCTCATTGAGCCAGCTCTCGATCACCATGTACTGGCACATCATGCCCAGACCGACCAGCATCCTCAGCAGCAGCCAGCTGGGTAGCCAGTCGCTAAGCCCATGCCCGAGGACTGCCGCGGTTACCACACCGGCACAAGCAACATAGGCACGAATATGACCAACCCGGGCAATCAGCCGATGACCGATCTTGCCGCCCAGCACCAATCCCACATAGTTGGCCGCCATCAGCGCACCGACCCACAAACCATCGGCCGTTTCCGCCAGCCGCAGTGCCAGGTAAGTACTCAACAGACCAGAGCCCAACAGCATCAACAGGGTGGCGAAATACAGCGAACTAAATGACTTGAGGATCACAGACATGGGGCGGCACATGGCTCCAATGTGCTGCCGAAACCATGCTCGGCAGCCAGGTTTTTAGAGCCTGTTTACGATCTCGCGAGCGAGAGCCTTATAGGGCTTTACGTCAGTAACAGCCTTCGGCTGATCAAAACAGGCGAGGAAGCGGACTGGGCTCGCACACACGTGCACGAGTTGTAATGAGCATCCTAGCCAGTTTTTGACCCAGCAGGGCCGACGCGCAGCAGGTCGTAGACAGGTTCCTAGGCGTGAGCCGCCAATACACGGCGCTCCCACGGGGTAATTTCGTCAAAGAAGCTGGTGAGCTCCAATGTCTTACTGGCAATGTAGCCTTCGATGAACTCTTTGCCGAACAGTTCCAGTGCCAGCGTACTGCGTTTGAGACGTTCAATCGCGGCATGCATGGTACAGGGTAGCGCCAATTCGTCCGGCACTTCGAACTCACCCTGAATCGGCGCACTGGGCTGCAGCTTCTGCTCAATCCCATACAGACCCGCTGCAAGGCTCGCCGCCAACGCCAGATAAGGATTGGCATCGGCGCCCGGCAAGCGATTCTCCACCCGCCGCGCCACAGGCGCACTGGCGGGAATACGCAGACCGGCGGCGCGATTATCCTCCGACCAGCAGGCGTTGTTCGGCGAAGCATAAGGATGACAAAGGCGCTGATAGGAATTTACATGCGGGGCAAATAGCAGAGTGAAATCGGCCATGGCCGCCTGCTGTCCGGCGATAAAGTGGTAAAACGCCGGCGTTGCCTGGCCATCGGCCGCGCTGAAGATATTCCGCCCACTGCCCTGCTCCACCACGCTCTGATGAATATGCATGGAGCTGCCCGGCGTATGCGCCAGCGGCTTGGCCATGCAAACCACAGTGAGCCCGTGCTTGAGCGCGACCTCCTTGAGCAGGTGTTTGAACAGAAAGGTCTGATCGGCCAGCAGCAGCGGATCGCCGTGCAACAGGTTGATCTCGAACTGGCTGACACCCATCTCGTGCATAAAGGTATCGCGCGGCAGACCCAGCGCCGCCATGCACTGATAGACCTCACGGAAGAACGGGCGCAAGCCATTGTTGGAGCTGACGCTGAAGGCCGAGCCGCCATCTTCACGCCGGCCATCGAGCCCCAGCGGCGGCTGAAACGGCTGCAGCGGATCGGCATTGCGGGAAAATACAAAAAACTCCAGCTCGGTCGCCACCACTGGCTGCCAGCCATGACTGGCATAACGCGCAATCACCTGTTTAAGCAGGCCGCGGGTCGACAAACCGGAGCTGCGCCCATCCAGTTCATCGGCATCACAGATGGCCAACGCACGCGGCGTTTCACTCCAAGGCAGCCGATGAATCTGCGTCGGCTCAGCATTCAATGCCAGGTCACCGTCATCGCTGCCGTAATAACACGGCGCTGGATAGCCACCCATGATGCATTGCAGTAAAACCCCGCGCGCCAACTGCAAGCGTCGCCCCTCCAGAAAACCCTCAGCCGTCATCACCTTGCCACGCGGCACGCCATTGAGATCGGGCGTCACACATTCAACTTCATCAACACCACGCAATAGCTCAGCCAGGGCGGTGCGGTCGAGGGTACTCATTTGCTGTTGTCCTTATTGATGCAAGAGGCCGTAGTCGAACGGCGAAGCGTACAAAATACGCACCAGCCGTTCGATATTTCAAGCAAAGCCATGCCCACCACCTGAAGCGCAGGCTAGCAAACGCAATACATCGACAAATTAGATATTAATGATCATGCACAATCGCTCCAAAAACCATCATTTAGACACTCAAAAAACAATATAACAACATGATAAATAAAACATTAACCCTACTATCGATGCCATCGATGATTACCATGCCCAGCCTGCACTTCTTCATCAAATTTTCATCAGTATGATTGGCTCTGTACTCACTTACACCCGCCCTTACGAGGAGCCTGAACATGAAAAAGCAAATTCTTACCGCCGTGATCCTGAGCAGCCTGTCCATCAGCGCCTTTGCCCTGCCACAGAACAACCCGCAGCCACTGCTGGGTGAAATGCAGGACAGCAGCGTAAAGACCCTGATGGGTTTTGGTAGCAACCTGCAAACTGAAGGCGGCGCTGAGCGCACTGGTGCAAACCGCGTTGCCGAAGGTGGCGCTGATCGTTTGCAAGAGCGCCTGCGTGTAGCCGAAGACGGTGCCGACCGCACTGGCGCAAACCGTGTCGCTGAAGGTGGTGCTGATCGCCTGCAAGAGCGTCTGCGTGTAGCCGAAGACGGTGCCGACCGCACTGGTGCAAACCGTGTCGCTGAAGGTGGCGCTGATCGCCTGCAAGAGCGCCTGCGTGTAGCCGAAGACGGTGCCGACCGCACTGGTGCAAACCGTGTCGCTGAAGGTGGCGCTGATCGTTTGCAAGAGCGTCTGCGTGTAGCCGAAGACGGTGCCGACCGCACTGGCGCAAACCGTGTCGCTGAAGGTGGCGCTGAACGTACACCCGGCCTGCGCTTTAGCTGATCACAGCTAATAGGCAACACAAAAAAAGGTGCTCAATCGAGCACCTTTTTTGTTTATTGCGCAGGCGACTCCAACTGCGCCAAGCGCTCTTCCAGCGCCGCGATCCGCGCCTCCAGAGCTTCCAGGCGCTCATCCTGCTGACCGACCGCCGTCGCGCGCTGCGGCTCACTGGCTCTGGCCGCCAATGCAGCCTGCAAATCGGCCGGGTCACCCAGCACGTGCATATAACGGTCTTCACGCTGCCCCGACTGGCGTGGCAACAGGCAAGCCAGTTCGCGACTGATCAAACGTTCAAGGTGATGCTGCACCTGCTCGGCATCATCAAAATCATGCATGCGGCTGCTGCGGGTCAGCAGCTCGTTGATGGTCTGCGGGCCGCGCAGCAGAAGCAACCCCAGCAACACCACCTGCGCCGCCACCAACTCCAGCGCCTTGTCGGCGCGGTGCTCCCAGCGATCCGCCCGGCTGCCCATCACCAGGCGCGCCATTTCGCGCCCTTCCAGGCTACGCAGGGCCTGGCCGACCTGGCCAGCGGTAAGGTTGAGCACCGGTTCACGACTGGTTTTCTGATTGCAAGCCAGCACCAGTGCATTCAGCGTCAGGGGATAGGCTTCGGGGGTAGTCAGCTGCTTTTCGATCAGGCAACCCAGCACCCGCGCTTCAACGATCGTCAGGGTTTCAACCGCCATAGCGTTCGCATCATCGTTGGACATAACAACCTCATGGCCGCGCAAAGGCCCTAGCCTAGCCCGCCTGACGACCGGTTGATAGGTATAACCGCCGCTGGGCGGGGCAGGCACTTCGGCGGCGCGTAAACGCGGATCACTGTGATAGAGTCGCGCGCTATTTTTCAGCGTGGCCTTGTTTCATCCCCCGCGAAAAGCCTCATAACGCGCACTGCAGCCATGCATCCAGCCCCGGCGCCCCGAGCCCGGCAGGCAATAAAAAGAGATCGCAGGCCTGCCCGCCAAGTAGAGATGCATGTCATGACCACTGCCCAACACCCGCTTATCCAACTGCTCAACCGCACCAGCCTGGTGCTGCAAATTGCTATCGGCCTGGTGGCTGGTATAGCCCTGGCGCTGTTTCTGCCTGAAGCCGCGGCAAGCGTCAGCTTCCTCGGTACGGTGTTTGTCTCGGCGCTGAAGGCCGTGGCTCCGGTGCTGGTATTCGTACTGGTGGCGGCGTCGATTGCCAACCATCAGCACGGCCAGCAGACCCATATCAAACCGATTCTGCTGCTGTACCTGATCGGTACCTTCAGCGCCGCGCTGATTGCTGTAGCCGCCAGCTTTGCCTTCCCGTCCAGCCTGACCCTGGTGAGCAACAGCGCTGAACTGTCGCCACCCGGCGACATCAGCGAAGTGCTGAAAACCCTGCTGCTGAATGTGGTGGATAACCCGGTCAACGCCCTGCTCAAAGGCAACTTTATCGGCATCCTGGCCTGGGCCATTGCCCTGGGCTTTGCCTTCCGCCATGCCAGCCCAAGCAGCAAGCAAATGCTCGCAGACCTCTCCGGCGCAGTCACCAGCATCGTCAAGCTGGTGATTCGCCTGGCGCCACTGGGGGTTTTCGGCCTGGTTGCGGCCACCCTGGCCGAGTCGGGCATGTCGGCCCTGCTCGATTACCTGCACCTGCTGCTGGTACTGGTGGGCTGCATGCTGTTTGTCGCCCTGGTGACCAACCCGGCGATTGTCTACTTCAAGACCCGTCGCAACCCCTACCCACTGGTGCTGACCTGCCTGCGCGAAAGTGGCCTGACGGCGTTCTTTACCCGTAGCTCGGCGGCCAATATCCCGGTCAACCTGCAGCTCTGCCAGCGTCTGGGCCTGCATGAGGAAACCTACTCGGTGTCGATCCCACTGGGCGCGACCATCAACATGGCCGGCGCGGCGATCACCATCACCGTGCTGACCATGGCCGCCGTGCACACACTGGGCATCGCCGTCGACCTGCCGACAGCATTGCTGCTCAGCCTGCTCGCCTCGATCAGCGCCTGCGGCGCCTCGGGCGTGGCCGGTGGCTCGCTGCTGCTGATCCCGCTGGCGTGCAGCCTGTTCGGCATCCCCAATGATGTGGCCATGCAGGTGGTCGCCGTCGGCTTTATCATCGGCATCGTCCAGGACTCTGCGGAAACCGCGCTGAACTCCTCCACCGATGTGCTGTTCACCGCCGCCGCTTGCCAGGCTGAGCAACAACGCAGCTAAACGCTTGCCGAAACAACAAAAGGCTTACCCATGGGTAAGCCTTTTTTATATGCCCCATCCCTGACGGCCGTCGCAGCACAGCGTTAGTAAGTGCTCCAGGCACTTATTTATTGGCCAACCGATAAACGTCGCACGCCCAGCGTTTGAATAGCCGAACGATTCCGGTAGGCTTTGCCGCTTCTTTATAAGGAGTAATTCCCATGGCCCGCGCCACTGCCCGTCACATCCTGGTTGCCAGCGAAGACAAGTGCAACGAACTGAAAGCCGCAATCGAAGGCGGTGCCGACTTCGCCCAAGTCGCCAAAGACAACTCCAGCTGCCCATCCAGCCGCAGCGGCGGTGACCTCGGCTCATTCGGCCCAGGCCAGATGGTCAAGGAATTCGACACCGTCGTATTCAGCGCACCGATCAACGTGGTGCAAGGCCCGGTGAAGACCCAGTTCGGTTATCACCTGCTGGAAGTGACCAGCCGCCAGGACTGATCCTGCCTGTTCGCTGGGCCGCCCGGCCCGGCGAATCCTATTTTTTCGCGCAGCGCCCTTCGGGCATCACGCCACTGACCAACAGTCCAGAACCTCGGGCAATAGCCAGGTATACTCGCCGGCCTTTTCTTCTCGCACCCGCGGACCTTGTCATGACCCAGACTCCAGCAGCTGAACCCACCCTCGCCGTTCAGTCTGCCGACAGCGCCGCGCCGTCCGCCAGCGAGAGCAACGCCACCAACGCGGTTAAAGCCAGCGGCTTTGCCTCGCTATTCGGCGCCGCCAAAGCTGCTTCTGGCAAACAGGACGATCAGCCCTGGCACCAGAAGGGCAACAAGTCGAGCCACGAAAAGAAGATTGGCCCAGCGCCAAGTGGGACTCGCCGCGCCATGGGTAAACGTTAAGCCCAACGCGCGCGCAAACGCTCCTGCAACCAGCCGCCGCAAAAATTCAGCAGCAAACCGAGCATCACCAACAGCGCACCGACTAGCTGCAGGCTGCTCAGGCGTTCATCGAGCAGCAATGCCGAAGAGGTCAGTCCGACCACTGGCACCAGCAGCGAGAACGGCGCCACCTGGCTAGCCGGATAGCGCGACAGCAAGCGACTCCACAGGCCATAGCCAAGAATGGTCGCGCCGAACGCTAGGTAGACCAGTACCAGCAAGGTATCAAGGCTAAAGCCACGCAGCGCTGATTCGATCACTTCGGGACCTTCCAGCAGCCAAGACAGCGCAAAAAACGGCAGTGGCGGCACCAGGCTGCCCCACACCACCAAGCCAACCAGATTCACCTTGCCCAACTTGCGCGTCACGATATTGCCCAGCGCCCACATGGCGGCAGCGCAGAGCGTTAGAAGAAAACCGGCCAAGGTCATCAGGCCATTGCCCTGCGAGCCAATCAGCAGCAACCCACCGGCCGCCACTAGCAGGCCGAACAGATTGGCCAAGCGAAAACGCTCCCCCAGCAACAGCACGGCAAATAGCAGGGTGAACATCGCCTGTGACTGCAGCACCAGCGACGCCAGGCCGGCCGGCATGCCGACGGACATGGCCGAGAAGAGAAAGGCGAACTGCCCCAGCGAGATGGTCACGCCATAGGCCAGCAGCCAGCGCAACGGAATCTGCGGGCGCTTGATAAACAGCACGGCAGGAAAGGCCGCCAGAAGAAAACGCAACGCGCCCAGCAGCATCGGCGGCATCTCGTGCAGGCCGATCTTGATCACCACAAAATTCATGCCCCAGACGATGATCACCACCAGGGCCAGCAGTAAATCCTTGGGTTGCATGGGCGTTCCAGAGTAATTAATCAACGCTTATTAAAGCGGCCAGCAGCGCCACAACGCCCATACAGAGACTCGGCAAATAAGCCGTACAGCACAGTACTGATCGGCAGATTGCAGCGCCACAGGTGCCGCCAGCGCCTCGAAGGGCTAGAATCGCAGCCTTTAGAATTTGTTTCGGATCTTGCGCTGGCAAGCGCGGCCATTGTTAACGCGTAACCACCGGCGCACAGCAGATCCGAGACCCACCTATTAACCCGCAACGACGAGATAACCCATGGGCGCCCAGTGGAAAGCCAAACCTAAAGAAGCCGCGGCCAACGCCAGAGGCAAGATCTTCGGCCGCTTGGTTAAGGAAATCATGATCGCCGCCCGTAACGGCGCCGACCCAGACCTGAACCCCAAGCTGCGCCTAGCCATCCACCAGGCAAAAAAAGCCTCGATGCCCAAGGAAACCCTCGAGCGGGCGATCAAGAAAGGCGCTGGCCTGCTGGGTGACACCGTAACCTTCCACTCAGCCACCTATGAGGGTTTCGCCCCGCACCAGGTGCCGGTGATCATCGAGTGCCTGACCGACAACATCAACCGCACGGTGGCGGAAGTCCGCGTGCTGTTCCGCAAGGGCCAGATGGGCGCTTCCGGCTCGGTGACCTGGGATTTCGACCATGTCGGCATGATCGAAGCCAGCACCGAGAACGGTGCCGACCCGGAAATGGCTGCCATCGAAGCCGGTGCTCAGGATTTCGAGCCGGCCGATGAAGGCAACACCCTGTTTATCACAGAGCCGACTGACCTCGACGCCGTGTGCCGCGCACTGCCGGAACAGGGTTTCAGCGTCAACTCGGCGAAAATCGGCTATATCCCGAAAAACCCGGTGAGCAGCCTGACTGCAGAACAACTGGAAGAAGTCGAAGCCTTCCTCGAAGCCCTCGACGCCCACGATGACGTGCAGAACGTCTACGTCGGGCTTTCCGGCTAAACAGAAACAGACCAGGCCCGCCGTGCAGGATGCGCTGCGGGCCCACCAACTGCCCCCATCAATGTGCGCAGTTCGTCGAATTGGCCGATTGACCACTGCCCGCGCCTCACAAAGCGGGTAGAATCGCCGCCCGCCGCGCCACCCACGCCCGGCGTGTACACAAGGACGTTGTCACACAGGAGTTTTACCGTGCACAAGTTTCTGATTCTGGCCGCTTGCCTACTGCTCGGCGCCTGCGCCAGCAACCCGCAGACGACCTACCAGCAAGAGGTCAGGGCGGGCAAAACGCCAATGGCCAAGAGCGCCCTGGAAGCCATCCACAACACCCAGGCCATCCCGCTGCCGCTCAACCCTGGCCTGCTGGCGCCGCAATGGCCGATCAGCGCCGACGAGCCGCGCCTGGACTTCGGCAGTTCGATCTCCAACTACCGGATATTTTCCCTGCAGCTTAAGAAAGGCGAGCGCTACACCCTCAATGTGCACTCGCTGTGTAACGAGCCGTGCATGGGTGTCAGCAAATACGCCCTGAAACCGCGCGCCATGCTGCTGGACGCCTACGGCGCAGTGATTGCCGACAAGCCCTCGCGTGCCGAAGCCGTGGTTGGTCAGATCAGCCTCAGCTGGGATGGCGAAGCCGCCGAAGACGGCACCTACTACCTACTGGTGGCCGCCGATAACGACGACATCGGTGAAACCATCGTGATCGATGATGTCTGGGTTAACAACTCGCCGCTGATGGCGGTAAAGGTTGATATGCAAAGCGCACCGTTCGGCAAGATCAGCGCATTTTCCAGCACCAGCAAAGACTGAACCCATTCTCCTGGCGAGCTGCAATGGCGCGCCAGGTGCTCCCCACAGCAACGACCGCCCCTCACCTCCCCAGCAAATTGCCAAGCGGCCACAACGGCCTATGGTATGAACAACGCCCCCGCTTTGACTCGCTGACGGAGCCCCGCCTATGCCCCTTCGCTGGCTGACCACCCTGGGTTTGATGATTGGCCTGCAGATCGCACCGGCAAGCGCCCGCACGCTGCAGGTCGAGCTGGACATTCAGCATATTGGTGGCCTGCTGCCGGCCGCCGAATTGGACAGCATGCTCGCCTCAGCCCAGCTGCGAGTCGATGCCATCTACGAGCCGCGCTGGCTGATCCCAGGCGTTACTGCCAGACGTGAACGCACCCTACCGATCGGCAGCAAGTTGCTACCGATCCTTCAGCAAATGGAATTGACCCAGCAGCAGATTGCCAGCCATGGCCGCACCCTGAGCTTTAGCGTCAACGAAAAGAACCCCGAGCACCGTGGTTACACCCTGAGCACGCTGCAACTGTTTCTGCCGATTGTTGGCGGGTTTGGTCGGCCGCAGCCAACGTTGGAGGTAATACTGCCGGCGGTGCCGGAAACCGGACTGGCGCAGCAATACGGCCTACTGTCGCGCCAGGGCTCAGTAGAGCTGGGTATTCGCCTGCGCTACCGCTGGAGCGACGCGAGCGGGGCCATGCAGCAGCAAACTGCCGCCTGTGACGAACAAGTGCAGATCGTCGATGCCGATCACTACCGTTTTCGTCCCAGCCACAGCCATGCCGGCCTTTATCTCGAGCTGGCATCGGCCGTACAAAGCGACCCGCCAAGCACAGCCGTCGCCGGCCAACGCAGCTTGCAACTGAGGCCGCCTCTACCCGCCGAGCTGCATGGTTGGCAACTGTCGCGCCATCATCTGCTGCAATTGCAGGTCAACGAGACGCAGGTTGAACGCCTGTCGCTCTACGCTACCCGCGAGGTATCCGCCGAGTGCCAACACAGCCTGAGCTATGAAGCGCTGTTCGCTGATGGGCAACTGGTGGAGCTGGAGCACAACCATTCGACCAGCGGTTGTGCCGACGGGGCTGCGGACAACCTGTGGCTCACTGCCAGCTGGCTGAATGACGGCAGCCTGGCGCGACTACTGAGCAGCCAGGGGCATGCGGCGACAATCCGCTGGGATGCCTTTACGGCAGTCCAGCCCGCCGCATGCCTCAACCCGGATAACCCGCAAAGCCGCCAACCGGCAGCCGCCCAGCTGGCAATTCTTGAGCAACATGTCGCGGCTCTCCAGCGCCTGCGCAACGCGTTTCTTGAGCAATAAATAGCCCAACAACAGATCAGCGAGCCTGCCGAACCCACTTATTGATCCACCGCAAGACGCTCAACACCCAGCGCCTTAGCCTATGTCGATGACTTCCACTGCCATCGACGAGGTTTCCATGAGCATCACCTCCGCCAGCATTTGCGCGGCTGCCGACCAACTGCAGGGTTTTGTTGGTTTCAACGCCAAGACCGGGCGCTATATCGTACGCTTCTCCGAGGATTCCTTCGGCCTCGACGTACTCGAACAGAGCATCACGCCCACTTGCGAATTCGTCTGGCGCGCCTTTGAAGGCGAGCTGATGAACCTCGACCGCACGCGCCTGCAACTGCTGCTGGAACAGAACATCGATGACCGCCTGGCGATCAGCGAACCGCTGCGGGTCTACGTACGCCGCACGGACCTACCGGAGATCAGCGCCGAGCGCCGTCGCCTTAACGTCTGAACGGCTGACGGGTTTACGTGCCCATGGCCGAATAGGCCCCAGCTTGTTCACTTACGCCCTCATAGCCACCGCGCGTAGCAGACTAAGCTCGATTGGCCGAATTCATTCGCCCAGGAGCCTGCCGATGTTCGATGTGCTGATCAAAAACGCGCTGTTTTTCGATGGCACCGGAGCACCCGGCGTCGTACGTCACCTCGGCATCCGTGACGGCAAGCTGGCCTGCATCAGCGCCAGCGCCCTGGATGAACAGGGCTGCGGCCAGGTGATTGATGCACAAAACCGCTGGGTGACACCCGGTTTTATCGACATGCACACCCATTACGACGCCGAACTGGTGGCCGCCCCGGCGCTCAAGGAGTCGGTACGCCATGGCGTGACCACCGTGATGATCGGCAGCTGCTCGATCAGCATGGTGCTGTCCAGCCCGGAAGATTGCTCCGACCTGTTTACCCGCGTCGAATCGGTGCCGCGTGAACATGTGCTGCCGCTGCTGCAGGCGCGCAAGACCTGGAACAGCGCCGGCGAATTCGCCGCCTTTCTCGATCAGCATCCGCTGGGGCCGAATATCTGCTCCTTCCTCGGCCACTCCGATTTGCGCGTCGCCGTGCTCGGTCTTGAGCGCGCGGTAGACGCCAAGGTACGCCCCAGCGAAAACGAACAGCAGCAGATGGAACGCTTGCTCGAAGATGCGCTGGATGCCGGCCTGCTCGGCCTGTCGAGCATGACCAACCCCTGGGACAAGCTTGATGGCGACCGCCAGCGCTCGAAATCCCTACCCTCGGTGTATGCGCCCTGGGCCGAGTACGCGCGACTGAACAAGATCCTGCGGCGGCGCGGACGCATCCATCAGGGCGCGCCGAACCTGGTGACCAAGCTGAATGTGCTGGCCTTTCTCTGGGACAGCATCGGCGGCTGGTGGCGCAAACCGCTGAAGACCACCCTGATTACCCTGATGGACGTCAAAGCCGACCCTTGGCTTGCGCCGATCCTCGGCCCGCTGACGCGCTGGATCAATCGCCTGGCCCGCGCCGACTTCCGCTGGCAAACCCTGCCGGTGCCATTCGAAACCTATGCCGATGGCATGGAGTTCGTGGTCTTCGAGGAATTCCCCGCCGGCCAGGCCGCGCTGCACCTGGCTAACCACGACATGCGCAGCCAACTGTTTCAGGACCCGGCCTACCGCCTGCGCTTTCGCCAGGACGTGGAGAAGAAATTCGGCCCACGAGTCTGGCACCGCGACTTCGACGACGCCTGGATTGTCGATTGCCCGGACGCCAGCGTGGTCGGCAAAAGCGTCGGCGAACTGGCCAAGGCCCGCGACGAACATCCCGCCGACCTGTTTCTCGATCTGCTGGTGGCCCACGGCCCACGCCTGCGCTGGCGCACCCTGATCGCCAACCATCGCCCCGAGGTGGTGGAGAAACTGGTGTGCGAACCCAGCACCCTGATCGGCTTTGCCGACTCCGGCGCGCATATCCGCAATATGGCCTTCTACAACTTCGGCGTGCGTCTGCTCAAACTGGTGCGCGACGCCGAGCTGCGCGGGCAAGCGGTAATGCCGATAGAAACCGCAATCTGGCGCCTGACCGGCGAGCTGGGCGAGTGGTTCGATATCGATGCCGGCAGGCTCTACGAAGGCGCTCGTGCCGATCTGGTAATCATCGACCCGAGTGCATTGGATGAGTCACTGGCCAGTTACCAGGAGGCACCGATGGACGCCTTCGGCGGCCTGCAGCGCATGGTTAACCGCGGCGCGGCGGTGGATGCCGTGCTGATCAACGGACGCATCGCCTTTCAGCAGGGCGAGTTCGCCAGCGACCTGGGGCATGCGCGCGGCTACGGACAGTTTCTGCGCAGCAACGCCTAGCCTGGCTTCAGGGCATGCGACCTACGGCATAACGGCGGCTCGCCAGGCTGGCATAATGCGCGCCGCACAGTCCGGTCACGTAACCCCGGACCGGTATTGAAAGGACTCTAACCGAAATGCCCCGCATGCTTTCGCAGGCGGCCTGGCGCTGGCTTTGCGGCCTGCTGCTGGTCAGCCTGCTAACCCCGCCACTGCAGGCCGATGAGAGCGACACCCTGCGCTACCCCCGCCGGGCCGATGGCGATGAGTTTCGCTCCATCTATGCCCTGGCGCAGCTGCAACTGGCGCTGGATAAAGCCGGCAGCGCGCTGCGCCTGGAGCCTTCGCACTACAGCATGGAGCAGGAGCGCGCGCTGGTTAACCTGGAGCACAACGACCGCCTCGACGTGGCCTGGAGCATGACCAGCGTCGAGCGCGAGCAGCGCCTGCTGCCGGTGCGTATTCCGCTGGACAAGGGCCTGTTCGGCTGGCGCATCGCTCTGCTGCCCAAAGAGCGCGCGCAGCTGCTCAAGAATGTGCGCAACCTTGAGGATCTGCGCCAGTTTTCCGCAGGCCAGGGCCATGATTGGCCGGACAGCGAAATCCTCCGCGCCCATGGTTTGCCGGTCAGGGTTTCATCCAGTTACGGCAGCCTGTTTCGCATGCTGCAGGCGCAGCGCTTCGACTACTTTCCGCGCTCGGTGATCGAAATCTGGGATGAGCTGGAACACCCGCGCGGGCAGCAACTGGTCGTCGATCCGCATGTGCTGCTGCACTACCCCACGGCGATGTATTTCTTCTTCTCGCGCAAACGCCCGGAGCTGGCGGAAACCGTGCGCATAGGCATGGAAAAAGCCATTGCCGATGGCTCCTTCGAGCGTCTATTCCAGCAGCACTTCGCCGCCAGCCTGCAGCGTGCGCAACTCGACCAGCGTCAGCGGATCGAACTGCATAACCCGCTGCTACCCAGCGCCACGCCCTTGCAGCGGCGCGAGCTGTGGTTCACTGCGCCGCCGGTACGCTAGGCGCTGGCTGCGCCAGGGTGGTTTGCACAACGTTGCGGGTGTGCGCACCGAAGCGCTTGAACAGCTCCACCAGCAACTGCTCCAGCAGTGGATCAGCTTCAGCCTGGGCCAGCTGGTTACCACCGCTAAAGCCCGGAGCCGCCGCCGGTTTGCGCGCCAGCCACTGACCAATCAACTCATCAAAGGCATCGGCACTGGCATAGGACTCGGCCGCCACCACCTGCTGCGCGTAGTTCACCGAGTAGACCGGGTAGCTGTCCTGCGGGTTCTGCGTATAGGCCTGCAAAAGGGGCGAGGCCGCCTGCTCATCCATCAGCTGCTGCATACGCTCCAGCTGATATTCCTCAATCGCCGTGTGCCGGTCCGCCACTCGGGCAATGGTTGCCAGACGATCTTCGGGATAACCGCTGGCCGCCTTGAGGGCGATCAGCATCAGCTCGGCTGTGGCGACGCCCGGCACGGTCTTGGCGTGGTAGGGCTGAGTCAGGTCCTGCATGTAGTGCAGCGCCCAGCCGAGAAAACGGTAACCCCAGTAATCGTGGCCGCTTTCCAGGGCCAGCCGCGCCAGACTGGTGTACTGATAGATGCGCCAGTGCGGCAGAGTGCGGCGCAGATAGGGCGCCGCCTGCAACACCAGCTCCGGCTCGTGGTAGTAGCCAATATGAAATGGCGCCTGGGAGGAATACTCGAAGCGCGCATCACCAAAGGGCTGCGCGCCAAAGTTGTAGTGCGCGCCGACTTCGCCTGGGTTGTCGCTGAACAGGTTGATGTCGTGGCCATAGTCCGGCTCGTCGGCCGCACTGCTGAGCACCTGCACGGCACTCACCGCCTCGCCCGGCTGCAAGGCCAGGTAACGCCAGTGGCTCCAGGGGCCGATCTTGCGAAACACCAGCACCTGCTCGGCAGCCAAGCGCGGCCGGCCGTCATCGACCTGCCCCGGCAATTGTTGAACGAAACCGGCCAAGCGAATCTGCGGATTGACCCGCAACGCCTGCAGAAACGCACTGCGTCTGTCAGCTGCAGTTGTGGTCGCAGCGCTAAAGCGCAAGGCATCCGGACGCGCCGGGTAATCCGCAAAATGCGCGCGGGCAAAGGCTTCCTGCTGATCCAGCAGCTGCTCGATGGCCGGAGCCTGAGCATCGAGAAAAGCCTCCAGCGGCTCGTAACTCAAGGTGCGCTGCAACTCGGGAACGGCCTGCAACGCCAACTGGCTGCCCAGCGAATGATTGGACCAGGCCAGCGCGCTTAACGGCTGGCACGCCAGGCAACAGGCAGATAGCAACAGGAGCAATGGCTTCACGGAGACTCCGACAACAGATGGCAGTGCAAAGAGGCGTAGCCTAACGCCAAAGCAGCCATCTGGCACTGTCGTATCAAGTCAGATTATTCACCAATCGGGCAGAGCGGAACGCACCTGCCAGGTCGTATTTAAAGAACAAACACCGCAGCGGCCACCAATAGCCCCGTCACCAGCAAAAACCCCAGCACTAGCAGTGGTTTGTTCAGGCCGCTGGGCGCACTGACGGGCGCGACCGCAGCGCGCATCGGATTGGCCTGCGCGGCCGTGCGCAACGGGTTGGCCTGGCTGCTCTGTGAACTGGACAGAGGCGCCGGCTTGAGCGGTTTGGGCAGATCCACGGCGCGCATAAACAGCGTGGCATCTTCATCCTCGCTCGGCGCCACGGTGCTTTTCGGGCCGATCACCAGCAGGCTGACCGAGCCCATCCTCAGCTGGTCACCCGGCTGCAATACCGCCGTCGCAACCTTCTGCTGGTTGACCAGCAGGCCATTAGCCGAGGCCAGGTCCTTGACCTCCAGCACGTCATCCTTGAGGTAGAACTCGCAGTGCCGGCGCGACAATTCCTGATCGCTGAAGCACAGCTCGCACTTCACCGAACGGCCAAAAGTCATGGAACCGTTGATATGGAATTTCTTGCCTTCGTGCTCGCCCTGAATCACCTGCAGATACCAGCGCGCGGCCTGTTCGGCCTTGGTCTTGCTGCGCGCCGGATCGACCAGCAGCAGCTCCACAGCGCCTAGGCGCACACGGTCGTCAGCACGCAGTTGAAAGCGCGTATTGATCCGCTCGTCATTGACGAAGGAGCCGCTCGGGCTACCGACATCGGTCAGGTAGTAAAAACCATGATCCTGGCGAATTTCCGCATGGAACGCGCCAATGCTCGGATCTACCAACACCAGGCTGTTGCGGCTGTCCTGGCCAATGGTGAAACGCTCGTCGACCAGCCAGATCGGCGCCTGACGATTATCACTGAAGTGAATTTTGAGCATCTGCGCACTCCGCCAACATCGGTTAAACAACCATCTGTAACCCGCCGCACCCTGGCATCAACCGGCGGCACTAAGGGCTAGGCGCGCATGCTGCCTGCCAATCAGGCAGGTAGCAATACGCCAGCATGACGAGTTAATCAAATAGGTTGTTCCACAGCCGCTTGACCGGGTTAACCGGTGCTGGCTGTTCGGCCGCCGCAGGCCGGCGCCGCGGCGTTTGGGCCAGTCGCACGCGCTGCTCGTGGCCATCCAGCAACTGCAATAACTGCTCGTTGGCCGGCTCTACTTCCAGGCCCTGCTGCACCAGCGCCAAGGCCAGGGCAAACTCGCGGCGCTTATAGGCGCCCTCACTTTGCTCGATATAGCGCTGCGCCACTCGGTTGATCCCGGCCAGGGCCAGCAGATTATCAGGCTCCCAGGCCAGCACCTGACGGAAGTAGTAAGTCGCACTGTCATCCTCAGGCAGCAGCAACTGCTGATCAGCCAGACGCTGCTCAGCCAATGCCAAGTACTGATTGATCCGCGCCTGCAGCACCCGCGCCAGGCCGTCCAGAGCCGCTGGGTTATCTGCATCCAGCGCCAGCACCTGGCGGAACAGGTAATCCGCGTTGTCCTGCGGCGGCGCCAGCAGGTTGCCGGTTTGCAGGCGCAGTTCGGCACGCGCCAGGTAGTCGCTGATCTGTTTCTGCTGATACAGGTAATAACCGCCGCCGGCAGCACCGGCCAGCAACACGACACCGGCGAGCAGCGAGACCCACAGCGTACTGCGCGCAGTTTTGCGCCTGGCCGGCTTGCCCAGGCTGAGCGCGGGGGCGATGCGCGTGCTGTCCGGGTCATCGCGGGTCAGCTCATCGAGGCTCGCCAGCAGCACCTTGCAGTCGGCAAATCGCTCATCCGGGTCTTTTGCCAGCATGCGTTCGAGCAGCCACTGGTGGTTCTGCAAATGTGCCGGCAGTTGCGGCACGTCCATCTGCAGGTGGTTCATCACGGTCTGGGTGTAGTTGGCGGCGCGATAAGGATTACTTCCAGTGAGCATCTCCAGCAGGATCACCCCCAGGCTGTAGATATCACTGCGCGCATCCAGCGCCTGGCACTGCGCCTGCTCAGGGCTGCTGTAGGACGGGCTGCCGACGGCGATGCCGAACTGGGTCAGATCATGGTCCAGCTCGACTTCCTTGGCCACGCCGAAATCGGTGATTACCGCCGTGCCGTCGCTGCGAAAGAGAATGTTGGCCGGTTTGATATCGCGGTGTACCAGGCCCTTGTCATGCACCACGGCCAGGCCGCTGGCCACCTGCTGCACGATCCGCAAGGCACGCGGCAGGTCGAACACCTCGCCCTTGTGCTGCGCCAGATCGCCACCCGGGACGAACTCCATGGTCAGGTAGTGGCGACCATCGGCCAGTTGGTCGATGTCGTAGATGGTGATGATCGAGGGGTGATGCAGGGACGCCACGATGTGGCCTTCCTTGAGAAAGCGCTGGCTGAACGCTTGATCATCCGCGCTCAGCAGCACCTTGATCGCCACCTTGCGCTGCAGCGACGTTTGGGTGGCCAGGTACACCTCGGCCATGCCGCCTTTACCCAGGCGACCATGCACCTGATAACCGGGGATTTCGAGCAATTGTTCAGTCATGGAAGTCAGTGCACACCGGCAGGTTAGGGCTTGCGGGAGGTAAACAGGCGGCTGAGCAAACCACGCGGTTTGGCCTCGACGCTGGGCGCGGCCGCATCACGGCCGAGCACGATACAGGAGATATTATCCTTGCCACCCATTTCGTTGGCCTGCGCCAGCAGCTGTTCTACCAGTTCATCAAGGGTCTGGGCGTTGCTGCACAATTGCTGGATCTGCGCGTCTTCCAGCTCGCCGGTCAGGCCGTCACTGCACAGCAGCAGCAACTCATGCTCGCCGAGCAAGCCTTGCAACATGCCGACTTCCAGCGGCTGATCATCACGGCCCAGGCACTGCAGAATGACATTGCGCTGCGGATGGCTACGCGCCGCTTCAACGCTCATCTGTCCGGCATCGATCATCGTCTGCACCCAGCTGTGATCATGGGTCAGGCGCTCGATATGCCCGGCACTGACCCGATAGGCGCGACTGTCGCCGACCCAGGCAATGCTGAACGCAGCACCCGCGAAGCGTACCGCCACCAGGGTGGTGCCCATGCCGCGCTGCTCATCGGCGCGCGCAACGCTGAGAATCGCCTGATTGGCCGCATGCACCGCCTCAACCAATTCCTGACCGTCGGCGCAGGCCGCCTGCAGCGCCTGCAGCGCCAGGGCACTGGCCACTTCGCCGCATTGATGACCGCCCATGCCGTCGGCAATCGCCCACAGATTCAGCTGCGGGCAACACAACAGAGCATCTTCATTGTGCCCACGCACCCGCCCAGGCACGCTCTGGCCGGCATAAATCAGCGCTTGTTCCATCAATGTCTCGACTTCGGGGTTCAACAGTCGCACAGCAAGCAGGCTGTACGCGGCGTAATAAGCCCATGATGCGGCGGCAAGCCCAGGCTGTCACCGCCAGCCACCGATTTTGCCGGTGAACTGTTAACCAGTCGAACCCAGGCTTGCAACCAAACGCCCGGATAACGCCTCAGCTATTCGTCCAGCATGGGCGTAGACTCCAAGTACCAGCCTCGCTTCACCGCGAGGGGATGGCCCGCTCCAGAATGTTCAACCACGACATTGTCAGAGGTGAAGATCATGAGCAAAGGTATGGATTCGAAGAAACAAGTAAAGAAAAAGCCGCTGAAAACCGCCAGCGAAAAGCGCATGGACAAGAAAGACAAGCAAGGTGCGAAAACCCTGCTCGGCAGCCACGCAGCCAACGCCTGAGCCACCAGTCTGAGGCAAGCATCGCGCTTGCGCTCAGGCATCCACTCACCGTCTCAACAGTACCCGCAATGCACTACCGCTTACTCCCCTCCTCGCATAAACCCCTTGCCGACAAGTTTTACCGCAGCCAACGCTCCGCCATGCGTGCCACTGCTGGCGCACAGCTGTGGGTGGCAGAAGATCGGGAAATCGTCGCCGCGCTCTGCCTGCAGCAGGTCGCGCACGGACATTGGCTAACCAGCCTACTGGTCGATACACGCTGGCGTGGGCAAGGTGTAGCACGCCAGTTGATCGCAGCCGCGTTGGCCGATTGCGCCTCACCGGTCTGGTTGTTCTGCCATCCACAGCTCAGCGACTTCTACCTGCGCCAGAACTTTGCCCCCTGCACCGAGCTGCCTCAGCCATTGGCTGAGCGCCTGGCCCGCTATCAGCGCAGCAAAAGCCTGCAGGCACGCCTCCGCGCGCCGCGCCCAAGCCTTGCAGCACAAGGGCTGGAACCTTAGTACCAGATCATCAGGGCGCCATTCGGCAGATAGTGGCCCATGCTGGCACTTTGCTGGATTTTACTATTGCCATCGCCAGGGCAAGCTCTGCATGCTTAGCTCATAACAACGACAACAATGGCCTTTACCTATGCGGATATCGCGGCTGCTCAGGCGCCTGCGTAACGACTTCCAGCTGTCCATCATCACCTTGATGGGCCTGTTTGGCGTGATTGGTATTACCCCTTATGCCGTTTACCGGCTAGCAACCGGTAACTACTTGGTAGGCTCCGCTGACACAGTGATTGTCGTCTCCACTGTGCTCGCGGTGCTCTATGCCTGGCGTACCGGTGACACGATCAAACCCGGCATTTACCTGGCGACCATCTTCTCTGCCGGCGCAACGCTGATCGCCATCAACCTGGGGGTCAACGGCCTGTTCTGGATCTACCCGCTGATCCTCTTCAACTTCTATATGGTGTCGCCCACCAAGGCCTTGATTGCCACCATTCTGGTGCTCACAACCCTGGTCGGTTACGGCCAGCTGAACCCGGGGGCGGTGTTCGAAAGCGACTACCAGATGGTTTCATTTCTGGTCACCAGCATGATGGCCAGCATCCTCAGCTTCGTTTTTGCCTACCGCACCAGCAGCCAACGCGACCAGCTGCAACAACTGGCCATCCATGACCCGCTGACCGGCGCACGCAACCGCCGGGCGATGAATGAAGAGCTGAAGATCGCCGCCTCCATCTACCGCCGTCACGGCAACAGTTACGGCGTGCTGGTGATGGACCTGGATCATTTCAAACGGATCAACGACAACCACGGCCATCAGGCTGGCGACCAGGTGCTGGTGGACTTCGTGAAGCTGATCAAAAGCTCCTCGCGCAAGGAAGACCGGCTGTTCCGCTTCGGCGGCGAGGAATTCCTCCTGCTGCTGCCCAACACCGAGCGCGCCGGCCTGCTGGCAGCCGCACAACATCTGCAGCAACAAGTGGCGCAGCATCTGCGCGGGCCTGGCGGGGCGGTAACCATGTCGGTCGGAGGGGCCATCCTGCGCCGCGACGAGCATTGGGAAAGCATGCTGCAGCGCGCCGACGAACGCCTCTATCGCGCCAAGAATGCCGGGCGTAACTGCATCATCATCGATGACGGCGTCGATACCACCAGCAGCCTGCCTATCGCCTGAGCGTGCGATTTATCTTTGCTTACAACTTACCGCGAGAAAATTATCGCGCGCGGCCGGCACAGCTGTAACAACTCGGTTTTACCTCTGTCTATTGGCCACACCTCACACAGAGCACCGCCATGAAAAGACGCTCCCTGCTCAAGGGAATGGCCCTGTTGCCAGCCCTGCCCCTGCTCGGTCACGCCCCACTCAGCCTGGCGCAAGCCATCGCCAGTAGCGTGACACCCTTGGATAAACCCCATGGCGACTGGCGCGCCCTACTGACGCCCGAAGCCTATGCCGTGCTCTTCGAAGAAGACACCGAAGCCCCCGGCAGTAGCCCGCTGAATCAGGAAAAACGCGACGGCACCTACCTTTGCGCCGCCTGCTACCTGCCGCTGTTCGCCAGCCAGGACAAATATGAAAGCGGCACCGGTTGGCCCAGCTTTACCCAGCCAATTGCCGGCCACATGGGCACCAAGCGCGACTTCAAGCTGTTCTTCCCGCGCACCGAATACCACTGCGCACGCTGCGGCGGGCATCAGGGCCATGTCTTCGACGACGGCCCAAAACCGCGCGGCGAACGCTGGTGCAACAACGGCGTGGCCTTGCGCTTTATCCCCGAAGGCGAAGCCTTACCTGAGCTGCGGAGCTGAACATGACTGCGATCACCTCGACCTGGCGCAGCCGTCTGCTGGCCAGCAGCATCCTCGCTCTGGGCGGCCTGCTGGCTGCCTGTGAACCCACCGCTGCGCAAGCGCCGCAGCCACAAGTCAGTGCGCCAACGGTGGAAAACCCAGGCGTGGCGATCTTTGCCGGCGGCTGCTTCTGGTGCACCGAATCGGACTTCGACAAAGTGCCCGGCGTGATTGAAACCACCTCCGGCTATATCGGTGGACATGTCGACAACCCTACCTACGAACAAGTATCAGCCGGCAGCAGCGGGCATATCGAAGCGGTGCAGGTGCGCTTCGATCCGAGCAAGACCAGCTACGCCAAGCTGCTGGAAGCCTTCTGGCCCACCATCGACCCAGTCACCGCCAACGCCCAGTTCTGCGACCGCGGCCCGCAGTACCGCAGCGCAATCTTCTACAGCAACGCCGAAGAACAGCAACTGGCCGAGGCCTCCAAGGAGACGCTGGAGCAGTCTGGACGATTGCCGGCCCCAGTGGTCACGGAAATTCTCGCCGCCAGCACCTTTTACCCGGCCGAGGACTATCACCAGGACTATTACCAACGTAATCCGCTGCGCTACAACTACTACCGCAACGGCTGCGGCCGTGATCAACGCCTGGAAAAACTCTGGGGCAAGAAGCAGTAAACCGCGCTCATCAGCTGGCCCTCGCGCCAGCTGATGACGTTGTATTCAGCCGCTGATACCTAGGGGCAGCAATCACCGCATCCGCTATGGTTGAGCTCACACCTTGCCCAGTGAGCACGCCATGGCCCCGTTGAAACCCTTGTTCAAACTCACTTCGCTGATCGCCTTGGGCGGTTGGCTGATGCTGGTCTGTCTGCCGTTCTGGCCCTATACCGATGAGTTGGTGCTGGGCCTCAGCGTGGTCCTACTGGCCATCGTCTACAGCTGGCTACTGTTTGTCGCGATGCGCCAGCGGCCTGAGCCGGGTACCGGCAGGCCCGGTTTCTTCAGCCTCGGCGGGGTGCTCTCACTGCTGCGCCAACCCACAGCCGCACTGGCAGCCTGGATACATATTCTGGCGTTCGATCTGATGGTCGGGCTGTATATCCGCCACGAAGGTGCCATCGCGGGCATCAGCCACTGGGCACTGCTGCCCTGTTATGTGCTGACGCTAATGT
This sequence comes from Pseudomonas sp. SG20056, assembly GCF_031764535.1. NCBI lineage: Bacteria > Pseudomonadati > Pseudomonadota > Gammaproteobacteria > Pseudomonadales > Pseudomonadaceae > Pseudomonas > Pseudomonas sp. SG20056. The sequence continues at coordinate 3,141,048 of NZ_CP134499.1, forward strand.
TCGGCCCACTGGGCCTGTTGGCCTTTCTAGCGCTGCGCTGGGGAATGGTGATGGCTGTCTGAACTAGCAGGTCGTTGAGAATGTTGGCGAGGCAGTCGAGACAAGGCGAAAACGGGCAAGGAAGCGGAGTTTACGAGCTGTAAATGAGCATTCCGAGCCTGTTTTCAACGCAGTATCGGCAACGTAGGTAATTCTTCAACGGCCTGTTAGCGGCTGCGCTTGTAGTATTCGGTGCTTTGCCCTGGATACTGCTGCACCCGGTAGCCATTCGGGTACTCAATCGTTTGCTTGATCGTCCCGCGGTTTTCTATCGACTGGCTGCCGTAACGCTGCTCATGGCGCGGCTGGCCATCGGGTAGACGCTGCCCACCGTAGAGGTTATGGCTTTCGATGGTCTGCGAGCTGCCGATGCTGCCACTGGCACCGGGGCTGATATAGGTCTTCGGAATGACCCGCAACGTCTGCGGCGCCTGCTGCTCGGCATACAGCGGCGTTACCAACAGCAGCCCAACCAGGCTGATCGCATATCGACACATTGTCATCACAACCTCTGCGCCATCGGCGCGAAACGAACCTGAATCTTTGGCAACACCGCCCCACCTGCAGTTCCGACCGCTGATCCAGGGGAGCAAGCGCGAGCCACATAATCGCTCGAATAATGAGCAATCATCCTCGATTGGCGAAAAAGCACAAGCAACCCAGGGCGTCAGTGCAGGAAAACACTCTGTACGTTCACAGTGCTGTTTCGCGATACCCGTCCCGCTTAATCTGCGGAGCTTTCATTACTATCACTGGCTATATATTCGCCTGAGCATCGCCAACCAGATGACTATCCGTATCGCTCTACTCCTTCTCGCTTGCCTGCCCGGCCTGGCGGCTGCTGAGCAATTCATCTGCCGGGTGATGACCATCAGCGAAGGCGACACCTTCAGCTGCCTGACCACTGACAACAAACGGCTACGGGTGCGCCTTGCGGAAATCGACGCGCCAGAAAGAAAGCAGCCCTATGGCACCGAAGCCAAGCAGGCACTGTCTGATCTCGTGCTGGAAAAGCAGGTGGTCCTGCATGTGCAAGAAGTCGACCGCTACAGCAGAACGCTAGCGCGCGCTTTCGTCGGCGGCTTAGACGTGAATTACACCCTGGTCGCACAGGGCGCGGCCTGGGCTTATAGCAAACAGTTGAAGGATCACCGCCTCAAGGATGCCGAAACCCTGGCCAGAAACATGGGTAAAGGCCTCTGGCAGCTGCCCGCCGAAGACATAGTCGCGCCCTGGGACTGGCGCTACGCCGGCAGAATTGCCGCGCCGCAAAAAACCAAACCCAGTCGAACGGCATCGTTCTCCCAGTTTGGTGGCGGTTAACTGATTGGCTTAGATGGTGCCGGAGACAGGAATCGAACCTGCGACCTTCGCGTTACGAGTGCGCTGCTCTACCGACTGAGCTACACCGGCAAGATGCCCATTGAGTCGCGCAGTACGCCACCTGCAACGCGACTCAAGCTGACACCTCAAGCCTAGCAAGCTAACTACAGAACGTACGACTCACTGCTGGTGTAATGCCGTGAGTCGTAAACGCGGAGCGCTGCTGCTTACTTGCTCGGCAGCTCGATACGGTCTTCGTGGATCACGATGCGACCCTGCTTGTACAAACCGCCAATGGCCTTCTTGAAGTTGCCCTTGCTGACCCGAAACAGCCCGGCAATTTCTTCAGGTGAACTTTTGTCATTCACCTTGAGTACGCCATCGTGCTCGCGCAGCTTGGCCAGAATCTGTTCCCCAAGGCTGCTGGCAGCCTCCTGACCCACTGGCTGCAGGCTCAAGCTGATTTTGCCATCGGCGCGCACTTCCTTGATAAAGCCTTTTTCCTGCATACCGCTGCGCACGAACTTGAACAATTCGTTCTTGTGGATCAGGCCCCAGTGCTTGCCATTGATAATGGCTTTGAAGCCCATATCCGTGGATTCGGCCACCAACAGGTCGACTTCCTCACCCGCCTTGTAGTTGGCCGGCACGTTATCCAGGTAACGATCCAATCGAGCAGTAGCGGTGATGCGCTTGCTGCGCTTATCAAGGAATACATGCACCACGCAGTAATCACCAATCTGCAACGGGCGCTTTTCTTCGGAGTGCGGTAACAATAAATCTTTCGGCAAACCCCAATTAAGGAATAAGCCCACTCGATTTATATCCACAACTTTCAAACTGGCGAATTCGCCCACCTGAACTTTTGGCTTTTCCGTGGTGGCAATCAATTTGTCTTCACTGTCCAAGTAAATAAAGACGTTCAACCAGTCTTCCACTTCACTTGGGGTATCACTTGGGATATAGCGTTTGGGCAATAGAATTTCGCCATCCGCGCCGCCATCCAGATACAGGCCGAAGTCGGTGTGCTTCACGACCTGCAAACTATTCATTCGTCCAATTACCGCCATGATGCCCTACCCTCATTACCAGGCCGGCATTCTAGCCGACTCGCCTGTTAATTTCTCGGCCTACCGGCCATCGCCCTGCGCCAGTCTGATGTCCGTAACGGGTAATCCGACCGATGGAGCAAATCGCAAGGCACGGGCTCAGCACGAATTATCTATTCTTATTAAAACAATCACTTACTGGCATATTCGCTAATTATTCGGACTATTCGCAGAATAATTTCACGGCATATCGTTACATCCGAGCTTTATTTACCAAGCAATTGTCAAGCGTTTCGAGTATCATGCGCGGCCAAATTAATTTTTAAATAGGTTAATGGCCGTCATGCGCGTAAAAGCATCCAACAGCAAACCCAAGCCGGCTCCAGCCGTGGAAACCAGCGCCTCGATCGACGCACAGATCGAAGCCTTCCTGAAATCCGGCGGGGAAATTCAGCAAATTGCCAAAGGCGTCAGCGGCCAGGTGTACGGCACCACCAAGCAGATCACCATCGGTAAAAAGTAACGCTTTCTGGCCATGCAGCGCTTTGCTCGCAATGACAAGGCGCTGGCCAGTGCATAACCCCTCCCAATCCCTCGCTTCCTTCCCCATTACGACATCAGTTGTTTTGCCCTTTTGCGCCCCGCCTACTGGCGCTTAGCACAAGCTTGTTTCAGAATCATGTCAGCCCGCATTTTGCGGCTGTTTCGGCATTGCCACTGCTGAACGATGGCAATCGCCCCAGGAGTACCCGTGCGCGTTACCTGCAATTGGCTGCGACACCCTTCCAGCGCCCTGCTGACCCTCGGTTTGTTATTACTCGCCCTGCCATTGCTTAGCCGCTACGCGCTGGGCTGGTCGCACGCTTATGGCTATCTGTCTGACCTGGCGATCGGCAGTTTGCTGGTGGTAGTCCTGCACCAACGCTCCTGGCTGCTGAGCATTGCCCTGTTGCTGACCTGGTGCATCTTTACCCTGAGCACCGCCGAGTTGGTCAATGCAGTGGGGCGCATGCCGGAGCCGGCCGACCTGCAATACCTGGGCGATGCGCAGTTCGTCAGCCATTCGACCCAGGGCAGCGGCTTGAGCCAGCCTCTATTGGCTATCGCCATGGCCGTTCTGGTGGCGCTTTACCTGGGCCTGCGCAGCGTACAAACACCGCGCCGCGCCGCGCCATTTGCACGCAGATGGCTGCTGCTACCGCTGGCACTGCTTGCCGTGCACACAGCCGGCCAGCAATTCAAACCCAGCGAAGCTGACCAATGGTTGCAGTTCAACCTGGCGCACAAGCTGTTGGCGGAAAGTACCAATAGCAGCCAGCAATACCTGGCCGACTGGCTGGCGGGTGATGAGCCGAGCAGCCCACCCGACATCCGCAGCCTGAATCAGCTGGATCTGCACGGTACGCCGCTGCTCAAGCAAGCCGGCAGCGCCCGCAACGTCCTGATCATCACCCTGGAAGGCGTAACCGGTGCCTACCTGCAAGCCAGCCGTCAGGCCATTGGTAGCAGCTACGCGCAAGACCCGATGCCGCGCCTGAGCCAGTGGGCCGAGCGCGGCATGCTCACCACTGACTACGTGCTGCATGGTCATCAGACCATCCGCGGCCTCTATGCCATGCTCTGCGGCGATTACAACAAACTCGACTCCGGTACCCCGAAAGGCGTCGAACTGCTCAACAACCCAGCGCGCAGTGAACAATGCCTGCCCGCACAACTGCGCGAACGCGGCCTCAGCACGCACTTCCTGCAAGGGGCCGGGCTGCGCTTTATGGCCAAAGACCAGATCATGCCGCAGATGGGTTTCGACAAGACCCTGGGCCGCGACTGGTTCAAGAACAAGCCCTATATCGATTTCCCCTGGGGCATGGACGATAAGGCCTACTTCGAAGGCGCGCTGGGTTACGTGCAACAGCTGCGCAAAAAGCGTCAGCCCTGGATGTTGACCCTGCTGACCGTGGGTACTCACCAGCCCTACTCCGCCCCGCAGGACTACCTGGACCGCCACCCTAACGCCAAGCTGGCGGCGATTGCCTACCTGGACGATGCAGTTGCTGACTTTCTCAACGCGCTGGAAAAACAGGGCGTGATGAAAGACACCCTGGTGATCGTCACCTCGGATGAATCCCACGGCCTGGAAAACGTCCGTCTGGCTTCGGCCTGGGGCTTCAACTTGCTGTTGGCGCCCGAGCAGGCGCAACTGCCCGCCATCAAGCAAGGCGTGTATGGCCATGTCGATCTGACAGCGTCGGTGCTCGACTACTTCGCCTTCCCGGTACCGAGCAATATCGCCGGCCGTTCATTGCTACGCGACTACGCCACGGGCCGCGAGATCATCTCCTACACCAACGGCCTGCTACGCCAGCATGACGGCAACGGCACGCTGACCGAGTGCGACTTCCAGAATGTCTGCCGGCGCTACGCTAGCCCTGGCTTTATTGCCGACAGCGCACGCTACCTGGGCCGCTTCAGCGGCAAACCGGCACGCCTGATCAGCCAGCAAGCGGCCCTGCTTGACCAGTCACTGAGCAATGGTGGTCAGATCAAGCAAAGCTATCAGTTCGCCAACCAGCAGCCTATCAGGCTAAAACCCAGCGTCAGTGATGATTGGGCAGACAACCTGGTGGGCGCGCAGTACCTGACCTTGGGTGCAGCTACCCAGACCACCGTCACCCTGAAAATCCGCGCCCTGCGTATGGATAAAAAAGGCGCCACGCTGCAATTGAAAACCAAGGAGTACGACCGCGATGTCGACGTGGCGATCCCAACGCTGCCACTGCTGACACGCGACAAACCCGTCCAGGTCAGCTTCACCTTCGACAACCCGCAAGCACGCAAGGCGTTCTCCTTCCACCTGCTGGGCCAGGGTCAGGGTGCAATCGAGATTGTTGATTTCAGCGTCAGCAGCTTGCCCATGCCCAGCGAGGAGGAGCTGCTCGCTGCGCAAGAAAGCCTGGAAGAAGTGGCGCCCGTCAGCCAGTGACGACAATCACAGGCCTTCAATACACAGCGTAACGGCGCTCGATGGTCGTGTACTCACCATTCTCCCGAATCGCCGCCAAACCCTGATTGAAGCGCTCGCAATCGACCTGCAGGCGGCAGCCCAGCTTGTAGTCCGTGGGCGAAAAAATCGGGTACAGGGTCAGCGGCTGCGTCACATCGACCTGGGTATACACCTCGCGATTGAAGTAACGCAGAATGCGCATATCCGACACCACCACATCCACCCGACCGCTGTAGAGCATGCGGTTGCGGGCGATCTGAAAGGCTTCCTCACGATAGCGCGGGTTGTTTTCAGCCATGGCCTGAAACTCACTGCCAAGCAGAAAGCGCGCACGCTGGAAGGCATTTACCGAGTAGCCGCCCAGGTCACTGATGCGTTGGATATCCAGGTTTCGTGAACGCAAGGCCACCGCAACGTTCTGGTAACGGATATAGACATCCGAATAGAAAATAGAACCGCCGTTGCGTTCGTTGGTAGTGGCAATAACATCAATCTGGCCTTTGCTCAGCATCAGATTCAAGCGTTCCATCGGCGCGAAGTACGCCACCGGTTCCAGCCCGCCGCGCTGCGCGGCAGTCATCACGATGTCGTACTCCAGGCCGCGGGCTTCACTCTCGAAGATATACGGCGGCTTGTGCGTACCAAAGCCTACACGCAAGGCTTGCGCCGAGACATTCAGGCTGCACGACAGCACACAACAGACCCACAACCACTTCATGGCGATACCCGAGTTAAACCAGTGCCCAGCATAGCCGGCTATGACCTGACTCTGCATTGCCCTATCGCGGAGATTGATTACTCGGAATTAGCTCTCAGGCGTTATTGCACCTCGCCCTCCTAATTTCCGACCAACCCAGGCCCGCTTAGGTTCGACCTGAACTTTCGTCAGCCAAGCGCACGCAACCGAAGACGCAAGCCTGTTCTCCCGCGAGGACATTGCCAGAAAGATCACTCTGCCCAGTAAAACCGCTCTGAGCCTTTGCGCTGCCTTCGCTCTATTTGCCCAGAGCAAGGCCTACGCTTCGTGCAGTTCCGAGGAGGCGATCGCCAAAGCCGGGCAACTCGCAGCCAAAGTTGCAGAGATCACCGGAAAAGACCCTGCCCGCGCGGAATAGCTGCGCGCAGAACTGAAGTAAACCTCACCCGATACTTCCTCTGACCAGCCGGAAAACGCTTGCGTAGGCTACGACCAGCGCATCAAGGAACTGGAAGAAGCCGGCGATGAGATGCAAGACGCCCCAAACTAGCCGCCACTCGGTTTGCTCACCGCAGCCAATCACCCGCATCGATAACGGAGGATTCGTCGCACCTTGGCCACTCCGGTCTAGACTTCAGCCACTTTGTTCAGCCACTACCGGAGAATTCCCATGCTTAAAGCCGAGTATCAAACCCGCGGCCCCGCTCCTCAGGAAGTAATCGCCGCCGTTGCTCTGCAGTTAGCGGAGCCTGGCGCAGGCCAAGTACGCATCAAGGTGCTGGCGGCGCCGATCAACCCGTCCGATGTGCTTACCCTGACCGGCGAATACGGCATGTTGCCACCGCTGCCAGCGATTGGCGGCAACGAAGGGGTTGGCCGAGTGGAAGCGCTCGGCGCTGAGGTCGGCAACCTGAAGGTCGGCCAGATGGTGCTGTTGCCGGTTGGCTGCGGCACCTGGGTCAGCCATTTGAATGCACCGGCCAATAAACTTATTCCCCTGCCGGAAGCTGACCCGCAACAACTGGCGATGCTCACAGTCAACCCGCCGACCGCATCCCTGATGCTCAGTGAATTCGTCGACCTCAAGCCCGGCGATTGGGTGATCCAGAACGCTGCCAACTCAGGCGTCGGCAGCTACCTGATCCAGTTGGCCAAGCTGCGCGGCTTCAAAACCATCAACGTGGTACGCCGTGAGTCGGCAGTAGCCGGCGTTGAGGCCGAAGGCGGTGATGTGGTGCTGGTTGATGGGCCTGACTTGGCCAAGCGCGTGCGCGCAGCCACTGGCGGTGCAAACGTGCGTTTGGGTATTGATGCCGTAGGCGGCGAGTCTACCGACCACCTGGCTGCCAGCTTGTGCGACGGCGGCGTGCTGGTTAACTACGGCATGATGAGCCGCCAACCATGCCAGGTATCGCCCGCCTCGTTCGTGTTTCGCGACGTCAGCCTGCGCGGTTTCTGGCTGGCCAAGTGGTTCCAGAACGCCAGCCAGGCCGAGCAGATGAAGGTGTTTGGTGAACTGGTGCAGTTGATTGCCAGCGGCAAACTGCACACCCGTGTCGCTGCCACCTATGACGTCAGCGAAATCAAGCAAGCCGTGGCGGCCGCCGCCAGTGGCGAGCGCGATGGCAAGATCTTGATCGTACCGAAGTAAGGATCAAGCGGCAGACGGCGGAAAGCCCGCCGTCTTCAGCTGCCTGCTGGCGTATTGATCAACCACAGCACCAGCCCCGCCAGGGACAAGTGCAGCAGAACGATCAACCAGAACAGCAGCTGATAACTCAGCTTGCGGTTCTTGTGCCGAATCAGCCGCTGCGCCAGCAACCCGCCGGGCCAGCCGCCCAATAACTCATACAGATGCAGGCGCGCCTCGGGCGTGCGCTGCTGGCCTTTGATGGCGCATTGTTTGTCGCGGTAATAGGCGATAAAGCAGACCAGGCTCATCAGCCCGTAAAGCAGCGCTAGCAAAGAGAGAAGATCGACCCCGACCAGCAACGGTTGAACCCGTTCGTGCCAGAGCTGCGCAACACCCTGCAGCAACGGCGGGTAACTGGCGTAGTCGCTGACACTCAAGGCCAGGTTGCTGTGCGCAATGCTGCAGGGCTGATCGGTGTAGAGCACCACACCGTCAGGCTGCACGCATTTGTGTACCGCGCCCTGCGCCTGCGCGGCCACAGCCAGCGCGGCGAACAGGCCCAGACGCCAAACCATTGGCTTACTCGGCGGTTGGAGCGCGGCGTTTCAGCGGGGCCAGGCCGTCCTGGCTGACCAGCACTGGCGCATCGGGTTTCGGCCGGTTGATGGTGTTGCGCTTCGGCGCCTTGGCTGCAGGCTTTTTCGTGGGGAGCTTCTTGCCCGTTTTCGGGTCGACCTTTTTCTTCTTCGGGCCAACCGCCTTGCCGGACGCCTTGAGGTTTTTCGGGCCTTGGTAGATGCCCTTGAGGTCCTTGATATTACGGCGTTCGAAGCGCTGCTTGAGGTAGCGCTCGATGCTCGACATCAGCGCCCAGTCGTTATGGCAGATCAGCGAGATCGCCAGACCTTCGGCGCCAGCACGACCGGTACGGCCGATGCGGTGCACGTACTCGTCGCCGGAACGCGGCATATCGAAGTTGATCACCAGGTCCAGGCCGTCAACATCCAGGCCGCGGGCGGCCACATCGGTGGCCACAAGAATCTTCACCGCGCCCTGCTTGAGGCGGTCGATGGCCAGCTTGCGATCCTTCTGGTCCTTCTCACCGTGCAACACAAAGGTCTTGAAGTCGTGGGCAACCAACTTGCCATACAGGCGGTCAGCCTGGACGCGGGTATTGGTGAAGATGATCGCCTTGTCGTAGGTCTCGTTTTTCAGCAACCACTCGACCAGACGCTCTTTGTGGTGGTTATGGTCAGCGGTGATGATCTGCTGACGGGTACCTTCATTGAGCTGACTGACGCGGTTGAGCTGCAGATGCTCAGGCTCTTTCAACACCTTGCCGACCACTTCGCGCAGCACTGCGCCGCCACTGGTCGCGGAGAACAGCAGGGTCTGGCGGTCGGCATTACACAGCTCGGACAAACGCTGTACGTCCTCGGCAAAGCCCATGTCGAGCATGCGGTCGGCTTCATCGAGCACCAGCACTTCGACTTCATCGAGCAGCAGGTTGCCGGCGTTGGCGTGTTCGATCAGACGGCCTGGCGTGCCGATCAGGATGTCGACCTTGCGCAGCATGGCGGCCTGCACCTTGAAGTCTTCGCCACCGGTGATCAACCCGCCCTTGAGGAAGGTGAACTGAGCGAAGCGCTCGACTTCCTTGAGGGTCTGCTGCGCCAGCTCGCGGGTCGGCAGCAGGATCATCGCGCGCACGCTCATGCGCGGCTGGGAAGCACCATCGCCGAGCAGGCGATTGAGCATGGGCAGCACAAAGGCTGCGGTTTTGCCGCTGCCGGTTTGCGCGGTAACCCGCAAGTCTTTTCCTTGCAGCGCCAGCGGAATGGCCGCCAACTGCACCGGGGTGGGCTCGACAAAATTAAGCTCGGCCACGGCTTTGAGCAGGCGTTCATGCAGGGCGAATTGGGAAAACACGGGTATACCTCGACAAAAAATCAGCAATACAGCGACATAGATTACCGGTTCTGCCGGCTAAAAGCCCGAACGGCCTGGCCAACGGCGTCTGTAGCCTGGTTTGCAACCGTACGGCAGGAGGTAGAAACAACGCAGATCGACGCCTCCCGTCAGACCACTACGCATCTACGGCATCGCGCCGGTAGAATGCGCGCCGCCATTCAATTCCGGGTGGCATGGGTTCCCTAACCCCATTCAGCAAAAAGGTTCCGTCATGCTAATTACCGCCCCTCAGCGCCTGCGTAATGCACTTATCGCACTGGTGCTGTTTCATATCCTGATCATCATCGCCAGCAACTACCTGGTGCAGCTGCCCATCACTCTGTTTGGCTGGCACACCACCTGGGGCGCGTTCAGCTTCCCGTTTATCTTCCTGGCCACCGACCTGACCGTACGCCTGCTCGGCAAACAGGCGGCGCGCCGGGTGATTGCCCGGGTGATGCTGCCGGCGCTGCTGATTTCCTACATCGTCTCGGTGCTGTTTCAGGAAGCCAGCTTTCGCGGCTTCGGCGCCTTGCTGGAGTTCAACGAGTTCGTGCTGCGCATTTCCATCGCCAGCTTCCTCGCCTACGTGCTGGGACAGTTTCTCGATATTCAGGTATTCGACCGCCTGCGCCAGCTGTCGCTGTGGTGGGTAGCGCCAACCGTGTCGACCATCTTCGGTAACCTGCTTGACACCTACGCGTTCTTCTCGGTGGCGTTCTGGAACAGCAGCAACCCGTTTATGGCCGAGCACTGGGTGGAAATCGCCACAGTGGATTACGGGGTCAAACTGGTGGTCAGCCTGCTGCTGTTCGTACCGCTCTACGGCATGCTGCTCAATGCCATACTGCGCATTATGACCGCCACCACGGCGAAGACGGCCTGAGGAACCTTAGCATCAGGCCGACCTCCAAAGTTCATACCTCGCTACAGAGTTCTGCCATGTCCCGCTCGCTGCCCCTGTTATTAACCGGCCTTGGCCTGGTGCTAGCACTCGCTAACGCCGACGCCGCGCCCAAACATGACAAAGCCCACAAACATGGCGATGACAGCGATGTGCGCGTCGACATCAGGGGCCCGAGCATCGACATTGGCCAGGTGCGCATCATCCTTGGCGATAACCGCGACCTGATCGGCCCAGCCCAGTCTCTGCCACCGGGTATTCGCAAGAATCTGGCGCGCGGCAAGCCCCTGCCGCCAGGCATCGCCAAGCGTTTCGACAATCGCCTGCTCGGCCAACTGCCGCACTACGAGGGCTATGAGTGGCGGCAGGCTGGCACCGACGTGGTGCTGGTAGCCCTGGCTACAGGGCTGATCTACGAAATCTTGCAGAACGTGCTGGATTGAAGATCGCCAGGAAACTTTGCCCCCTATTGCCACTCCACTGATCAGGGGCTTCAGCCGGGCCCTTCGCCTGTGTTTGGGGGCTTAGCATGAAATCCACCCTGATCTACTACGTAGCCGCCAGCCTGGACGGCTATATCGCTCGCCCGGATGGCCGGGTCGATTGGCTGGAAACCATCCAGGCTGCTGGCGACGACCACGGTTACCACGCTTTTTATGACGGCATCGACGCTCTGCTGATGGGCCGTATGACCTTCGACACGCTGCTGAACTACCAAGGTGATTGGCCCTACCTCGGCAAACCCTGCCTGGTACTGACTCGTTATCCGCACGAACAATTACCGGATGGCGTGAGCATGCGCCATTGCACGCCGAGCGAAGCCCTGGCGCAGCTGGCCGAACAAGGCTATGAGCGTATCTGGCTGGTCGGCGGCGGTTCGCTGGCCGGCAACTGTTTCGCCGCAGGGCTGCTCGACGAGCTGGTGGTGAGCCTGGTGCCTTATCTGCTGGGCGCCGGCATTCCAATGTTCGCCAGCGGTCTGGAGCGCAGCCTGAAACTGCATGAACAACGCAGCTTCAGCAGCGGCGTAGTACAGCTGCATTATCACGTACTGCCGGAAAGCCTTCTGGGCAATGACCTATAAACCTTGCCTTGCCTGCTTGATCAGCAGTCGTGCACTGTCCCAGCCGACCAAAACCACCGCCAACCAGATCGGCAGATAGGTCAGCCATTGCGCGCTGTTGAATTGCTCGCCAAGAAACAGCAGCGCTACCAGAAAAAGCAGCACCGGCTCGACATAACTGAGAATGCCGAACAAACCCATTGGCAGCAGGCGACTGGCAGCCATCATCGCGGCAAACGCCAGAGAACTGAGGATTGCCAGCCCCGGCAGCAGCCACCACAACTGCGGCGCCTGGCTGAACAGCTGCGGCGGGCTCCATTGCAGCACCAGCCAGATCGCCACCGGCGCCATAAACAGCATCTCGAAGGCAAAACCGGACAAGGCGTCCAGACGCATCCAGCGGCGCAGCATGAAATACGGCGGATACCCCAGCACCGTGACCATCACCACCCAGGAGAACGCCTGGGTCAGCCACAGTTCATGGGCCACGCCAAGCAAGGCGCAGAATACTGCCAAACGCTGCAACGGCCGCAGCCGCTCGCCATAGAACACCCGCCCGGCGAGCACCATGGCCAATGGCAGCAGGAAGTAGCCCAGCGACACTTCCAGCATGCGCCCGGCCAGCGGCGCCCAGACAAACAGCGCCCACTGAATACCCATCAGCAGCGCCGCCAGCGGCAAGCTGGCAAGCAGTAATGGCTCGCGCCGCACGCGGCCGCAGGCCATGAGCAGCATCGGCCATTGCCGCGACAGGGTAATCAGCAGCAATACCGCCGGTATCGACCAGAGCACCCGCTGGGCAAACACCTGCAAGCCATCCAGCGGCGCCAACAGCCGCACATAGCCGGGCACCACGGCAAACAACACCGAGGCAATAATCGACAGCGCCACACCGCGCCCAGACAGCTGCATCACATCACCCTGCTCAATCCAACCCCGACATCTTGCCTGGCTTGTAGTTAAGACCACAGCCGCAAAGCGACACAGCCAGGCACTTAAACAGCCGTACAGCGCAAAAATGCAGCGCATAAAAAAGCCCGCGCTGCATCAGCAGAGCGGGCAGAGACGCCCAGGAGCACCGGACGCCAGGAGAGCAGTGTGCAGCGGAAAATCAGATGGCCTGGGCCAGTTGTGCCTTGGCCTGGTTCAGACCCTTTTCCATAAAGTCGCCGCCCAGGTTGAGGCCTTCGGCATGGATAAAGCTGACATCGTGGATACCGACAAAGGCCAGCGCCTGACGCAGGTAGGGTTCCTGATGATCCTGCGTACCGCCGGCGTAAATGCCGCCGCGCGCGGTCAGGACAAAGGCGCGCTTGCCGCTGAGCAGGCCTTGCGGGCCAGTTTCGGTGTACTTGAAGGTCACCCCGGCGCGCAAAACGTGGTCGAGCCAAGCCTTCAAGGTGCTGGGGATGGCGAAGTTGTACATGGGGGCGGCCAGCACCAGCACATCGGCGGCCAGCAGCTCGTCGGTGAGCAGGTTGGACAGCGCCAACGCAGCCTGCTCGGCCTCGCTTTGCTGCCCAGCCGGGGTCATCCAGCCACCCAGCAGGTTGGCGTCCAGGTGCGGCACCTGATCAACCGCAAGGTCACGCACCTTGATCTGATCGGCCGGGTTGGCAGCCGACCAGTTGGCAATAAATTGTGCTGTCAGCTGACGCGAAACCGAACCTTGCTGACGAGCGCTGCTTTCAATTACCAGGACGTTTGCCATGTTGCTTGCTCCATCGAAGGGTTGTTGAACGTCGATGGGCAAAGAATAGGAGCACACAATCCGATTAAAAAGCGCAAATAACTGCGCCAAACAATCTAATAATTTGATTTATAGCCAACCCGCGCTTAGTCTCTGGGTTGTGTGGCCAAGTACTGATTAGCTGATTTCGCAGGTCAGTTTGACCCGCAGCTTGATAATGCTGCGGCTGAACTTCACCGCCAGGCTGTTGCTGTCACCAGCGGGCAGGACGACCTTGCGGGTGCGCGGCGCTTCCGGGCCGTTGCGAAATACCGCCGTGCACTTAGCATCGCTGCGGCCATAGTTGTACAGCTGCAAACCGCCCATGTTGTGGTCAATTTCCTGGGTGGTGGCCGAGACTTCAGCGCCATTGAGCTGTTTCTCCACCTCGATCGGGTAGGCCATTACAGTCAGCGGTAGGCAGGCCAGCAGTGCACAACAGAGCTTTTTCATCAGGGCAGTCTCCGGCAAAAGACGGCCAGTTTAGGTTGATTGAGTGGGTATTTGCACCCTAAGTACGGGAATCGATTATGAAAGCCCCCCGCGTAACCCTCGACCAATGGCGCACCCTGCAGGCAGTGGTCGACCATGGCGGCTTTGCTCAGGCCGCCGAGGTGCTGCACCGCTCGCAATCCTCGGTCAGCTACACCGTGGCGCGTATGCAGGAGCAACTGGGCGTACCGCTGCTGCGTATCGATGGGCGCAAAGCGGTGCTCACCGAAGCCGGTGACGTGCTGCTGCGCCGCTCGCGGCAGCTGGTCAAACAGGCCAGCCAGCTGGAAGACCTTGCCCATCATATGGAGCAGGGCTGGGAAGCCGAAGTGCGCCTGGTGGTCGATGCCGCCTACCCCAACGCCCGCCTGGTACGCGCGCTGACCGCCTTTATGCCGCAAAGCCGTGGCTGCCGGGTGCGCCTGCGCGAGGAAGTGTTGTCTGGCGTGGAAGAAGTGCTCAAGGACGGCATGGCCGACCTGGCCATCAGCGCGCTGAATATCCCCGGTTTTCTCGGTGCGGAAATGAGTACCGTGGAATTTGTCGCCGTGGCTCACCCCGATCACCCGCTGCACCGCCTGCAGCGGGTCGTAACCTTCCAGGATCTGGAAGCCCAGATGCAGGTGGTGATCCGCGATTCCGGGCGCCAGCAACCGCGCGACGTTGGCTGGCTCGGCGCCGAACAGCGCTGGACGGTCGGCAGCCTGGCCACCGCTGCCACCTTTGTCAGCAACGGCCTGGGCTTTGCCTGGTTGCCGCGCCATATGATTGAGCGCGAACTCAAGGACGGCCTGCTCAAACCCTTGCCGCTGGATCAGGGCGGCAGCCGTAATCCGCTGTTCTTCCTCTATTCAAACAAGGACAAGCCCCTGGGCCCGGCCACGCAGATTCTCGTCGAGCTGATCCAGCGCTTCGATGCAGCGCCTTTGAATGCAGCCTTTGCTGCGCCCCTGCCCTCAGCCTGATAAGGAGTCCAGTAGATGTCATTTTTCGATAACGACGACTGCCAGCTGCACTACGAGGAATACGGCCACGGCGCGCCCGTGCTGTTGGTCCACGGCCTCGGTTCGAGCACCCGCGACTGGGAATACCAGATTCCCGAGCTGGCTCGTCACTACCGGGTTATCGCCCTCGATGTGCGCGGCCATGGCCGCTCGGACAAACCCCGCGAGCGCTACAGCATCCAGGGTTTCGCCGAGGATGTGGCGGCGCTGATCGAGCACCTGCAACTGCCGCAGGTGCATCTGGTGGGCATCTCCATGGGCGGCATGATCGGCTTCCAGCTGGGGGTGGATCGCCCCGAATTGCTGAAGAGCCTGTGCATCGTCAACAGCGGCCCGGAAGTGAAGGCGAAAAGCCCGCGCGACTATATCGAGATTGCCAAACGCTGGAGCCTGTCGCGCCTGCTCAGCCTCGATACCATTGCCAAAGCCCTGGGCAAACTGCTGTTCCCCAAACCCGAGCAGGAAGAGCTACGGCAGAAAATCCTGGTGCGCTGGCCGCAGAACGACAAGCGTGCTTACCTAGCCAGCCTGGATGCGATTATCGGCTGGGGCGTGCGGGAACGCCTGACACGGATCAGCTGTCCGACTCTGGTGGTTACGGCCGACCGCGATTACACCCCGGTGGCGCAAAAGCAGGCCTACGTTGACGAAATGCCCAATGCGCGTCTGCTGGTAATCGAAGACTCGCGTCACGCCACACCGCTGGACCAACCCGAACAATTCAACAGCAGCCTGCTAGCCTTCCTTGCCGAAGTCGAACAGGCCGCCCCCACTGCCAAGCCACAATAAGGACGACCCCGCATGTTCAAGACCCTCACCCTCGCCGCCTGCTCCATCCTGTTTGCCGGCAGCTTGCTCGCCGCCGAAAATCCAAAAGTGCTGCTGACCACCAGCCTTGGGGACATCGAGATCGAGCTGAATGCCGAGAAGGCGCCGATCAGCACCGCCAACTTCCTCAGCTACGTCGACAGCGGCTACTACGCCGGCACCCAGTTCCACCGGGTGATTCCGGGCTTTATGGTGCAAGGCGGCGGTTTCGATGCCGACATGCAGCAGAAAGACACCCAGGCGCCGATCAAGAACGAAGCCGACAACGGCCTGCACAACGTTCGCGGTACCCTGGCCATGGCCCGCACCCAGGTACGCGACTCCGCCACCAGCCAGTTCTTTATCAACCACAAGGACAACGCCTTCCTCGACCACGGCTCGCGTGATTTCGGTTACGCGGTGTTCGGCAAAGTGGTGAAGGGCATGGACGTGGTCGACAAGATCGCCCAGGTGCCGACTGCCAACCGCGGCGGCCATCAGAACGTCCCGAGTGAGCCGGTGCTGATCACCGCCGCCAAGCGTCTCTGATAACCCCACGCGGGGTGAGCCTGCTCACCCCGCGCGTTTTAACCCTCCTTTTTCTGCGCAACACCCTCCTGAGCATTTGATTCGCTTCGCTCACCCCTTCGGAGCCGTGCTAAAGCACGTTCAGCCTCCGGCTGTGGGCTTGTTTTTAACGCCGCGATGGCAACGCAGGTAGTTTTTCAACAGCCTGTTAGAATCGGGCGCTATTCCCTGATTTAGGCAGGATGCCTGACATGCTGTTCCGCCGTTTCGAACACCTGATCGACGTTTTCAAAGCCAGCCCCGATATCGAGCCGCCGGCCGGCATGCTGGCGTTCTACGCCTACTATTTGCGCCAGGTCTGGCCGCTGATGATCGCTGTGCTAGTGGTCGGTTTCGTCGCGGCTTTGATCGAAGTGGCGCTGTTCAGCTTCCTCGGTCAGCTGATCGATATGACGCAGACCACCTCAAGTGGCGAGTTTTTCGAACAGCATCAGCACACGCTGCTGTGGATGTTGCTGGTGGCGCTGGTCATCCGCCCGCTGGTCTTCGGCCTGCACAACCTGTTGACCCATCAGACCATCAACCCCGGCCTGACCAACCTGATCCGCTGGCAGAACCACCGTTATGTGCTCAAACAGAGCCTGAGCTTCTTCCAGAACGATTTCGCCGGGCGCATCGCCCAACGCATCATGCAGACCGGCCCTTCGCTGCGCGACTCGGCGATGCAAGTAGTCGACGCGCTCTGGCATGTGCTGGTGTATGCCGCCAGCGCGCTGTATCTGTTTGCCGCCGCCGACCTGCGCCTGATTGCGCCATTGCTGCTGTGGATAGTCGGCTACTGCGCAGCGCTCTGGTACTTCGTGCCGCGTATCAAGGAACGCTCAGCGGCGGCCTCGGCGGCGCGCTCGAAAGTCATGGGCCGGGTGGTCGACGGCTACAGCAACGTCACCACGCTCAAGCTTTTCGCCCACACCCAGGTCGAGGAACATTACGCCCGCGAAGCCATACAGGAACTGCTCGGCAAGGTTCGCTTGCAGTCGCGCATCATCACCACCCTGGATTTCCTGATCACCTGCATTAACGGCATGCTGATCGTCGGCACCGGCGCGCTGGCACTGTGGCTGTGGGATCAGCAACTGATCAGCACTGGCGACATTGCGCTGGCACTGGGCCTGGTGATTCGCATCAACGGCATGGCCGAATGGATCATGTGGGTGGTTAACGGCATCTTCGAAAACGTCGGCACCGTGCAGGACGGCATGAAAACCATCGTGCAGCCACGCCAGGTGCTCGACCAGACCGAAGCAAAACCACTGCAAGTCAACCAGGGCGCCGTGCAGTTCGACAACATCCACTTTCACTACGGCAAGCGCAACGGGGTGATCGCTGGCCTCAGCCTGACCGTGGCACCCGGAGAGAAGATCGGCCTGATCGGACCGTCCGGCGCCGGCAAATCAACCCTGGCCAACCTGCTGCTGCGCCTCTACGACCTGGAGAGCGGGCGCATCCTGATTGACGGTCAAAACATCGCCGAGGTGGCCCAGGAAAGCCTGCGCGCGCAGATCGGCATGGTCACCCAGGACACCTCGCTGCTGCACCGCTCGATCCGCGACAATCTGCTCTACGGCAAACCCGAGGCCAGTGAAGACGAGTTGCTCGACGCCGTACGCAAGGCCCGCGCCGACAGCTTTATCCCGCTGCTGGACGACGGCATGGGCGGCCATGGTTTCGACGCGCAGATCGGCGAGCGCGGGGTCAAACTCTCCGGCGGCCAGCGCCAGCGCATCGCCATCGCCCGTGTGCTGCTCAAGGACGCGCCGATCCTGGTGCTGGACGAAGCTACCTCGGCGCTGGACTCGGAAATCGAAGCGGCGATCCAGGAAAGCCTGGATACCCTGATGCAAGGCAAAACAGTGATCGCCATCGCCCACCGCCTGTCGACCATTGCACGCATGGATCGCCTGGTGGTGATCGACCAAGGGCGCATCGTCGAAACCGGCAGCCACAGTGAGCTGATCGCCGCAGGCGGCCTCTATGCACGACTCTGGCAGCATCAAACTGGCGGCTTTGTCGGCGTCGATTAAAACCTGTTCACGATCTGCTGCGCGTCGGCCCTGCGGCGTTAAAAACAGGCTCGGAAAGCCGCTTGCGGCTAACGCGCTTTAGCGCGGCCGAAGGGCGAGCGGAGCGAGTAATGCTCATGTACAAAAGTACACTCCGCTTGATTCGCTGCGCTAACCCTGCGGGCCAGCCGTTGGCTGTTACTCCGCTGCGCTGCGTTTCTCGCCTGTTTTGACCAGCCGGAGGCTGTTACTAACGTAGCGCCTTGCAGGACTCTAGCTCGCGAGATCGTGAATAGGCTTTAAGAACGGATGGGCGAAGCTCAGTTGCGCGCATGGGCCATCTGAAACTTCGCCACCCCTTCCAGCTGCGCCAGCTCGTCGGCCATATCGCTGATCCGCGCACTCTTCTGCCCGTCCACCGCCACGGCGACAAAGCGCCACTCCAGCTGGCCCTGATCAAAGCTCACGGTGAACGAACCGCCGGCAATCACATAGCCGCGCTCGCGGGCAATCTCGCGCAAACGCGCCTCATGCGGGCGGACAAACCCCGGAGCGAAACGCAGCACAATGGCCAGCGCCGGGCGCGATGGTAGCCGCGCTTCCAGCTTGGCGCCCCACATCATCAACCCGGCGGAAATCAGGCTAAGCAGCACCGCCGCGCCATAAAAGCCCACGCCCACCAGCACACCAATCGCCGAAGACGCCCAGATCGACGCCGCTGTGGTCAGGCCGCTGATGCTCATGCCGTCCTTCATGATCAGCCCGGCGCCGAGAAAACCGATACCGGTGACCACGCCCTGAATCACCCGTGTCGGGTCGACGCTGGCCAATGAGTGATCACCCAACCAGTGCTGCGGGTACACGCAGAGCACCGTCAGCGCACAAGACGCCATGCAGACCATGCCATAGGTGCGCATGCCCGCCGCCCGGCCATGGTAGGAACGCTCATAACCGACCAGCAGGCCGAGCAGCAGCGCACCAAGCATATTCAGAAACAGGGTCAGGTTGACCGCCACGCCCGGCAGCAGCCAGAGCTTATCGACCAGGGCAAATGCACTCACAACACACCTCGCAAAGCTGCGGACATGCTCAGAGCGTAGTTGCCGGCCCGCTAAGCTGCGCGAGCCGGCGGTGCTATTGGCGGTACGGCAGCAGCTCGCGAGCCTGTTCGGCGTAGCCGCGCACGCCGTGCTGTTCTTCGGCGAGAAAGTTCGCCACGGCATTGCGCAAGCCGGGGTGGCAGAGGTAGTGCCAGGAGTGGGTGATGACCGGTTCAAAACCACGAATCAGCTTGTGCTCGCCCTGGGCACCGGCGTCGAAGCGTTGCAGGCCATTGGCAATGGCAAAGTCCATGCCCTGATAAAAACAGGTCTCAAAATGCAGCCGATCAAACTCGGCCAGACAACCCCAGTAACGTCCGTACAGGCTGTCTCCACCGACCAGGCTAAAGGCCATGGCCACCGGTCTACCGGCCTGATGGGCGAGCACCACGCGGATCATCTCGGGCATGCGCTCGGCCAGCAGACTAAAAAAGGCGCGCGTCAGATAGGGTGACTGGCCGCGCACCCGGTAGGTATTGGCGTAACACAGGTAGACGAAATCCCACTCCAGCTCACTGAGCTGATGGCCCTCACGCCAGTCAAACTCGATGCCCTGCCCCGCCACCTGCTCACGCTCTTTGCGCATCTGTTTACGCTTGCGCGAACTGAGCGCATCAAGGAAATCCTGAAAATCCCGGTAGCCACGGTTACGCCAGTGAAACTGACAACCCAGACGCGACAACCAGCCATCGCGGCCCTGCAGCAGGGCATTTTCGGCCTCGGTGGTGAAGTTTATATGCAGGCTCGACAGCCCCTGTTGCTCCAGGCCAGCGCTGAGCTCATCAAGTAACAGCCCAGCCGCCTGTGGCTCGCCCAACACGCGCTGGCCCGCCACAGGCGAAAAAGGAATCGCACCGAGCAGCTTGGGGTAGTAGTCGATGCCCGCACGGTGGCAGGCATCCGCCCAGCCATGATCGAACACGTATTCGCCGTATGAGTGGCTTTTCACGTAGCTCGGCATGGCTGCCAGCAGTTGGCTTTGCTCGCCCTTTAAAACCATATGGGCCGGCTGCCAGCCAGTGCGCCCGCCCACACTGCCACTGTCTTCCAGTGCCGCGAGAAAGGCGTGGCGCAAGAAAGGCTGCGCATCAGTCAGCAGCGCGTCCCACTGACTGGCGGCAATTTCATGGATGGAGTTCAGGCTGGTCGGCAACATCGGTAGCTCGGTGATTCGGGCAAGGCTGCACTATAGCGCCAAGCCCAGCGCCAGACACCTTGCCTGGCGCGCCATGGCAGTTTCAGCGCGTGGCCTTGTAGGCAACCATATACGGCAGTTTCTTGCTGGCCATCTTGCTCATTTCCTTGCGGTCGACGGAGGAGTAGCCGCCCAGCTCAGCCGCCTTGAAGCCGCTGTCACCCACCGGGCTGTCAGCCTGCAGCGCTACCATCAGCTTGGCTGCCTCGCCAATCGCGTCGCGGTAGTCGCCTTTGTCGCGCAGGTCGTACTCGCTCAGGTTGAGCTGCCCGCGCAGCCAGTTGCCCCAGTAGAACTCAAGAAACTCCGGTGCCACGTCGCCCGAACGCGGTTTGTCGTAGGCCACTTCACGGGTGAAATACACCAGCGCGCGGAAGGGATCATCCCCCAGGCTGTTCAGGCCGAGCTGCGCTGGAATCTGCTCTGGGGTGATCACCTGACCCTGGCCATTCTTGAGCCAGACCTTGCGTGCATCCTGCATGCGCTGCCAGAAGCTGGCCAGATCCGCGCTGTCGCTGAAGTTGTCGGTCACCTTGACCCACATCTGCAGCTTTGCACCGCCTTCAGGCTGCTCCCACAACGTGGTGAACGTATGGTGACCATCGGTCAGGTACAACTTACCCTCTGGGCCGACCACCACAGTTTTCATCTCACTGCTGCGTGAAGCCACTGCGCCCTGGCAACTAAAGCTGTCCGGCTGATGCAGATTGGCGCCCTTTGGCACCTTACTGCTTTCGCCCTGGCCATTGCCCTCGCAGTACTCATCGAAGAGTTTGTTCGGCTCTTTGGCAAAACGCCCCAGTTTGTAAAAAATCTGGTCATAACCCACCACGGCCTGGGTCGGGTGCAACTGTTCAAGGCGCACCTGCAACAACTCACCGGGCTTGGCCGCACGGTAATCCTCAGCCACAGCCGCAGCACTCATACCCGCCATCAGTAGCAACACAGCCAAAACGCGCATCGGTCCTTCCCCACATAAAAATTGCGAAAAAAAGCCCCGCACTAGGCGGGGCTTAAAGATAGGAGCAGCAGTTGAGCGGTGTTACTTAGAACACGTACTGCAGACGACCAACGATGGCCTGGCCGTCGTCTTCTACTTTGTAGGTTTTGCCGTTCTTGGTCAGGCTGGCATTGGTGTTGACGTTGTCAACTTCATAATCGACGTAGTTCAAGCTCATGCGAATGGCTTTAGTCGGGAAGTAGTTGACGCCGACAACCATGGCACTGGTTTCAAACTCGTCATTGACGCTAACCGGAGCCACGCCAGCGATGATGTTGGTGCTAACGGCGGAAGCATCACCGTCGATAGTGCTGTTTTCATAGCGGGCAAACACTTCGATTGCACCGGCTTCAGTTGGTTTATCCCACTTGCCATCGGCAGCTTTGAAACCACGAACACCGCCAAACATGTAGCCAACCTGAGCGTAGTAACCGTCAACATCAACGTCCTGGGAAGTGCCAGTTGTGCTCTTGCCACTGATGCTACGGCTGAAGTATTCGGCTTGTGCACGCAGACCGCCGAACTGGGCACCGGCTTCCAGCAACCACTCGATATCTTTGTCGGTCACGCGAGTATCGGTGAAGGCCAGACGGTCATCACCATCACTGCGCAGGCCCATACGGGTGCGAACGCGGGCACGGTCGTCATCCGGGTTGTTGCTGTGGAAGTTGGCGCCGAGGTGAACAACGTCGGTACCGTTCATGTAAGGAGCCCAGTTGGCACGCAGCGTATAACCAAACGACTCATCGTTATCTGTATCGCCATCGTTGTATTCGGTCTTGTAGGTAGCAGCCTGAGCCAGCAGACCATAATTGTCGCCGCTGTGTTTAACCGCCACGCCAAAGTTGGTGTCTTCGTCACCATTGAGGTAGTCGTACATGAACGGACGCTCAATACCAGTGATCCACGAAGAGCTGGTGGTGTTTTCCAAGCCGTAATCCACGCCAAAACGACCAATGGTCACGCTGGCAAAATCAAGACCGTCGTAGCTGAAGTAGGCATCGGTAAACTCAGTCGCGTTGTCATCCGAACCATCGTGTTCCAGGGTGAAACCGTAACCCCAGTTCTTGTACGCAACACCTTCGATAGACAGCTCAGCACGACGGATATAGGTGTTGAAAGTGCTATCGAACGGGCTGTCCTCTGCTGCGGCGCGCAGACCATCAAAGTTGGTGGCATCCCACTGCAGCTTGCCGCCCAGTTTGAAGCTGAATTCTTTGTCGGTGGTGGCGACTTCCAGGCCACCCTTGGTCTTGATCACGAGATCGGCGCCGTCAGTGGTGACGGTACCGGCGAAAGCCTGGGCGGAAACGGCCAGGGCCAGAGCGCTGGTTGCGAAGCCGGCCATTACTCCACGAAAGCTGTGCTTACGGATCATCGAAGATTCCTCTAAATGGACTTTTAAGTGTTGAAAACACCCGAGCGCTGGGGCTCGTTCGTGCTGGAGGGAATCTTGGCGGCGGGATATTTCAGGGCAGTTGCTGATATATAAATATTTGATTACAACGGAACTTTTTACTTCCTTTGCCTATAACGCAGCGGCAGCGCTCTAGCACAGGCATGCCAGCGGCCCACCGCCATTGCAGCGGCGGGCCAAATTCGGCTTATGGTTGCTTGCGCATGGCATTGGCCAACCAGTAGTCCAGGCTCAACCAGCGCCCCGCGCCGCTGAAGAACAGCGCCACTAGCATCACCAGATAAGTGGCAGCAAACTCGATGCCGTTGTTCAGCACCACCAGCTTGCCGCTGCTGGTCAGCCAGTCGTAATTGCCGTGCTCTTTGAGCAGTTCGCGGGCGCGTTCAAGCTTACCCACCGATTCCATGACCCGCTCATTAGCAAACGGCGCACTGGCATCGGCAATCGCCTGCCAACCGTAGGGCAGGTGCACGGCGAAGATCGCCACCAGCATGGTGACGATCAACGGGATGCTGACCCAGCGCACCGCCAGGCCGAATAACAGCAGCAGCGCCCCGCCCGCCTCGGTCAGGGCAGCGGCCCAGGCCAGCAACTCGGGGAATGGCAAACCCAGACCCCAATCCGGGTTGCCGAACCAGGCGGCGGTGGCGTCGATGTCCGCCAGTTTGTGCATACCGGCCATCCAGAACACCGGCACCAGGTACAGGCGCAGCAATAATGGGCCGATAAAATCCAGACGACGGGTAGCGTCCAGGGCATCCTGGAGACGATTGAAAAAGCTCAGCATGGGACATCTCCGCAGGTCGACACCGAGGGTGCCGGGGTCAAGTGATTAGGTGACGGGGGAATACCAGATTTCCTGGCGGCCCCATTCCGCCAGCAGGTTGTGAGCGTTGCTGAAGTACTGCGTGTCGGCGCTCAGACCATGCTGCCGGGCCAAAGCCAACAATGCGGCGTCAGCGCCTTCACCAGCCTGCAGGCGTGTCGCCAGCTGATAGGCAAAGGGGCTGATTTGCATAAAGCGCACCTTGTCCTGCCCATCGCGCCAGACCAGCAAACACGTCGGCTCGCCCGGCGGCGTTGTCGGCTGGAAGTCGCCACCAATACGCTGCACCGGCCACTGATACGCCAGCGGCCAGGCCAGTGGCGACCAGCCCTGCATCGGCACTTCGGCCTCGCTGACATCCAACGCCAGCTCAACCCACTCGTAATGCGCCAGTTCGAGGATAAATGGCGGATCGCCTGCTTCGGCGACATAGCCCTGCTGCAACCAGGCGAGAAACTCCTGGCTGATTTGCAAGAAATACGGCGTGCGTGCCTGGTGCTCGGCGATAAAACTGCGCACCAGACGCTGCCAGCGATCAGCCTCGATCAGGCGGTGCAGCACCGGGAAGGCGCCGCTGATAAAGCCTTCGATATTGTTGAAGAACAGTGCTTCATACACTGCCATCCGCTCGGCCGTAACGCCCTCCAGCAAGGGCTGCTCTGCCGGTTGGCGAATCCGCGCGGCAAACGCGCACTGTGCGCCAACGCCACTCATGTGCCGTAGCCTCTAAACGGAGCGGCAACCGATGTCGCAGCTGCTTGCAGCTGACGAATCTGCGCCACCTCGGCATACAGCTCGGCAATCGGCGGGAAGTTGAAGTCCCGTTCCAGCAAAGTCGGGCGCACACCGTGAACGGCGTAGGCCTGTTCCAGCAGCGCCCACACTGGGTCGATCACCGGCGCGCCGTGAGTGTCGATCTTCAAATCACTGGCCTGGTCGTAATGCCCGGCCACATGCAGATAGGCGATGCGCGCACTGGGCAGACTGGCGATATAGCCCGACGCATCAAAGTTGAAATTGATGCTGTTGACGAAGACGTTATTCACGTCGAGCAACAGCTGACAGTCGGCCTGCTCCAGCACCGCGCTGACAAACGCCGCTTCATCCAGCTCGCCCGGCAACTGCGCATAGGCCGAGACGTTCTCGATGATCAGCGGACGCTCCAGCACGTCCTGCACGATGCGCACGCGCTCGGCGATACGCCGCACCGACTCCTCGGAAAACGGCAGCGGCATCAGGTCATACAGCTGGCCATGGTCGGCGCAAGCCGACAGATGCTCGCTGTAACCGCGCACGCCATGCAGGTCGAGAAAGCCCTTGATGGCTTTGAGCAGCTCGATATCCAACGGCGAAAAGCCACCGAGGTTAAGGGACAGACCATGGCAGAGCAGCGGCAGGCGCTCGCTCAGGGCACGCAGCTGCTTGCCCAGGCGCCCACCGACACCGATCCAGTTCTCCGGCGCCAGCTCGAGGAAATCCACCTCGTCTGTGCTGCACTCCTGCAGCGCGCCAAGCAGGCCGCGACGCAGGCCCAGCCCGGCACCGTTAACGAAATCCATCTGCATGCTCTGCCCCTGCACTCAGTCCGTTACTCGGCTTTCTGCTCGCCGCCGCATTTGCCTTCACCGCACTTGCCTTCGCCTTCGGCCTTGGCTTCGCCACCGCATTTACCCTCGCCGCACTTGCCTTCGCCTTCGGCTTTTTTCATTTCGCCGCCGCATTTGCCTTCGCCGCAGCTGCCTTCAGCGGACTTTTCGCCAGCAGCCAGGCTGTAGCCGCTGCTCAGTTCCTGTGCGGCAAACGGGTTGCTCGCGGCCTGCACGCTCAATGCAGCGCTGCTCAGCAGTACCGCGCCCAGGGATGCAACAACAGTGTTCAGATGGTTCATGGCAACGCTCCAATGGTGGTTTACAGTGGCGGCCGATTGGCTGCCTCGGCCCAATAGACGAGGCCGACCGGCGGCTGTTACAGCTGCGCTGAAAAAATTTCGCAACCCAGCTGACGCCTGCTAAACCCTAGAAGATTTTTGCCGCCAGCCAAGCGATCCGGCACACTACGCCCCCCGAGCAAATGCTCGTTTTCAGCCTGCAGACTCCGTATGACCCGATCTCCGCTCCGCCGTCTCGTTTTTGGCACCTTGCGCCGCGTGCTGTACCTCTGGGTGCGCTCGGAAACCATCAACCAGTCCGCCTTTACCCTCAAGCTCGACCGCAGCAAGCCGGTGTTCTACGTGCTGCAGCAGCCGTCGCTGAGTGACCTGGCGGTGGTCGATACGGAATGCCGCAAGGCCGGCCTGCCGCGCCCGGTGCTACCGGTGGCCGTGGGTGAATTGCTGGAGCCTGCCGCCTTCTTCTACCTGACCCCGGAGCCCGACTGGCTCGGCCGGCAGGACAAACGCGGCATCTCGCCCACCCTGCAACGCCTGGTCAGCGCGCTGAGCCAGCATGCCGTGGACGACGCGCAGATCATTCCGGTCAGCGTGTTCTGGGGCCAGTCGCCGGACCGCGAAACCAGCCCGTGGAAGCTGCTGTTCGCCGACAGCTGGGCGGTCACCGGGCGTCTGCGCCGCTTGGTAAGCATCCTGATTCTCGGCCGCAAGACCCGCGTGCAGTTCTCCACGCCGATTCATCTGCGCGAGCTGGTCGAGCAGGACAAAGGCCACGAGCGCACCCTGCGCATGGTCCAGCGCATCCTGCGCGTGCACTTCCGCAATCAGAAAGCCGCCGTGATCGGCCCGGACGTGTCGCACCGGCGCAACCTGGTCAAAGGCCTGGTGCATGGCCCGCAGGTGCGCCAGGCGATCATCGAAGAAGCCGAACGCGAGAACATCAGCCTGGAGAAGGCTGAAAGCCAGGCTCTGCGCTATGGCAACGAGATCGCCTCGGACTACACCTACACCGCCATTCGCTTCCTCGAACTGGTGCTGAGCTGGTTCTGGAACAAGATCTACGACGGCATCAAGGTCAACCATATCGAAGGCGTGCAGGAAGTCGCCCAGGGCCACGAGGTGATCTATGTGCCCTGCCACCGCAGCCATATCGACTACCTGCTGCTGTCCTACCTGCTGTTCCGCAACGGCCTGACGCCGCCGCACATCGCTGCCGGCATCAACCTCAACATGCCGGTGATCGGCGGCCTGCTGCGGCGTGGCGGCGCGTTCTTTATGCGCCGCACCTTCAAGGGCAACCCGCTGTACACCGCGGTGTTCAACGAATACCTGCACACCCTGTTCAGCAAGGGCTTCCCGGTCGAGTACTTCGTCGAAGGCGGCCGTTCTCGCACCGGGCGCATGCTGCAACCGAAAACCGGGATGCTGGCCATCACCATGCGCAGCTTTTTGCGCAGCAACCGCCTGCCGGTGGTCTTCGTGCCGGTGTATATCGGCTATGAGCGCGTACTGGAAGGCCGCACCTACCTGGGCGAGCTGCGCGGCGCGAGCAAGAAGAAGGAGTCGATCTTCGACATCTTCAAGGTCATCGGCGCGCTCAAGCAGCGCTTTGGCCATGTCTGGGTCAACTTCGGCGAGCCGATCAAGCTGGCGGAGTTCCTCGACCAGCAGCAGCCCGACTGGCGCGAGCAGGATTACGGCACCCAATACCGCCCGGCCTGGCTGAATGAAGCCACCAACAACCTCGGCGAACGCGTGGCCCAACACCTTAACGAGGCGGCGGCGATCAACCCGGTCAACCTGGTGGCCCTGGCGCTGCTCTCCACCAGCAAGCTGGCCCTGGACGAACGCGCCCTGTCGCGGGTGCTCGACCTCTACCTGGCCCTGCTGCGCAGCGTGCCCTACTCGCCGCACACCACCCTGCCAGACGGCAATGGCCAGGCGCTGATCGAATACGTGCAGAAGATGGACCTGCTCGCCGAACAGAAGGACGCCCTCGGCAAGATCCTTTACCTGGACGAGCAGAACGCCGTTCTGATGACCTACTACCGCAACAACGTGCTGCACATCTTCGCCCTGCCGGCGTTGCTGGCGAGCTTCTTCCAGAGCAGCGCACGGATGAGCCGCGAGCAGATCCTGCGCTTTACTCGCGCACTCTACCCCTACCTGCAAGCCGAGCTGTTTATCCGCTGGAACCTGGATGAGCTGGACGGCGTGGTCGATCAGTGGCTGACCGCCTTCGTTGAACAGGGCCTGCTCAAGCTCGATGGCGACATGTACGTGCGCCCGGCACCCAGCTCGCGCGAATTCGTCCTGCTCACCCTGCTGGCCCGCGCAATCGTGCAGACCCTGCAGCGCTTCTACATGGCCACTGCCCTGCTACTGAATGCCGGGCAGAACTCCATCAGCGCCGAAGAGCTGGAAGACCTCTGCACCGTGATGGCCCAGCGCCTGTCGATCCTGCATGGCCTCAACGCCCCGGAGTTCTTCGACAAGAGCCTGTTCCGCCACTTTATCCAGAGCCTGCTCGACCAGGGCGTGCTGCGTCAGGATGAAGCCGGCAAACTCAGCCACCACCCGCTGCTCAGCGAACTGGCCGAAGGCGCCGCCAAGCGCGTGCTACCGGCGGAGATTCGCCTGTCGATCCGCCAGGTGGCCATGGATCGCAACGAGGATGTCGCCGAGCCGGTGTAAACCGGCCTGGCCGCAGCGTTATGAGCGAAACTGACGACAACTCCGCACGGCCCTCCCGTGCGGCGTTTCACCAAGCCAACCAGACCCGCGCTGAAGCTGAAGCCCAGCGCCTGCTGGCTGCCAAGGCCGAGCTGGGTGGCCGTTGGCTTAGCTGGGTCGCCGCCGAGCTGTACGCTCTCAAGCCCGCCGCTTACGCACAGATGGTGCGTCGCGAGTTGCAGCGCTTAAACAGCTAGCCGCGACTCAACCCGGTCAGGCGTGACGACAACGCCTGCATGGCGCTGCTGACCTGATCCAGCGCCTGGGCATCGCGGGCGTTTTCTTCGCTGATGCTGTGGATACGCACCGCCAGTTCGTTGATCTCCTGGGTCACATGGCTTTGCTGTTGCGCCGCCACGGCGATCTGCTGAGCGCGTTGGGAAATATCATCGAAACTCTGCACCGTACTGGACAGCGCTGTCGCCGCGCCTTCGGCCTCTACCACCGCATGTTCGGTACGCGCCTCACCGGCCTGCATGGCCTGTACCGCCTGGCGTGAAGCCTGCTGCAGAGCGCTGATCATGGTGCTGATCTCATTGGCCGAGGCCTGGGTTTTACCGGCCAGGGTACGCACTTCATCGGCGACCACGGCAAATCCACGCCCCTGCTCACCAGCCCGCGCAGCCTCGATGGCGGCATTCAACGCCAGCAGGTTGGTCTGTTCGGAAATCGCCTTGATCACATCCAGCACGGCGCCGACCTGCTGGCTGTCTTTCTCCAACCGACTGATCACCGAGGCCGCGTCAGCCATCTCCGCCGACAGCGCCTGAATCGCCGAGCTGTTGGACGCGACCTTCTGCTGCCCCTGCTGCACCACCACCAGCGAGCTCTGCGCGGTATTGGCGCAGTCGTTGGTGTTCTGCGCCACTTCCTGAGCACTCGACGACATCTCGGTAATCGCTGCCGCCAGTTGGGTGTTCTCTTGCCGCTGCTGCTCGGCACGCCCGGCCAGGGTGCTGCTCAAACCGCCCAGTTGTGCGGCTTCGGCCTGCAGATGATCGGCTTCCTCGGCGATGCGCTGGAGCATGGTGCGTAACTGCCCAGCATAGCGATTGACCGCGTGGCGTAGCGCGCCGATTTCATCCTCGCGCTCCACGCTCAATTCCACACCACGGCTAGCCGAACCACGGCCCAGAGAGTCGATCTGCGCAGTAGTTTCTTCCAGTTGGCCGATCAACTTGCGCCCAGCCAACCAGGCCAGCGCCAGCAACACCGCCAGCAGCGGCAGCAGGAACAGCAAAATCTCCCAGGTCAGCGCACGCGCCAAACCCGTGACCCGTTCCTGTGGGGTCGCCAGGCCGATTACCCAGCCGGTGTCGGGCATCACAAACAGGCTGACGCGGCTGGCCTGCTTGAGCTGCTCATCGTTTTCCAGATCCAGGTTGCGAATCGCCCCCGAACTGCTGCTGTTCAGCGCCTCCTGCACCGGTTTGAGCCAGCTGTGCTGCTGCGCCAGATCGGCAAACTTGAGCATCGAACCGCCCTTAGCGCCGGTCATGTTCGGGAAATGCAGCACGTTGCCCGCCTGATCAAGGGCGAAGGCATAGCCATCGGTGACCTTGCCCTGCTCGGTTAGAAAGCGCGCCAGATCATCCAACAGCAAGTCCAAGGTCGCGACACCGGCAAAGTGCCCTTCAAGCTGGTAAGGCACGCTGCAGGTGACCATCGGCACACCAGTCACCGCATCCTGATAAGCCTCCGACCACAGGCACTGACCGGCCTTGCTGCT
The DNA here is from genome assembly GCF_031764535.1 of Pseudomonas sp. SG20056. Lineage (NCBI taxonomy): Bacteria > Pseudomonadati > Pseudomonadota > Gammaproteobacteria > Pseudomonadales > Pseudomonadaceae > Pseudomonas > Pseudomonas sp. SG20056. The sequence goes on from NZ_CP134499.1 coordinate 3,171,218, forward strand.
GCGCGCGCCGGTGTACCAGGCATCGTTGTGATAACCGGGGCCATCGGCGGCGTTGTAATCGTCGGAATAGCTCAAGCGGCCATCTGCACCACGCGCCCAGAAGAAACTGCGGCGCGCCGTGCCCTCGCTAAAGGCATTTGGCTCCGGCCACACACCGCCGCCGGCAATCGCTTTATCACCCTGGCTGTCGATCAGATTGGGCAGGCTGTTGAGGTACAGCGGCTCTTCACGCGGCAGCACTTCGGCCAGGTGCGCCAGGCTGGCTGTCACCCCCTCTATCTTGGCCAACTGCAACGCCAGCTGGCGCACGATGGCGCTGCCGGTCTGCTCAATCAGCTCGCCACTGGCTGCCACCACGCGTGGCTGGCCCCGCAACGCCATCACGGCAAACACCGCCAGCGCGGTCAGAATCAGAAGGACGACGCAACCGAGGGTCAAACGCTGCGACAGCCGAACGGGGACAAAAGCCATGCCATTACTCCTGCTTAGAAAGGACGCTCAGAGGGACTACCAGAACTGCTTACGAACCACTCCTAGTTCCACCAGCAAGATCAGGTACTGCAGATACGCCTTTGCCTATGCAATTTGCGTACGCGCCGCCTGCCGCCGAATACGTCAGACGCATACAGTGAGTTATAGATGAATAAGCGCAGGGCCGTGGCGCTTGACCCGCGCAGAACCAACGACCTGTGCAGGCTTGTAACAGCCAGAGCACGACACGAGTACATTTGCCTGCGCGCGTCACTCCGTTAAGCTCCAGTTACTGCCTTACCCAACGTACAAGGATGCCCATCATGCTTCGTCTTATCTCCCTGGCCGCCGGCCTCGCCCTCTCCAGCAGTGCCTTCGCCCTGTCACTGGCCGACCTCTCGCAAAGCGACGCCAGCGGCGGCCTCAAGGATGCCCTCACCCAAGGCGCCAAAGTAGCCGTGCAGCAACTGGGCAAACCCGGCGGTTTCAGCAACAACCCGGACGTACGCATCGAGCTGCCGGGCAACCTCGGCAAAGCCGCAAAAACCATGAAGATGATGGGCATGGGCGCACAGGTTGATCAGCTCGAAGCAAGCATGAACAAAGCCGCCGAAGCCGCCGTACCGCAAGCCCAGGCGCTGCTGGTGGATTCGGTGAAGAAGATGACCGTGCAAGACGCCAAGAGCATCCTCAGCGGCCCGCAAGACTCCGCCACCCAGTACCTGAACAAGACCAGCCGCGAACAGATCCGCGCCAAGTTCCTGCCCATCGTCAAGCAAGCCACCGACCAGGTCGGCCTGGCCAAGCAATACAACAGCTTCGCCGGCCAAGCCGCGAGCTTCGGCGTGATCGACGCGAAAAGCGCGAATATCGAGAACTACGTGACCGAGCAGGCGCTGGATGGCCTGTTTGCGATGATCGCCGAGCAGGAAGCCAGCATCCGCGAGAACCCAGCTGGTGCGGCGACCAGTTTGGCGAAGAAGGTGTTTGGGGCGTTGTAAGGCGCGCCAGTTCGAACGCGGGATAGCGATTAAGCAATAAGAAGCTAGGCGCTGGTACGTCCGAAGGAATGGAGATGATTGATGACAAGGATGTCACTGGTACTGGCCCTAGCTCTAAGCATTGACCTCGCCGAACAATCAAATACCGTTGTAACCCACGTTGGCGACGCAATACGCAGCGCCGCCGAAGCCTAGGCTTAGGGTTGATCTGCGTTTCTAACGCTGGTCTAACGCCTTGTTGAGTATTCCAAGCGTGGATTAGAGCAGGTGAAAATGGATTTGCAGAAAATGTGGCGTAAAGAAAGCCGCAAAAGAATCAAAAACCAATTGAGGTGTGAACGGGTCAACCGAAATTGGCCATTGCATGCTCAGCGAGTCCTTGAAGTATTTAGAGAGGTTGCGGCAGAGGGTGACAAGCATGGCGTGGCCTTGTTTGTGGCTGAGCCCGAGTGGTTCCAGCCCTCCTTTGACGACTTTGGACAACGCAATGGAAAATTTCCGCTAGGAGAGACTGCCGTTATCCTTTGGTTTATGACACGGCAGACTGGAACCGGAGTTCTTGAGCGAACGGAGGAAGGTGAAAAACATACCATCGACTACGAAGAGGGAGCGCAACTTGTAGTTCACCACTCTCCAGGCCAGGGGATTGTTCAGGTTTTTTTCACACCACCCAAAATTGAGAAAAACGGGAAGAAAAATAACGCACTTCTCTACACCCACACTTACAACACCGACGATATAACCCGTGATTGGGTTATGAGGCTTGTGCCTAGTTTCTTTACGTTCAACCGTGTTGAAAGTCTGCTTGAGCGTCCGAGTGTGCTTGACCGGATGCTCGTGCGCTGGTGGTGGTTCACCGACATTAGGAACCGGCGCGGCTATTTAGAAAAGCTCCAGCATGTGCTCACGCCTTGGGAGCTTCTTATGATTGCTGGTGCCACAGCTCCGATGCTCTGGCTAATCAACTGGCTGTGGAACCTACTAACCCCCGTCAATCTCTAACTCCACACTCGTGCCGCCGAAACTGGCGGCATGAAGAATAAAGCCCCTACACCGATCACCGCCATCGCTGCATATACCTTTGAACTACAGGTAACGGTCGCGGACCATCCAGCCTGAATAGTGGATAAATCGAAGCTTGTCCGCCGTCATGTTCAAATTTTCATTACCAAACATCGCCATCACATGTTCTTCCGCCGCATCTGCTTTGAATGTAACTCTCCCTTTCGCCCTTACGGCGAGTTACTTTCTCTTTGCTCGCGCAAAGAGAAAGTAACCAAAGAGAAAGCGCGCCCGACATCCGGGTTTCGCTGCGCTCAACTCCCCTCGCTCCGGTGCTGTTCCGAGGGTCGGCAAGACGGGCCATCCATGGCCCGACATGCCTCGTTTGGCATCCATGCCAAACGCCCCTCTCCACAGCACCTACGCTCGGCCTCCTGACGGGATTCGGGGACCGCGTCGCCTAGGCGATTTCTGGATGGCAGAGCGTAAAAGCCGAAGCAACAGCATCGCGGGCAAGCCCGCTCCTACAGTTTGCTGTGCTGCTAAAAACACCGACCTCACAGACGACGCCAAACGCCCCATCAGCAGGCCGAGTGGAATCGTTGCGCAAGGGGTTGAGCGGCATGGATGCCGCGAGAGCCGCGATGGGCCAGGGATGGCCCTTCGCGGCGTGCCTCTGGAGCAATGATGGAGCGAGGGAACCCGACGAAGTCGGGCCGGATGCAAGGGGCAAGACCTTTTGCTTACTTTTGGGGCGTTTGCCAAAAGTGAGCCGCCGTAAGGGCGGAACCAATAGCAGGAACACTACAAAAGCGGCGCAAACAAAGCAGCAAAGCTCGCGGCTAAAGCCCCTCCTACAGGCTGACAGCCTTCGTCAGGCGCAAAAACAAAACCCCGCCAATCAGCGGGGTTTGGTCAGGCAAGCACCAGGCTTATTCCACCTGCGCCACCAGCGTGCCGTTCTGATTACGGCTCCACTGCGGCAACAGCGTACCAATCAACATACCGGCCATGCTGAACAGCAGGCCCGCCAGCTGCGGCGGCCAGAAGGCGGCTTCGGTCCAGGTGTATTCCAGGTAGATCCACGACACCAGACCAAAGGCGATGGCAACCAGCGCGCCCTGGGTGGTCGCGCGCTTCCAGAACAGCCCGGCGAACAACGGCACCACGGCCGCCACCAGGGTTACCTTGTAGGCGTTGCCGACCATCTCGTAGATGCTCGCATCCGAATACAGGGCAAAGCTCAGGGTGGCCGCGGCGCAGACCACGATGGTGACGCGCATCAGCAGCAGGAACTGCTTGTCGTTAAGCACCGGCAAAAAGCGCTTGAGAACGTTCTCGGTCAGGGTCACCGACGGCGCCAGCAGGGTGCCGGAGGCAGTGGACATGATCGCCGAGAGCAGCGCACCGAAGAACATGATCTGGGCGAACAGCGGGGTCTTTTCCAGGATCATCAGCGGCAGAATCATCTGCGAGTCTTCGGCCAGCCATTTCTCGACCAGCGCCGGGTCGATCATCGAGGCGGCGTACACCAGAAACACCGGCAGCATGCAGAAGCCGAGGTAGAACACCGCGCCGGTCATCGAGGCGCGGGCGGCGATGTTTTCGCTCTTGGCCGACATCACGCGCTGGTACACGTCCTGCTGCGGGATGGAGCCGAGCATCATGGTCACCGCCGCGCCGATAAAGGCGACGATGTCCTTGGGCTCGAAAGCGTGCATAAAGGTGAACTTGCCATCGCTGGCCGCTTTGCTGATCACCAGGTCGGCGCCGCCGGCCATGTCGCTGAACAGCCAGACCAGGTAGATCAGGCCGACGACGATGATGATCATCTGGAAGAAGTCGGTCAGGGCAATCGACCACATGCCGCCGAACAGGGTGTACAGCAGCACGATAAAGGTGCCGAGGAACATGCCCTGGGTGGTGCTGATGCTGCCGTCGGAGATGACGTTGAACACTAGGCCAAGCGCAATCAGCTGCGCAGCGATCCAGCCCAGGTAGGACATGACGATGACTAGGCTGATGATCAGCTCGACCTGTGGGCCGAAGCGTTTCTTGAAGTAGTCGCCGATGGTCAGCAGGTTCATCCGGTACAGCGGCCGGGCGATGATCAGGCCGACCAGGAACAGGCAACCAAAGGAGCCGAACGGGTCTTCGACGATGCCGGCAAAGCCTTCTTCGAGGAAGGTGGCGGGGATGCCCAGTACCGCCTCGCTGCCAAACCAGGTGGCAAACACCATGGCGGCGACGATGGGGAAGCCCATGCTACGACCACCGGAGGCGAAATCGCGGGTGTTGTGCACCCGGGTGGAGGCGTAGAAACCGATGGCGACAGTCACCAGCAAATAGAGCGCAACGAACCAGATCAGCATGCTTTCCCGTTCCACAGACGTCAGCCCACCGCATGCATGGCCCGCGCAGGCGGCGCAGGACGGATCGATGGGCTACAGGTTTTTGTTATGACCATTTTTGACGGGTAGCTGCACGCGCCCGTTCAAGGTCGCGCAGTCTGGCAAATACGTAAAATATGTCAAACAAAAACGACGAAACGTAAGCAGATAATTCGCCGAAACGCTCTGCACGCCTCTGTAACAGACTGTAATCGCTGCATAACCTGCTCAAGCGCAGCTGCAGGTAGTTGCATATTTTTGACAGCTGGCCAGCAAACGCCCTATCCGAAAGGCATAAAAAAGCCAGGCACTGGGCCTGGCTTTTTCACATCAGCAACCACCGCTTCAGGCTGGTTTCGCTTCCACTTCCTTGACCCGGAACCACGCCGCATACAGCGCCGGCAGGAACAGCAGGGTCAGCGCGGTGGCGACGATCAGACCGCCCATGATCGCTACGGCCATCGGCCCGAAGAACACGCTGCGCGACAGCGGGATCATCGCCAGTACCGCCGCCAGGGCAGTCAGCACGATGGGGCGGAAGCGCCGCACGGTGGCTTCGATAATCGCGTGCCAGCGGTCCATGCCGGCTTCGATGTCCTGCTCGATCTGGTCGACCAGAATCACCGAGTTACGCATGATCATCCCCGACAGGGCGATGGTGCCGAGCATGGCGACGAAACCGAACGGCTGGCGGAAGATCAGCAGGAACAGGGTCACACCGATCAGCCCCAGCGGTGCGGTGAGGAACACCATGGCCGAGCGCGAGAAGCTTTTCAGCTGCAACATCAGCAGAGTCAGCACCACCACGATAAACAGCGGGACACCGGCGTTGACTGACTTCTGCCCACGGCTGGAGTCTTCCACGGTGCCACCGACATCCAGCTGGTAGCCGTCCGGCAGTTGTGCACGCACCGGTTCAAGGGTCGGCAGGATCTGCTTGACCAGGCTGGCCGGCTGCTCGGCGCCATACACATCGGCCCGCACGGTGACGGTCGGCAGACGGTTGCGGTGCCAGATGATGCCTTCTTCGAAGCCGTACTCCAGGGTGGCGATCTGCGACAGCGGCACGCTGCGGCCATTGTCGGTGGGCACCGCCAGGCTCGGCAGCAGACCGAGTTCCTGACGCTCACTCAGGGTGCCGCGCAGGAGGATTTCGATCAGCTCGTTGCCTTCGCGGTACTGGCTGACGGGCGAGCCGGTCAGCGAGCTTTGCAGGAAGCGCGACAGATCAGCGGTGCTCACACCCAGGGCGCGGGCACGCTCCTGATCAATGTTCAGGCGCACCACCTTGCTCGGCTCTTCCCAGTCCAGGTGCACGTTGCTCACATGGCTGTTCTCGCGCACCTTGTCGGCCACCTGACGGGCCAACTGACGCACCTCGTCGATATGCTCGCCGGAGACGCGGAACTGCACCGGATAGCCCACGGGCGGACCGTTCTCCAGACGCGAGATACGCGTACGCAAGGTCGGGAACTCGTCGTTGAGCACCTCGATCAGCCAGGTGCGGATCTTCTCGCGGTCTTCGATGCTTTTCGCCAGCACCACAAACTGGGCAAAGCTGGCGGCCGGCAGTTGCTGGTCCAGCGGCAGGTAGAAGCGCGGCGAACCGGTGCCGACGTAGGCGACAAAGTTGTCGATGCCTTCATGGCCACTGAGCAATTTCTCCAGACGCTTGGCCTGCTCCTCGGTGGCGGCCAGGGACGCACCTTCACTGAGTTTGAGGTCGACCATCAGCTCCAGACGGCCGGAGGCCGGGAAGAACTGCTGCGGCACAAAGCGGAACAGCAGAATGGAGCCAACAAACAGCGCGATAGTTAGCACGATCACGGTTTTACGCCGACGTACGCACCACTCCACCGCTGTGCGCACGCGCCGGTAGAACGGCGTGCCGTATGGGTCATGGCCGTCTGCACTGCCGCCATGCTTGGCCGCGTGCAGCTTGGCCAGATCGGGCAGCAGCTTGGCGCCGAGGTACGGCACAAACACCACGGCGGCGATCCACGACACCAGCAGGGCAATTGCCACCACCTGGAAGATCGAGCGGGTGTATTCGCCGGTGCCCGACTGCGCAGTGGCAATCGGCAGGAAGCCGGCAGCAGTAATCAGGGTGCCGGTGAGCATCGGGAAGGCGGTACTGGTCCAGGCATAACTGGCCGCTTTGATGCGGTCATAACCCTGCTCCATCTTGATCGCCATCATCTCCACGGCAATGATCGCGTCATCCACCATCAGGCCCAGCGCCAGCACCAGCGCGCCGAGGGAAATCTTGTGCAGGCCAATGCCGAGGTAGTACATGGCGGCAAAGGTCATCGCCAACACCAGCGGAATCGACAGCGCCACCACCAGACCGGTGCGCAGGCCGAGGGAGAAGAAGCTCACCAGCAGCACGATGATCACCGCTTCGGTGAGCACCCGAACGAACTCACCAACGCCGGTTTTCACCGCTGCCGGCTGATCGGACACCTTGCTCAGCTGCATGCCGGCCGGCAGGGTTTCCTGCAGGCGAGCGAACTCACCTTCCAGCGCCTCACCCAGTGCCAGAATGTCGCCACCGGCTTTCATCGAAACCGCCAGGCCAATGGCATCCTCACCCATGTAGCGCATGCGCGGTGCGGGCGGATCATTGAAGCCGCGTTTGACCTCGGCCACATCGGCGATACGGAAGGTGCGGTCGGCCACGCGAATCGGGAAATTGCGGATTTCATCGACCGTTTCAAAACGCCCGGTGACGCGCAGTTGCACGCGATCCGAGGCTGTTTCGAAGAAGCCGGCAGCGGCCACGGCGTTCTGTTCTTCCAGCGCCTGCTGCACGGCAGCGAGTGGCAGGCCAAGGGTCGCCAACTTGGTGTTGGACAGCTCGATCCACACCTTCTCGTCCTGCAGGCCGAGCAGATCAACCTTGCCTACATCCTTGACCCGCTGTAGCTGCAGCTGGACGCGGTCGGCGTAATCCTTGAGCACGGCGTAGTCGAAGCCCTCACCGGTCAGGGCGTAGATATTGCCGAAGGTAGTGCCGAATTCGTCGTTGTAGAACGGCCCCTGAATGCCCTGGGGCAAGGTGTGGCGAATATCGCTGACCTTCTTGCGCACCTGATAGAACAGATCGGGAATGTCGGCAGAGTGCATCGAATCGCGGGCAATAAAGGTCACCTGGGATTCACCCGGACGCGAGAACGAGACGATTTTGTCGTAGTCGCCGGTCTCCATCAGCTTCTTTTCGATGCGCTCGGTAACCTGGCGCGAGACTTCCTCGGCGCTCGCCCCTGGCCAGTTGGTGCGCACCACCATGGCCTTGAAGGTAAAGGGCGGGTCTTCGCTCTGACCCAGCTTGGTGTAGGAAATAGCCCCCACCACAGCCAGCAGCAGCATGAGGTACAGGACGATCTGGCGGTTACGCAGCGCCCAGGCGGATAGGTTGAAATCCATCGGGCTTACTCCTCGACCGTCAGGTCGGCCTTGGCCGTCAGCTGCACCGCACGGTTGTCGCGGTCTACCGGACGCACCTGCTGGCCTTCACGCAGCACCTGACCACCGGCTGCGACTACCCAGTCGGAGGCTTGCAGGCCTTCGAGCACCGGCACGGTTTTCTCACCGTAGGCACCAATGCGCACGTCGGTGCGCTTGAGGGTGGAATCCTTGGGGTCGACCACCCAGACATAGGGCTGGCCCTTCTCGGCCGTGACTGCCGACAGCGGCACGGCCAGCGGCACGTCGCCGTTGTGGGCAATGAAGACGCGGGCGCTCTGGCCCAGTTCGGCCGGCACCTTGCCTTCCACGAACGCCACGCGAGCGGCAAAGGTGCGCGATTGCGGGTCGGCCGACGGCGACATCTCACGGATACGACCGGGGAAGCGCTGATCCGGCTGCGACCACAGCTCAACCGCCACATCCTGACCGACCTTGAAGCGCTCGAAGGCTTGCTCCGGCAGGTTGATCAGCACTTCACGCTCACCGTCAGCAGCCAGGGTAAACACGGTTTGTCCGGCGGCGACCACCTGACCGACTTCGACCATACGCTGCGCTACCACGCCGTCCTGGGACGCACGCAGCACGGCGTAACCGGCCTGGTTGTTGGCCACGTTGAATTCGGCTTTCACCTGTTTCAGGCGCGCTTCACCGGAACGGTAGGTGTTCTCGGCATTGTCGTATTGCGAGCGGCTGACCAGGTTGCGTGCCAGCAGCGCCTTGTAGCGATCACGCTCGGCGCGCACCAGTTGCAGGTTGGCCTCGGCCGCTGCCACCTGGGCGCGGATGGCTTCCAGCTGTAGGCGCACGTCCTGCGGATCCAGCTCAGCCAGGGGCTGATCCTTCTTCACCCGCGCGCCGACATCGACCAGGCGCTTGGCCACCTTGCCACCGATACGGAACGCCAGCTCCGGCTCCAGGCGCGCACGCACCTCACCGGGGTAGGCATCCATCAGTTCGCCAGCCAGTTGTGGCTGCACCACCATGGCCGGGCGCACGGCGACCTTGGCGGGCTCGCCATTGCCGCAGGCAGCAAGCAACAGGATAAGACTGACAGGCAACGCAACAGACAGTGCATGACGAAACATGATGACTAACCTTTGTGGAGGCTTTTGAATATTTATACTGGCGGGTATAGTAAAAATAGCAAACTCACTAGTCCAGTATTAAAAACGACCAATGCCAAACAAAGTGTTGCCAACCAGCGGCCCCGGCCGCCCCAAAGACCTGGCCAAGCGCAAAGCCATTCTGGAAGCGGCGAAGACCCTATTCCTCAGCAATGGTTATGACGGTAGCAGTATGGATGCGATTGCCGCGGAAGCCGGGGTTTCCAAGCTCACGGTGTACAGCCACTTCACCGACAAGGAGAAGCTGTTTGCCGCTGCGGTGCAGTCCAAATGCGAGGAGCAACTGCCTGAGCTGCTGTTCGAGCTGAACGACGAAGTGCCGGTGGCACAACTGCTACTGAATATCGGCCGGGGCTTCAATGAGCTGATCAACAGCCGTGAGTCGGTGGAACTGCACCGGGTGATGGTGAGCCTGGCGGCGCAGGACTCCAAACTCTCGCGGATGTTCTACGAGGCGGGCCCGCAGCGCGTGCTGCACGGCATGGAAGAACTGCTGCGCCGCGCCGACCAGAGCGGCAAGCTGCGCGTACCCGACCCGTTGAGCGCGGCGGATCAGTTCTTCTGTTTGATCAAGGGCGGCGCCAACTTTCGCCTGCTGATCGGCTGCGGGGAGGCGCTGCAAGGCGCTGAGGCCGAAGCCCATGTGCGCGATGCAGTCGAAGTGTTTCTACGCGCTTTCCTCGCCGATTAAGCTTCGTAGGTTGGCGTTGAGCTTGCGAAGCCCAACGCCAGGACGCTGAATGTGTTGGGCTTCGTGCCTCAACCCAATCGACGCAATGCGGCACCTAACCCGTGAACAAGCTGCAAACCTACTCGCTGGCTGGCTGCAGCTTCTTCTTCGGGTAGATGTCGTAGCGGCTGGATTTACCTTCCAGGGCATAGCCCGGCTTGGCGCCTTCAATCAGCGGTGCCTTGCGCGGACGCTTGACCACCACCCGGTGACTGGCCAGCGCCAACGCCGCTTCCAGCAGCGCGGGCGCATCCAGGTCATCGCCAACAAAGGGCCGGAACAGACGCATCTCTTTCTTCACCAGCGCGCTCTTGTCGCGGTGCGGGAACATCGGGTCGAGGTAGATCACCTGCGGCTGCTCACCCTGCCAGGCGCGCATCAGCTCGATGGCATTGCCATTAAATAGCTGCATCTGCGCGGCAATCGGCGCCACATCGCGGTCCAGCGCGGCGCGCGCCAGGCCATCTTCCAGCAGCGCGGCAATCAGCGGCTGGCGCTCGATCAAGGTCATGCGGCAACCCAGGCTGGCCAGCACAAAGGCATCGCGCCCCAGGCCAGCCGTGGCATCCAGCACCGTCGGGCGCACCCCGGGCTGCACGCCCACCGCCTTGGCAATCATCTGCCCGCTGCCACCGCCGAACAGCCGGCGATGCGCCACCGCGCCCTCGACAAAATCCACTTTCACCGGCCCCGGTGCCTGCGGGCCAAGCTCCACCAGCTGCAAGCCGCCCTCGCCCAATTGCAAGGCGAACTCGCTGTCGCCTTCCAACGGTAAAGCCAGGCGCGCGGCCCAGGCTTCAGCCGCCGACTGCAGGTGGGGAGCCAGGGCTTGCATACGAATTCTGGCTATTAGCCGCTCATCACTCATCAGAAAATGTGCTCAAAAATCACTCAATTGACCGTCGCAGCGGCCGATAACCTGCCTGAGCGGCATTTTGCCAGACCCGGCAGCTTCCAGCCGCACCGAGTTCGCCATGTTTGATGTGATTTCCGCCCCACGCGGCGCCGCGCCAACGGCCGCCAACACCAGCTCGATCAGCGAAACGCTGGATGAAGGCAAGCGCGCCTCGCTGGACTATCAGATTCTGCGGCGCACCCTGATGCCCGATGAGGTGGAAGCCGAAGCGCCTGCCAAGGCGCCGGAAACACCCAGCGAGCCGCCCGCTGTCACCGCCCAGGCCAGCGACTTTCAGGAAATGGCCGCCCAGCGCGAGCTGGAGCTGAACGTCAACATCAACGCCGAACCGAAGAAAACCGATCCACTGGTGCTCGATCTGGCCGGTAACGGCTTCAGCACCAGCGGCCTGGCCCGCTCGGTACGCTTCGATCTGGATGCCGACGGCAAGCTCGACCAGATCAGCGTGCCCACCGGTGACGATGCCCTGCTTGCCTATGACCGCAACGGCAACGGCCGCATTGATGATGGCCGCGAGCTGTTCGGCGACCAGAATGGCGCAGCCAACGGCTTTGCCGAACTGCGCAAATACGATGATAACGGCGATGGCCGTATCGACAGCCAGGATGCGATCTTCGAGCGCCTGAGCCTGTTGCGTTTCGATGCTCAGGGCCGACAGTCCAGCCAGTCGCTGAGTGAGGCCGGGGTCAGCGCCATCGACCTGCAAGCACGCGACGTGAAGATTGCCCTGGGCGCCTATGACGAAATCGCCCAACTCGGCCGCTTCGAATTCGCCGACGGCAGCAGTGGTCAGGCCGCGGACCTGCTGCTCGCGCAACGCTGATCAAGCACCTCCGGGCATTTAGGCAGGCTCAAAGCAGGCCCAACTGCTCGACCTCATCCTCTAGCTGTATGTGTGGTAACGCCGGCAATCCCGGCAGACGCTGCATCAGCTGCTGATGAAAGCGCTGCGCCAGCTGCGGTGCCAGGCGGTTATCCGAGGTATGCAGAAAGACGTAAGGCGTGCGACCTTCCTCGATCCAACTCGCCACCTTGTCCAGCCATGGCGCCATAAACGGATCATTGGCCAGCAACTCGGGATGGCCAATAAAGCGCAGCTGCGGTGCCTGGCTAAAGGCCGTGGGGCGCAGCGGCAGGCGTGGCTTCTTGGCCTGCGCATGCAATACGGCCGGTGCGCTGGATACACAGCTGAACAGCGCCCGCGAATCCAGGCAGATACGTTCAATGCCACGGCCATGTAGCAGGCGATTAAGGCTGCGCTCCTCCTCACCCTTGGCAAAGAACGCCGGATGACGCACCTCGACGGCAAGCTCCTCGGCCTGCCAGGGCTCGATAAACGCGTTCAGCTCCGCCAAACGCTGCGGGCCAAAGCTCGCCGGCAGCTGTAACCAGAACGGCGCGACCCGCTTACCTAGCGGCGCCAGCAAACGGCGAAAATCCTCAGTGGCACCCAGCTGGTCACGCAGATCGCCGTTATGGCTGATCTCACGCGGCAGCTTGGCGCAAAAACGCAGATGCGCCGGCATGCGCTCAGTCCAGCGGGCCACGGTATCGACGGAAGGTGTAGCGTAGAAGGTGGTATTGCCCTCAACGGCGTTAAACACCTGGGCATACAACGGCAAAAATTCAGCGCTGCGACTGCTCTCCGGATACAAGAAACTGCGCCAGGCGGGCTCGCTCCATGACGGGCAACCGAGGTAGTAAGGCAACATTAACTAGGCGTAAAGATCGAGGCCCAGCACCTGCTGGGCATCCGTCTCGCTGGCGAAACTGGCGGTTGAGCTGTAGCTGGCCAACGCCTGGGCGGCGCGGTTGTTTAGCGGGGGCTGATACAGCTGGTCTTGCAGGCGCGATGGCAGGCTGTCGCTGCTGGCATTACTGGCTTCGACCTTGCGCGTCTGGGCAACCTGTTCAAAACCCTGGGTGCTGGCGGGAGATGCTGGCTGCTCACGACGTTCCTCTATCTCGCGCTGCGCTTCGCGAAATGGCGTAACCGCAGAGCCCGGACGGGCACTGCGGTCTGGCGAATAAGAGGACGTAAAACCGTCGATACGCATCAGTTACTGCTCGGCTTGCTTAGCCAACGATGGACACAAGTGATGGCAATTTAGCCGCCGTAGACCGGCTTGGCAATCAAGCGCAGTGCAACGCGGCAATATCCGCGACAGAAGGTGCGCCGATACCCCGCCGATTTAAACCGCAGCTTTGGGCGTGGCCACCTGATCACGCAGGTAAACCGGCTGCGCCAGGTCAGCCACCACTGCCTCACCGCGAGCCCAGGCAAAACGCGCCAGGCTGAGCAGGTCTTCGGCATGCGGCAGCATGGCGTTATCCTGCCCAGTAACCACAACCGGAATACGCGCAGCAAAGGTGCCCCAGCCTGTGCCGGCGGCAAACCAGTCGCCACCGGCATCGCCCGGCAGACAGGCACGCTCCGGAGGCAAGACGGCTTCAACGCCAGCCAGGCGCATTTCACCCTGCTCGGCGCGGTAGCAGCCCCAGTAGACTTCATCCATACGCGCATCGATGGCTGCGGCCACCTGCTGCGCACCATGCTCACGCAGGCTGCGCTGCGCCAATACGGCCAAGTTGGACACCGGCAACACCGGACGCTCCAGGGCAAACGCCAGGCCCTGCACCACGCCGATGGCAATCCGCACGCCGGTAAAAGCGCCCGGGCCACGGCCAAAGGCAATCGCATCAAGTGCCGACAACGGCACCTCAGCATCAGCCAGCAACTGCTTGATCATCGGCAGCAGACGCTGGGCGTGCAGACGCGGAATCACTTCGTAATGGCTGAGCACCTGACCGTTATGCAGCAGGGCAACGGAACAGGCTTCGGTGGCGGTATCCAGGGCCAGGAGAGTGGTCATTGCATTTGGACAGGTGACGAAATGGACGGGCATTAGACCGGCTTGAGGCTTTTTTTTCCAGCGCAATCACTGTCGCCCGCGCCTGTCACGCGAGCGAACTCACAGCACCACAAGCCCGCAGCGAGCCCGAACAGACCCGCTGCTGCCTGACTAAAGCGTGCTTACCAGGGCTGGATAACCGTCTTGGCATCCCAACCTTGCAACGGCGCTTTGGACCAGGTGCCGTAACTCGCGTTGGGGAAGACGATCCATTCGGTGCCCCATTTGCCTGCTTCGGCTGCCACGGTAGCGCGTTGATCGGCTAGAGGCGTCTTGCGGAAACGTCCATCGAAGTCATGCAGGGTGTCACCCAGCAGCAACACGATCTGATGATCTGCACTGACGATGGCGCGACGCTCCACCTTGGGCGGCCCCAGCAGCAGCACACTGTCTTCAGAGATTTGCGGCAGCCCGAGCTTGCTCAGCGTGGCCAGGGTGTACTTCTTCTGCTCATCGGCGCGATCGGAGATATAGCGAATGGTCACCCCGAGCTTGTCGGCGTGCTCAAGAAATTGCTTCGCACCTGGAATCAGCGCAGGGGTACCTTCACGCTCCCAAGGCAACCAGGTGTCCCAGGCGTCATAGGTGTGACAGTTGGCCAGATCACGCGCAAGCAGGGCGCTGTTATCAATAACGGTTTCATCCAGGTCGGTAACGATGGCCAGCTTGGACGGATCTTTCGCTGCGGCCACTGCCGCATCCAGCTTCAGCGTCGCGATGTTGTACGCCTGCAGCTGCAGGGCCTGAACTTCCGCCGATTGCTGCTGGAAGCGCAGCCCCATGGTGAACTCGGCAACGCTGCAATCGGTCTTGGGCTTCGCCGGAGTCTCGGCGAAGGTCGCAGGACTCCCCACCAGCGCTAACGCAAGGCCCAACCAGATGGCACTCTTTGCTGTTTTCTCGGTCATTGAATGCGCTCTCTTCCTTCGTAAAAGTAAAGGCTTTATGCCTACGACCAGTCCATCTTGGTATAGACCAAACCGATGCTAACTTAGGCGAGCAAGGTTACTGTTCCATGAACGACGCTCAGCGAGTCCAGCGCGCCAACCGCAAAAACGACAACGGCCCGCAAAAGCGGGCCGTTGGCTGAATGCAGCAAGGCTTAGCTGAGCGCAGCAAGCACCTTGGCAGTGATCTCGTCGACCGAGCCAACGCCGGCGATGGCGCTGTACTTCGGCGTGCCGTCAGCGGCAGCGAGCTTCTGATAGAAGTCCACCAGCGGCTTGGTCTGCGAGTGGTAGACCGACAGGCGATGACGTACGGTTTCTTCTTTATCGTCGTCACGCTGGATCAGCGCTTCACCGGTTTCATCGTCAATACCGGCGACTTTCGGTGGATTGTGCTCGGTGTGGTAGACGCGACCCGATGCAGGGTGCACGCGACGACCCGCGATACGGCCGACGATTTCTTCGTCATCAACGGCAATTTCGACCACGTTGTCGATGACCACGCCGGCTTCCTTCAGGGCTTCAGCCTGAGGAATGGTGCGCGGGAAGCCATCAAAGAGGAAACCATTGGCGCAATCGGCTTGGGCGATGCGCTCCTTGACAAGATTGATGATCAGGTCATCGGAGACCAGACCACCGCTGTCCATCACGCTTTTCGCAACCAGGCCCAATTCAGTGCCAGCCTTGACCGCAGCACGCAGCATGTCACCGGTGGAGATTTGCGGAATACCAAACTTCTTGGTGATGAAACCAGCTTGGGTACCTTTACCGGCACCGGGCGCCCCCAGCAAAATCACGCGCATCGATGTGCTCCTCAAGATTTAAGTAAAAATCGTCGGACTCGCCTCGTGGGGCCAATCTCAGAATTGTTCAAGCAGCGCTGCCAAACTGGGCCAGAGTGCCGAAAGGCCGCTCAAGATACACAGCGCACCCATAGCGCACAAGCCACCGAAAGTCGGATACACCTGCGACCACCTCTGAAAGGTAGTGCTTTCGCCAGCGCACTACATATGCACCAGCGAAAGCCCCCTCCTCCCTATGCAATACGCCTAGCCGGTGTTACGTAACCCCGCCGCAATTCCCGCCACACTGACCAGCAAGGCCTGTTCCAGAGGGCTGTCGGCCTGATTGTCGCGCAGCCGGGAGCGTGCTAGTAGCTCGGCCTGGAGCAGGTGTAGCGGGTCCAGGTAGGTGTTGCGCACACTGATCGACTCCAGGGTTTCCGGGCTGTGCGCCAAGAGCTGCGACTGCCCGGTCAAACCCAGCACTGCGACCACCGCCTGCGACAATAGGCCGCGCAGATGCTCACCCAGTGGGCGCAGGGCTGGCTCGACCAAACGCTCGTCATACAACTGGGCGATGGACTCGTCCGCCTTGGCCAGCACCATTTCCAGCATGTCGATACGGGTGCGAAAGAACGGCCAGTGTTCGCGCATCTGCCCAAGCAGCTCGCCTTCGCCGCGCTGCAAGGCGTTGTCCAGCGCCGCTTCCCAGCCCAGCCAGGCTGGCAGCATCAGGCGGGTTTGGGTCCAGGCAAAGATCCACGGAATCGCGCGCAGGCTCTCCACACCGCCCTCGCGGCGCTTGGCCGGACGGCTGCCCAGCGGCAGACGACCCAGCTCCTGTTCTGGCGTGGCCTGGCGGAAATAGTCGACAAATTGCGGGTGTTCACGCACCACCGCGCGGTAGGCGCTGACGCCATCGCTGGCCAGTTTGTCCATCAACTCGCGCCAGGCCGGCTCCGGGCTGGGCGGCGGCAACAAGGTGGCTTCCAGCACTGCTGCCAGGTAGAGATTGAGGTTCTGTTCGGCGATATCTGGCAGGCCAAATTTGAAACGAATCATTTCACCCTGCTCAGTGGTGCGGAAACGCCCCGCCACCGAACCAGGCGGCTGCGACAGAATCGCCGCATGCGCCGGGCCGCCACCGCGCCCCACCGTGCCACCACGGCCGTGAAACAGCAGCAATTCGACCTGCTGCTCACGGCACACCTGCACCAACGTTTCCTGGGCACGGTACTGCGCCCAGGCCGCCGCAGTGGTGCCGGCGTCCTTGGCCGAGTCGGAATAACCGATCATCACTTCCTGCGGCCCATGCAATCGCGCACGGTAGCCATGCAGCGCCAGCAGCCGACTGATCACCGGGCCGGCGTTGTCCAGATCGGCGAGGGTTTCAAACAGCGGCACCACGCGCATCGGTCGTTGCAACCCGGCTTCTTTAAGCAGCAGTTGCACCGCCAGCACATCGGAGGCTGCGCCGGCCATGGAAATCACGTAGGAACCCAGCGATGCCGCCGGCGCCCGCGCCACTTCACGGCAAGTCGCCAGCACCTCTTCGGTTTCCCCGCTGGGCTTGAAATGCCCCGGCAGCAGCGGCCGGCGGTTTTCCAGCTCTTGCAGTAGAAACGCCAGGCGCTCCTCTTCATCCCATTCGGCGTAACGGCCCAGGCCGAGGTAATCGGTGATTTCGCTCATGGCGGCGGCGTGGCGACTGGAGTCCTGGCGCACATCCAGACGCACCAGAAACAGGCCGAAGGTCGCCGCGCGGCGCAGGCAATCGAGCAGCGGACCATCGGCGATCACGCCCATGCCGCATTCATGCAGCGACTGGTAGCACAGGGTCAGCGGATCCAGCAGCTCGCGGTTGTCCTGCAGCACGGCTGCGGATGCGGGGATCTGCTCATGCAGCGCGGCCTGAGCCCAGCTGCGAGTAGCACGCAAACGCTCACGCAGCTGCTTGAGCAGGCTGCGGTAGGGTTCGGCACTCTCGCCCACCCGCGCCAACAGTGCGGGACTGGCCTGCTGCATGGACAGGTCGGCAGCCAGGTTATCGACATCGCGCAAGTACAGATCCGCCGCCATCCAGCGCGCCAGCAGCAGCACTTCGCGGGTAATGCTTGCGGTGACATTCGGGTTGCCGTCACGGTCGCCGCCCATCCAAGAGGCGAAGCGAATCGGCGCGGCATCCAGCGGCAGGTGCAACCCGGTGGCATTGTGCAACACCTGGCCGGCCTTGCGCAGCACATTGGGAATGGCGTGCCAGAGCGAATGCTCGATCACCGCAAAGCCCCACTTGGCTTCATCCACCGGGCTGGGCCGGCTGCGGCGGATTTCCTCGGTGTGCCAGGCCTCGGCAATCAGCCGTTGCAGGCGCTGTTTGACCTGCTCACGCTCAGCCGCCGAGAGATCGCTGTGGTCGCCGGTAGCAAGCTGCTCAGCTATCGCGTCGTATTTCTGAATCAGGGTGCGCCGCGCCACTTCGGTGGGGTGCGCGGTCAGCACCAGTTCGATATCCAGGCGACCAAACTGGCGGGCCAGCGCCTCGCCCTTGTGGCCGTTGCTGGATAACCGCTGCAGCAGGTCGGCGAGGATATTGTCTTCAAACGGCTGCGCTTCACCCGGCGCGCGGCGGCGTACGCGGTGGTACTGCTCGGCGATATTGGCCAGGTTGAGAAACTGGTTGAACGCCCGCGCCACCGGCAGCAGCTCGTCATCGTCCAGTTGGTTCAGGGTTGCACTGAGTTGCTCTGCTCCCTCCTGCGAGCCACGGCGCGAGGCCTTGGCACCTTTGCGAATGCGCTCGATCTTGTCGAGAAAAGCGGCGCCATGCTGCACGCTGATGGTGTTACCCAGTAGTTCGCCGAGCTGGTGGACGTCCTCGCGCAGACGCGCGTCGATTTCTGCCATGAGTGTTGCCTCCGCTGATCCTGTCTCCAGAGTGCCCAGCGCGCCAACTTCTTACAAGTGCGCGACGCTGCGGCCGCACTTATCGGGGCAGGCACTAGTCTTAGTTAAGCAAGCCCGCCCAGACTGAATCGGCGGGCATAGAACAGACACGAGGCAATCATGAAGATTCGCGAGCTTGTTCAGCACTGGCAGGAAAATGCCCAGGGGCGGCTGAGCGCAACGCCTTATCAGATAAGGTTGGATCTGGAAGCCGCAGCGCGTCTGGCGGCATTGCAGGAGATGTATCCCAAGCACCACGTTGAAGAACTGCTGGGCGAACTACTCGGCGCGGCACTTGATGAGCTGGAGGCCAGCCTGCCTTACGTTCAGGGCAGCAAGGTGGTGGCCAGCGATGAACAGGGCGACCCGCTGTATGAAGACATCGGCCTCACACCGCGCTTCCTCGCCCTGTCACGCCGGCATTTACAGCGCCTTAGTGAACAGCAGAAGCAGGCGGGCTGAGGTTATTGGCCTTCGTTGCAGCGCACAGCCTGCTTGCGGCGATCGACCAGTACGCCGCTGAGGCCCTTCTGCTCCAGGTCAAACATCACCAGTACGCCATCAATGCACTGGGCGACTTGGCTGGCCGGTTTGAGTGAGACCTTATAGTCCTCACCCGGCACCGTCTTGAGCATGGTGAACTCGGACAGCAGCAACGCATCCTCCGGCTTGGCGATATGCAGGTAGCCGTAATAGCCGAGCACAGCCACCGTGGCGCAGATGCTGCCAATACCGGTAAGAATCAGCGGGATTGGGTTTACTTCACTCATAACAGACTCTCGGATTTTTCAGTTAGCGGGCTAAGCACAGGCGGCGCAGCTTGCAGCAAACACTCACGCCTGCAAAGGCCCAGATTGCCGCATCATTTGCCGCCGGCGCGTACTTCCTCGCGGGCTTTGAATGTCGCCTCATAGATGCGCTCGGCCAGGCGCGAGAACGGCAGGCTCTGCACCCACACCGTACCAGTGCCCTTGAGCGTAGCGAGGAGGATGCCCTCGCCGCCGAACAGCATGCTTTTCAGACCGCCAGCCAGGGCGATGTCGTAGTCAATGCCGCTGGTAAAGGCCACCAGGCAACCGGTGTCCAGGCGCAGGGTTTCGTTATTCAGTTCCTTGCGAATCACCGTGCCGCCTGCGTGGACAAAGGCCAAGCCGTCGCCTTCGAGCTTCTGCAGGATAAAGCCCTCGCCGCCAAAGAACCCGGCACCCAGGCGCTTGTTAAAGCTGATGCCGACCGCCGTGCCATAGGCGGCGCAGAGGAAGGCATCCTTCTGGCAAATCAACGTACCACCGTGCTCCGCCAGCTGAATCGGCACCACGGTGCCAGGGTACGGCGCAGCAAAGGCCACACGCGCCGGTTTTTTTCCCGCATTGGAGAAGTGCGTCATAAACAGCGATTCACCGGTCAGCATGCGCTTGCCCATGCCCCACAGCGTGCCCAGCACACCCGTTGCCGCGCCATCGCCCATGCGTGTTTCAAAACGGATGCCGTCGGTCATGTAATTCATCACGCCGGCTTCGGCAATCACCGTTTCGCCCGGATCGAGAATGACCTCCACGCTCTGCGCGGAGGCGCCAAGGATTTCGTAGTCGAGTTGATGGCTGGGCATATTGGCTCCTTGGCGATACGGCTAAAGCTACCCGGATGGGACTCGGTTTTGTAGGAACGGTCCATGACCGCGATAGGTCATACAGGTAAAAGGGCTCGCGGGCATGGCCCGCTCCTACGCCCTACAGCGGGGATTATTCCATCAGAGGATATTGGCGTAGTCGGCTTCAATCCGATCCAGGCTCAGGTGGTTCAAGAAGTTGGAGAAGCACATCCAGGCCGACAGCGAATTGAGGTCACTGAACTGCGGTGGCAGGTACTTGGGTGCAACAACCAGCCCTTCATCCACCAGCTGGCGCAGGGTGCGCATGTCTTCCAGGGTGGTCTTGCCGCAGAACAGCAGCGGAATCTGCTCCAGCTTGCCTTTGCGCACGGCCAGTTGGATGTAGTTGTAAATCATGATGAAGCCTTTCAGGTAGGACAGGTCCTTGGTGAAAGGCAGGCCGTTGGGGGTGGAACCACGGAACACGCGGCTGGCGTTGCTGTAGCTGTCTTCCTGACTGAAGCCCTGTTCGCGGTAGAAGTCGAACACTTGCAGAAAATCCGCGCCTTCTTCGGCCATATGAATCGCACGGGTGCGGTTGGTCAGCTTGCGTAGACGGGTTGGATAAGAGGCGAAGGTGATCACTTCCATCAAAATCGCCAGGCCTTCCTGGGTCACCGTGGACGAGGGCGGGCCCTTGGCCAGAAAGGTGCAGATCGGCTGATTCAGGCCGTTCAGCGTAGTCGCCACATGCACCAGGCCCTCGTGCACTTCCAGGGCTTTTACATCGCGCTCATTGAACATCGCATCGGCGCGGATCTTGATGTAATCAGCGCCGGCGGCCGCATCGGCAAGAATACCGTCGGACTCGAATACTCGAATGGTGCTCTCCTCCTCACCAAACACCTTGTTCAGACGATGTTGCAGCAGGCTGACGGCCTCCTTGGCGGTCAGAGTCTTGGCTTCATCCTTGAGGTCACCACGCTTGTCGATGTTATTGAGGAAGTCGGAAAACATCAGCCCCAGGTCAGCCAGAGTCGGGTCGCCAGCATGGAAGGCGTCGGAAGCCGCGCCATAGAGCTCCTGGCTAATCAGGCCAAAGTCCTCGGTGCCGCGCGCTTCAAGCATGCGAATAACCATGCGGTATTCGCGGCACATGCGCCGCATGATCTTGCCCACCGGGTTGAACTGACCGAGCTGGCGGGTGATGTCGCGCTCGATATTCTGGAATTCCAGCTTCTTTGCCGACGCATCGAAGGGCAGCGGCCGGTTGGCATAGTAGGCATGGTCGACGGCGGGCAGCTTCTTGCCCTTGTGCTTGAGAAACTCGCTGCGGATCGAGTCATCCCATTTCACCGCGTCCAGCACGCGTATCGGCGTCTGCGCATCGACCAGACGGTCGGACAGCGCACGTACGATCAACTGATAATCGTCCAACCCGGTATGACTGTTCATGCGTTCCCCATCACCCACTAGTCGCCCGCCCGCTGATAACGCGCGACTTCGATAAATACATCCGAATTGGCCTGATCGTCGAGGTAGCTGAACACCTGCTCCAGCGGGCTGCTGATCAGCACACCATCGCCTTCAGCGCCATCAATCACCTCGCCCTGCAATGCGCCCTGCTCCAACTCCTGAAGGATCCGGTCGACATCCAGGTTGTAGATCACCAACTCATTGTTGGTGGTCAACTCGAAACCAGCGATGGCAAAGTTTGCCCCCAGGCTTTTCGGCAAGCCGGCCGAGAGGTACCAGCGACGGCCATGGTGAGCCACGGTAAAGCCGTACTCTTCAACGCTGTCGAGGTTATCCAGGCTGTCGACATAGGCCCGCGCCTTGTAGACGTTGGAACCGGCACGGGTGATCTGCAGATACAGCTGCTCGCCCCATTCATTCTTGCGCGACCACTCGCCGAGCAAGGGAATCGGGGCTGCTTCATTGGCGGGAATCGGGTCCTTGAAGGTCACCAGACAGCCACCAAGCAGCAGGAAGGACACGGCAAGCAGCGCGCGCCAGGCTTTCATTCAGCTCTCCTTGTGAACGGATTTAACGGGCTACAGCCCGAGTACCAGATGCATATAGCGTTTAAGCATGGCCAACATCTCTTCACTGTCCAGATGATCGACACCGTCGAGCAGGCCCTGATACTCCATGCGCACAATAATCGCCGTCAAGAGCTTGGCATCCTGCTCCGCCTGCTGTGAACCCAGCACCTCAAAGAAGTGCGTCACGCCTTGCAGCAGAATCTGCCGATGGGCGCGCAACAGTCCGTGCAGGCGCGGGTTGAGCAAAGCTTCTTGCTGAAAGGCCTGCTCGGCCAGCAGGTGTTCACGACGGGTCAGCAACTGCTGGCGCACGTATTCCACGGCCAAGCGGGCTATCTCATTGGCCAGACGCCGGCGCGCTTCGGCGCTGCCATCCAGGCGACTGACCTGATCACGCAGCAGTCCTTCGGTACTGCTCCAGAACTGGCCCATATGCGCCGCGCTGCGCTCGACGAACTGAGCGAAGGTATCGGTGATCAGGTCGTTGATGTCTTTGAAGTAATAGGTAGTTGCCGACAGCGGTACTTCGGCCTCTGCGGCCACTGCACGGTGGCGGACTGCACGCACACCTTCACGCACGATAATGCGCATGGCTGCGTCGAGAATGGCCTGGCGGCGCTGTTCGCTGCCCTGTCGGCTGGCTTTGCGGCCTTGGTATTGCACGCTCTCAGCGACGGCGTTGGCCACCAGGGTGGCGCTTTCTTGGGCGGGCTTGACTGTCACAGCAAGACGATCCTCTGTCGTTTATTCAAGATTACTAATGACTTAGTCAGTAAATCGCAAAAATAATCCATCTGCCGACAATAAAAAGCCAGGTAATAAAAAGCCGCCCGGAGGCGGCTTAGCAACATCAGGCCTGCGGGCGCATGTGCGGGAACAGGATCACGTCACGAATCGACGGTGAATTGGTCAGCAGCATCACCAGACGGTCGATACCAATACCCTCACCGGCGGTCGGCGGCATGCCGTATTCCAGCGCACGGACGAAGTCGGCGTCGAAGTGCATGGCTTCGTCGTCGCCGGCGTCCTTGTCGGCCACCTGCTGCATAAAGCGTGCGGCCTGGTCTTCGGCATCGTTGAGCTCGGAGTAGGCGTTGGCGATCTCGCGGCCACCGATAAACAGCTCGAAGCGGTCGGTCACGCTCGGATCATCATCACTGCGGCGGGCCAGCGGCGAAACTTCAAACGGATAGCGGGTAATGAAGTGCGGCTGTTCAAGCTTGTGCTCGACCAGCTCTTCGAAAATCATCACCTGCAGTTTGCCCAGGCCTTCGAAACCCAGCACCTTGGCGCCGGCCTTCTTGGCGATGGCACGGGCCTTGTCGATGTCGGTCAGGTCGGCAGCAGTCAGCTCAGGGTTGTACTTGAGGATCGAGTCGAACACCGACAGACGCACGAACGGCTCGCCGAAGTGGAACACCTTGTCGCCATACGGCACGTCGGTGGTGCCGAGTACCAGCTGAGCCAGCTCGCGGAACAACTCCTCGGTCAGGTCCATGTTGTCTTCGTAGTCGGCGTACGCCTGGTAGAACTCCAACATGGTGAATTCAGGGTTATGCCGGGTCGAGACGCCTTCGTTACGGAAGTTGCGATTAATCTCGAAGACCTTCTCGAAGCCACCCACCACCAGACGCTTGAGGTACAGCTCCGGGGCGATACGCAGGAACATCTGCATATCCAGGGCGTTGTGGTGAGTCTCGAACGGCTTGGCCGCTGCGCCACCTGGGATGGTCTGCAGCATCGGCGTTTCCACTTCAAGGAAGTCGCGCTTCATCAGAAAGCTGCGGATATGCGCGATGACCTGCGAACGCACACGGAAGGTCTGGCGCACGTCTTCGTTGACGATCAGGTCGACGTAGCGCTGACGGTAGCGCTGCTCGGTGTCGCTCAGGCCGTGGTGCTTGTCCGGCAGCGGGCGCAGCGACTTGGTCAGCAGGCGCACGTCGGTCATTTCCACGTACAGGTCGCCCTTGCCGGAACGGGCCAAGGTGCCAACCGCGGAGATGATGTCGCCCATGTCCCAGGTTTTCACCGCGGCCAGGGTTTCTTCCGACAGGGTCTTGCGGTTGACGTAGACCTGGATGCGCCCGGTCATGTCTTGAATCACCATGAACGAGCCACGGTTGAGCATGATGCGCCCAGCCACTTTGACCGGAATGGCCGCCTCGGCCAGCTCTTCCTTGCTCGATTCGGCGTACTGTTTCTGCAGGTCGGCGCAGTAGTTGTCGCGGCGGAAGTCGTTGGGGAAGGCATTGCCCTGCTCACGGATGGCAGCAAGCTTTTCCTTGCGCTGGGCAATCAGCTTGTTTTCGTCCTGTTGCAGTTCGTTCTGATCGAGTTGTTGGTCGCTCATGGTCGTCTATCTGCCTGGCATCTAAATCAAAGGGGTTACTGGCCGGAACGAGTCGAACTCACTCCGGCGGGTACGGATCAAAGGCCCTGCTTCAGGCTGGCCTCTAGGTACTGGTCGAGGTCACCATCGAGCACCTTCTGGCAATCGCTGCGTTCGACGCCAGTACGCAGATCCTTGATACGCGAGTCATCAAGCACGTAGGAGCGAATCTGATGACCCCAGCCGATATCCGACTTGGAGTCTTCCAGGGCCTGAGACGCAGCGTTGCGCTTCATCATTTCCAGCTCGTACAACTTGGCCCGCAGCATTTTCATGGCGGTGTCCTTGTTGGCGTGCTGCGAGCGCTCGTTCTGGCACGCCACCACGGTGTTGGTCGGTACGTGGGTGATACGCACCGCCGAGTCGGTGGTATTCACGTGCTGACCACCGGCGCCGGAAGAGCGATAGGTATCGATGCGCAGGTCAGACGGGTTGATCTCGATCTCAACCTTGTCGTCGATCTCGGGCGACACGAACACCGCCGAGAACGAGGTGTGGCGACGGGCGCCTGAGTCGAACGGGCTCTTGCGCACCAGGCGGTGCACGCCGATTTCGGTGCGCAGCCAACCAAAGGCGTACTCGCCCTTGATATGCACGGTGGCGCCCTTGATACCGGCGACTTCACCTTCGGACAGTTCGACGATCTCGGCACTGAAGCCGCGCTTGTCGGCCCAGCGCAGGTACATGCGCAACAGGATATTGGCCCAATCTTGCGCTTCTGTACCGCCGGAGCCGGCCTGGATGTCCAGGTAGCAGTTGTTCGGATCCATCTCGTGGCTGAACATGCGGCGGAATTCCAACTTCTCGAGAATTTCGCGCAGGCGTTCGATTTCAGCGGCGACGTCGTCGACCGCGCCCTGATCGTCTTCTTCGACGGCCATATCGAGCAGGTCGCGCGAATCGGCCAGGCTGCCGGTCAGATCGTCAATGGTTTCGACTATCTGCGCCAGCGTGGCGCGCTCCCGGCCCAGGCTCTGGGCGTATTCGGGCTTGTTCCAGACGTTGGGGTCTTCGAGTTCGCGGTTTACTTCGACCAGACGATCATGCTTTTGATCGTAGTCAAAGATACCCCCGAATGGTCTGGGTGCGCTCGGACAGGTCCTTGATGCTATTAAGGATCGGGTTGATTTCCATGGCTGGCAGCACTCGTAGGTCAAACTTTCGGAAAAGCCGGCGAGTATACCCCAGTCGAATCAGCCCTTGCAGCCCGCAATTGGCGCTGGCACACAGCAGGGCAGACCAACGGCGCACTATACTCCAGCGCACCTGCACATTGCCTGCCCACCCTCAGGAGCCATCGTGCTATGAGTTCATCGCACAGCCTGCGTAGTCGTTTCGCCATTCTGATCGCCCTGCTGGTCGCCAGCTTGAGCTGGTTGCTCGGCACCCTGATTGGCCACGACGCCAGCCAGCGTATCCGCGAGGAAGTCGGCCGCGACCTCGCTGAAGCCTCTTTTATGATGGTTGACCGCCTGGATCGCGACATGCAGAGCCGTGCTTCCATGCTCCAAGTGATAGGCAAACTGCGTGCACTCAGCCAACCGGACGATATCGTCGAGGTACGCGTGCTGCTCGACCGCCTGCAAAGCGAATTCCCCAGCATTGCCTGGATCGGCTTTACCGACGCCGAAGGCACGGTCTTGGCCTCCAGCGATGGCGTGCTTGAGGGCGCCAGCATCGGCCAGCGCCCGGTCTTCCTCGAAGCACAGAAAAACGTATTTATCGGCGATGTGCATGAAGCCGTGCTATTGGCCAAACTGCTGCCCAACCCAACGGGCGAGGCAATGAAATTCGTCGACATCAGCCTGCCGGTATTTGCCCCGAACGGCAGCCTGGTGGGCGTGCTGGCCTCGCACCTGTCCTGGTCATGGGCCGACGAAGTGCGCCAGGCCATCCTTGAGCCGATCCAGAAACGCCGCAATGTCGAGTTCTTCGTGATTGGCCAGGACCGCACGATCCTCCTGGCGCCCAAGGAAATGATCGGCCAGCGCCTGCACCTGCCAGCCCTCAATGAAGTGGCGCAACGCAAGGACCTCTGGGCCGTGCAGGATTGGCCGGATGGCAAGCAGTACCTCACCGGCCTGGCACTGAGCCATGGCCATATGGATTACAAGGGCCTGGGCTGGACGGTGATCGCCCGCCAGCCACTGGACGAGGCCTATGCCCCGGCGCGCGAGACCACACGCTACATCCTGCTGTGGGGTAGCGGCCTGGCGGTGTTGTTTGCCCTGCTCGGCTGGCTGGTGACGGGTTATTTCACCCGCCCTCTGAGGCAGATTGCCGAGGCGGCGGACCGCCTTAGCGCCGGTGAAATCAGCGTGATTCCCGAGCTGAAAAGCACCCGCGAGATCGAAATCCTGAGCAACTCTATTCGCCATCTGGTGGAAAGCCTGACCCACCAGCAAAACGCTCTCGGCGCCATGGAAAACCTTGCCCACCACGACGCGCTCACCGGCCTGCCTAACCGTGTCGCCCTGGAAAGCTACCTACCGCGCGCGCAGCAACGCAGCCAGGCCAACAGCAATTGCCTGGCGTTGTTCTACCTGGATCTGGATGGTTTCAAGCCGATCAACGACCAGTTCGGCCATGCCGCAGGCGACCAGCTGCTACGTGAAGTGGCGGTACGCCTGCGCAGCTGCCTGCGCGAAGGTGATCTGGTCGCACGCCTGGGCGGTGATGAGTTTCTGATGGTCCTGCAAGTGCCCAGCGGCGAAGCCCTGGGGCAGGCACAACTGGTGGCCGAACGCACCCTGGCGGCGCTGAGTGCGCCGGTTGATCTGGGCAACAATCAGGTCATGGTCGGCTGCAGTATCGGCGGTGCACTCTGGCCGCTGGACAGCAGCAACCTGGCCGAAGCCCTGGAACTGGCCGACCAGGCCCTGTACCAGGCGAAACATGCCGGCAAGAACTGCGCGGTGTTCCATTCGGCCTACAAGCACTGAGGCTTATTTAGCCCGTAGACGCAGTAACTGGTCCGCCATCTCGGCCGCATGCCGCTCAACCACCAGCGGCACCAGGTTGTCGTTGTAGCCGACCAGACGCGAGTAGATAAACTTCCAGCGCGTCAGCGCACGCTGCAAACGCTGTTGCTGCTCGCCGGTCAACTCAGTCGCCAGGCTGGCAAGCTCGCCATCAACCTGTTTGGCCAGCACGTCGATATCCTGATTCAGGTAGTGCTGCTGTTGCTCGGGCAGGGTCTCGATATCGCCGACATAAGCCCGCGCGGTGTAGCGTGCCGCCAGGTATTGCACCTTGGCTGGCAGGTTTTGCAAACGCATATCCGCCGCAGACAATGGCTGCGCCTGGCCTTTCAGCAGTTGCTGCTCAAGCGCCTCAAGGGCCGCAACCAGCTCGCGCTGGGCCTTGCTGTACTGGAAGTTGAACTCCCACGGCAGATCCGGCTCGCTGGGGTTATAGGCCAGGGTTTGCTCGACCAACGCGGTAAAGGCTGCCAAAGGTGACTGCAACTGCTCCATCGCCAAACGCGCTGAGTCGGTCAGCGGCTGTGCCTGCAAAGTCGCCAGGCTTTCACGCAGTTTGCTCAGATCAGCCTGCACCTTGGCTGCCAGTTCCGTATGCCCGCCTTCACCCCGGTGGATAAACAGATCGGTACTGGCGCGAAACACCTGCACCTGCGCCAGCTGCACTTGAGTCAGCGTCACATCAGGCGCGGACTGCGCGATGGCGCTGAAAAGAACCAGCGCCAGACTCAGCAGGCAATTCGTGTAGTTGCGGCGCATCGGGCATCCATCCATAGCGAGGAAAAGCGCCGATTATAGGCAGGCCGCCAGCTAGCGGCCACAACCCTGGGCAGATGGCCGCTACGCCCTATCAGCTCGCCACCAGCTCCTGGCGCACCTGGGCCTCAAGCTCGGCCTTTAGCGCCGGATCGAGCTTGAGCTGACGAGCCAGCTCTTCCAGGTAGGCGCGCTCCATAAAGTGCTCTTCATCGACCATCAGCACGCTGGCGATATACATTTCTGCGGCCATTTCCGGCGTACTAGCGGCGCGGGCGATTTCAGCGGGGTCCAACGGCTTATTCAATTCGGCCTGCAGCCAATGCTGCAATTCAGCGTCATTGGTGAGCTTGACCAGCTCGCCTTCGATCAACTGCCGCTCGCGGGCATCAACATGACCATCAGCTTTGGCCGCACCGACCAGAGCCTTGAGAATTGCCTGGCTGTGCAACTCGGCCTGCGGCGCCGGCAACCGGTCCAGAGTTTGTGGCTCGCCCTGCGGGGCATTAGCCTGCTGCGCCTGCCAGTTGTTGTAGGCCTTGTAGGCAACCACGCCAAGCGCGGCCAGGCCACCATAGGTCAGCGCCTTGCCGCCCATCTTGCGCGCACTCTTGTTGCCCAGCAGCATGCCCAGCGCACCGGCTGCCAGCACGCCACCACCCGCACCTTTGAGCAGAGTACCGAGATCACCACCTTGACCGCCTTTGCCAGCGCCACCGAGCAAGCCGCCCAGAGCGCCGCCTAGGCCACCGGCCGAGCCACTAGCGGAACTGCCGGCAGATTTCTGCTGCATCAGGTCCTGACCGGATTTCAACAACTGATCAAGCAAGCCACGGGTAATCATCAAGCGCTCTCCCTAAAAATAGTTGTGCAAGCACACAGACTGATTCTAGAGACGGAGGTTTCTCGTCACCTAACGCCAGAGTGCTTCGAAAGATTGCCAACGGACGTGAAAGCCAGGAAAACCGGCTACTCGTCGGCTTTTTGCCGGTTATAGGACTGCAAATATGTCAAATAGTGGTCACCATCACATTCTGCCGATAGTCGATCTATATTTGACGCCGATAGGATGACGGACACCAACCTCAGCAACGGCAAAAGGCTATCAAGAGCCGACGCCGGAGACTTCGCGCCATGCCACAACGCGCCAATCGCCCAGCTCACTGCTTACTGCGCAGCCTGCTTGCCAGTTGCTGGTTATTCAGCCCGGTGCTGGTGGCTGATGCGCCGACTATCCAGCACAGCGCTCTGGCTACGGCGCTCAGCGATACGCGCCTGGCCAGCTGGCTCACCCTGCTCGACAACTCAGCCAGCGATAACGAACGCACCCAGCTGGAGCGGGTCAACCACTTCATCAACCGTTCAGTGAGTTTTGTCAGTGACCAGCAAGCCTGGGGAGCCGACGATTATTGGGCCACACCGGCACAAACACTCAGCCTGGGCCAAGGTGACTGTGAAGATTTCGCCATCGCCAAATACTTCAGCCTGGTGCGCATGGGCGTGCCAAGCGAGAAGCTGCGCCTGACTTTCGTCAAGGCGCTGGAGCAGAACCAGGCGCATATGGTGCTGGCCTATTACCCCAGCGCCAGCGCGCAACCGCTGATTCTCGACAACCTCGACCCGCGCATCCGCCCGGCCAGTGAGCGTGGCGATCTGCTGCCGGTGTACTCCTTCAATAACCACGGGGTGTTTCTGGCCAAATCGCCACAGCGTGTCAGCCAGCCACCGCAATTTCTCGCCCGCTGGAATGAGCTGAGTGAGCGAGCCATGGCCGATGGCTCAGCCGCGCCCGCACCGCAGAGCTAGCCAATCAGCGCGGGCTGATATGGGCAATCAGCAGCTGCACACTTTCCTGCCCACGGTATTCATTGACGTCCAGCTTGTAGGCCAGCTCGACCCAGCGCACCGTCGGGTTCGGCCAAATATCGCGATCCACACCAAAAGCGATGCCATCGAGTTGCACGCTGCCGCATTCACTTTTCAGCACCACTTTAAGATGCCGCTCGCCAACCACGCGCTGCTGCACCAACTGAAATACGCCATGAAACAGCGGCTCGGGAAAATGCTGACCCCAGGGCCCGGCATTGCGCAGCTCCTTGGCCAACGGCAGATGGAACTCTTCGATGGACAGGGCGCCATCGGACAACAAACGACCGGTCAGATCGTCTTCACACAGCTGACGGCGCACTTCGGCATCGAAGGCTGCGGCAAAGGCGGCAAAATTCGCCTGCGGAAGTGACAGCCCAGCCGCCATGGCATGCCCGCCAAACTTGCTGATCAGCTCAGGGTGCTTGGCGGCCACCGCATCCAGCGCATCGCGGATATGAAAACCCGGCACCGAACGTGCCGAACCTTTCAGCACACCATCGCCGGCATCGGCAAAGGCGATGGTCGGACGGTGATAACGCTCTTTCATCCGTGAAGCGAGAATACCAATCACCCCCTGATGCCAGTCCGGCTCGAACAGGCACAGACCAAAGGGCATGTCCTCCAACGGCAGGTCCTTGAGCTGGGTCAAGGCCTCGCGTTGCATACCCTGCTCAATGGCCTTGCGATCCTGATTGAGCTGATCCAGCTGCACGGCCATATCACGGGCCAGGGCTTCGTCTTCGCAGAGCAAGCACTCGATGCCCAGTGCCATGTCGTCCAGCCGACCCGCGGCATTCAGGCGAGGGCCGAGGATAAAACCCAGGTCGGTGGAGGTAATGCGCCGATGATCACGCCCGGCCACTTCGAGAATCGCACGCAGGCCCGGCCGCGCCCGCCCGGCACGAATCCGCGCCAGGCCCTGATGCACCAGGATGCGGTTATTGGCATCAAGCGGCACCACGTCAGCCACGCTACC
This sequence comes from Pseudomonas sp. SG20056, assembly GCF_031764535.1. NCBI lineage: Bacteria > Pseudomonadati > Pseudomonadota > Gammaproteobacteria > Pseudomonadales > Pseudomonadaceae > Pseudomonas > Pseudomonas sp. SG20056. The sequence goes on from NZ_CP134499.1 coordinate 3,202,514, forward strand.
CAGAGCGACCAGATCCAGCAGCTCGCCGAGATTCGGCTCCGGGCGCTGCGCAGTAAACCAGCCCATCTCCCGTAGCCGCGCACGCAGGGCCAGCAACACATAGAACATCACCCC